>NZ_JBITXI010000021.1:0-64536 GCF_044544605.1 Streptomyces sp. NPDC053560 | reverse complement strand
GGGGCCCCCTTTGGGGGGGGGGGTCGTCCCGCCCTGGGGGCGGCGGGCGGGCCCGGGGGGGCGGCCGCCCCCGCCCCCCCGGGGGGGGCGGGGGGGGCCGGGGGGGGGGGGCGGGGCCCCGCCCCCCCCCACCGCGGCTGAGGAAAAAAGTCCGGAGTCGCGGCAACCCCTTCCGCCTTCGGTGGCGACAGCACGACGTGGGTCTCACCCCCCATCGAAGTCACCCCCCCATCGAAGGGCATTGGACATGACATCAGCAGCACGGCGGCCCGCCGGCCGCCACCGCAGGACGATCGCCCGCCGGAAGGCGGTGCTCGGTGGCATCACCGCGGCCGGGCTGACCGGCGCCGCCCTCCTCGCCACGTCGCTGACCGGCACGGCGAACGCCGCCGCCTGGCCGACGCCCAACGGCAGCCAGGCGGTGAGCAGGACCATCGAGGTGTCCGGCACCTACGACGGCGGCCTCAAGCGGTTCTACGGCAGCGGCGACCTCGGCGGTGACGGCCAGGAGGAGGGCCAGGACCCGATCTTCAAGCTGAAGGACGGAGCGGTGCTCAAGAACGTCGTCATCGGCTCGCCGGCCGCCGACGGCATCCACTGCTCCGGCAGCTGCACCCTGCAGAACGTGTGGTGGGAGGACGTCGGCGAGGACGCCGCCTCCTTCAAGGGCACCTCCTCCGGCGCGACGTACACCGTCACCGGCGGCGGCGCGAAGAAGGCCGACGACAAGGTCTTCCAGTTCAACGGCGCGGGCAAGCTGAGCATCAGCGGCTTCCAGGTCTCCGACTTCGGCAAGCTGGTGCGCAGCTGCGGCAACTGCTCGACCCAGTACAAGCGCACCATCAGCGTCAGCGACGTGGACGTGACCGCGCCGGGCAAGTCCCTCGTTGGGATCAACACCAATTACGGGGACACCGCGACGCTGAAGAGCGTGCGCATCCACGGCGACAGCAGCAAGAAGATCAAGCCGTGCGTGCGCTACACCGGCAACAACACCGGCAAGGAGCCGGTCGAGACGGGCAGCGGCCCGGACGGCACCTACTGCCGCTACTCGACGTCCGACATCTCGTACAACTGACCCTGGTCCAGGGCCAGTAGGCCGCGGGCGGCCGCTCTTTCCCCGTTCTCTGTCAGAAGCGTTGACGAGCCCTCCGGGGCGCTCTAGCTTCATCGCGTCGTACTTCATACGTCATATACGAGACGTGATGCGCGAGATATGAGAGCTGAGAGCGGCCGCCCATGACTTTCGCCCCCGCCCCGATCCCCTCCCGCACGCAGTATGTGCTGGAGGCGGTCAAACACCGCATCCTCACCGGGCAGTTGAGCCCCGGCCAGTCGCTGGTGGAGACCGAACTCGCCGCCCAGTACGGGGTGTCCAAGACCCCGGTGCGTGAGGCGCTGAAGACCCTCGCCGGCACCGGGCTCGTCGTCATGAGCCAGTACAAGGGCGTCACCGTCCGGACGGTCGACGCGGCCATGGCACGCGAGGTCTACGACGTGCGGCTGCTGCTGGAACCGGAAGCGGTCCGCCGCACCGTGCGCGGCGCCGCCTCCGTCGAGGCCGCCCGTACGGCGCTGGCCCGGGCGGCCGAGGCGGCCGACCCCGCCGACCGGTCGCTCGCCAACCGTGACTTCCACCGCGCGCTCTACCTGCCGTGCGGCAACCCACTGCTGACCCGGATGCTCGACGAGGTCCGCGACCAGGCGGCCCTCGTCTCCACCGTCGCCTGGGCGGCCGTGCCGTCCTGGGAGCGGGAGGCCGCCGAGCACGAGAAGATCCTCCGGCTGGCCGCGGCCGGCGACGCCGACGGCGCGGCCCGCGCGGTCCACACCCACATCGCCTCCTTCGTCGAGCGGGCCTTCCCCGCCACGGACGAGGCCCCCACCGGAGGAGGGACCCTGGAATGACAGCGGCCGCGTACGAGACCCACCGGGCGGCACTCGCCGATGTCGTGGCCATCCCGGTCACCCCGTTCACGGCGGACGGCGCCCTCGACACCGAAGCGCACCGAGCCCTGCTGCGCCGGCTGCTCGACGGCGGCGTACGGACCCTGACCCCGAACGGCAACACCGGCGAGTTCTACGCCCTCACCCCCGACGAGCGGCGCGCCGTCACCGAGCTGACCGTCGAGGAGGCCGACGGCCGTGCCACCGTCCTGGTCGGCATCGGCCACGACGTGCCGACGGCGGTGGCCGCCGCGCGCCATGCCCGCGACGTCGGCGCGCAGCTGGTGATGGTGCATCAGCCGGTCCACCCGTACGTCTCGGAGGGCGGCTGGGTCGACTACCACCGGGCGATCGCCGAGGCCGTGCCCGAGGTGGGCGTCGTCCCTTACCTGCGCAACCAGGCCATGAGCGGCTTACGGCTCGCCGAACTCGCCGACGCCTGCCCCAACGTCATCGGAGTGAAGTACGCCGTACCGGACGCGGCACACTTCGCCGCCTTCGCGCGGGACGCCGGCCTCGAACGCTTCGTGTGGATCGCCGGCCTCGCCGAGCCGTACGCCCCCTCGTACTTCTCCGCCGGTGCCACCGGCTTCACCTCCGGGCTCGTGAACGTCGCACCGGCCGTGTCGCTGCACATGCTCGAAGCGCTCAGGGCGGGCGACTACCCGGCCGCGATGAAGGTCTGGGAGCAGATCCGCCGCTTCGAGGAGCTGCGCGGCGCGAACGGCTCCGCCAACAACGTGACCGTGGTCAAAGAGGCGCTGGCCTCGCTCGGCCTGTGCCGCCGCGACGTCCGCCCGCCGAGCAAGCCACTGCCGGAGGAACAGCGCGCCGAGGTCGCGGCGCTGGCGGCCGGGTGGTCGGTATGAGACGCCCGGAGGAGTACCGGAGTCACCAGTGGTACGGCACGCAGGGCTTGCGCTCCTTCAGCCACCGCGCCCGCACCCGGCAGCTCGGCTACCTGCCCGAGGAGCACCTCGGTAAGCCCGTCGTCGCGATCCTCAACACCTGGTCCGACATCAACCCCTGCCATCAGCACCTGCGGGACCGCGCGCAGGCCGTCAAGCGCGGCGTGTGGCAGGCCGGCGGCTTCCCGCTGGAGTTCCCGGTCGCCACGCTGAGCGAGACCTTCCAGAAGCCGACCCCGATGCTCTACCGCAACATGCTCGCGATGGAGACCGAGGAGCTGCTGCGCTCCTACCCGGTCGACGGCGCGGTGCTGCTCGGCGGCTGCGACAAGTCCACGCCCGCGCTGCTGATGGGCGCCGCCAGCGTCGACCTGCCCACCGTCTTCGTGCCCGCCGGGCCGATGCTCCCCGGGCACTGGCGCGGTGAGACGCTCGGCTCCGGCACCGACATGTGGAAGTACTGGGACGACAAGCGCGCGGGCCTCATCGGCGACTGCGAGCTGGCCGAACTGGAGAGCGGCCTGGCGCGCTCGCCCGGCCACTGCATGACGATGGGAACCGCCTCCACCCTGACAGCCGCGGCCGAGGCCCTGGGCGTCACCGTGCCCGGCGCCTCCTCCATACCGGCCGTCGACTCCGGACACGACCGGATGGCCGCCGCGTCCGGCATCCGCATCGTCGACCTCGTCCGCCGGGACGTACGGCTGTCGCATCTCCTCACCGCGGAGGCCTTCGAGGACGCCGTCACCACCGTCCTCGGCCTCGGCGGCTCGACCAACGCGGTGATCCACCTGATCGCGATGGCCGGACGCGCCGGGGTGCGGCTGACCCTGGACGACTTCGACCGGATCGCCCGCAAGGTGCCGGTGCTGGCCAACGTCCGCCCCGGCGGCGGCCCGTACCTCATGGAGGACTTCCACTTCGCGGGCGGGCTGCCCGGCTTCCTCGCCCGGATCACCGACCTGCTCCACCTGGACCGGCCCACCGTTGCCCACCCGACGCTGCGGGAACAGCTGGCCGGCGCCCTGGTCCATAACGATGACGTCATCCGCACCCGGGAGAATCCGGTCGCGGCCGAGGGCGGCGTCGCGGTACTGCGCGGCAACCTCTGCCCCGACGGCGCGGTCATCAAGCACATCGCCGCCGAACCGCAGCTGCTCCGGCACACCGGACCCGCCGTCGTCTTCGACGACTACCGGGCGATGCAGCGCACCATCAACGACCCGGCGCTCGGCATCACCGCCGACCATGTGCTCGTGCTGCGCAACGCCGGGCCCAAGGGCGGCCCCGGCATGCCCGAGTACGGCATGCTGCCGATCCCCGACCATCTCCTGAAGCAGGGCGTGCGGGACATGGTGCGGATCTCCGACGCCCGGATGAGCGGCACCAGTTACGGCGCCTGCGTGCTCCACGTCGCCCCCGAGTCCTATGTGGGCGGTCCGCTCGCCCTCGTCCGCAGCGGTGACCTCATCACCCTCGACGTCGCCGCGCGCACCCTGCGCCTGGAGGCGTCCGACGAGGAGCTGGCGGAGCGCCGGGCCGCGTGGACGCCCCCGGCGGAGCGGTACACGCGCGGATACGGCGCGCTCTACGCCGAGCAGATCACCCAGGCCGACACCGGCTGCGACTTCGCCTTCCTGGCCCGCCCCGGCACGGTGCCCGACCCGTACGCGGGCTGAGCCGTCCCGCACCGCCCGCTTCGCACCATTCGATCGGCGCACCGTAATGGCCGATATCTCGAACATCGTCCTCCTTCCCGGTTAGCCAGAACGGAGAAGCGTCATGGCCCAAGCCGCAGCCGTGGCCGAGTCACCGCCCAGAAGCCGTCACGGGACGCCCCCGCCGCCCAAGCGCCCCCGCCGCGGCACCGGTACGCACCCCCGCCGGCTGCCGTACCTGCTCATCGCGCCCGCAGCGGTGCTGATGCTGGGCTTCATCGCCTACCCGGTGCTCAGCGTCTTCTGGACGGCCCTCCAGCACGCCAACCCCACCAAGCCGTGGCGGAACGGCTTCGCCGGGCTGGACAACTTCACCGAGATCTTCAGCGGCGACCCGCTCTTCTGGGGCACCCTGACCTTCAGCCTCAAGTGGGTCGTCGTCGAGGTCGGGCTCCAGCTGCTCCTCGGACTGGCCCTCGCCCTGATCGTCAACCAGACCTTCGCCGGCCGGGCGCTGGCCCGCGCGCTGGTCTTCTCGCCCTGGGCCGTCTCCGGCGTCCTCACCTCAGCGATCTGGGTACTGCTCTACAACTCCCAGACCGGCATCAGCCGTTACCTCGCCGACGCCGGCATCGGGGAGTACGGCACCTCCTGGCTCTCCGACACCGCCACCGTCTTCCCTGCCGTCGTCGTCGCCGACCTCTGGCGCGGGGTGCCCTTCTTCGCCATCCTCATCCTCGCCGACCTCCAGTCAGTCCCGAAGGACCTCTACGAGGCGGCCGAGGTGGACGGCGCGAGCCGGTTCCGGCAGTTCTTCCACATCACGCTGCCGCACCTGAAGGACGCCATCATCCTCTCCACGCTGCTGCGCGCGGTGTGGGAGTTCAACAACGTCGACCTGCTCTACACACTGACCGGCGGCGGACCGGCGGGGGAGACCACCACCTTGCCGCTCTACATCGCCAACACCTCCGTCGACGCGCACAACTTCGGCTACGCGTCCGCGCTGACCACCGTCGCGTTCGTGATCCTGCTCTTCTGCTCGCTCGTCTACCTGCGGCTCAGCAAATTCGGAGGTGGCGACAAGTGACCACGCTGCACCTCGCACCGCGCCGGAGCGGCCGGAAGCGGGCCTGGGACCAGGCGCCCCGCTGGCAGATCCATCTGCCGCTCGCCCTTTACCTCCTCTTCACGCTCGTCCCCTTCTACTGGATCCTGCTCTTCGCGCTCCGCCCGGCCGGCTCCACCTCCCTGGTGCCCTGGCCGGTCACCTTCGAGCACTTCGCGAAGGTGTGGACCGAGCGCAGCTTCGCGACGTACTTCCAGAACAGCGTGCTCATCGGCATCGCCACCCTGGTGCTCACCACGCTCGTCGCGCTGGCCGGCGGCTATGCGCTCGCCCGCTTCGACTTCCGCGTCAAGAAGGGCTTCATGCTGGCCCTGCTGTGCTCCCAGTTCGTGCCCGGGGCGCTGCTGCTGGTACCGCTGTTCCAGATCTTCGCCGAGCTGCGGATGATCAACTCGCTGGGCAGTGTCATCCTCGCGGAGACCGTCTTCCAGCTCCCGCTGTCCATGATCCTGATCAGCGGCTTCATCAAGAACGTGCCGTACGCGCTGGAGGAGGCCGCCTGGGTCGACGGCTGCGGCCGGATGCGGGCCTTCCGCGTCGTCGTCCTGCCCCTGCTGCGGCCCGGCCTGGTCGCCGTGGGCTCCTTCGCCTTCGTACACGCCTGGAACCACTTCCTCTTCGCGCTGATGTTCCTCAGCAACCAGGAGAAGCAGACCATCCCCGTCGGCCTGAACACCCTGATGGGCGCGGACAGCGTCGACCTCGGCGCGCTCGCCGCCGGCGGCGTCATCGCGGCCGTCCCCGTGGTGATCGTCTTCGCGTACATCCAGAAGTGGCTGATCACCGGCTTCAGCGCGGGGGCGGTGAAGGGATGAGCCACGCCGGTACGGAAGAACCGCTGCCGGTCGTCCTCGTGGGCGCACGTGGCCACGGCCACTGGCATCTCGCCAACATCCGCCGGCTGGCCGCACAGGGCATGGTCCGCCTCGCCGGCGTCTGCGACCTGACCCCGCTCACCGCCGCCGAACTCGACGGCTTCGGGACCGTCGCGCAGTCCGACGACTTCGAGACGCTGATCACCGCCACCGGCGCCCGCGTCGCCGTCCTCTGCACGCCCATCCCCACCCACGCCGATCTGGCACTGGCCGCGGCCCGGCACGGCGTCCACATGCTCGTCGAGAAGCCGCCCGCACCTTCGTACGCCGAGTTCCGGCGGCTCGCGGACGGCGTGGAATCGGCCGGCGTCGCCTGCAGCATCGGCTTCCAGTCGCTCGGCTCGCACGCCCTACCGGCCGTCCGCCGCCTGCTGGCCGACGGCGTGATCGGCGAACCGGCCGGCATCGGCGCCGCCGGCGCCTGGGTACGCGACGAGGCGTACTTCCGCCGCGCCCCCTGGGCCGGCCACCGCAGACTCGACGGCACCGACGTGCTGGACGGGGTCCTCACCAACCCCCTCGCACACGCCGTCGCCACCGCCCTCGCACTGGACGGCAGCACCGCCGCCGAGGACGTCACGCACATCGAGACCGAACTCTTCCGCGCCCACGCCATCGAATCCGACGACACCTCCTGCGTCCGCGTCACCACCGCACACGGCAGCCGCGTCACCGTCGCCGCCACCCTGTGCGCGGACACGGCAGCCGAGCCGTACGTCGTGGCGCACGGCACCCGTGGCCGCCTCACCTTCTGGTACAAGCAGGACCGCGTTCTGCTCCAGCGCGCCGGACACGCCCCCGAGGAGACCACCTACGGCCGCACCGACCTGCTGGACAACCTCCTCGCCCACCTCACCGACGGCACACCGCTGCTGGTACCGCCCGCCGCCACCGGCGCCTTCATGCGCGTCCTCGAAGCGGTGCGGTGCGCCCCGGACCCGGCGCCGCTGCCCCCGGACGCCTGGCACACAGCGCCCGGAACGACGGCCGACGGCAGCACCCTGCGCCGCGTCGTCCCCGGCATCGACGGCCTGGTGGCCGCCAGTGCCGACACCCTCTCCCTCTACTCCGAACTCGGCGCCCCCTGGGCGCTCCCGCAGGAGGTGCGCTCCGGATGACCGCGCCCCGCACGACCCCCACCCTCGCCCTGTGCTGCGCCGGACGCCCCGTCGCCCGGTACGCCTACCGGCCGGCGCTCGACGCCCGGCTCGCACCGCGCCCGTACCTGCATCCCGTGACCACCCTGCGCGGCACCCCCGTCACCGAGCTGATGCCCGCCGACCACCCGCACCACCTCGGCGTGGGCATCGCCGTCCCCGACGTGGCGGGCCACAACTTCTGGGGCGGCCGGACCTACGTACGCGACCGCGGCCCGGCCGAGCTGGACAACCACGGCGTGCAGCGCCACACCGCCTTCAACCTGTGCGACCCCGACGGCTTCGTGCAGGAGCTGAGCTGGAGCGTGGGGGAGGACGAGCTGCTGCGCGAGCGGCGCACCGTTGCGGCCACCGCGCTGACCGACACCGCCTGGGCGCTGGACTTCACCTTCTCGCTCACCAACACCACCGCCGGAACGCTGTCCCTCGGCAGCCCCGCGACCAACGGCCGCGCCGGTGCCGCGTACGGCGGCTTCTTCTGGCGCGCTCCCAAGGAGGCCGACGTGCCCGAGGTGTTCACCGCCGACGCCGAGGGCGAGGCCGCGGTGCACGGACGCCCCGCTGACTGGCTCGCGCTCGGCGGCGCGGGCTGGACCCTGGTCTTCGCCGGTGCCACCGAACCGACCCGCAACGACCCGTGGTTCGTCCGCGCCGCCGACTACCCCGGAGTGGGCTCCTCGCTCGCGCACGCCGAGCGCTTACCCGTCGCCTCGGGCGAGACCGTCGTCCGCCGCATCGTCACGGTGGTCGCCGACGGGCGTCCCACCCGCGAGGAGGCCGCCGGCCTGGCACGGAAGGCGGTGACGGCATGACCCCCGCCGACCGGCACGCCGCCTGGCTCTCCGCCGACCGCGGCGACGGCACCTACCGCAACCCCGTCCTCGCCGCCGACTGGTCCGACCCCGACGTCGTACGCGTCGGCGACGACCACTACCTCACCGCCTCCAGCTTCGGCCGCGTCCCGGGCCTGCCCCTCCTGCACTCCCGCGACCTGGTCAACTGGACGTTGATCGGACACGCCCTGGAGCGGCTGGAACCGGCCGAGGCGTTCACCGTGCCGCGCCACGACTGCGGGGTGTGGGCGCCCGCCATCCGGCACCACGACGGCCGCTTCTGGATCTTCTGGGGCGACCCGGACCACGGTATCTTCCAGGTCAACGCCGAGGACGTACGGGGCCCCTGGAGCCGACCGCACCTCCTCAAGGCGGGCAAGGGGCTGATCGACCCGTGCCCGCTGTGGGACGAGGAGACCGGCGAGGCCTACCTCGTACACGCCTGGGCCCGGTCCCGCTCCGGCATCAAGAACCGGCTCACCGGCCACCGTATGCACCCCGAGGCCACCGGCGTGCTCGACGAGGGCACCACCATCGTCGACGCCGACCGCATCCCCGGCTGGTTCACCCTCGAAGGCCCCAAGCTCTACCGGCACGACGGCTGGTTCTGGATCCTCGCGCCCGCCGGGAGCGTGGCGACCGGCTGGCAGGGCGCCTTCCGCTCGCGCGGCTTCTTCGGCCCGTACGAGGAGCGCGTCGTCCTCGCCCAGGGCGACACCGACGTCAACGGCCCGCACCAGGGCGGCTGGGTACGCACCCCGGCGGGCGAGGACTGGTTCGTGCACTTCCAGGAGAAGGGGGCGTACGGGCGCCTCGTACACCTCCAGCCGATGCGGTGGGACGATGGGGGCACCTCCCGCTCGAGCGCAGCCGAGAGTGGGGGAGGGTGGCCGGTCATGGGGGCGGACGGCGCCCCGGTACGCGACCACCGCAAACCGCTGCTGCCGCCGCAACGGCCCGCCGCTCCGGCCACCGATGACGACTTCCCCGGCGGCCGGTTCGGCCGCCAGTGGCAGTGGGCCGCCAACCCCGAGGACGGCTGGGCACCACGTCACTCCGGCGACGGACTGCGGCTCACCTGCGTCCGCGCCGCCGACGCGCACGACCTGCGCCGCCTGCCGCACGTCCTCACGCAACGGCTGCCCGCGCGCCCGGTCACGGTGGAGGTCGCACTGCGCCTGGAGAGCGGGGAGCAGGGCGCCAAGGCCGGGCTCGCGGTGCTCGGTGACGCGTTCAGCTGGATCGGGCTGGAGCGCGGTACGGACGGGGCGGTGCGGCTCGTCCACCGGTTCGCCGAGTCCGTCGCCGAGGCGGAGCGGGACGCAGCGCACTCCGCGCCCGCACCCGACGGGCGGGCTCGGCTACGGATCACCATCGGCCCGGAAGCCCGCTGCCGCTTCGCCGCCGACACCGGAGCCGGTTGGATCCCGTACGGGCAGGTCTTCGCCGCCCTGCCCTGGCGATGGGTCGGCGCCCTGCTCGGGCTGTTCGCCACCACGCCCGCCGACCCGGTCGGTACCGGCGCGGACCCCGCCGGCACCGCGCTCTTCACACACTTCCGCATCGTCCCTCCGGGCCATTCCCCTACGCGAGCAGAGAAGAGCTGACCATGACCCACACCATCCGCCAACGCTCCCGCGCGACCGCCGCGCTCGCCCTGACGGCGGTTCTCGCGCTGACCGCCACCGCCTGCGGCGACGACGGCAGCGGTGTCGCGGGCGAGTCCGGCGCTGAGGGCTCCGGCAAGGGCACGATCACGTTCTGGGACAACAACGGCGGGGTCCGTACCGATGTGTGGAAGGAGATCATCAAGGACTTCGAGCAGGCGCACCCCGACATCAAGGTCGACTACGTCGGGGTCGCCGCGACCGAGGCGCAGTCCAAGTACGACACCGCCATCCAGGGCGGCGGCCTGCCCGATGTCGGCGGCATCGGCGCGGCCATGCTCGCGGGCATCAGCGCCCAGGGCGCGCTGGAACCGCTCGACGGGCGCCTGAAGGACAGCGCGCTGGACGGCAAGCTCAACACGCGCATGGTGAAGAGCGTCCGCTCGGCCGCGGGCGGCAGGCAGCTCTACACCGTCCCCATGCACGCCACCAACGGCGTGCTCTACTACCGCACCGACCTGTTCAAGGCCGCCGGTCTGTCCGCGCCCACCACCTGGTCGGCGTTCTACGAGGCCGCCAAGAAACTCACCGACAAGGGCGCCAACAAGTTCGGCTACACCATCCGCGGCGGCGCCGGCTCCATCGCGCAGGCGCTGGACGCCATGTACGGCCAGTCCGGCATCACCGGCTTCTGGAAGGCGGACGGGCTCCACACCACCGTCAACGCCCCCAAGAACGTCGCGGCGCTGGAGAAATACGTCGCGCTCTACAAGAAGAACACCCCGGCGGCCGACATCAACAACGACTTCACCAAGATGGTCGCGCAGTGGGACAGTGGCGAGATCGGCATGCTCAACCACAACATGGGCTCCTACCAGGACCATGTGAAGGCGCTCGGCACGAAGAAGTTCCGGGGCATACCGAACCCCACGCTGGACGACGGCACCCGGGTGATGGTGTCCAACCCGGTCGACGGGCTCGGCCTCTTCAAGTCAGGCAAGAACAAGGCCGCCGCCTGGAAGTTCATCGAGTTCGCCGCCTCGCACGAGTCCAGCAGCAAGTGGAGCGAGTCGGCCGGCACCGTCCCGGCCAATCTCGAAGCCGCCGAGGACGACTGGGTGCAGAGGTCCGAGACCACCAAGCTCGGTGCCGAGGCGCTGAACAGCGACCGGACGAAGATCGTCGATCTGCCGTACCACCTCCCCGACTGGAACACCATCTCCAAGGCGGACAACGAACCCGCCTTCCAGAAAGTGCTGCTCGGCAAGACCACGCCCAAGGCGTTCCTGGACGCGCTCGCCGACCAGTTCAACGTGGCCCAGGCCGAGTGGAAGCAGCAGGAAAAGTGATGCTCACCCGCCGCCGGCCGGCCGCGGCCCTCGCGGGACTCCCGCTCGCGTTCGCGTTCGCCGCGGCCCCGGCCGCCACCGCCCCGGCCCATGCCGCCCCGCCCGGCTCGCATGTCCCGCTCGGCCGGGACGCTCTGCTCGGCCTCGACATCCTGCCGCCGGGCGACGGCTGGGCGTCCGCCGCCGGTGGTACGACGGGCGGGGCCCGGGCCGGTGCGGCGCACACCTACACCGTCACGACCTGGGACGGACTGCGGGCGGCGCTTGCCGACGACCCCGGCGTCCCGCGCATCGTCAGGGTCAGGGGCACCCTGAACGCCACCTCCGGTGGCTGTGGCTCCTTCGCGGCCGACGGCTACGACTTCGCCCGCTACCTCGCCGACTACGACCCCGCCGTCCGGGGCCGGGACCGGCCCGTCAGCGGCGTCCAGGAGGACCTGCGTGCCGCCTCGCAACGCAATCAAGCAGCCGCCATCACGGCGTACGTCCCGTCGGACACCACCCTCATCGGCGTCGGCGCGCATGCCGGGATCACCGGTGGCAGCCTGCAGATCGAGAACGCCGACAACGTCGTCGTCCGCAACCTCACGGTGGAGAGCCCGCTGGACTGCTTCCCGCAGTGGGACCCCACCGACGGCGCGACGGGCGCCTGGAACTCCGAGTACGACGGCGTGGTCGTCACCGGCTCCACCCACGTCTGGCTGGACCACAACACCTTCACCGACGGCGCCCACCCCGACAGCTCACTGCCGTCGTACTACGGCGAGGTGTACCAGCGGCACGACGGCGAGCTGGACATCGTGCGGGGCGCCGACCTGGTCACCGCGTCCTGGAACGTCTTCGCCGACCACGACAAGACCCTGATGATCGGCAACAGTGACAGCGCGGGCGCCACCGACCGCGGCAAGCTGCGCGTCACCCTGCACCACAACCTCTTCCGCGACGTGACCGAGCGTGCGCCGCGCGTCCGCTTCGGCAAGGTCGACACGTACAACAACCACTACGTGGTGGGCCCGGAATCGTCGTACGCCTACAGCCTCGGCATCGGCATCGAGTCCCGGCTCGTCGCCGAGAAGAACGCCTTCACCCTCCCGGCCGGCACCGGCGCCGGCCGCGTCCTGAAGAAATGGAAGGAGGCGCCTGTCACCGCGGTGGGCAACCGCGTCAACGGCCGCCCGGCCGACCTGATCGCCCTGCACAACGCGGAGTTCCCCGATGAGCCGCTGGCGTCCGGCGCGGGCTGGACGCCCACCCTGCGGACCCGCGTCGACGACCCGCGTGCCGTACCCGGACTCGTCGGCCACCGGGCGGGCGCGGGCCGGCTGCGCTGACGGCTGCCGGGCGCGCGGACACCCGGCCAAGGCCGGTGATTCTGCCGATGTGCCGGGGGCCGCACGGCACGAGAGTGGCAGCCGTCATCGACCGCGACCGAGAGGAACTTCGCCGTGCAGCAGCACAGCAGTGTGTCCGTCAGCGCTCCGGAGCGCCGGGGGCCCGGCCGGCTCAGAGCCCGCCTGACGCGGTGGGGCCTGGCCGGACTCCTGGCCGCGGGTGGCCTGCTCACCGCCCAGGCGGTGCCCGCGGGGGCCGCGGACAACCCGTACGAGCGGGGACCCGCGCCCACGGAGTCCAGCATCGAGGCCTCCCGCGGCTCGTACGCCGTCTCCCAGACCACCGTCTCCTCCCTGAGCGTCACGGGCTTCGGCGGCGGCACCATCTACTACCCGACCTCCACCGCCGACGGCACCTTCGGTGCCATCGCGATCTCGCCCGGCTACACCGCCTACCAGTCGTCCATCGCCTGGCTCGGCCCGCGGCTGGCCTCCCAGGGCTTCGTGGTGTTCACCATCGACACCAACACCACGCTCGACCAGCCCGACAGCAGGGGAAGGCAACTCCTCGCCGCACTGGACTACCTGACCGAGAAGAGCTCGGTGCGCACCCGGATCGACAGCAGCCGGCTCGGCGTCATGGGCCACTCCATGGGCGGCGGCGGCACGCTGGAGGCCGCCAAGAGCCGGCCGTCCCTCCAGGCGGCGATCCCGCTGACCGGCTGGAACCTCGACAAGTCCTGGCCGGAGATCACCACTCCGACCCTGGTCGTGGGCGCGGACGGCGACACGATCGCCCCGGTCGCGTCCCACTCCGAGCCGTTCTACGAGAGCCTGCCCGGCTCGCTCGACAAGGCGTACCTGGAGCTGAACGGCGCTACGCACTTCACGCCGAACACCTCCAACACCACGATCGCCAAGTACAGCATCTCCTGGCTCAAGCGGTTCATCGACAACGACACCCGCTACGAGCAGTTCCTCTGCCCGCTGCCCCGGCCGAGCCTGACGATCGAGGAGTACCGGGGCAACTGCCCGCACACCTCCTGACGGGAGGCGGGCGGAACGACCGACGGGGCCGGTGAGCCGGCCGGACGGAGGGGTTCCGTGACCGGTTACACGCCAGTAACGTGACGGACGTGACCGGAACGCAGCCCGCGCACTGTCCTCTCCGGATCCGCGGCAGGGACACCGAACTGTCCACCGCGCACACCTTCATGAGCGGCCTGGAGCACGGTACGGGAGGTGCTCTGGTGTGCGCGGCCGGCCCCGGCCTCGGCCGTACCGCCTTCCTCGAACGCGCCGTCCAGGATTTCCGGGCGGGCCGCGCCCTGCTCGTGCGGGCCGCCGCCGCGGACGGCGCACGGCCGCACGGCGGAATCCGCACCCTCCTCCGTGCGGTCACCGCCATGTGGCCGCACGCCCGCCCGGCCGCCGGAACCGGACAGGGAGGCGAACGAAGCGCCCTGCTGCGGCTGTTACGCACCGCGGCCGCCGGCCGTCCCCTCCTGGTGTGTGTCGACGACGTCCACCTGTGGGACCCGCCGTCCCGTACGGAACTGGGCCGTTGCGCCGCTCTCCTCCGTACCTCGCCGGACCCCGTCGGCCTGCTGCTGTCGGTCGCGGAACACCGCGCCCACGACCCTGCCCTCGCCGGACTGCCCCGGCTCCGGCTCGGCCCCCTCGACGGGCCCGCGGCGGCCGCGCTCCTCGGCGACCTCACCGACGGCCGTGCCGCCCCGGCCGTCCGGGAGGAACTGGCCCGCGCGGCCGACGGCAACCCCCGGCTGCTCGGCGAACTCGCCGCCGGCCTCACCCCGCCCCAGCTCACCGGCCTCGCCCCACTGCCCCGGCCCCTCGCCGACCCCGCGACGTTCCTCCGCGCCTGCGGAGCACGCCCCGCCGAGCTGCCTCCCGCCACCCGCCGGATCCTGCTGCTGGCCGCCGCCGCGCAGGAAACACATCCCGACGGTCCAGGCGCCGACGCGGCACTCGTCCTGCGGGCCGCGGCGGCCGCCGGGCTCGGCGCGCCGGCCCTGGAACCGGCGGAGGCCGCCGGGCTGATGCGTACCGAGGGGGAGCGCCTCCACTTCTGCAGCGCGCCGTTGCGCCGCGCCCTGTACGAGTCCGTGCCGCTCGCCCGGCGCCGCGCCGCCCACGCGCTCCTGGCCTCGGCGAGCACGGACGACGTCGGCCTCCGGCTGCCCCACCTGGTCCATCGCGCTCTGGCGGCCGAGGGACCCGACACCGGACTCGCCGGCCGGCTGGCCGCCGCCGCGCGGGCCGACGAGCCGTACCTCTCGCACGAGGAACGCTCGGTGGCGCTGGCCGTCGCCGCGCGCATCACCGAGGACGGCACCGACCGCGCCGCCCGGCTGACCGAGGCGGCCGACCACGCACGTCTCGCGGGCCGGCCGGCGCGCGCCCGCGAGCTGCTGGTGCCGGTGCGCGCGCTGCCCGCTGCCCTGCCGGTACGCGGCCGGGCCGAACTGGTCCACGGACTGCTGTCCCTGCGGGACGGCCCGGTCGCCGACGCCAGGGAGGAACTTCTGCTCGCGGCCGCCCTGCTCGGTCCCCACGACGCGGCAGCGGCCCTGACCGCACGTCTCGCCGCCACGGAGGCCGCCTGGGCCATGGGCGACGCGGCGGCGTACGTGGAGGCGCTGGGTGGTGAGCGGAGCGGGGCGGATTCCCCGGCGGACGCACCCGACGCCCGGCCCAGGGACCCCGCCCAGGGCGGGCGGCTCCCCGACGACTACCGCACCGGTATGGCCGCCGTGCTGAGCGGGCGGCTCGATGCGGGGGTCGGGCCGCTCCGCCGGCTGCTCGCACACACCGAGCAGGCCGACGCCCCCGAGGTACTGCTGCGGGCCGGGGTCGCCGCGCTGGTCGTCGGCGACCTCGCGGCGGCCTGCCGGGTCAACGCCCGCGCCCTCGCGGCCGCCCGCGCGCTGGGCCGCACCACGCTCGTACCGCAGGCCCTGGAGCACCTGGCCTATGGCGAACTCCGGGTCGGCAGGCACCCACGGGCCCGCGTCCACGCCGAAGAGGGGCTGCGGATCGCGCACCGCACCGGACAGCGCAACATCGCCGCCCACCAGCACGCGATCCTGGCCCTCGTTGCCTCCGTCGAGGGCGACACCGACGCGCTCACCACCCACGCGACGGCGGCCACCGCCGTCGCGGCGCCGCACGGCCTGGTCCAGGTCGCCACCCTCACCGGCTGGGCACTCGCCCGGGCCGACCTGGGTGCCGGCCGCGTCGACGAGGCAGCGGCCCGGCTCGGCCCGCTGGTGCGCCCGGGCCCGCGCCAGGGCCATTTCGCCGTCCGCATGCTGGCAGTGCCCTGTTACGCCGAGGCGGCGGTGCAGGCGGGCGCGCCCGACGCGGCGCGTGCTGCCGTGGCGGAGTTCGCCGTCTGGGCCGACCTCGGCGCCGACCCCGCTGCCCCCGCCCAACTGGCGCGCTGCCGTGCGCTGCTGGAGGGGGCCGGTGGCGGCCGGCCGGCGGCGGCCGATGCGTACTACGAGGAGGCCCGCGCCCGGCACGAGGACACCGTCAACGACTTCGAGCGCGCCCGGACCCTGCTGCTGCACGGCAAGTGGCTCCGGCGGCGCCGCCGTCCCGGCCCCGCCCGGGGACTGCTGCGGGACGCGCTCGTCGCCTTCGAGGGGTGCGGCGCCCGTGCCTGGACCGAGCAGACCCGCGCCGAACTGCGGGCCACCGGGGACGCGCCGGCCGGCACGGAGCCACCGGCCGCCGGGCGGGCGGGGCCGCTCGCGGAACTCACCCCGCAGCAGCTGCGGATCGCCCGCTGTGTGGCGGAGGGCGCCACCAACCGCGAGGTCGCCCTCCGGCTCTCGGTGAGCCCCCGGACCGTCGACCACCACCTGCGGAACGTCTTCGCGGTGCTGGGCGTGCGCTCGCGGCTGGAGCTGGCGCGGCTGGTGGACCGCGCGGGGGACTCCACCGCGGCCCTGTGACCGGCCGGTCGCCAACGCCGTTGCCCTGCCCGTCCCGCCGTCCGGGGCTCAGGCCGCGAACGGCGGGGTGAGGCCGGCCGGCGGCGGGTTGAGCCGTGCGAAGCCCTCCTGACGCTCGTACGGAAAGTGGGGGTACGGCGCGGTCCGCGCACTCGCCGCGTCCAGCCGGGCCACCTGTTCCGGCGCCAGTTCCCAGCCGACGGCGCCGATGTTCTGGCGGAGTTGCTCCTCGTTCCGCGCGCCGATGATCACGGAGGCGACGGTCGGCCGCCGGAGCAGCCAGTTCAGGGCGATCTGCGGGACGCTCCGGCCCGTCTCCCGCGCCACGTCGTCGAGCGCGTCGACCACCCGGTACAGGCGCTCCTCCTCGACCGGCGGACCGTAGTCGGCGGTTTCGTGCAGCCGGCTCCCGGCCGGCAGCGGCTGCCCGCGGCGCACCTTGCCGGTGAGCCGGCCCCAGCCGAGCGGGCTCCAGACCACCGCGCCGACGCCCTGGTCGATGCCGAGCGGCATCAGGTCCCACTCGTAGTCGCGGCCGACGAGCGAGTAGTGGACCTGGTGCGCCACGTACCGCGGGAAGCCGTGCTTCTCGGCCGTCGAGAGGGACTTCATCAGCTGCCAGCCCGCGAAGTTGGAGACGCCGATGTAGCGGATCTTCCCGGACCGTACGAGCTGGTCGAGGGTGCCGAGGACCTCCTCGACGGGCGTGCCCGCGTCGAACGCGTGCAGCTGGAAGAGGTCCAGGTGGTCGGTGCCGAGGCGGCGCAGCGCGTCCTCGGTCGCCCGGATCAGCCGCGGCCGGGAGGTGCCGGCGTCGTTCGGCCCGTCGCCCATGGGGAGCCCGGCCTTGGTCGAGAGGATGACCCGGTCCCGGCGGCCCTTGACCGCATGTCCGAGCACCTCCTCCGAAGCGCCGCCGGAGTACACGTCGGCGGTGTCGAACATGGTGATCCCGGCGTCCAGGGCGATGTCCACGAGTCGGCGCGCGGCCGTGGCGTCGGTGTTCCCCCACGCCCCGAAGAGCGGGCCGCGACCGCCGAAGGTGCCCGTGCCGAAGCTCAGCGCCGGGACGTTGAGGCCGGAGGCGCCCAACTGCCTGTATTCCATGGTGAGTCCCTCCCCATAGGTGACCCCGCATGTTCCTAATGGGTCAACCGTTCCGTTAAGGTGAGCGTTACCGTAACAGGGATCGGAAGCTAATGGAACGGGAGTCCCGATATGGCGAGTGCGGGTACGGAACGGCCGGGTGCCGAACAGCCGGGCACCGTCCGGCCCGGCGGGCGGACGGCCCGGGTGCGGGCGGCCGTATTGGAAGCGGCCGGTGACCTGCTGGCCGAGCGCGGCCTCGCGGGGCTGGACCTCGCCGAGGTCGCCCGCCGCGCCGACGTGGGCCGGACCACCGTGTACCGGCGGTGGGGGAGTGCGGTCGGCCTGGTGACCGACCTGCTGGCGGACATGGCCGAACAGTCCCTGCCGCGCACGGAGACCGGTTCACTGCTCGGCGACCTCACGGCCAACGCGGAACTGGTCCGGCGCACCCTCACCGACCCGCGCCAGGGCCCGCTGTTCAAGGCGGTGATCGCCGCGGCCACCAGTGAGGCGGAGGCGGCCGAGGCGCTGCACCGCTTCTACGCGACCCGCATCGAGGAGTGGGCCCCCTGTGTGCGGCAGGCCGCCGAGCGCGGCGAGGTGCCCGCCGGCACCGATCCGCACGAGGTGATCCGCGCGGTCTCGGCGCCGCTCTACTACCGAGTGCTGGCCAGCGGCGATCCGCTGGACGAAGCGGCGGCGGCGCGGGCGGCCGGAGCCGCGGCGGCCGCGGCCCGGGCAGGTGTGTACGTACGCGGCGGGCACCCGGAGGCCTGAGGCCGCCGGGCCGGGCCGGTCACCGTACGACGCGCAGCCGGAGGTTGGTCGACATCGGCCTCTCGGACACCTCCAGGCGTTCCAGCCGGACGTCGGCGCCGCCCGGCTGCGCGAAGAACCGCACCCCGTCGCCGAGCAGGACGGGGTGCACGAACACCAGGATCTCGTCGAGTTCCCCCGCGGCCAGGCACTGGCGGGCGAGGTCGGCGCCGAGCACGCTGACGTACTTCTCGCCCGCCGCCTCCTTGGCCGCCGCGATGCCGCTGGGCAGATCGCCGACGAAGGTCACGTCCGGGACCGCCTCGCGCGGCGGGTGGTGGGTGACGACGAACTGCGGCCCCTCCCAGCCCCCGCCGAACGCCTTCCCCTCCGCCTCGGTACCCTTGTTCGGATCGTCGCCGCGGAAGGTGCGATTGCCGATGAGCAGCGCGCCGACCTGCGGGATCAGCCGTTCCACATCCGGATCCGGGCCGAGGAACGGGACCAGCCAGGACATGTCCCCGCCGGGCCCGGCGATGAAGCCGTCCAGCGACATGCTCGCGGAGTACAGCAACGTGGCCATGTCCCCACGCTAGCCGTCGGCACCCGCCGGCGCCTCCGCGAAGACGCCCGTGTCCTGCGCGACCCCGCTGCGCGTATCGCTCCGCTCAGCGCTCGCGCATGACGAGCCGTCGGGCGAAGCGCAGCGAGTACGTGAAGAGGTCCGCGACCCGGTCGTCGGCGAGTCCGTGCCAGCCGTGGTCCGTATCCGGTTCCCGCCGCAGTTCGGCCGGTGCGCCGGCGGCCCGCAGCGCGTCCGCGAGGGCCTCGCTGTGGGTGCACGACACCATGGCGTCCGCCTCGCCGTGCACGAGGAGGAAGGGCGGGGCGCCGGCGTGCACATGGGCGAGCGGACTGGCGTTCCGGGCCCGTTCCGGGCAGTCGGCCGGGGCCGCGCCGAGCAGCAGCGCCTCGGGCGTACCGGCGTCGTGCGGGTCGAAGGGCCCGCGGGGCGTGGTCAGGTCGGCCGGTTTCGCGGGAGAGCAGCAGCGCGAGATCCGGGAAAACGGACCTGGGCCCGGCGTAGGACGAACACGTCCGGGGCCGGGCCCCGTACCCGGTTCCCGGTGTCGGCTCCGATATGGCGCCGCTTCGGTGTCGCGTCCGATCCGGTGAGGGGATCTAGCCGTGACGAAGTGAGTGCCGCTCTGTCAGTAGGCGTCAAGAAGCGACAAGCCGCGCCCCCGCCGAGGCCGGGATGCTGCGATGTGAGATATCCCGAGAGAGCAGGCAACAGGACGCCTCACCTTGACGAGGAGCGGATGATGCCGGGTGGGACGGTGGGGGCCGCCGGGGGCGGGCAGGGACTCTTCCGGGGGCTCCTGGAGGCGGCGCCGGACGCGATGGTCATAGTGGACGACAAGGGCATCATCCAGTTGGTGAGCGCCCGGATCGAAACGCTCTTCGGGTACGCGCGCGCGGAATTGCTGGGCCGGCCCGTCGAGACCCTCGTACCGGAGCAGTTCCGCACCCGGCACTCCGTGCACCGGCGCGGCTACGCGGACCGGCAGGAAGTCCGCGCCATGGGCGCCGGGATGGAGGTGCACGGGCTGCGCAAGGACGGCAGCCGGTTCCCCGTCGAGATCAGCCTCAGCCCGCTGGAGACCACCAACGGGCTGCTCATCTCCGCCACCGTCCGGGACGTCAGCGAACGCAAGGCCGCCGAGGCACGCATCAACGAACTCGCCGACCTCGTCGAGTCCTCGCACGACGCCATCCTCGCCAAGACCCCCGACGGCCACATCACCTACTGGAACGCAGCCTCCCAGCGCCTGTACGGCTACACCGTCGAGGAGGTGATCGGCCGGCACGTGTCCCTGCTCGTCACCCCGGACCGCCAGGACGAGATCGCCGGGATCCTGGACCGGCTGCGCCGCGGCGAGAAGATCGAGCACTTCGAGACCATCCGGGTCACCAAGAGCGGCCGTCTGCTGGACGTCGACGTGACCATCTGGCCGACCCGCGACGCCGACGGCACGGTCAGCGGCGCCTGCGCCGTCGCCCGGGACATCAGCGACCGCAAGCGGACCGAGGAAGAACTCACCAGGCTCTACAAGCAGCAGCGCGACATCGCCCTGACCCTCCAGCACAGCCTCATGGGCACCCCGCCCGAAGTGCCCGAACTGGACACCGCGAGCCGCTACCTCCCGGCGACGCAGGGGGCCGGAGTGGGCGGCGACTGGTTCGACCTCGTACCGCTGGGCGCCGGGCAGGTCGGCGTGCTCATCGGCGACGTCATGGGCCGCGGGCTGGAGGCGGCCGCCGTAATGGGGCAACTGCGGTCAGCCGCCAACGCCCTGGCCAGAACGGGCATGGCGCCGGACCGGCTCATGCAGGTACTGGACACGGTCGTCGCCGACCTCCCCGGCCAGCTCGTCACCTGCTGCTATCTGGTCATCAGGCCGGACGCCGGGCAGCTGACGATCTGCTCGGCCGGACACCTCCCCGTTCTGCTGGCCGCCCCCGGCGAGGGTGTGCGCACGCTGCCGGCCCCGGTCAGCGTGCCGCTCGGCGTCGGCGGCATTCCGCACCAGCAGGCCGCCGTCACCGTCCCGCCCGGCTCCGTCCTCGCCCTCTACACCGACGGTCTGATCGAGACCCCGGGCAGCGACATCGAGGACCGGCTATCCGCCCTGCGCGAGGAGTTCGCCACCGCCTTCAGCGCGGCGCAGGACCTGGAGGCCGCCGCCGACCGGCTCCTCGGCGCGCTGCTGCCGGGCGGTAAGCCGGACGACGACGATGCCACACTGCTGCTCCTGCGGTTTCCGGCCGGCCCGCTGGCCAGCGTCGTCACCGAGCTGCCCGCCACCCCTTCCGCGGTCTCCGACGGCCGGGCCTTCCTCGCCTCGGCCCTGCGCCGGTGGGGCCGCACCGAGGCGGCCGACGAGGCGTGCCTGCTCGTCTCCGAGCTCCTCACCAATGCGATACGGCACGCGGAAGGGCCGCTCCTGCTGCGGCTGCGCATGAGCCGCTCCGAACTCACCGCGGAGGTCAGCGACCGCAGCTCCCGCCGTCCCCGGCTCCGGCTCGCCGGCACGGACGAGGAGTCCGGCCGGGGCCTCTTCCTCGTCGACACCCTCGCCGACAGCTGGGGCACGCACCCGACGGACGACGGCAAGACCATCTGGTTCACCCTCCGGCTTCCGCAACGCCGCTGACGGGCGGGTCAGGGCGTCGGCCGCGGCGCAGGCCCCGCTTCCGCTCCTGCGGGCCGCTGCCCTCGGGGAGGGGGAGCGAGGACAGTATCCGACGGGTCTCGACCAGCAGTTCACCCATCGCGGCTGCGGACGGCCCGGTCTGCTCGCCGAAGGCGTCCGCCAGGCCGTTGTAGAGCTGCCAGGCATCCCGCGCCGCCCGGTGCTGCCGCTCCCGTACCGACGGCGTGTCCCCGGCCTCGTCGAACAGGTCGGCCTCGGCCGCGCACGCCTCCGCCGTCCGCTCGGCCAGCTCCGCGTACTGGTCGAGGAACGCGGGCGTGGGGCGGGCGAAATGGCTCTCCTCGTCCACCGACGTGGCCAGGGTCCGGGTGATGACCGACAGGTGCTCGGCGATGCCGTGCCAGCGGGCGTCCTCCGACTCCGGCGGGGGATGCGGGCCGGTCCGCCGGAGGTTCCAGGCCGGGTTGAGCCGCAGGCTCTCGTCGGTCCACTGCCGGGCGTCGGCCAGCTCGCGCAGGATCGGCTGGAGGCGCCGCGCCCGGTCCCGCCACTCCTCGGCCTCGGCCGTGCCCCAGTCCTCCCGCAGCTCCGCGGACATGTGGCGCAGCAGATCGGCACTGTCGCGCGGCAGGCGCTGCAACTGCTCACGGACGTTGCGCAGATGGACGGGCGGGAAGACGAACGCGTTCACGGTGATGCCGATGACGGCGCCGATGCAGGTCTCCAGCATCCGGTGGCCCACTTCGCTGAGCGAGTAGGCGCCGTACGTGATGACGAACAGCGCCGTCGTCGCCCCGTAGACGCCCTGCGTGCCGAAGCGGCGGTAGGTGCCCACCAGGGCCAGCACCGGCAGCGCGATCATCATGGCGCCCAGGGTGGAGCCGTTGGCCAGTGCCATGGCCAGGGACGCCCACACGGCGCCGATGACGATCACGCAGATCTGCTGGAGTCCGGAGCGCAGCGAGCGGTAGACCGTCGCGTCGACCAGCGCGAGCGCCGTCCACGGCGCCATCAGCGCCAGCGGGGCCTTCAGCCACCACCCGGCCAGCGCCCATGCGGCGATCGCCGCCCCCGCCATCTTCAGCGCCTGGACCATCGCGTCGCGCTCCGGGCCCGAGGCGCGCAGCGCGAAGCGCACCGTACGCCCGACCGCGGCAACCTCCCGCCGCGGCCATCGCCACCCGGCGGCGATCCGTTCCCACACCGTCAACCGCTCCTCTTCCCACTGTCCTGCGCACCGGCCGCACGCACGCCACCCACCTGGAGGGCGGGCGGCGGCTCCGCACGGGTGCACTCATTCCCGCCGAACAAACGGAAGCAAAGTGGCAAAAGATGCGCCGGGCGGGTGCCGGTCTCAGGGGGCGGCTCGGACCGGCCGGCCGGTCCGAGCCGATCAGGGCCGGAAAGGGGACGGGCCGAGTAAGATCTTTGGACATGTCGATCCCCGATGAGCTGCTCGTCGACATCGCCGCCAGGGTGGAGTCGGAGCAGAGCAACCAGATGTCCCTCACCGTGGTCGTCCGAGGTGCTGTCGTCACCGGCCGGCTGGCTCCCGAAAAGGTGTGGCGACAGCGTGTGGCCGAGGTGCTGGAGGAGTCGCAGCAGCTGGGCACCTTCGCCGCCCTCTTCAGCGCGGAGGGCCACGCTTCGGCCGGCCGCGACGGGGCCCCGCCCGACGGTGACGCGGCCCCCACCCACCTGCACTTCCACCTCGCGCGGATTCTGCAGGGCAGTGTCGGCATCCCCGAGACGGGGGGCATGTACCGCGTCGCCATCAAGGACGTGGGTGCCTGGACGGTGGGGGACTTCAGCTACTCCGATCACTGAGCCCGCGAGGGGGTGGCGGGCTGCGGCGCGTCGCCGTCGCCCGTGCCCCACGCGGACGGCTCGGGCCCGGTCGTGAAGGACAGCGTGCCGCCGCGGCGGATGTCGTCCGTCGTCAGCCAGGTACGGGACAGGCCGGCGCCGTCGAGCGAGACCGACTGCACGTACCGGTCGGTGCCGCTCGTCCCGGCGGCGGTCACGGTGAAGCGGCCCCGCGGGTAGTACGCCCGGTCGAGGGTCAGCTCCACCTTGTCGAAGACCGGCGTGGACAGGCCCCAGGTGTCGGTCCCGGGAAAGACCGGGAACACGCCGATGGCCGAGAGCACCATCCAGGAGGACATGGTGCCCAGGTCGTCGTTGCCGGTGACGCCGTCCGGCCCGTCGGTGAAGAGACCGAGCGCCGCGTGCACCACGTCGGTGGTCTTCCACGGCGTGCCGGTGGACAGGTAGGTGTACGGCGCTATCAGGTCGGGCTCGTTCTGCGGGTTGTACTTGTCCGCGTTGTAGTAGTCGTACGGGCCGTTGACCCACACCTCGCGGGCGGTCTTCGCCGGGTCCTTCAGCAGCTGGTCGTAGGCGAAGAAGGAGTCCAGGCGCCGCTCGGTCGCGTCGCGGCCGCCGATCAGCGACATCATGCCCGGCAGGTCCTGCGGCACCAGCCACATGTACTGCCAGGACGTGCCCTCGTGGAAGCCCACGCTCTTGGCCGGATCGGCGGGGCCGGTGAACTTCCCCGCGGTGTCACGGGCGCGGAAGAAGCCGGTGCCCGGGTCGAAGACGTCGCGGTAGTGCTGTGCGCGCTTCGCGTAGCGCGCGGCGTCGGCGGAGTGCCCCAGGTCCTTCGCCATTCCCGCCAGCGCGGCGTCGGCGAGCGCGTACTCCAGGGTGGCGGAGGCGCCGTGCTCGAAGTCGGAGTCGCCGGGCTTCTTCGCGTGGTCCGGCTGGTACGGCACGAAGCCGTTCTTCAGGTACTCCGCGTTGCCCATCCGCCCGGAGTAGGGCGAGTCGGCCGGCGGCACCCCGTCGGCGTTCTTCTTCAGCGCCCGGTACGCCTCCTCCTCGTGGCCCTTCAGCAGGCCCTGCCGGTAGGCGTTGGTGAGGAAGGGGGTGACCGGATCGCCGGTCATGATGTTGGTCTCGGCCGTGCCGTATCCCCACTTGGGCAGCCAGCCGCCCTGCCTGTCCACGTCCAGCAGCGACAGCGCCATGTCGCGGGACTCGCGCGGCGCGACCAGGGCGAGCAGCTGGGCCTGGGTGCGGTAGGTGTCCCACAGCGACCAGTTCTGGTAGTACGTGTGGCCCTTCGCGCGGTGCACCTTCCGGTCCCAGCCGGTGTAGCGGCCGTCCACGTCCTGGCCGGTGTTGGGGTGCAGCAGCGCCCGGTAGAGCGAGGAGTAGAAGACCCGCCGCTGCTCCTGGCTGCCACCGCTCACCCGCACCTTGGCCAGCCGCTCCTGCCAGGCGCGGCGCGCCGCGGCACGGGCCTCGCCGAATGAACCGCGGCCCTCGGCGGCGAGGTTGCGGGCCGCGCCCCGCTGGTCGACGTACGAGATCGCGGTGGTGGCCTCGACGTCCCGGTCGCCGCCGCGGGTGTCGAAGCGTACGTACGCGCCGCGCCGGCCGCCGCCCTCGGAGGACCGGCTGCCGGCCGACACCGTGTCGCCGCTCCAGGTGCCGGCGGACGTGAACGGCCGGTCGAAGCGGGTGAGGGTGTACACCGTGTACGGCTCGGTGTCCTGGCAGAAGCCCCGGCCGGTGACGGCGGCGGCGACGGTGCGGTCGTCGAGGATTCGCACGCTGCTGTCGGTCACCTTGTGCAGGGCCTGCCCGGTGTTCAGCAGGACGTTGGCCTTGTCGGTGGCGGGGAAGGTGTAGCGCTGCTTGCCGGTGTGCCGAGTCGCGGTCAGCTCGGCACGGGTCCCGCCGTAGCCGTCGAGCGTGACCCGGTACGAGCCGGGGCTCGCGCTCTCCTTCTCGTGGTCGAAGGGCGCGGCGTAGGTGGCGTTGTCGGTGCTGGTGATGTCCCCGGTCGTGGGCATGACGGGCAGATCGCCGCCCAGGCCGCAGCCGACGCCGGAGAGGTGCACGGCGGAGAAGCCGCGGATGCTCTTCTCGTCCCAGTCGTAGCCGGTGCTGTGCCCGGTGTCCGGCGAGAGCTGGACCATGCCGAACGGGACGGCCGCGCCGGGGAAGGTGTTGCCCTCGTTGCGGGTGCCGATGAACGGGTTGACCAGGCCGGTGAGGTCCTCGGTCGCGCCGGGCGGGGCCTGCGGCGCCGCGGTGGCGGGCGGCGTGGCGCACAGAAGGCCCGCGCAGAGCACCGTCACGAGCGGTCCGGCGAGGCGCCGAACGCGTGGGGCACGTATCACTTGCAGCCTCCGTACGAGGGCAGACAACGTTGTCAGGAACGGCCTTTACAGCGTTGTCATGCTCACCGTCGATGTCAATACCGCGGACCCGCCGGCACTCGTGTCTCACCCGGCCGGGCGCGCACCGGAGCCTGTGACGCGGTCTCATCCCACCTGTGGCGGCCGATCGTTGCGCGGACGGAACCCTGGACACCCCTCATGAGGCTGTGCTGTCATTCCGACGGCCCCTTCTTCCAACGTTGTACAAGCTCGGTGACGAGCTGCCCCGTTCTCGGCAATGGAGGAACCATGCGCACCAGACGCCTGGGCAGACAGCTGGCGTTACTGCTCACCACGGCCCTCGGCGTCACCGGCCTCGCCGCGGTCCCGTCCGCGTCGGCCGCCGGAGACCCGGCCGAACCCCAAGGCCTCAAGGGTGAGTACTTCACCCAGTCAGCGCCCGGAGCCTTCGACTTCCACGAGCTGAAGGCCACCGGCTTCGACCCGGCCATCGACTTCGACAACCTGGAGCCCCGGCTCCAGTCCGCCACCGGGCAGGCCGACGACGTCAGCATCCGGTGGACCGGCAAGGTGGTCCCCGAGAAGACCGGCCCCACCACCTTCTCGATCACCGGTGACAACGGCTTCCGGCTGTGGGTGGACGGCAAGCTCGCCATCGACCACTGGACCGACGACTGGGACAAGGAACAAACCTCCCAGCCGGTCGAGTTGACCGCCGGCAAGGCCTACGACATCAAGGTCGAGTACTTCGAGCACTACGGCGGGTCCAACCTCCACCTGCGGTGGACCGAGCCCGGCCAGGCCAAGGAGGCCATCCCCTCCTCGGCGTTCCGGCTGCCGGACGGCTACGAGTACAACGGCGCCCTCTCCGCCGACGTACTCAAGGACGGCCGCACGCTGCGCCTCGACTTCGCCCAGCCGCTCGCGAAGACCCCGGCCCGCCTCACCGACCACCTGCGGGCCGTCATCGGCGGCGCCGAATGGCCGCTGGGCACGGCGAAGGCCGACCCCGCCGACCCCACGGCCCTGCTGGTCGGCCTCAAGGAGCCGGTCGTCGGCAAGAAGGGCGGCGGCGCGCGCGGTCTCGCCGACGTCCGCTACGACGGCGAGGGCGGCCTGGACGGCGTGGACGGCACGGCTGTCGGCGCCTTCTGGGCGAGCGGCCCGAACCACTCCGAGTACGAGCTGCGCACCAAGTGGGCCGACAAGGTGGGGCCGGGCAACGCCCTTCCCGAGTATCCGCGCCCCCAGCTCACCCGCGACAAGTGGCAGAACCTCAACGGCCGTTGGGAGTTCCAGGCCGCGGAGTCCGGCGAGCAGCCGCCGGTCGGCAAGCGGCTCGACGAGAAGATCCTCGTGCCCTACCCGGTCGAGTCCCAGCTCTCCGGCATCGAACGCCACGAGGACCGGATGTGGTACCGCCGTACCTTCACCGTCCCCCGGGACTGGAAGGTCGGTGACGGCAAGCGGCTGCGCCTGAACTTCGGCGCCGTCGACTGGCAGTCCGAGGTGTACGTCAACGGCAAGAAGGTCGCCGCGCACAAGGGCGGTTACGACAAGTTCAGCGCCGACGTCACCGACGCGCTGAAGCCCGGCCGTAGCCAGGAGCTGATCGTCGGCGTCTACGACCCGACCGACGCCAAGAACGGGGAGAACCCGCCGGTCGGCAAGCAGCGGCTGGACCCCAGCGGCATCTGGTACACCCCGTCCTCCGGCATCTGGCAGACGGTGTGGATGGAGCCCGTCGCCGCCGACCACGCCGACTCGCTCAAGACCGTCCCGGACGTCAAGAACGGCCAGGTCACCGTCGAGCCGAAGGGTGTGCGCGACGGTGTGCCGGTCACGGCCGCCGCGTACGCGGGGAAGAAGAAGGTCGCCGAGGTGAGCGGCCGTACCGGTACGCCGCTCAAGCTGAAGATCGCCAAGCCGCGCCTGTGGTCGCCGGACGACCCGTTCCTCTACGGCCTCAAGGTCAAGGTAGGCAGCGACCGGGTCGGCAGCTACTTCGGCATGCGTTCCATCGGCGTCGAGAAGGTCGACGGCACCCCGCGCACCGTCCTCAACGGCAGGCCCACCTTCCTGATGGCCACGCTCGACCAGGGCTTCTGGCCGGACGGCCTGCACACCGCGCCCACCGACGAGGCCCTCGCGTACGACCTGAAGATGCACAAGGCGATGGGCTTCAACTCGGTGCGCAAGCACATCAAGGTCGAGCCCGACCGCTGGTTCTACTGGGCCGACAAGCTGGGCCTGATGGTCTGGCAGGACATGCCCGCCATGACCGCGGGCGTGAACCCGAATGCCGCCTCCCGCGCCGAGTACGAGCGGGAGATGAAGGAGATGATCGACGAGCACATCAGCAGTCCGTCGGTCGTCATGTGGGTCACCTTCAACGAGGGCTGGGGCCAGTACGACATCGGCCGCGTCGCCGAGCAGGCCAAGTCCTGGGACCCGACGCGTCTGGTGAACAACCAGTCGGGTCTCAACCTCGGGGCCGACGGCAACGCCGGTGACATCATGGACGAGCACGGCTACCCGAGCCCGGCCCTGCCGCCGCGCCCCGACGGCAAACGCGCTCTGGTGGCCGGTGAGTACGGCGGTCTCGGACTCGCGGTGCCGGGCCACGCCTGGTCGGTTCAGCAGTCCTACGTGGACGTCGACCCCACGACATACACCGACGACTACCTGACCAAGCTCGACGAGGTGCACAAGCTCGCCTGCAAGGGCGGTAACGGCGCCGTCTACACGCAGATCTCGGACGTCGAGGGCGAGCTCAACGGCCTGCTGACGTACGACCGCAAGGTCGTCAAGCCCGATGTGAAGCGGCTGAAGGCGGCCCACGAGGCGCTGATCCGCGACGCGTCGCAGGCCGTCCCGGCGGGCTGCCGGGCGTCCTGAGCCACCGGCGTCACCGGGCGACCGCGGCCCACGGTGCTCCGGCCCGTCCTCCGTCTAGCAGAATCGGGGGGCGGGCCGGTGGACCGGGCCGCGGTCCCTCTCTTTTCACCTGTCGCCGGAAGGAAACTCGTGCGGGTCAGCCTCAAGGACGTCGCCGCGCATGCAGGCGTGTCGATCAAGACCGTCTCCAATGTGGTGAACAACTACCGGCACGTCACTCCGGAGATGCGCGACCGCGTGCAGCGGGCCATCGACGAGCTGGGTTACCGGCCCAACCTGACCGCACGCCATCTGCGCAAAGGGCGCACCGGCATGATCGCCCTCGCGCTGCCCGAACTGGGCAACCCCTACTTCGCCGAGCTCGCCGCCGCGGTCATCGACGCCGCGGCCGAGCACGACTACATCGTGCTCCTGGACCACACCGGCGGCCGGCGCGCACAAGAGGTCCTGGTCAGCCAGGGATTCCGAGCCCGGGTGATCGACGGCCTGATCCTCAGCCCCATCGAGCTGGAGGCGGAGGACCTCCGCGACCGGACCGAGAACGTTCCGCTCGTCCTCCTCGGCGAGCGCCACTACGACCTGCCGTACGACCACATCGCCATCGACAACGTCGCCGCCGCGCGGCTCGCCGTCCGCCATCTGACCGGGCTGGGGCGGCGCGAGGTGGCCTTCATCGGCGCCCGCCGCGGCAACAGCCGACCGGCCGAACTGCGCGTACGGGGCTGGCGTGAGGAGCTGACCGCCGCGGGCCTGTCCTCCGACGAGGGCCTGGTCGCCACCACCGACGGCTGGGGGCACGCGGACGGCGCGACGGCCATGCACCGCATCCTGGAGACCGGGCGGCGGCCGGACGCCGTCTTCGCGTACAACGACCCGGTGGCGATCGGCGCGATGCGTGCCCTGTCCGAGCACGGTCTGCGGGTGCCCGAGGACGTCGCCGTGGTGGGCTTCGACGACGTGGAGGAGGGCCGGTTCGGCACGGTCACCCTCACCTCCGTCTCCCCGGACAAGGAGGCCATCGCCCGGCTCGCGGTGCAGTCGGTCCTGGCCCGGCTGAGCGGCGAGGCGCCCGAGCCCCGGCGTGTATGGGCGGACTACCGGCTGATCGAGCGCGAGAGCACACTGGGGCGCCCGGCAACCCCCTGAGGTCCGACGCTCCGCTGGAGTCCCGAGAGCGTGTCGCCCGACGGCTGTCCGGCGGTGACGGCCGTCGGGAACGGGACCGCCGGCCGGCCGCCGTCGATGACGAGGATGCGGTCACCCGACGTTCCTTTGCCGTAAGCGCCGTTCGCTTTCGACATGAAACACATTACGGGATTTCGCGGCCGGGAAAAGCATTTTCTTCTTGGGGTTCCATGAATTGCGCGTGAGGTAATTTCTCAGGATTGCCGGGGAGGTGCGGATCGGCTCACACGGAATTCATTACGCCACTCGCTCGGAATTTACCGAGGTAATTGACAGGAAAAGCAGCCGCCGGGGAGGCGGCGCTCGCGGAACGCTACGGTTCGACGGATTCCCGGGCGAGCAGGTCCTCCTGCGTTCGGGGGCGGTGCAGGACCAAAAGGGCCTGGTCGTCCTGAGGGGCGCTGCCGCTGTGCTGGCTCACGTCGCGGGCCAGGAAGTCCAGGACGGCCGCCGGCTCCGGCGGATAGCCGGTCTGGCGCAGGTAGGACCGCACCATGGCCGGGACGCGGTCCGCCGGGTCGTAGAAGACGCCGGCCCGGTCGCGGGCCTCGGTGACGCCGTCGGTGAAGCACAGCAGCATCGCCCCGGGCGGAAAGCCGTACGTCTCGACCGGCGACCGCCACGCCCCCAGGGCTGTGATGCCCAGCGGTGGCGCCTCTTCCGTCGGCTCCAGCACGCGCGCCTGCCCGTCCGCCTGCAGCAGCAGGGGAGCGGGATGGCCGCGGTTGACCAGCTGCACCCGGTCCAGGTCCGCGGTGAACTGGACGATCAGCGCGGTGGTGAACCCCTCCGTCTCGTCCAGCCCCTCCCTGCGCTGCCCCTCGCGCAGCAGTGCCTCCTCCATGCACTGCACCAGAGCGGGCAGGTCGGCCGAGTGGTCGGCGGCGTACCGGAAGGCGCCGATGTCGATGCTCACCGCGGACACGGCGGCCAGCCCCTTGCCGCGTACGTCGCCGACCATGGCCCGGACCCCGTACGGCGTGTCCTGCACGACGAACAGATCGCCGCCGATCAGCGCCATGTCCTCGGCCGGTACGTAGCGGGCGGCGATCCGCAGGGCGCCCAGCCGGCTCGGCGGCCTGGGCAGCACCGCGCGCTGCGCCACCTCCGCCGCGTACCGCGCCCGGCTCGCGCTGACGTGCTGGGAGTGCAGGGAGCGGTTCAGTCCGATGGCCAGTGCGGTGACGGCCGCAAGGGTGACCTGGTTGGCGACGCCGCGTTGCCAGCCGAAGGTATCGCTCACGTAGGCCAGCGCCGCGTGCACCGCCATCGCCACGAGGCCGGTGCACAGGATGCCGGGCGGCCGGAGGAGCGTCACCGCCGTCACCGGCGCCACGGCCAGCAGGGGAGCGGACGACATGGAGGGAGGCGTCAGCAGGTCCACCACCGTGGCGAGCACGATCACCAGGGCGGGGATCCACCGACGTGTGCGCGACCAGGCCATGAACTCCTTCACCAGGCCATTTTGCCCTCCCGGCCCGCACCCGGCAGCTCGCGGCGCGGCGACGGACCGGTCATCGTATTCTTTTCTCGGTAACGTGTGTCACCGGAGAACTGCTGTTCCCCCGCATCTCACGAGAAAGGCTCGTGATGCCGCTGCACACCGCGATCGCCTCGAAGCTGCACCTGCTGGAAGATCTGCCCAAAGGTTTCGACGGCCCCTTGACCCCGGAGCAGGAAGCGCGTCTCGCACGGTTCCACGAAGCGCCCGGCTATGCGCCGCCCGCGGCGGAAGTGGAGCCGGTAACCCTTCCCGGACGGCATGGGGAAGTGCCGGCGCGTGTCTATTCCGCTGCCCGTTCCACCCCCGCTTCCGACCGCTGCTTCGTCTGGGTGCACGGGGGCGGCTGGGTGTTCGGCGACCTCGACATGGCCGAGGCCGACTGGACGGCACGCGAGCTCGTGGCGCGGAGCGGTGCCACGGTGGTGAGCGTCGACTACCGCAAGGCCGTCAACGGCACCGCCTACCCGGTACCGCTGGACGACGTGGCCGACGCGCTCGCCTGGGTACGGGACCACCGCCGTGAGCTCGGTGCGGGGACCGCGGAGGGGGCGCTGTCCGTCGGCGGGGCCAGCGCCGGAGCCAACCTCGTCGCCGGTGCCGTGCTCCGGCTGCGGGACGAGTCGGGGTGGGCCCCTGCGCACGTGGTCCTCGCCTATCCGGCCGTCCATGCGGTACTCCCGGCGCCGTCCCCGCAGCTCACCGAGTTGATGGCCGGGGTCCCCAGCGCCGCCAGGCTCCTGGGTGACTTCGCGCGGGTCTTCGAGAACTATCTCGGCGGTCCGCTCAGCACGGCCGACGGATACGCGGCGCCCGCGCTGGCGGACCTCCGGGACTTTCCGCCCACCACCGTCCTGAACGCGGAGTACGACGACCTCCGGCCGTCCGGAGAGGCCTTCACCGCCGCACTGGCCACGGCCGGCACGGACGTCCGCCAGGTACTCGTACGGGGCACCCTGCACGGCTTCCTGACCCGCCCCGGCACCGAGGAACCCACGGACCTCGCACTGGAGGCGATGGCACATCATCTGACGACGGGCAAGACGCACCGTCCCAGCTGAAGCCCGGCCCTTACGTCGCCATCGGCACGTCACTCCAGCCCCGTGATCTGCCTCCGTGAGTTCAGCCCCAGCTTGTTCAGGATGTGCTCCACATGCGCGTCCGCCGTCCGCTTGGAGACGACGAGCCGCTCCGCGATCTCCTTGTTGGTCAGCCCCTCCGCGACGAGCGCGGCCACCTGCCGCTCCCGGTTCGTGAGCTCGCCGGGACGCCCGGTGCCCGCGCGGTCCCGCCCTCGTGGAACCGCCGCGACGGGCGCTTCCGGCACCCCGGAAGCGGCGGCAGCCATGGGGGGCGCTACCGCGGTGCCGGCCGGCGGGCCCGGAAGCACGTCCCGCTCCTCCACCGCGTACGCCACCGCTTCCGCGAGGTCCAGCGCCGCCCCGCGCGCGTGATGGTCCACGTACGCGGCGGAGCCCAGCGCGGTACGCGCCGTGGCCACTGCCGCGTCGTGCTCCGTGATCAGCGCCGGCACGTTGAACAGCCACGCGCCGCCGATCCTGACCCAGACCGCCTCGGCGGCACCCAGCAGCCAGGCGGCCCGCTCGCACCGCTCCGACCGGGCCGCCGACCAGGCCAGCAGTTCCATGGCGATGGCCGCGCCGAGCCTGTCGTCCACGGCCAGCTTCAGGGCCAGCGCCTCGCGGCCGAGCCGGTCGCGCTCCTCGGCCCGGGACTCGTCGTGCGACATCCACAGCGCCAACTGCCGATACAGCAGGCAGTAGCTGCGCGTCCAGCACTCACCGGTGGCCGTCTCCAGCGCGTCCAGCGCCTCCCCGGACACCTCCCACGCCCGCGCGACATCGCCGACCAGGGCCGCACCGAACGTCTGGATGAAACAGGTGATGGCCAGCCCGTCGCCGTCGCCGAGCTGACGGAAGCCGCTGCGCGCCGCGTCGAAGTCGCGGTCCGCCTCGTCCAGCCGCCCGCTGAGCAGCCGCAGGGTGCCGCGGAACTCGATCGCGTACACCGCACCGCGCCGGTCGCCGATCCGCTCGGCCATCGCCAGCGACTCCATGATGTACGGCTCGGCGTCGTCGTGCCGGCCCAGGACCGTCAGGATCCAGGTGAGGCGGTGCAGCGCCTCGACCCGCTCCGGGCAGTCGTGTGCCACCTTCGCCAGGCCGTGCTCCAGCCAGCGGGCGCCCTCCCGCAGCCGGCCCGTCATGATCCAGTGCGTCCACAGCCGGGTGGCCAGGTCCAGGCCGCGCAGGGTCAGTTCGGGGACGTCGGTGCCGGTGCCGTACTCCAGGGCGACCCGGAAGTCCTGGAGCCTGCGGGCGATGGCCGTCAGGTGCTCCGCCTGCCGGTCGCTGTGGAAGGGGCGGTCGGCGCGCTCCGCGAGCGCCGCGAAGTAGTCGAAGTGCGCGCGGCGGTACGCGTCCCCCTCCCCACTGGCTGCCATCCGCTCGGCGCCGTACTCGCGGAGGGTGTCCAGCAGCCGGTAGCGTGCCCGGTCCGCCTCGACGCGCAGCACCACCGACTTGTCGACCAGTCCGATGAGCTGCTCCAGCACCTCCTCGGCGGGCAGCTCACCGCCTCCGCACACGGTCTCGGCGGCCTCGGCGTCGAACTCCCCGGCGAACACCGTCAGCCGCCGCCACAGCACCCGCTCCTGCGGGGTGCACAGGTCGTGGCTCCAGTCGATGACGTCACGCAGCGTCCTGTGCCGGGGCACGGCCCCGCGACGGCCGCCGGTCAGCGCCTGGAACCGGTGCTCCAGACGGGCCGCCAGGTCGCTCAGCGGCAGCACCCGCAGCCGTACCACGGCCAGTTCGATCGCCAGCGGCATCCCGTCCAGCCGGCGGCAGACGGAGGTCACGTCCTCGCGGTTGGCTTCGGTGAGGGCGAAGCCGGGCACCACGGCGGCGGCCCGCTCGGCGAACAGCTGCACCGCCTCCCGGTCGGTGGGCAGCGGAGTGATCGAATAGACGAACTCTCCCGGCACGTCCAAAGGCTGGCGGCTGGTGGCCAGCACCGTGACCCCGGGCGCCATCCGCAGTAAGAGATCGGCAAGCATGGCGCACGCGTCCAGCAGATGCTCACAGGTGTCGAGGACGAGCAGCATCCGCTTGGGTGCGAGGTAGCCGACGAGGAGGCCGACCGGGTCGCGTTCGCCCTGCTCGGTGAGGCCGAGCGCGGCGGCTACCGTGTGCGGCAGCAGCACCGGATCGCGCAGCGACGACAGCTCGACGAAGCAGGCGCGGTCGGGAAACCGCGGCAGCGCGGCGCGGGTGGTCCGCAGCGCGAGCCGCGTCTTGCCCACCCCGCCGGGGCCGACGAGCGACACCAGCCGCCCTTTGTCGAACAGCGCGCCGATTTCCCGGAGTTCCCGTTCGCGTCCGATGAATCCAGTGACTTCGAGGGGCAGCCCGCCGGTCTGCTCTCTGACGTGTCCCAGCACCATCCTGTGCTCGCCCCTCCGTCTGTTCTGCGCCCGAATGGGACTACCTACGCTACGCCTCTGCAGCTCACCGATGTGGTTCCTCACCGAGTGGTCTCGCCGGTGGGTTCCCTGCCGCGTGATGGCCGCCACCGGCCTTCGCGCGGCGCCTCGACAGCCGGGCGGAGGCGAGCGGTTCGGAGTCGGGTTCGGGGAGGCCGCGTCGCCTCCGGAGCAGAAGAGCTGGGGCATGACCGGGACCGTCTCGCTGGCAGCACCTGGAGCGAGTCCACCTTAGCCACCCGCCGTCGCGCGGCGCGTGCATACGGTGAATCACGGTGCTGGTCAGGTGTCGCGCAGCAGCCAGGCCAGGCAGCGCCGTAGGAACTCCGGTTCCTCACCGAGCCGGTTCAGCCACTGCCGCCCGTGTGCCCGGGTGGACCACGGCATCCGGTACGTGGCGGCCTGCTGCCCCTGGGGCCGGATCAGCGCGTGCCGGTCGAGGCCGCGGAACGCCGTGGCCAGCACGTCGGCGGGCAGGCGCTCGTCGGCGCACACCTCTGTCGCGTCGGGCAGCCCGAAGGCACCGGGGAAGACGGCACAGCGCGCCCAGAGCCGCCGCTCCTCCCGCGTGCACAGCCAGTGTGTCCGCAGCAGGGAGTCGCGCAGGGTGCGCTGACGCGCGGGCAGGCCGGGCGCGGCCAGGTCGAGGACGGTCTCGGTACGGGAGACGAGGGACAGGACCTCCTCGGCCGAGTGGTGGGTGAGCTGCCCGGCCGCGATGCGCGCCGCGAGGGGGAGGCCGTCCAGGAAGGCGCAGATGCGCCGGGCGGTCTCGGTGGCCGGTACCTCCGCCACGCCCCACTGCCGAGCACTCAGCTCGAACAGCCGGGCCGTTTCGTCGAGCGTGAGCGAGCGCAGCGGGTAGTGGCCGTAGGTGGTCATCGGCGTACGGCCGGCGGCCAGCACGTGCAAGCCGGGGCAGCGCCCGACGAGTTCGGTCAGGGTCTCGGCGCAGGCCTCGGCGAGGTGCTCACAGGTGTCCACGACCAGCAGTGCCCGCGTATCGCCCAACGCTTCGGCCAGCGCTTGGAGGTGCGGACGGCCGGCGGACGTGTCTCCCAGCAGGGCCGTGGCCAGCCGGTCCGCCAGCAGCTTCGCATCGCGCAGCCGGGCCAGGTCGGCCCAACCCACCGCTTCCCACCGTCCGGGCCGCATGCGGCGGGCCAGTTCGGTGACGAGCGCGGTCTTGCCCACTCCGCCTGGCCCCGACACGGTGACCAGCCGTTCGGTCCGCAGCAGCCGCCCCGTCTCGGTCAGTGCCGTGTCCCGGCCGATCAGGTCGATCGCCTCCTGGCCGCTCGCCCCCGGCATGACTTCCTCCAGCAGTTTTCCGCCCGCGCGCCACCCATGTCCGCGAGCGCGCCCCACTCTGCGCCGCGCGGCCGGGCCGGACATCGGTAACCGGCCGGGATCGGTATACGTCGGTACACCGAACTCCCCGGGCCGGCCGGTGACCCGACCGGTAGCACCGGCGGGATCACCTTTGTTGCCCGCCTGCGAAGATGATCAACTGCGGGAGACACCGAGACGTACCCGGCCGCCACGGCGCTTACGGGACAGGGGAGGGCGAAGGACGTGCGCACGAGGCTGCGGGACCGGGTGCGGTACTGGTTCGACGGCACGATGGACCGCGGCACACCGGCCCTCATCGGCTGGCTGGCGCTCGCTTCGGTGGTCCTGGTCGCCCTGGTGTCCGGTCTGGTGGTGGCCCTCACCGACGAGGACACCGAGAAGAACGGCGGCTGGGCGGGCGTCGCCTGGATGAGCCTGCTGCGGACCCTCGACCCGGGCACGATGGGCGGCGACACCGGCCGGCCGGTGTTCCTGATCCTCATGCTGGCGGTGACGATCGGCGGCATCTTCATTGTCAGTGCCCTCATCGGCGTCCTGACCACGGGCCTTGAGGACCGGATACGCGAGCTGCGCAAGGGCAAGGGACGCCTTGTCGAGCGCGGCCACACCATCGTGCTCGGCTGGTCGGAGCAGGTGTTCACGGTGATCGCGGAGCTGGTGGAGGCCAACCAGAGCGAGCGGCGCTCCTGCGTCGTGATCCTGGCCGACCGCGACAAGGTCGACATGGAGGACGAGATCCGGCGCCGGATCCCGCGCACCGGCCGGACCCGGGTGATCTGCCGTTCCGGCAGCCCCCTCCGGCGGGAGGACCTGGAGCTGGTCAGCCCCGACTCCGCTAAGTCGATCATGGTGTTGCCGCCGGTCGGGGACGACGGCGACATCGACGTCATCAAGATGCTGTTGCTGCTGAGCAGCCGGGAGTGGCGGGGGCGGCTGCCGAACGTGGTGGCCGCGGTGCAGAGTTCGGAGAACCTGGCGGCGGCCCGGCTGGCCGCGGGCCGGACGGCGCTGGTGATCGACGCGGACGACATCGCCGTACGGCTGATCGTGCAGTCCCACCGGCAGGCGGGACTGTCCGCCGTCTTCAACGAACTGCTCAGCTTCGTCGGCAACGAGATCTACCCGTGGCACGAGCCCTCCCTCGTCGGCTCGACCTTCGGGGACACGCTCGACCGGTTCGGCCTCGGCATGCCGATCGGCCTGCGCAGGGACGGCGACATGCTGGTCAACCCGCCGATGGACACCGTCATCGCGGCGGGCGACCGGCTGCTGATGGTCGCGGAGGACGACCTGCTGATCCGGCTCTCGCAAGCCCGGCCCGAGATCGTCCCGTCCGCGATCGCCGCGGCATCGGACCGCCCCTCCGTACCGGACCGCACGCTCGTCATCGGCTGGAACTCCCGCGCCCCGAAAATCATCAGCCTGCTGGACGCCTCGTGGAACCGGGGTCCGTCGTCGACATAGCGGCCGCCCGGCAGCCGTCGGAGGGCCGGTGGCGGGACCGGCTGGAGAACCTGACCGTGGGGTACCAGCACTGCGTGCCGACCCGCAGGTCCTCGCTGGAAGCCGTCGGCATCGACAGCTACCGCCATGTCGTCGTGCTGACGGACGACGGGATCGACCCCGGACGCGCCGACGACCACACCCTGGTGACCCTGCTCCACCTGCGGGACATCGGGATGCGGCTGGGCGATCCGTACTCCATCGTCACCGAGATGAACGACGACGCCAACCGCGAGGTCGCCCAGGTCACCGAGGCGGACGACTTCATCGTCTCCACCAAGGTGATCAGCCTGCTGCTCACCCAGCTCACCGAGAACCGCCATCTGTACGCGGTGTTCGCCGACCTCTTCGACCCCGAGGGCTCGGAGATCTACCTCAAGCCCGCCGCCGACTACCTCGTCCCCGGGGCGCGGGCGAACTTCGCCACCGTCATCGAGGCGGCCCGCCGGCGCGGCGAGACGGCCATCGGCTACCGCCTCGCCCGCCACAGCGACGAGCCGCCCACGTACGGCGTGCGGCTCAACCCCGACAAGGCCGCCCCGCTGAGCCTGGGGGAGGAGGACGCCATCGTCGTCCTCGCGGAGCAGTAGACCAGTAGACCCGGTACGCCGAGCGGCAGACCTGTGGACCCGGTACGCCGAGCGGCAGACCTGTGGACCCGGTACGCCGAGCGGTGGACCGATACCCGGTCAGGGGCTGCCGTCGGGCTGTTCCCGCGTCGGCACCGGCGGTGCGGGCTGTGCGGACGATGCGGGCGGTGTGTCGTCCGTCTTCATCGCCTTGGCCTCGCTCTTGAGGATGCGCAGTGACTTCCCCAAGGAGCGGGCGGTGTCCGGGAGTTTCTTGGCGCCGAACAGCAGGATGAACATCACTGCCACGATCAGCAGATGCCACGGCTCCAGTCCGTTGCGCAACATTCCGCTCACCTTCCTCGTGTCGACGGCGGGCCCGCCCCGGGTGTGCCCCCTGGGGCGGCGCCCGATCTTTTACTTGCTACATTGCGCAACTGTACAACTGTTGGCGGGGCCGGCCGTGCCGTTCGCCCTGCCGCGGGAACCTGACGGGTGAGGGCGCAACATGACGACAAGCCATCGGACGGCAGCACCGCGCCACGGTGGCGCACGGTCCGCGGCCCGCAGCCGACGGCGGAAGCGCGGCTGGGCGCGGCGCACGCTCGTCATCGCGCTGTCCCTGCTGGTGCTCGCGGCGGCCGGGGTGGGCTGGCTCTACCTGAAGCTCGGCGGTGACATCTCCGCCTTCGACGCGGACGGGTTGTCCAGCGACCGGCCGGACGCGTCGTCCAACGGACAGAACGTGCTGGTCATCGGCTCGGACGCGCGGACCGGCAACAACCGGGCGCTGGGCGGCGGGAAGAAGGGGGACATCGGCCGGTCCGACACGGCCTTCCTCCTGCACGTGTACGCCGACCACAAGCACGCCCTCGCGGTGTCGGTACCGCGCGACGCCCTCGTGGACATACCGGCCTGCCGGCTGCCGGACGGATCGTGGACCGCGCCGCGGCACCACGCCATGTTCAACTCGGCGTTCTCCGTCGGCGAGACCGCGCAGGGGAACCCCGCGTGCACCCAGAACACCGTCGAGAAGCTCACCGGCGTACGCGTCGACCACACCGTCGTCGTCGACTTCCAGGGCTTCGCCGCGCTGACGGAGGTCGTCGGCGGGGTGCGGGTGTGCCTGCCGCAGGACGTGTACGAGAAGGACCTCAACCCGCATCGCACCGAGCGCGGCAAGCGGATCTTCGCCAAGGGCGAGCAGGACGTCTCCGGGCAGCGTGCGCTGGACTACGTACGCCTGCGGCACGGCATCGGCGACGGCTCGGACATCGGCCGCATCAAACGGCAGCAGGCGTTCGTCGCCGCCCTCCTCAAGAAGGTGAAGAGCGACGGACTCACCCCCGGCAAGCTGCTGCCGCTCACGGACGCCGCAGTCGGGGCGATGACCGTCGACCCGGGCCTGGACTCGGCGGACAAGCTGCTCTCCTTCGTCCTCTCGCTGAAGGACATCGACCTGCGGAACACGAAGTTCGTCACGGTGCCCTGGCGGTACGAGGGCGCGCGGGTGGCGATCGTCGAGCCGGACGCGGACGCGCTGTGGGCGGCGCTCCGGGAGGACCGGACGATCGACGGCGAGGACGCCGGCGGCAAGAGCACAGGTTCCCCGTCGCCCTCGCCCTCGCCGGAACCGGTGTCCGGCGCGGGCGTCGAGGTGGCCGTCTACAACGGCACCACCGTCACCGGCCTCGCCGCCCAGGGCGCGCAGGCGCTGAAGGACCACGGGTTCACCGTCACCGGCACCGCCACCGCGAGCAGCCAGGACCTGGCCGCCACCCGCATCCGGTACGGGCCCGGTGAGGAGGACCACGCCCGCACCGTCGCACGCCTCTTCCCCGGCGCGGAACTCCGCTCCGGGAGCGCACCGGGCATCAGTGTGACCCTGGGCCGGTCGTACGCGGACGACCCGTCCGCCGCCTCCGGCGAGTCTTCCGACGTGCCCGCGAAGGTGCCGTCCGAGGTGGCCGACGACGCCCGCTCGGCCGCCGACTCGCCCTGCTCCCGGCTTTCCTACGGCTGAGCCGGGGGAGCGGCGGCGCTCCCGAAGGCGGGCCCGGGCCTGCCCCGGGCACCGCACACCGGGCAGGCCGCAGCACAATGGGCCCATGCGTATCCGAGCGGCCCGGGCCGACGAACTGTCCCGCCTCCAGGACATCGAGAGAGCCGCCGGGCGGTGCTTCCGCGACATCGGCATGCCGGAGATCGCCGACGACGCACCGCCCCCGCTCGCCGTACTCGGCCGCCACCAGCAGGCGGGTCTGGCCTGGGTCGCCGCCGACCGGACCGACACCCCGGTCGGCTATCTCATCGCCTCGTACGTCGACGGCAACCTGCACGTCGACCAGGTCTCGGTGCACCCGGACAGCGCACGCCAGGGCATCGGCCGCGCGCTGCTCGACCGCCTCACGGAGTACGCGGTGGGGCGTGAGGTGCCCGCCCTGACCCTCACCTCCTTCGCCGAAGTCCCGTGGAACGCGCCGTACTACGCGCGCTGCGGCTTCCGCGTCCTCGGCGACGCGGAGATCGGTGCCGGCCTGCGGGAAACCCGGCGCGAGGAGGCCGCCCAGGGCCTGGACCGGTGGCCCCGTGTCTGCATGCGCAGAGACGTCTGAAGCCCTCAGCCGTTCCGCAGACTCCGCTCGTGGCGCGCCCGGGCGGCCAGCAGGGCGAGCGCGTACAGCGTGAGGACGGCCGTCAGCAGCAGGTAGTACGCGGGCGGCAGCGCCGCCATGTCCAGTGCGGGGCCTAGCGGCGTCAGCGGGAACAGGACGCCGATCGCCGCGAGCGCGGCGGCGGCCCACCGTACGGGGCTCGGCGCGCGCCCCTCGGCGGCGCTGCGGCCGGTGCGCAGCAGCACCATCACCAGGGCCTGGGTGAGCAGGTTCTCGGTGAACCAGCCGGCGTGGAACGCCGCTTCGCCGCTGCCCGCCGTGTGCCCGGCGAGCGCCAGCACCGCGAAGGTGGCGAGGTCGGCGACGGCGTTGAGCAGCCCGAAGCCGGTGATGAAGCGGAGGAGCGCGCGGGGCAGCAGTTCGGTGGGACGGCGCAGCGCTGAGCGGGGCGGCCGGTCGTAGGCGAAGGCCAGCTGGGCGGCGTCGAAGAAGAGGTTCTGGACGAGGACCTGGGCCGGGAGCATGGGCAGGAACGGCAGCAGCAGACCGGCCGCGAGCATCGCGATCACGTTGCCGAGGTTCGAGGAGAGGGTGATACGCAGGTACGTCGCGATGTTGCCGCTGCTGTGCCGGCCCGCGCTGATCGCGTGGTCGATCGCCGTCAGGTCCTTCTCCGCCAGCACGGCATCGGCGCTGTCGCGGACCACATCGACGGCGTCCCGCGGGCAGATGCCCACATCGGCGGCGTGCAGGGCGGGCAGGTCGTTGACGCCGTCACCGAGGAAGCCGGTGGTGTGCCCGCCGGCCCGCAGCGCGGCCACGACCCGGGCCTTGTGCGCGGGCGTGCAGCGCGCGAAGACGGTCGTACGGCGGGCCGCCCCGGCCAGCTCCGCGTCGGTGAGCGCGTCGATGTCGTCCGCCGTGAGTACGGCACCGGGCGCCAGGCCCAGGTCCCGGCAGACCCGGACGCCGGTGCCGGGGTGGTCGCCGGTGAGCACCTTGACGGCGAGGCCGTGCCGGGTCAGGCCCGCCAGGGCGTCGGCGGCGGTGGGCGCGAGCGCGTCGCGCAGCGCGACGAAGCCGCGGAAGTCCAGACCGCGCTCGTCGGCCGGGGTCCAGTCGCGGTGCCGGGCCGGCCGTTCGGCGGTGGCGACGGCGAGCAGCCGCAGTCCGCCCGCGGTCTCGCGGGCCGCGAGCGCGCGCAGCCGGTCCCGCTCCTCGTCGGGCAGTGCGCACCGCTGGAGGACGTCCTCGACGGCGCCCTTGACCACGATCGTGTGGACGCCGAGCCGTCCGGGGCTGCGGACGACCGCGGTGGCGAGCCGGCGTACGGGGTCGAAGGGGAGCGCCGCCACCCCGTCGTACGAGGTCGGCACGGACTCGTCCACCGCGTCGAGGAGCGCCTCGTCCAGTGCGTCGGGGACGGGCAGGTCGGCGAGATGCAGCGTCCACCAGGAGTTCACCGCCGCCCACCGGAGCACCTCGGGCGCGTCCCGGCCGTCGGCGTCCAGCGCGCGGTGGAGCACCGGGCGGTCCTGGGTGAGCGTGCCGGTCTTGTCCAGGCACAGCACATCGATCGCGCCCAGGTCGTGCAGCGCCGGCAGCCGCTTGACGATCACGCCGTGGTCGCGGGCCAGCAGGGAAGCGCCGCGCGCCAGGCAGGTCGTGACGATGACCGGGAGCATCTCCGGCGTCAGTCCGACCGCCACCGCCACCGCGAACGGCAGCGTCTCCAGGCCGCGGCCGCGCAGCGCCGCGCCCGCCATCAGCACCAGCGGTGGGGTGAGCAGCATGAACCGTACGAGGAGCCAGGAGACCCGGTGCACCGACCGGTCGAACGCACTGGCGGCGCGGCGTCCCGTACCGCCGTGCGCGGTGGCGAAGCGGGTGCGCGGCCCGGTCGCCACGACGACCGCGGTGGCGCTGCCGGATGCCACGCTGCTGCCCTGGAAACACATCTGCGGCTGGTCGAAGACGCCGGCCCCCGGTGGCTCCGGTGCGTCGACCGGATGCCTGGCGACGGGGGCGGACTCCCCGGTGAGCGCCGCCTGATGCACTGTCAGGCCGGTTGCCTTCAGGAGCCGGACGTCGGCCGGTACCAGGTCGCCGGGGCCCAGCCGGACGACGTCCCCGGGCACCAGGAGGCCGACGGGGATCTCGCGGTCCCGCGCCGGCGCGTCCCGCTCCGTACGGCGCAGCACCGTGGCGGTGGTGGCCACCAGCTCACGCAGCGCGGCCATGGAGCGGTCGGCGCGGTATTCGCCGGAGGAGCGCAGGACGCAGCTGACCACGACCAGTGTCAGGATCACTCCCGCCGTGCCCCAGGCCGTCACCGTGGCCGACACCAGGGCCAGACAGAACAGCACGGCGGTGAAGGGATCGCGCAGGCTCCGTACGAAACGGCGCGGCCAGGACGCGGTGTGCCACTCGGGGAGGGTGTTCTCGCCGAACCGGGCCAGCCGCTCCTCGGCCGCACGTTCGGTCAGGCCGCGCGGGCCGGTGTCCAGGTGCCGCAGCAGTTGCATCGTGGGCAGGGCCTCCGCGAGGGGAGACGCCTCGACCGGCGCGGGACCGCGCTCCACCGCGGGGGCGTCCCGGCCGTACGGTGTGCCGCGGGCCCCGTCGGTCTCAGGCGCCGAGGTCACGGCGACGCCGGGCCGGGGCCTGCGCGGTACGGTCCGAGAGCTGGCCGACGATCAGCCGCACCGCGGTCACCATGTCCGGGTCGTCGACGAAGTACACCTGCCGCCGGCCCTCCCGCCGCGACCGTACGAACCCGGCCAGCTTCAGCTTCGCCAGATGCTGGCTCACCGCGGGCAGCGCACCGCCCACCCGCTCCGCGAGCCCCGTCACATCGCTCTCGCCCTGCGCCAGCACCCAGACGATGTGCAGCCGCGCGGGCGAGGCCAGCAGGCCGAAGACGGCAGCCGATTCGGCGAACACCTCGGCGGACGGATCCTCGAAGTCCCCGGCTCCTGCCGCCACGATCGCTCTCCCGTCCTGCCCGGTCCGTGCCGCCCGGCACGGTTTTGCGCCCCTCATTTTAGGGGCAGGCAGGGCCGCGACGCCGCTCACCACCTGCGTTGCCGGGGTGGCCGATAATGATCGCCGTCGCATCCTTATCTACAGAGCTGTAGAACTTTCTCGTAGCCTGTCGCGTGACACCCCTGCCGCATCCCGCGGTAGGCACTCACGATCACACGGAAGACCCGGGCATGGAAATCTCAGGCATCATCAGCGCGATCGTCATCGGCATCGTCGTCGGTGTGCTCGGCAGGCTCGTCGTGCCGGGACGCCAGCGCATCGGCGTCCTCTGGACGATCGTGGTGGGCATCGTGGCCGCGTTCATCGGTACGGGCATCGCGGCCGCCTTCGGCGTCGCGGACACCAAGGGCATCGACTGGATCGAATGGATCATCCAGATCGTCCTGGCCGGCGTCGGTGTCGCCGCCCTGGACCGCATCAAGGCGCGCGGCTGACCGGCGCGCGGCCGACAAGACGACACACACGGAGGAGAGACATGGCTTCGATCGACCTCACCAAGGTGCTCGACAAGGCGTGGGCGGAGAAGGACCTCGCGGAGGTGCTCGCCGCGCCGGCGTCGGCGCTCAAGGGGGTCTCGGACCGCCAGGGCGCGTTGCTGGAGGAGGCGTTCGGCATCAAGACCGTGTCCGACCTCGCCCACCTGAGGTACTTCCACTGGGCGTCGGCCCTGGCCACGCTGGACGCCACTGCCAAGTAGGCCCCGCGGCGGCACAGTGGTGGTCCCGGCGCGGGGCCACCACCCGGCCGACCCCTCCTCGTCCCCCCATCTGCTCAACCAACTGAACAATTGAAGGAGAACGCCGCGATGGTGTTCAAACGGCTGCTCGGCGCGATCGGCGTGGGAGCCCCCTCGGTGGACACGGTGCTGGACGGCGGTGCCGTCCGGCCCGGTGACAGCCTGTCCGGACAGGTGCATCTCGAAGGCGGCAGCGCGGCCTTCGACATCGAGCACATCACCCTCGAACTCGTCGCCCGCGTCGAGGCCGAGCACGACGACGGGGAGCGCGAAGGCGCCCTGTCCTTCGACCGGTTCACGGTCGGCGGCGGCTTCCGCCTCGCGGCGGGCGAGCGGCGCAGCGTCCCGTTCACCGTCCGGCTCCCCTGGGAGACCCCGGTCACCGAGCTGTACGGGCAGCCGCTCGGCATCGTCCTCGGCGTACGCACCGAACTGGCCGTGGCCGGTGCCAAGGACAAGGGAGACCTGGACCCGCTGCGGATCGAGCCGCTGCCCGTCCAGGAGGCGATCCTGGAGGCTCTCGGGCAGCTCGGCTACGGCTTCCGCTCCGCCGACCTGGAGCTCGGGCACATCCGCGGCACGGGCCAGACGCTCCCCTTCTACCAGGAGATCGAGCTCACCCCGCCCCCGCAGTACGCGCACGCCGTCAACGAGATCGAGGTGACCTTCCTCGCCACACCGGGCGGGATGGAGGTCGTCCTGGAGGCGGACAAGCGCGGCGGCCTGTTCTCCGGCGGTCATGACGTGGTCAACCGCTTCACCGTCGGCCACGACGGCGTCGAGCACATCGACTGGAACGCGCAGGTGGACTCCTGGGTGCGGCAGCTCGTGGACAGCCGCGGTCCGCACGCCGCCGGGCACGCCGGCCCGTACGCATCCCACGACGACCACGCCGCTCCCCACTTCGCCGGCCACCACCACGACAGTCACCACCACGACAGCGGCCACCGCTCCGGTCCGAGCACGGGGGCCGTCGTGGCGGGCGTCGCCGCGGGTGCCGCGGTCGGCGTCGTGGGCGGCTTCGTCGCCGCCGAGGTCATCGACGAGGTCTTCGACGACGACGAGGACGAAGGCGACGACGAGGGCTGAGCGCCCACCGCGGCCGGCCCGCGGCGGTCAGTCCGCCGCGGGCGGCTCCGGTGTGTCCGCACTGCCGAGGACGTACAGCTCGGGGAGGTTCACCACGATCGCCTCCTGCGTGCTGCGGGCGATCACGACCACCGCCTCGTCGTCCGGGCTCGGGTTCTCCTCGCGGTGCGGCACGTAGGGCGGTACGAAGATGTAGTCGCCCGGTGAGGTGCGGATGCGGACCTCTTCCGGGGTGCCCGTGGAGTCGTCGAGGAAGACGAATTCCGGGTGCCCCTCGACCACGTGGATCGCCGTCTCGGAGGCGCCGTGGTGGTGGTTGGAGGAGGCGGTGGACGGGGCGACATGGGTCTGGCCCATCCAGATGCGCTCCGACCCGACGGTGCCGCCGCTGATCGCGGCGAACCGCCGCATCCCGCCCGTCTGCGCGGTGTCGCCGTCCAGCGCGTCGGCCCGTACGTGGTGCAGCCGGGCGCGCGGTGGGAGCTGTTCGCCGTCGTGGCCGTGGTGCGGCAGGTCGGGGTGGAAGGCGTCGTGTCCCGTTGCGGTGTCCGGCTCGGCGGAAGGTGTGGTGCCGGACGGATCGGTCTGTGAGGGCATGGTGGTGTTCCCGCTGGTCGGAACGGCACCGGCCGGCGAGACGAGCCGGTCTTCCGGCCCGACCGTAGAGAGCGCGGTGAACGGGCGTCAAGTGCCCTGGCCGGCGCGCATGAGCCTGCCCGCCTCGCCCGCCGTGACCGCAGCGCGGGCGCAGGGGAAGGAGGCCGCCGCGATCGAGTCCGTGACGTCACGCGTGACGTGAGGGGACACGGGGCGGCCGAGGAGGGCCCCGTGTCAGGCGTCGGTCACCACGGCGACCGGGGCGTCGGCGAAGTGCAGTACGGCGTGTCCGACCGCACCGATGTGACGGCCGCCGGGCCTGCCGCGCGCCCCCACGACCACCAGCTGTGAGTCGGCGGAGGACGACAGCAGCACCTCCGACGCACCGCCGAATTCGAGGACCGGCGCCACGGAGACCTGCGGGTACCGCTCCCGCCAAGGCGCGAGCGTGTCCTCCAGCGTCTGCCGCTCCGACTCCTCGAGGCCGCCGTGCTCGTCGGCGCGCCGCATCGTCGACGGCCGGAAGGAGAAGACGGTGGGCAGGCTCCAGGCCCGCACCGCACGGACCGCCGCACCGCGGGACGCGGCCGCTTCGAAGGCGAACGACAACACCGCGGTGGCCGCCTCGCCCGCGTCCTGCACCCCGACGACGATGTCACCGCTGCTGCTGTTGCCGCCGCTTTCCGCCCCGCCCTCGCGCTCACGGCCGCGGACCATGACGACCGGACACCGGGTCCGCTTGAGCACCTTGAGGCCGATCGAACCCACCAGGAAACCCAGCACCGGGCCGAGCGCGCGCGAACCCAGTACGAGCAACGCCGCGTCCTCGCTCCGCTCGGCCAGCCCGGCGGCCTCCGGGCCCGTCACGACTTCGCCCGTGACCCGCACGCCAGGATGGCGCGCGCTCACCCGCTCCTCGGTGTCCCGTACCAGGCGGGCGGCGACGGCCTGCTGCGCGTCCGGCGCCATGGCGAGCGCCACGTTCGCCAGCCGCTGCGGGTCCCAGGCGTGCACCAGGGTGAGCGGCAGACCGCGGCGGAGCGCCTCCTCCGCCGCCCAGTCGGCGGCGGCCGTGCTCTCGGCGGTGCCGTCGATACCGACGACGACGGTGGGAGCCATCCCAGGAACCTTCCGGTGAGGAGGAGCGTGCCGGGCGGTGTGCACCGTGACGGTGCGTCAGGTGATCACTCGTTCAGTGGCGCAGGAACGCGCTGTCGTTCAGTGGGCGGAGAGCCGGGCCTTCCCTCTCGGTGCTGCCGAAGCGGTCACGGCACACTAATTCATGTACCGTCCGAAATCCCTCGAATTGCGCCGTGCGAGGCGTGTCAGTCACACGCATCACTCACCGGTCTCCGCCCCCTCGCTCACTCGCCTCGCGCCCACTCGACACGCAGTTCCAGGCCGCCTTCGTGGGCGCGGCCCAACTGCCGCGCACCGCACTGCGCTTCCGCGGGCTCAACATCCAGCTGCGGATGTTCCAGCTGCGGATGTTCATATCCTTCCTGGGACTCGACCACGCCGACGCCTGCGACCGGATCGTGCGCCAGGACACCGCCATCCTCGAAGCCCTGCGCAACCGCTCGGCGCCCGACGCCGTACGCCAGTGGCGCGCGAAGATCGCATACATGGTCCGCTACATGTCCGCGCAGCTGCTCCAGGAAGACTTCGACGCCCCCCTGGCTCATCATCACCGGCACCAAGGCCACCACAGGCCCGTGACCTCGCCTGGGTGGCTCTGCATCTATAAATCAGATCGCCTGCAACGAAAACAACTGTTGGACAGAACTTCGGGCGGGTCTGAGGATCTCTCGTGCGGTAGCTCGGTCGGCTCGGCAGCGGGCATGGAGCACCGCCTGATAGGAGGTCGAATTGTCGAGCGAAGAGACTGAAGTAGTCGTCGTCGGGGCGGGCCAGGCAGGCGTGGCGATGAGTGAGCACCTGGGAGCATGCGGGATACCGCACGTCGTCCTGGAGCGGCACCGTATCGCCGAGCGGTGGCGTTCGGAGCGGTGGGATTCCCTGGTCGCGAACGGACCCGCGTGGCACGACCGATTCCCGGGGCTGGAATTCTCCGACGTCGACCCCGATGCCTTCGCTTCGAAGGAAAAGGTCGCGGACTACTTCGTTGCGTACGCCGAGAAGATCGGTGCGCCGATCCGGTGCGGGGTCGAGGTGACCTCGGTGCGGAGGCACACCGGACGGCCCGGCTTCCGCGTCGAGACGTCGGAGGGCGTCATCGACACGCGCTTCGTCGTGGCCGCGACCGGACCGTTCCAGCGGCCCGTCATCCCGCCCATCGTCCCGGACGGCGCCGTCCCCGTGCAGCTCCACTCCAGCGGGTACCGCAACCCGGAGCAGCTGCCCGAGGGCGCGGTCCTCGTGGTCGGAGCCGGTTCCTCGGGCGTCCAGATCGCCGACGAGCTGCGCCGGTCCGGTCGCCGGGTCTTCCTCTCCGTCGGCCCCCACGACCGGCCGCCCCGCGAGTACCGCGGACGCGATTTCTGCTGGTGGCTCGGTGTGCTCGGGCGCTGGGACGCGGAGACGCCGCCGCAGGGCGCCGAACACGTCACCATCGCGGTCAGCGGTGCACGCGGCGGCCACACCGTGGACTTCCGTGCCCTGGCCGCCGACGGCATCGAGCTGGTCGGCCTGACCGCGTCCTACGACGAGGGCGTGCTGCGCTTCGCGCCGGACCTCGCCTCGAACATCGCACTCGGCGACGCCAAGTACCTCGAACTCCTCCGGGCGGCCGACGCGTACGTCGAGCGCAATGGGCTCGACCTGCCGGAGGAGCCGGAGGCCCACGTCCTGGGGCCGGACCCGGCATGCGTCACCGAACCCCGGCTGGAACTCGACCTGGCCGAGGCCGGCGTCACCTCGATCGTCTGGGCGACGGGCTTCGCCGCCGACTACAGCTGGCTCCAGGTCGACGCGTTCGACGAGAACGGCCGGCCGGATCAGCGGCGCGGTGTGTCGTCCGAGCCCGGCGTCTACTTCCTGGGCCTGCCCTGGCTGTCCCGCCGCGGATCGAGCTTCATCTGGGGGGTCTGGCACGACGCCAGGCACGTCGCCGACCACATCACGACCCAGCGGGGATACCTCGCGTACGGCACCCCCGACCGCCCCGGCACCACGCCGGCGACCCAGAACGCCTGAGGAGCACAGCATGACCTCCACGAACGAAGGGCGCCAGGTGAAGGCCCCGATCGTCACCGGCGGCCACACCCGGATCCGGCCGTTCAACACCCGCGACACCTATCCCGAGCAGAGCCTCGACAACGACCTCTGCCAGGCCGTCGTCGCCGGCAACACCGTCTACGTACGGGGCCAGATCGGCCAGGACCTGGACACCAGCGAGTCCGTGGGCATCGGCGACGCCGAGGCGCAGGCCGAGCAGGCGATGGCCAACATCAAGATGCTGCTCGAAGAAGCGGGCAGCCGCATGGAGCACCTGGTCAAGCTGACGATCTACCTGATCGACCCGCGTTACCGCGAGGCGGTGTACCGCACGGTGGGCCGCTGGACCAAGGGCGTGCACCCGATCTCCACCGGCCTGGTGGTGTCCGCGTTGGCCCGTCCGGAGTGGCTGTGCGAGATCGACGCGGTCGCCGTGATTCCCGAGGAGGAGCAGGCATGACGTTTTCCCTGGTGGTCCGCGACGGCGAGCGCTTCGGCATCGTGGCCAGTTCGTCCAGTCCGGCGGTGGCGGCACGGGTCGCCCATCTGAGGCCCGGTATCGGAGCCGCGACCTCGCAGAACATCACCGACCCCACCCTCGGGACCAGGCTGCTGGACCGGCTGGGCGAGCACGGCGACGCCGGCCGCGCGCTCACCGACGTCACCGAGGCGGTCGGCAACATCGAGTACCGGCAGCTGACCGTGGTCGGCCGCTCCGGCCCCGGGTTCGCCTACAGCGGCTCCCGGACGCTGGGCAAGCACGCCTCCGCCACCGCCGACGGTGCGGTCGCGGCGGGCAACATGCTCTCCGGCGAGCACATCCCCGATGTGCTCCTCGAAACCTACTTCGCGACCACCGGTGAGCTGGAGGAGCGGCTCATCGCCGCCCTGCGGGCCGCTGTCGCGGCCGGCGGTGAGGAGGGGCCGGTGCACTCCGCGGGGCTCTCGGTGGTCGCGGACGTGGACTGGCGCGTCACCGACCTGCGCGTGGACTGGGCCGATGACCCCGAGGAACGCCTCGCGGACCTCGTGTCCGTGTGGCTGCCGCAGCGCGACGACTACGTGCGGCGCGGTCTCGACCCCGCGTCCGCACCCTCGTACGGCGTTCCGGGCGATCTGTGATGGGTACGCAGAAGGAGGCTGCCCGGCGCGAAATCGACCGGCACGCCGAGGAGTTGATAGCCCTCTCGGAACGGCTGCACGCCGACCCGGAGACCGCCTGGGAGGAACATCGGGCCGCGGCCGCCGTACCGGAACTGCTGGACCGGGCGGGCTTCGACGTCACCCCCTCCTACCTCGGGCTGGACACGGCGTTCCACGCCCGGTTCGGCAGCGGGCCCCGGCGGATCGCGCTGTGTGCCGAGTACGACGCCCTGCCCGGACTGGGCCACGCGTGCGGGCACAACCTGATCGCGGCGAGTTCGGTCGGTGCCGCGCTCGGGCTGGCCGCCGTCGCCGACGACGCCGGGCTCACCGTGGAGGTCTACGGCACCCCCGCCGAGGAGGGCGGCGGCGGAAAGATCGAGATGCTGGAGCGTGGTGCTTTCGCCGGCGTGGACCTGGCGATGATGGTGCACCCGGCGCCGGTGGACGTGGCCGAGGCCCGTCCGTTCGCGGTCAGCCACTCCAAGGTCTCCTACACCGGCAAGTCCGCGCACGCCGCGGCGTACCCGGAGGCCGGCATCAACGCGGCCGACGCCTTCACCGTGGCGCAGGTCGCCATCGGGCTGCTGCGCCAGCAGCTGCCCTCATCGGCCCGCGTCCACGGAGTGGTGACGCACGCCGGGGACGCACCGAACGCCATCCCCGAGCGCGCGACGGGACGCTGGTACGTCAGGGCCGAGACGCTCGCCGAACTGGCCGAGCTGGAGCCACGCGTCATGCGTGCCTTCGAGGCGGGCGCCCTCGCGACGGGGTGCGCGCTGGAGATCGAGCCGGAGAGCAAGCCGTACGCGGAGTTCCGCACCGACGAGGCCGCGCTCGGCCACTACCGTGCCAACGCCCTCGCCCTGGGGCGCGAGTTCGCTCCGCCGGGACAGGCCGCACGGATGAACCGGGCCTCCACCGACATGGGCAATGTCTCGCAGGTGGTGCCGGCCATCCACCCCTACATCGGCATCGGCTCCCTGCCCGCCACCAACCATCAGCACGAGTTCGCCGCGTTCTGCGTGGGCGGAACGGCCGAGCGTGCCCTGCTGGACGGCGCGGTCGCGCTGGCCTGGACCGGAGTGGACCGGGTGAAGCGCGAGCGGGAAACGGCGGCATGACCGGGGCGGCGGCCGCGGCAACGGCCTGCCACGTGCCGTGGCCCGCTCCGGACGACACTCCACCCGGGGCAGGCCCGGCCGCCACCAACCCCCCGATCCCCGACAACCCGGAGGACACCGATGTCCCTGACTCCCGGCTCACAGCACACCGCCCCGGCGAGCGGCGGGCACCGGACGGAGCACGACATGCTCGGCGACGTCGACGTGCCGGTGGACGCCCACTACGGAGTGCACACGGTGCGCGCGGTGGCAAACTTCCCGCTGACCGGGGAGACGCTCGCCGCCCGGCCCCACTTGATCGGTGCCCTGGCGGCGGTCAAGCACGCCGCGGCTCTCGCCAACGCAGAGGCCGGCGCCCTGGACGACCGACGCGCAGCGGCGATCGCGAACGCCTGCACCGAGATCCGTGACGGTGCGTTGCGCGAGCAGTTCGTCGTCGACCTCATTCAGGGCGGCGCGGGCACGTCGACCAATATGAACGCCAACGAGGTGATCGCCAACCGGGCTCTGGAACTGCTCGGCCGCCCCCGCGGTGAGTACTCCTCCCTGCACCCACTGGACCACGTCAACCTCGGGCAGAGCACCAACGATGTCTATCCGACCGCGGTGAAGCTGGCACTCGACGCACACATCGCCGAACTGCTCACCGCACTGGCCGGCTTGCGCGAGGCGTTCGAGGCCAAGGCAGCCGAGTTCGCCGATGTGCTGAAGACGGGCCGCACCCAGTTGCAGGACGCCGTTCCCATGACGATGGGCCAGGAGTTCGGCGCTTTCGCCGCCACCCTCGCGGAGGACGAGCAGCGGCTCGGCGAGGCCCGCCTGCTGCTGCACGAGCTCAACCTGGGCGGTACGGCCATTGGCACCGGCCTCAACGCCCGCCCGGGCTACCGCGAACGCGCGGTGGAACACCTGCGCCGGCTGACCGGGATTCCGACGCTCGTGTCCTCGCCCGATCTCATCGAGGCCACTCAGGACGTCGGGGTCTTCGTCCAGCTGTCCGGCGTGCTCAAGCGCGTCGCCGTGAAGCTGTCCAAGATCTGCAACGACCTGCGGCTGCTGTCCTCGGGGCCGCAGACGGGATTCGGCGAGATCGGCCTGCCCGCACGCCAGGCGGGATCGTCCATCATGCCGGGCAAGGTGAACCCGGTGATCCCCGAAGCGGTCAACCAGATCGCGTTCGAGATCATCGGCAACGACGTGACCGTCACCCTCGCCGCCGAGGGCGGTCAGCTCCAGCTCAACGCCTTCGAGCCGATCATCTACCGGAGTCTGAGCGCGGGCCTCGACCACCTCACCGCGGGGATCGGGGTCCTCACCGAACACTGCGTACGCGGCATCACCGCCAACCGGCGCCGGCTCGCGGAGACCGTCGCAGCCTCCACCGGACTGGTCACCGCGCTCAGCGCCGCACTCGGCTACGAGACCGCCTGCGCCGTCGCGCTGGAGGCACACCACACCGGTACGCCCGCGCTCGACCTGATACGTGAGCGCGAGCTGCTGACCGACGCCGAACTCCGCGTACTCACCAGCCCGGCCTCCCTGACCGGGCTGCCCACGCTCTGAGAGCACGACCGCGAGCCCCACCGTTCGAGAACACCACCGCTCTGAGAGCACCACCGCTCTGAGAACACGACGCCGACGGCATCCGTACAGCCCCGGCTCTTCCACCCATCCCCACAAGGAGGTGCATATGCCCACCTGCAGCAAAGACGCCACGACGACGGAGGCCGAGGTGGCCACCGACGTTGTCGCACTGCGCAGAAGCGTCGTCGCGGGAGCCATCGGCGTGTTCGTGCACTGGTTCGACTGGGCTGCATACGCCTATCTCGCCGGTACCGTCGCGACCGTGTTCTTCCCGGCCGAGGACAGTACGACCGGGCTGCTCGCCGTGTTCGGTGTCTTCGCCGTGTCGTTCGGCATCCGGCCGATCGGTGCCATGGTGTTCGGGCCGCTCGGCGACAAGATCGGACGCAAGCGCACCCTGTCGCTGGTCATCTTCATGATGTCCGGCGCCACCCTGACCATCGGCCTGCTGCCCGGCTACGCATCGATCGGGATCGCCGCCCCGATACTCCTGGTGGCCCTCCGCCTCGTACAGGGCTTCGCCGCGGGCGGCGAGTTCGGCAGCGCGGCGAGCTTCCTCGCCGAGAGCGCCCCGCGGCGCCGTCGCGGATTCGGTGTCAGCTGGCTGGAGGTCGGCTCCCTGCTGGGCTTCCTCGCCGGCTCCTTCGTCTTCCTGCTGCTGTCCACGGGCCTTGACGACGGCCAACTCACCTCCTGGGGCTGGCGCATCCCCTTCCTCGTCTCCGCGCCGCTCGGCGTCATCGGCGTCATCATCCGCAACAAGATCGAGGACACCCCGGAGTACCGGGCACTCGAAGCCAACGATGCGGTACCGAGCAGCCCCGTACGGGAACTGGTCCGCTCCCACAAGCGGCAGTTGCTGCAGGCGGCCGGCCTGATGACGGCCATGCACGTGCCCTTCTACATGGTGCTGACGTACCTGGTCACGTACGAGACCGACCACCTGGGGCACTCGGCCGACAGTGCAGCGCTGCTGTCCACGGTGATCTCCCTGCTGGGCCTGGTGCTCGTACCGGTGTTCGGCCACCTCTCCGACCGGGTGGGACGCAAGCCGGTCTTCGTGGGAGCCACCGTGGCCCTCCTGGTCGTCTCCACCCCCGCTTTCCTCCTCATGCGGGCCGGACTCGCCGGAACCTGGGCCGCCGGACTGCTGCTCGGTGTGATCCTCGCGGCGATCCTCGGTACGTACGCGGTGTGGTCGGCGGAGACCTTCCCCACCCGCACCCGCCAGAGCGGCCTGTCCATCGCCTACAACCTCACCGCCGCCCTGTTCGCCGGCACGGTGCCCTATGTCATGACCGTGCTCATCTCGGCGACGGGCAGCACCCTGGTACCGGGCCCGTACCTGATGGTGTTCGCCGTCGGCGGCCTCGTCGCCGCCCTGTCCCTCAAGGAGACCAGGGGTTCCGCCCTGCTGCGCCCCGAGGACGTCTCCGAGACGCCTCCGGAGGCCCGCCGAGCCACGCCTGCCGCATGAGGCAGGGCACGGGGGACGGACCACAAGGCGCGAGGGGCAGTCACGTATGACGCCACTGATGGGTTTCACCCTTGTTCAGCTCCGCTACCTCCCCGTCACCGCCGAGTGCGGGTCGATGACGGAGGCCTCCGGGGAGCTGCACATCGCACAGTCCGCCGTGTCCACGGCCATCAACAACCTGGAACGCGCCCTGCAAGTGCAGCTACGAGACCGTACTCCCTGGTGGCCCGGGGCCTCGGCTACTCCGTACTGAACCAACGGCCGGCGACGAGCCAGACCTACGGCGGCGGCGAGATCGCGGAACTGGAACTACGCGACGGCAGCCCCCACTGAAAGTCAAACTCGCCTCCCTCGCAGACATGACCCAAACCACCCGCGTCCGGGCGGTGAGGGGCCGGCTACGAGAATTTGCCGCCGGCCCGGCCAGGGCTTGACCTGCGGGTTGCCCACGCCTTCGTCGGCCTGGTGCTTGTCGGCCTGCGCAGCCGCCGGTCCTGAACACTGCTCAGAGCATCTTCAGCCCACCGTCCACGGCCAGGACCGTGCCGGTGGTGTGGGTGTTGCGCGGGCTCGCCAGGTACAGCACGGCCTCGGCGACGGCCTCGGGCTCGGCGAACGAGCCGACCACCTGTCGGCCCAGCAGCTCGGACTCCGCCCCGTCGATCAGCCGCTCGGTCAGGTCCGTCCTGGTGATCCCGGGGGCCACCGCATTCACCAGGATGCCGCGGGAGCCCAGTTCGACGGCCATGGCCTTGGTGAACGCCTCCAGGCCGCCCTTCGAGGCGGCGTAGTTGGACTGGCCCTTGCCGGGCTTGGCCGCCGCGGCGGAGGAGACGTTGACGATCCGGCCCGACCGCTGCCGCACCATGGTGAGCGCGGTGGCCTGCGTGAGGAGCATGGGGCCGATGAGATTGGTGGCGATGACCTCGTTGATGTCGTCGGCGTCCATCGACAGCAGCAGTTTGTCGCGGCCGATGCCCGCGTTGTTCACCAGGACGTCGATCCGGCCGAACGCCTCGATCACCGCCCCGGCCAGTTGCCTGGGCACCTCGGGGCGGGCGAGGTCGCCGGGGAACAGCTCGACCCGGCGGCCCAGCGCGGCGATGCGCTCGGCCACGTCCTGGGCCTGTGCCGCCGAACTGCGGTAGTTGAGGGCGATGTCGCAGCCGGCCTCGGCCAGCCGGAGGGCGATGGCCCGGCCGATGCCCCGGGCCGCGCCGGTGACGAATGCTACTTGACCTGCGAATTCCATAAGTGTTCCTGAACGTGGGGAGTGTGGCGGGGGCGGGATGGCCCGCCCCCGCCGTGGAGGGCCAGTACGCGCCGACGAAGCCGGTCAGCACGCGCTCACTGCGGCTGTACGGTGACGGTGCGCGACGCCTTCAGGTCCGCCGAGGAGGAGCCCACCTGGACGGTGCGCTCGCCGGTACCCAGCCGCCAGTCGTGCACGGCGGAGTCCCAGTACCGCAGCTGCTGCTCGTCGACCGTGACCGTGACCCGGCGCTGCTCTCCGGGCGCCAGGGCGACCTTGGTGTAGCCGGCGAGCTTCTTCTTCACCTGAGGTGCCGTGGTGTCGGGGCTGGGGCCGAGGTAGAGCTGCACGGTCTCCTCGCCCGCGCGGGACCCGGTGTTGCGTACGGTCACCGTGGCCGTCAGGCCCGCTTCGGTACGCCGCACGTCCAGGTCGCGCTGGTCGAAGGAGGTGTACGACAGGCCGTGGCCGAAGGGGAAGAGCGGGGCCACGCCCGTGTCGTCGTACCAGCGGTAGCCGACCTTGAGCCCTTCGGAGTAGGTCTGCTTGCCGTCCACCCCGGGGTAGCGGTGCGGGTCGCCCGCCATGGGATGGGCCGTCTCGCTCGCCGGGAAGGTCTGGGTGAGCCGGCCGCTGGGGGCGCTGTCGCCGTACAGCAACGAGGCGGTGGCCTCGGCACCTTCCTGCCCCGGATACCACATCTCCAGGACCGCGGCGGTGTCGCGCAGCCAGGGCATCAGGACGGCGGAGCCGGTGTTGAGGACGACCACGGTGCGGGGGTTGGCCTTGGCCACCGCCGCGATCAGCTCGTCCTGCCGGCCGGGCAGGGACAGGGAGTCGCGGTCCACGCCCTCGGTGCCGTCGTCATGGGCGAAGACGATCGCGGTACGGGCCTTGGCGGCGGCCTCCACTGCTCGGTCGAAGTCCTTGCGGGCCTGCTCGGGGGTGACCCAGGTCAGATCGGCGGTCAGCGGCGTGTCCTCCCAGGCCCAGCCGTTCATGGTGACGGGGTGGGTTCCCTTGGTCAGATGCACGGTGGTGGAGACCGTGCCGAAGTTCTCCGTGCCAAGGATCATCGGCTGGTCGCCGATGTGGAGGTTGGCGACCCCGCCCATGACCTTGAAGGCAAAGGTGTAGTCGCCCTCGGCCGGCACGGTCAACTTGCCTTCGTAGAACGTGCCCTTCTCCAGCGGGTCCAGCTGCTTGCCGTTGGTGAAGACGGGGCTGAGCGCGGAGCCGGGCACCGGGGCGCCGACCTTGTCCTCGCCCGGCTCGTACGTCACCGATGTGCCTTGTCCCGCCCGCTTCCGCAGCGCGTCCACCGGGGCGGTGGCCCGGTCGGGCACGACATGGGAGCTGCCGTCGCCGGACACCTTCGGGTACTTGGCGCTGTTGCCGATGACCGCGATGTCACCGGTGTCCCGGTCCGACAGCGGGAGGGTGCTGTTCTCGTTGCGCAGCAGCACCCCGCCCTTCTCGGCGATGGTACGGGCCGCCGCGCGGCCGGCCTCCGGATCGCGCTCGGGGCGGGGCGTGCCCTGACCGAGCAGCCCGAAGCGTTCCAGCTGGCCGACGATGCGGATCACGGACCGGTCGAGGGTGGTCTCGGGGACGGCCCCCTTCGCGATGGCGGCCTTCAGCTCGGCGTCGAAGTACTTCGAGGGCGGTACGGGCTCGCCGAGCTGAAGGTCGATGCCCAGCTCCTGGTCCAGGCCCTTGGTGATGTCGGAGGTGGCGTGAGTGGCCAGCCAGTCGGACATCACCCAGCCGCGGAAGTTCCACTGCTCGCGCAGCACCCCTTGCAGCAGGCCGTCGTTGCTGCACGAGTGCGCGCCGTTGACCTTGTTGTACGCGCACATCACGGAGGCGGCGCCGGCCTTCACCGCGCTGCGGAACGCCGGCAACTCCACCTCCTGCAGAGTCTGTTCATCGACGGAGGCGTCGACCGTCATGCGGTCCCGCTCCTGATTGTTGGCCGCGAAGTGCTTGACCGTGGCCATCAGTCCCTGCCCCTGGATTCCGCTGATCTCGCCGGCGGCCATCCGGGAGGACAGCAGCGGGTCCTCGCTGAACGTCTCGAAGTTCCGTCCCGCGTAGGGCACCCGGATGATGTTCGTCATCGGGGCCAGCACATTGTCCTGGCCCAGCGCGCGGCCCTCGCGGCCCAGCACCTTGCCGTACTCGCCCGCGAGGCGGTCGTCGAAGGTGGCGGCGAGCGCCACGGGTGTGGGCATCGCGGTCGCGGTGCGGCCCAGCAGCCGGATGCCGGCCGGGCCGTCGGCGGTCCGCAGTTCGGGGACACCCAGTCGCGGGACGCCCGGCAGATAGCCGATGCCCTTGGTCGTCGGGCCGTTCTTCGGGCCCGTGGTCCAGTGGACGAACGAGATCTTCTCGTCGAGCGTCATCTTGGCCACCAGGGCGCGCACTCGCGCCGACCCCTCTTGGGGTGCGGCGTCGGCGGCCGGGGCGGTGAGCAGGGCGGTGGCGCACACGGCGGCGAGCGCGTGCGTCAGGAAGCGGCCGGCCCGGCCGCGTGGCCGGGGCCCGGCGCCCTGCCGGTGTCTTCTGGGCAACAGCACGATCAGTTCCTGTCCTTGGTCTACGGCGTCATAGAGGTCTACGGGCGAAGTGCGGCCCCGGACTGCGGTCGGGGTGGGCCCGGGGCGGGGTGCTCACAGGTCACCGAGCCAGCGGTGCACGGCGTCGGCGGTGGCGCGGGCGTGCTCGGTCATCATCGTGAGGTGGGTGCCGGGGGCGTCGACGGCGGTGTGCTCGCCGCCACCCCAGCGGGCCCGCCAGCCGTCCGGCTCGCCGGCCCACGGCTCCATCGGCTCGCTCGCCCGCACGAACAGCACCGGCGCCTTCGTCGGGCTCGGCGCCCACGGCAGGAGCATCTCGTTGTACGCGCCCATGGCGGTGAGCCGGGTGTCGTCGACGGTCACCACTGACCGCTCCATGACCCAGTCGAGCATCGCGTTGCGCCACACGGCCATCGCCCCGGGCGCGCTGGGCAGATACACGTCCGCCAGCACCAGTGCGACGGGCCCGTCACCGCGTTCCTCCAGGCGCAGCGCCAGTGCGTGTGCCAGCGAGCCGCCCATGGAGTGGCCGAACAGGGCGTAGGGCGCGCCCTGGGTGTGCCGTAGTACGGCGTCGGCCTGTGCGTCGAGCAGGATGTCCAGCGATCCGGGCAGCAACTCGGCGGCGCCGAAGCCGGGTTGACGGAGTGCCGATACCTTCAGCCGGCCGTCCAGGGCGGCTGCCAGGGCGGTGAACTCCTCCGGGCCGGATGCCGCCGCGGTGCCCGAGCAGCAGATCAGCTCCGGGCCGGGGCCGCGGCCCGCGGTCAGGGGGACCGGGGCCTGCTGCCATTCGGCGGCCGTGCGCGGCCCCGCCGCCTCACCGTCGGCGGGGAAGGTGGGCCGGAACGCGGAGAGCGCGGCCAGCGCCGCCACGACCTCCTCGCCCTGGCGCAGCCGCAGCGCGCGCCGGTACATCGTCACCAGGCCGGACTCCTGGGCGGGCCGCGACGGGCCATTGGCGTCCTGGTCGGCGTCCGCTGCGGGTGCCGTGGCGAGGAGGGCGATCAGGTGGTCGGCCAGCTGTTGCGGGGTGGGGTGCTCCAGGACGGCGGAGGTGGGGACCTCGGTGCCCACGGCACCGGAGAGGGCGGCGGTGAGCTCGATGGCGGCGAGCGAGTCGAAGCCGATCTCGTCGAAGCCCGAGTCGGCCGGGACGTCGTCGAGCGCGGCATGGCCGAGCGCGGTGGCGGCCTCCGTACGGACCAGGGTCAGCAGCTCGGCGGGGCTCAGGGCCGCCGGGGCGGTGGAGTCCACGGGCCCTGCCGGGGTGGCCGAAAGCTCAGCAGCAGGCGCTTCGGCTGCCGTGTGGGCGGGGGAATCCTGGGCATCCCCGGACGCCGGGCCCGAGGCCTGCGCACCGTTGGCCGGCAGCCAGAAACGCCGGTGCTGAAAAGCGTAGGTGGGCAGTGGGACCCGGCGTGCTCCCGTGCCGTCGAACAGCCGCGACCAGTCCACCTCCGCGCCACGCGCGAAGTCCTCGGCGAGGGTGACGGCGAGGGCGTCGCCGCCGTTCTCTCGCGGCCCGGGGCCGAGGACGGCGCCCCCGGCCCCGCGCCTGCCCGCCGTCTCTGCCAGCTCCAGCAGCTGCGCCGTAACGGCAGCGGCGCTCACCCGCCCCCCGTCCGTTCCCGCGCACTCGACGAGGACCGCCGCACGGTGCCCGAGGGCGCTGCGGGTGGTGGCCAGGGAGTACGCGATGTCCAGCGGATCCAGCTGAGGGTGGCGCGCCAGGTGGTCGGACAGTTGCCGGGCCTGGTCGCGCAGTGCCGCCTCGGTATGGCCCGAGAGCACCCAGGGCACCAGTGCCGGCCGCGCCGTACCGGCCGGCCGCTCGGCGCCCGGTACGGCTGCCGGCGCCTGCTCCAGTACGACATGGCCGTTGGTGCCGCTGACTCCGAAGCCGGACACCGCGGCCCGCCGGGGCGCACCCGTCCCGGGCCACGGCACCGCCTCGGTGAGCAGCCGCACCTGTCCGGCGGACCAGTCCACGTGCCGCGTGGGGGCGTCCACGTGCAGGGTGCGGGGCAGTTCCCCGTGCTGCATGGCCAGCACCATCTTGATGATGCCGCCGACGCCCGCAGCGGCCTGGGCGTGACCGATGTTGGACTTCAACGAGCCCAGCAACAGCGGCCGTTCCTCCGGACGCTCCTGCCCGTACGTGGCCAGCAGCGCCTGGGCTTCGATGGGGTCGCCGAGCCGGGTGCCCGTGCCGTGCGCCTCCACCGCGTCCACTTGGTCCGCGCTCAGTTGCGCGTCGGCCAGCGCCTGCCGGATGACCCGCTGCTGGGAGGGGCCGTTCGGTACCGACAGTCCGCTGCTCGCGCCGTCCTGGTTCACCGCGGTACCGCGCACCACGGCCAGGATCCGGCGGCCCTCCCGCACCGCGTCCGAGAGCCGCTCCACCACGAGCACACCCACGCCCTCGGCCCAGCCCGTGCCGTCCGCCGCGTCGGCGAACGCCTTGCAGCGGCCGTCCGCCGCCAGCCCCCGCTGCCGGGCGAACTCCACATACGCATCCGGGTTGGCCAGCACCGCCACCCCGCCCGCCAGCGCCCGGTCGCACTCGCCCCGGCGCAGCGCCTGTACCGCCAGATGGAGGGCCACCAACGAGGACGAGCAGGCCGTGTCGACGGTCAGGGCCGGGCCCTCCAGGCCCAGGACGTAGCTGATCCGGCCGGAGACCACCGCCCCGGCGTTGCCGGTCAGCAGATAGCCTTCGGACCCCTCCGGCAGCCGCCCGGAGCCTTCGGCGCCGGTGGGGAGATAGCCCTGATGCGCCGCGCCCACGTAGACGCCGGTGCGGCTGCCGCGCAGCGAGCGCGGGCTCAGCTCGGCCCGCTCCAGTGCCTCCCAGGACGTTTCCAGCAGCAGTCGCTGCTGCGGGTCCATGACCGTGGCCTCCCGCGGGCCGATCCCGAAGAACGCCGCATCGAAGTCGCCCGCGTCATGGAGGAAGCCGCCCTCGCGGCAATACGTCTTGCCGCGCGCCGCCGGGTCCGGGTCGTAGATCCCCGCCAGATCCCAGCCGCGGTCGACGGGGAACGAGCCGACCGCGTCCGTGCCCGAGGTGACCAGCTGCCACAGGTCCTCGGGCGAACGGACACCGCCGGGGAAGCGGCAGGCCATGCCCACGATCGCGATGGGCTCGTGGCGGGCCGCCACCAATTCGTGGTTCTGCCGGCGCAGACGCTCGGCGTCCTTGACGGAGGTGCGCAGGGCGTCGAGCACCTTGTCCTGGGAGAGGGCCATGGGGTGGTCTCCTTGCTGGGGTCCGGCTCGGCCGCCGACCGAGCCGGATTCGTGCGGGGGAGGAGGGAGTGGTCGGGCGAGTCAGCTATCGGGGCTGCCGAGCACTAGGTTCACCAGGGACTCGGCGTCCAGTTCGTCCACCTCGTCGAGTGTGTCGAGCCTGTTCGACTCGGTGTCCCCGGCAGCCGTGCCGGGCCCGGTGAGGGCATCCGCGGCAGTGACCGCCGTCCCGGGACGCAGCCCGGCGAGTTCGAGCAGGCCCTCCAGCAGCCCGGCGTCGCGCAGCCGAGCCAGTGGCAGGGTCTGGAGTGCCCGCCGGACCTCGCCCTCCAGGTCAGCACCGTCCTCGTCGTCCGTCCCTACGGCCAGCAGCTCGTCGAGCCGGCTGGCCGCCGCCCAGGCATTGGGGTGATCGAACGCGAAGGTGGCGGGGAGGGTGCGGCCCACCGCCGCGCCGAGCTTGGCGGCCAGCTCGACCGCGGTGACCGAGCTGAACCCCAGCTGCCGGAACCCGCCCTCGGGGTCGATGTGTTCGGGCCCCGGGTGGCCGAGCGCGACCGCGGCGTGCCGCCGCACCAGGTCCAGCAGGATCTCCTGCCGCTCGGCGGCCGGAGCGCCCCGCAACCGCGCCATCACACCGTACTCCGCGGCCGCCTCGGCGGACTCCGGACGCGCGGCCGGCCCGTCGGCAGTGCGGACACCGGGCAGTTCCTCGATGAGCGGGCTGGGCCGAAAGGCGGTGAACGCGGGGGCGAACCGGGTCCAGTCGGCATCGACGACGGTCGCACAGGTCTCGCCCCGGTCCAGCGTCTCCTGCAACGCGGCCAGGGCGGTCTCCGGCGCCATCGGCCGCAGCCCGAGGGAGCCGAGGAACGCCGCGCCTTCCTGTCCCATCCCCTCGCCGTCCCAAAGGCCCCAGGCGATCGAGGTGGCGGGCAGCCCTTCAGCACGGCGCCGTTCGGCGAGCGCGTCCAGCGCGGCGTTGGCGGCGCCGTACGCGCTCTGCTCGCCGCCGCCCCACACACCGGCCCCGGACGCGTACAGCACGAACGCGTCCAACTCCTCGTCCCGCGTGAGCTCGTGAAGGTGGCGAGCGCCGGCGACCTTGCCCGACAGCACCCGTGCCAAGGTCTCCACGTCCGTGTCGGCCAGCGCGGCCGAGTGCGGCACGCCGGCGGCGTGGAAGACCGCGGTCAGCGGCCGGTCGCCCGGCAGCGACGCCAGCAGCTCCTGCAGCGCTTCCCGGTCCGACACATCACAGCCGGCCACTGTGACCGTGACGCCCAACTCTTCAATATCCGCAGCGAGTTCGCTGGACCCGGGGGTGTCCTTGCCGCGCCGTCCGACCAGTACGAGGTGCTCGGCACCGTTCCGGGCCAGCCAGCGCGCCAGATGCCCGCCGAGCGCACCCGTACCGCCGGTCACCAGCACGGTGCCGCGCGGTGCGTAGCACGTTGCACCGGCCGGCCTGCCGGTGGCGGGCAGGAGTCTGCGGCCGTACGCACCCGAGGCCCGCAGCGCGACCTGGTCCTCGCCGCCGGCCGCCGCCAGCACCTGGACCAGCCGCTCCCCGATCCGTGCGTCCGCCTCCGTAGCGCCCGGCACATCCACCAGACCGCCCCAGAGCGCGGGCAGTTCCAGGGCCACGCAGCGGCCCAGGCCCCACACCTGCGCACCGGCCAAGGACGGCCGCTCGGCGGGAGAGACCGCCACCGCCCCGCGGGTCACGGTCCACAGCCGCACCTTCGAGCTCTGGGCCACGTCGGCGAGGGTCTGGGCGAGCAGCATGGTCGAGGCCGTCGCGCGGTCGACGCCCGGGTGGTCGGGGTGCGGCAGCTCGTCGGCGCCGAGGAGGGAGACGATCCCGGTGCAGGCCGTGGCGTTCGCCTCGGTGAGGAGGGTGGTGAGTGCGCCGCGGTCCGTGCTGGGGTCGACGGTGAGGTGGGTGACGGCGGCGCCGTGGGCGGTGAGCGCCTGAGCCAGGTCAGCGGTGAGTTCGGCGTTGCGATCGGTGTGGGGATCGGTGCTGTGGTCAGTGGGTGAGATGAGCAGCCAGCGGCCGGTAAGGCGTGCCGAACCGGTGAACGACAGGTGCCTCCAGGTGACGTGATGCCGCCGACCGTCGCCGTCCCGGTCCGGTGCAAGCCAGTAGTGCTGGCGTTGGAAGGGGTAGGTGGGGAGATCGGTGGGTTGGGCGCCGGTGTTGTCGTAGAGGGTGGGCCATTGGATGGGGGCGCCGTGGGTGAAGGCTTCGGCGGTGGAGGTGAGGAAGCGTCGGAGGGTGCCTTCGTTGCGGCGTAGCGATCCGATGGCGGTGATGTT
>NZ_JBITXI010000020.1:0-147613 GCF_044544605.1 Streptomyces sp. NPDC053560 | reverse complement strand
AGGTCATCGACCCGATGACCTACGTGGCCAAGGGGGCGGGCGCGGGCCTGTCCAAGATCGGCGACATCGCCAAGAGCATCAAGGGCATCGGCAAGATCGACGTACCGGCCCTCCCCGCGGACGCCATCAAGCTCCCCGAGGGCTCGCTCAAGCTCCCCGACGGCACCGTGCGTCTCCCCGAGGGCGCGGCCGTACCCGAAGGCGCGACCAGGCTGCCCGACGGCAACGTCAGACTCCCCGACGACGTCCCGGCGCTCCCCGAGAACGCCACCAGGCTGCCCACCAACCCGGGCGAGCCGGCCAGGTACTTCGACGGTGACGGGAGCCTGCTGGACGAGCACGGCAACACCGTTCAGCATGCCGCCGACGCACCCCAGCGGTTGAGCGACTCCAGCGTCAAGCCGACCGAGATGTCCCATGTGGACAGCCCGGTCAAGGAGCCCGCTCTCGTCGGAGCGGGCACGCACGCCGTGGACGGTGCGGGACATGCCGGTGACGACGCTGCCCGTGGTGCCACGCACTCCGCAGGCGATCCGGCCGGCCAAGGCGCCCGCACTCAACCCGTCCACAGCGGTCACTCCGGTGATGGCGCGGCGCACGGTGGGAGTCACGCGTCTGATGCCGGACACACCACCGATCACACGCCCGACGGGCCGCAGTCACATGACCCGGACGGCCACCGCCCTGCCTCCGATGAGCCGGTGGGCGGCGACCACGCGCCTGACGGCAGTGGGGATCACGTACCTGACGGCCATGACGGCTCGCACGCCTCGGAACCGGCCGCCGCCTCGGGGCGGGACGCAGCCGACATGGGGACCCGACGAGGCTACGAAGCCCGGGTCGCGCCTGAATCCACGGTCCCGGCACCACCCAAGGAGCCTGGTGATCTGGTCCTCTCCACTGGGGACCCGGTTTACTTCAGGGAGGGCAGGACGGCTATCGGCTATGACCGGAACACTCGGGTCAATTTCGACTACGTGAAACCCCTCGACGGGTACCACGACGTGGTCGTACACGGAAACAATCAAGGCTTCTTCGAGCCTGGCCGGGTCAATGAGGCCGGTGCCGGCTTCCCCGCCGGGGACACCCATCCGACGCACATCGCTGATGCGATCCGTGCCAACCCGAGCTATGACGGGGGCCCCGTACGGCTCGTGTCGTGTCACACCGGAACGGTTGCCGAGGGCGCACTGGACATCCCCGCAGCCCAGTCCGTAGCCAATGAACTGGGAGTCCCTGTGATGGCTCCCACGAACAAAGTGGGCGTGAGCGGCAGGCTCGGCCCCGGTCAGACTCCGTCCATCTTCGGTGGGGGATACTGGCGGACGTTCCTGCCCATGGTGCGCTGACAGAAAGTAACTAGTATGCAGATCGCGGATTTCTTCGAGGAACTCTGGGCGCCCTCGTTCGGCAAGCCTGTGGGGAGCGTTCGAGACTTCCTGTCTCCGGAACCCTACGAAGATGACAAGCAAATCGCCGAATATCTCCTCGCAGGACATGAGATCTTCAGCGTCATGGGATCTTCCGAGGACGTTCTGGGCACCGGGAAGACCATCCTGGGCGGTGACTCGATCCTCAGCGACGGAGAGTGGCTCTGGCGAGGCGACCTCTGGTTCTACGTGCGGACTCACCACGTGAAGCTTCCGGACGAATTTCTCGCGCATGTCAGGGAGAATGATTACTTCATGCCGGCGGAGGATGAGCCGCGGCTGGTGGAGATCGCGAAATACGTCCAGGCCAGGATTTAGCGCGTCAGTGGCGGGCGCCGAACTGCCACGCGCCGTGCTGGAGCAGCTGCGTGCCGTCGACCGGTACGGCGACTGGGACAAGGCAAACAGTCACCGGCGGTCGCGTGCCCTGCTCATGCGGGAGTACCTGCGCCGCGCTCTGGGCGCGGGGGCTAGGCGGTGACCGGGGAAGGTGTCGGTGTGGTGGTCTCCCGTACCAGGGCGTACAGGGCTGCGCTCGCGAGCATCAGGGCGCCGTCCAGGTAGATCGCCGGTACCCAGGTGCGGTACGCGTCGAAGAGGGCGCCGCCGAGTGCGGGGCTGACCACCGCGCCGATCTCGCTGACGAGGTTGAACAGGCCGAAGGCGGCGCCGCGTTCGGCCGGGTCGACCACGTCGTTGAGGAGCGCGTGGACCATCGGCTGGAGCGCGTTGAAGACCAGGCTGGTGACGAAGAGCAGTACGGACATCAGGACCAGGGACGGCTTGCCGGCCAGCTGGAGGTAGGCGCCGAAGACCACGACCAGCAGCCCCTGTACGACGACGGAGGCCACGATCATCGGGCGGCGGCCCCAGCCGCGGCGCTTGGCGAGGTCGGAGAGCCAGCCGCCGGCCGGGAATCCGAGGATGCCGGCGCCCGCGTTGAAGGTGGCCACCAGCGCCGCCTTGGCGAAGGAGCTCGTCGCCGCGTCGGCGACGATCGACACCGACCAGAAGCTGAAGAACCACAGGTTCCACATCACCGCGATGAACGCGAAGCACAGCAGCAGCACATTGCGGTTGCGGGCGACGGAGCCCATGCGGGTGCCGCGGCGCGCGAAGACCGCTCCGATGAGGAGGAACGCGAGGGCGCACTCGGCGACCGCCACGCCCCAGGCGGGCAGGCCGAGCCCGTCGGCGATCAGGTAGACCGCCATCACGGCGGCGCACAGCACCACGGAGATGCCGAGCAGCCGCAGGGCCGGTCCGCCGGCCTTCAGCGGGCCGCCGAGCCGTCGCAGGTAGCCGGTCATGGCCAGCCCGAAGACCAGCGTTGCCGCGCCCAGCACGAGGAAGGGCATGCGCCACGCGCCCGTTGTCCCGAACGTGCCGGCACCCCAGTCGATCAGGTAGGGCGCGCCGATCGTGGCGACGGTCAGGCCGAGCGCCAGCCCCGTGATCGCCACTCCCATGCCGAGTCCCGCCTTCTCGGGCGGCGAGTGCCGGGCGATCAGCGTCCGGTCGTTGGAGTAGAAGACGCCCTCGCCGAGCCCGGTCAGCACCCGCAGCACGACGAACGCCAGCAGCCCGCCGACGAACCCGCTGGCGAGGGTGGTGACGCCCGCCCAGAGCAGGGAGATGGCGATCATCGACCGGTGTCCGAAGCGGTCGCCCAGGTAGCCGCCGGGGAACTGCGTGAGCATGTACCCGGCGAAGAAGAGGCTGCCGATCAGGCCGCCGAGCGCGTGCGGATGGGTGGCGGAGCCGAGCATCCCGTGGTCGTTCTCGATCAGCCAGGTGACGACGGGCCCGGTGATCGAGCGGTCGGCGTACGAGAAGAGCCAGCCGCCGAGCAGCATCGCCCACAGGGTGTGGTGCGGTTGCCATCGGCCGCGTCCGGTCGGCGGTGCGTCGGCGGACCGGGTGGCCGGAGCGGGGGAGAAGCGCGGCATCGGTGATCCCTTCACGGCCAGTACGTACGGCAGGGGCAGAGGCAGGGGAGGGGAGGGGCAGAAGCAGGGCATCAGCAGGGGCATGACAGCTTGCACGGTGTGCGGGATGCGCACCAGGGGCAGGACGGAACGGGCCCGGCGGCCGGGCCCGTTCCGGTGTCAGAGAGCGAGCCGCAGGCAAGGGGTGCGGGCCCGGGAGACGCAGATGAGCATGGTGTCGCCGGCCGACCTTTCGGCTTCCGTGAGGAGTTGGTCGCGGTGGTCGGGGGTGCCGGAGAGGACCTCGGTCTCGCAGGTGCCGCAGGTGCCGGCGCGGCAGGACGAGAGCACCTGGACACCGGCTTCCTCCAGTGCCTCCAGGACCGAGCGCCCGGGCGGTACGCGTACGGTGCGGCCCGAGTCGGCCAGTTCGACGTCGAAGGCCGTCTCGTCCCCGGCCGCGTCGTCTCCAGCCGCGTTGTTCCCTGCTGCGCCGACCGCGGCCGGCGGCGGGCGGAAACGTTCCAGGTGCAGTGCGCCGTCGGGCAGGCCCGCCGCGCGGCACTGCTCCTCGGCCGCGGCGAGCAGCGCTTCGGGGCCGCACGCGTACACCTGTGTTGCCGCGTCCGCATCGCGCAGGAAGCCCGCCAGGTCCAGCAGCCCGAACTCGTCCTCGGGGCGCAGCGTGACGCGCTCCCCGTATGCGGCGAGTTGGTCGGCGTATGCCATGGAGGCACGTGTGCGGCCCCCGTAGAGCAGCCGCCAGTCCGCCCCGGAGGCCCGTGCGCCGGCGATCATCGGGAGCAGCGGGGTGATGCCGATGCCGCCGGCCAGGAAGAGGCAGCGGGCGGCAGGGGTGGCCGGGGGCGCGAAGGGAAAGTGGTTGCGGGGCGCCGAGACCGTGACCTTGTCGCCGGCCGCGAGCCGGTCGTGCACGTACGACGAGCCGCCGGTGCCCGCGGTCTCGCGCAGCACCGCGACCCGCCACTCGGTCCGTTCGGCGGGGTCGCCGCACAGCGAGTACGGACGTACGAGGCCCGGCGCGAGGTGCAGGTCCAGGTGCGCGCCGGGGGACCAGGCGGGCAGCGCGCCGCCGTCCGGGAGGCGCAGCGACAGCTCGCACACGCCCTCGGCGACGGCCTGCTTGCGGACGAGGAGGAGGTCGAGGGTGTCGAGTCGGCTGAGGGGGTCGAGGAGAGGGTCACTCATCGGGCCGCCACCGTCTCCGCCACCGTTTCCGGTGCCCCCGCCGGCGGAGTGGCCGCGTCCGGCCTCTCCGACCGGGCGATCATCCGCTCCAGGATGCGCCGTGCCGCCAGGCCACCCGTGTCGATGCCGACGCTCAGCTCCTGGACGCTCCGGCCCTCTTCCTCGGCCGTGACCCGCTCCAGGATGTCCAGCGCCGTCACGTCCTGAAGGACGACGGTGCGGTTGAACTCGTGCAGGAAGTCGCTGACCTTCTCGTCCTCGCGGGCGAAGTCCCGGGCCACCAGCCAGAAGTCGTACGTGGTGGTCTCGGTGGACGGCGTGATGGCGTACGCGATCTCCGTGTGGAACGCGCCCGGGTCGCTGCCGTCCGCGCCCGGTACCGAGCCGACCGGCGCGATCCGGCTGTGCAGCAGATACAGGCAGGGCGCGTGGTACTCGATGTCCTGCCAGCGGCTGACCCGCCCCTTCAGGCCGGTGGAGTCGGCATAGAAGGGCGGGCACTCGGCGTCGTCCATGTGCCGGCTGACCCGGACGATGCCGCGTTCCTCGTCGGCCTCGGTCGTGATCGGGGTGGCGGCGACCTCCGGGGTGCCGATGTAGCCGGCGTGCAGGAACGTCTCGTGCGAGAGGTCCAGCAGGTTGTCGACGAGCAGCCCGTAGCGCGCGTTGAGCGGCTCCATGCCGCGGACCACGGTCCACTCGGGGTCGGCGAGCCAAGGGGCCCGGGGCACGGCGGACACGTCGGCGCGCGCCGGGTCGCCGATCCACACCCAGATGAACCCGTCCAGCTCGGCGAGCGGGTACGAGGCGACGCGCGCGGTGCGCGGCACCCGTGTCTGGCCCGGTACGGAGACGCAGGTGCCGGCCCGGTCGTAGGTGAAGCCGTGGTAGCCGCAGACCAGCCGGCCGTCCTCCAGCGTGCCTTCGGAGAGCGGGTAGCGGCGGTGGACGCAGCGGTCGGCGAGCGCGGCGGCTTGCCCGTCCGGCGTGCGGTAGAGCGCCAGCGGCTCCCCGCAGACCGTACGGGCGAGCACCTCCTCGCCGCCGACCTCGCCGGCGTACGCGGCGACGTACCACTGGTCGCGGGCGAATGCGGTGGGAACGGGCATGGCGTGGCCTCCTCGACGCACGGGGCCCCGGGCGGCCCCCGGGGTCCACCAGACTCTGCGGCGTGCCTCAGGAGCGGACAAGGGCCCCTTCCAGCAGCTGGAAACATGCGTGCACGGGGGTTGCGCGGGTGCCACTCGGTGCGCAAGGGGACCCGAGTGAGCGGAGGTTCCCGGTGCGCGAGGGGGCCGGGGCACCCGGGCACGAGGGGCGCCGAGCGCGCGGGGGCTCCCGGGCGCGCGAGGTTCAGTAGGCGGTCAGAGGACCGGTGGCAGGCTGCGCGCGATGCCCTGCGCTGCTACGCGTACCGCCGGTGCCAGCAGTGCCGCGCGGCCCTCGCGTACCGGGACGACGACCGAGAGCGCGGCGACCGCCCGTCCGTCCGGGCCGCGGACGGGCGCCGCCACGGACACCGCGTCCATCGTGATCTGCCGCTCGCTGACCGCCACCCCGGAGGTGCGTACGTCGGCCAGGACCGACCGCAGCAGCGCCGGGTCGCCGATCGTGCGCTCGGTGAAGCGGCGCAGCGGGGCGGCGCAGACCTGCGCGACCACGGAGGGCGGCGCGTACGCCAGCAGCGCGAGCCCCACGCCGGTGGCGTGCAGCGGCCAGCGCGCGCCGACCCGGGTGCGCACCCCGACCGCGGACCGGCCCGAGATCAGCTCGATGTACACCGTCTCCAGACCGTCCCGCACGGCGAGCTGGACGTTCTCGTGCGTCGCCTCGTAGAGGTCCTCCATGAAGGGCAGCGCGGCCTGACGCAGCCCCACGCCGCGCCGCGCCAGTACGGCGATCTCCCACAACCGCAGCCCGATCTCGTACCGGCCGTCCGCGCGGCGCTCCAGCGCGCCCCACTCCGTCAGTTTGGCGGCGAACCGGTGCGCGGTGGCGAGCGGCAGGCCGGCCCGCCGGGCCAGCGCGGTCAGGGTCAGGCTGCGGTGCGCGTCGTCGAAGGCGCCGAGCAGCGCGAGCACCCGGTCGGCCGCCGACCGCTCGGGGCCACGGCGCGCGTCGGGTCCGTCGAGCCTGTCGCGTCCGGCCTGCGGGTCGCGCAGGGCCATGGCGCCCCCACCTCCGGTCGGTCCGTCCGTGCCGCGGCGAGCTTAGTTGAGGGCCGGACCAGTGCCCAGGGCTCGCGTATCGGCCGGTGCGGCCCGCCCGCCTGTCGGTGCGGCCCGCCCGCCTGTCGGTGCGGCCCGCCCGCCTGTCGGTGCGGCCCGCCCGCCTGTCGGTGCGGCCCGTCCGTCAGGCGGTGCCGCCTGTCCGTCAGCCGGTACCGCCCGCCCCGTCATCCGGATCCGCCCCGCCCCGTCAGCCCTTGACGTCCCCCTCGGGAAGGGCCGCCGGTGAGGTGGGCCGCTCGCCCACGGGGACGCCGGTGAGGTGCCGTCCGAGTGCCGGTCGTGCTCTGAGAGAGTGGGGGCATGAGCACTGCGCATACCGGTACGGGCCAGGCGCCCGGTCGTTCGGGCCACGCGCCCGGTCATGTCGTCGTGATCGGCGGCGGCATCGCGGGCCTCACGGCCGCGCACCGCGCGCTCGACGGCGGCGCGCGGGTGACGGTACTGGAGGCGTCCGGACGGCTCGGCGGCAAGCTGAAGGCCGGCGCGGTCGCGGGCGTACCGGTCGACCTCGGCGCCGAGTCGATGCTCGCCAGGCGCCCGGAAGCGGTCGAGCTCGCGCGCGCCGTCGGCCTCGGCGACCGGCTGCAGCCGCCGTCCACCGCCACCGCCTCCCTCTGGACCCGCGGCGCGCTGCGCCCGATGCCCAAGGGCCACGTCATGGGCGTCCCCGGAGACCCGGCGCCGCTCGCCGCCTCCGGGGTGCTCTCCGAGGCCGGCCTCGCGCGCATCGAGGAGGACGCGGAACTGCCGCGCACCGAGGTCGGCGAGGACGTCGCGGTCGGCGCGTACGTCGCCGAGCGGCTGGGCCGCGAGGTCGTCGACCGGCTCATCGAACCGCTGCTCGGCGGGGTGTACGCGGGCGACGCGTACCGCATCTCCATGAGGGCCGCCGTCCCGCAGCTCTTCGAAGCCGCGCGGAACCACCGCTCCCTGACCGAGGGGGTGCGGGCCCTCCAGGCGCGCACGGCCGCCACCGTGCACCAGACCGGGCCCGCGGCGGCCGGGCCGGTCTTCATGGGCATCGACGGGGGCATCGGGACGCTGCCGGGCGCGGTAGCCGACGCGGTGCGCGCCAAGGGCGGCGAGATCGTCCTGAACACGGCCGTGGACGAGGTACGGCGTGCGGGCGAGGCCGCGTGGGAGATCCGCACGGGCGGCCGGGCGCTGACGGCCGACGCCGTCGTGCTGGCCTGTCCCGCGCCCGCCGCGGCCCGCCTCCTCCGCCACGAGAGCCCCGCCGCCGCCACCGAGCTGGACGGCGTCGAGTACGCCTCCATGGCCCTGATGACCATGGCCTTCCGCCGTGCCGACATCGAGGGACAGCTCACCGGCAGCGGCTTCCTCGTGCCGCCGGTCGACGGGCACAGGATCAAGGCCGCCACCTTCGCGAGCAACAAGTGGGGCTGGGTCGACGCCGCCGATCCGGACCTCTTCGTGCTGCGTACCTCCATCGGTCGCTACGGGGACACCGCCGACCTGGCGCGCGAGGACGCCGAGCTGGTGGACCTCTCGCTGCGCGACCTGGGGGAGGCCGTGGGGCTGGCCGCCCGGCCCGTCGACACCACGGTCACCCGATGGGACGGCGGCCTGCCGCAGTACCCCGTGGGCCACCTGGAGCGGGTGGCGCGCATCCACGAGGCCGTGGAACGGCTCCCCGGCCTCCGGATGTGCGGCGCGCTCTACGAGGGCGTGGGCATCCCGGCCTGCGTCGCGAGCGCCACGAAGGCCGCCGACGCCGTACTGGCCACCCTGACACCCTGACGCCGCCCGGCGCGGCGCCCCCGATGCCGCCCGGAGCAGCGACCCGGTGCCGCACGGCGCGCCGACCCCGGCGCCGGGCACCCCGGCGAGCGAGTGAGAATGGACGCATGACTGACGCCACCCCTGGGCCCGCGCCCGAGAAGACCCCGAACGCCGGCAAGAAGGCGAAGGACCTCAACGAGGTCATCCGCTACACGCTCTGGTCGGTGTTCAAGCTGCGTGCCGCCCTCCCCGAGGACCGCAGCGGCTACGCCGAGGAGGTCGACGAGCTGATCGAGCAGCTCGCCGCCAAGGACGTCGTGGTCCGCGGCACGTACGACGTGTCCGGCCTGCGCGCCGACGCCGACGTGATGATCTGGTGGCACTCGGAGAGCTCGGACGCGCTCCAGGAGGCGTACAACCTCTTCCGCCGCACCAAGCTCGGCCGCGCCCTGGAGCCGGTCTGGTCGAACATGGCGCTGCACCGCCCCGCCGAGTTCAACAAGTCGCACATCCCGGCCTTCCTGGCCGACGAGGAGGCGCGCAACTACGTCAGCGTGTACCCGTTCGTGCGCTCGTACGACTGGTACCTGCTGCCCGACGAGGACCGCCGCCGGATGCTCGCTGACCACGGCAAGATGGCCCGCGGCTTCCCGGACGTGCGCGCCAACACCGTGCCGTCCTTCTCGCTCGGCGACTACGAGTGGATCCTCGCCTTTGAGGCCGACGAGCTGTACCGCATCGTCGACCTCATGCGGCACCTGCGCGGCTCCGAGGCGCGGATGCACGTCCGCGAGGAGGTCCCGTTCTACACCGGCCGCCGCAAGCCGGTCGCGGAGCTGGTGGCCGGGCTGGCCTGACGGCCCTCGGCCCCGCGGCCGGCTCAGCCCCTCAGTGCGGCTGCCGGCCGGGGCCCTTCAGTAGAGCCGCCGGCCGGAGCCCTTCAGTGCGGCTGCCGGCCGGGCTCTCGCTGCTCGCGCTCACTTCTCACCGGGCTCGGGCTCCGCGTGCGGCTTGCAGAACGCGTCGCGCTCCGGGACCCGCCCGGTGAGCAGGTAGTCCTCGGTGTACTTGTTCACGCAGTCGTTCTTGCTGAAGGCGATGCCGTGCTGCCCGGCGTCGCGCTCGGTGACCAGCCGCGACCCGGCCAGCCGCCGCTTCAGCTCCAGCGCGCCCGAGTAGGGCGTGGCGCCGTCCCGCTCCGCCGCCAGCAGCAGTACGGGGGGCAGCGCCCCGGGGGCCGTACGGACGTCCAGCGGACGCTGCCCCATCTCGTGCGCGGACCGCGGCCAGAAGGCGCAGGGCAGGTTCATCCACGCGTTGTCCCAGGTCTCGAACGGCGCGACCCGGGCCACCATGGTGTTGTCGCGGTCCCACGTGGACCAGTTCCGCGGCCAGACCGCGTCGTTGCACTCCACGGCCGTGTAGACCGCGTCGCCGTTCTCGTCCGCCACCGCGTCCGCCGGGTCCGGCGCCGCCTGCGCGATCAGGGGCTTCGGGTCGCCCTTGAGGTACCGGGACAGCGCGGCGGCCCGGATGGGCCAGTAGTGGTCGCTGTAGCCGGCCGTCAGGAACGCGGCCTGCAGCTCCGCCGGACCGACCTTGCCGCCAGCCGGCTTGCGCCGCAGCTGCGCGGCCGCGCGGTAGTACGACCGGCCGACCGCCTCCGCCGTCTTCCCCAGGCCGTAGGTCTTGTGATGCTTGGCGACCCAGCTGCGCCAGTCCTTCCAGCGCCCCTCGAAGGCGATGTTCTGCTGGAGGTTGTTGCGGTACCAGACCTGGTCCGGGTCCGGGTTCACCACGCTGTCGAAGACCATGCGGCGCACGTGCCCCGGGAACAGCGTCGCGTAGACGGCCCCGAGGTACGTGCCGTACGACGCACCCATGAAGGTGAGCTTCTTCTCGCCCAGTGCGGCCCGCAGCATCTCCAGGTCACGCGCGTTGTTCAGCGTGTTGTAGTGCTTCAGCGCCGCCCCGGACCGGCGTGCGCAGCCCTCGGCGTACGCCTGCGCCTCCTTGATCTTCTTCTGCTTGAAGCGCTCCGAGGGGTGCACCGGGCTGTCCGAGGGGGCCTTGCCGGCGGCCTTCTTCGGGTCCTCGCAGGACAGCGGTGCCGACCGGGCGACGCCGCGCGGCGCGTAGCCCACGAAGTCGTACGCCCGTGCCGTACGGCGCCACTCGGGCAGCTCGGCGTACATGGGGAAGGGCATCGCGTTGCCCCCGGGGCCGCCGGGGTTGTACAGGAGGGCGCCCTGCCGCTCTTTCTTGGGGCCGGTGGCGTGCCGCCTGCTGACGGTCAGGTCGATCTTCTTGCCCTCGGGGTGCGCGTAGTCCAGCGGCACACGGACCTTGCCGCACTCCACGCCGGACGGCAGGTGCTCCGCGGCGGGGCAGCGTCCCCAGGAGATCTTCGCGGGGGCGGGTGAGGGGGCGGACGGGAGTGCGGAGGTGGACGGGAACACGGGTGAGGGGTCGGCTGCGGGCGCGGGGAGCCCGGCCGCCGGTGCGGCTGCCAGAGTGCCCAGAACCAGTGACCCGATGGTGCCGAACAACGCTACTGCCTTCACAAGCCGTCCCTTCGTGGGTCACCGTGCCGCCTCCGGCCGGGCGTCATCGGGTGTGACAAAAGGGATACTTGAGCGGCAATTTGATGATGTAAAGCACCGGGCGCCGGTGTCGGAAGGGATGCCCCGGAAGAGACCTTGAAGGGGCGCGCGGCGGATACCCGAAGACCCCCGCACGCCCCTGCACGGGACCGGCCACCTCACCCATTCGCCGCCGAATGTGCCGCCCCACCTTGGGGCCCGCCCGGGCCGCGCTGCCCCTCCTGCCCCTCTCGGGTCTGCTGCTCTCGGGGTGGGCGCCCGTCCCGGCCTTGCCGGTCCTCGTCCGCCCCCTGCTGCCCCCGCTGCTCCTCCCGGCCTTCCTGACCCCGCTGCCGGTTCTCCTGGCCTTTCCCTCGGCTCTCCTGACCCTGTCCTTGTCCGCCGCTCTGGCCCTGTCCGCCGCGGCCGGGGGAGCCCGGCGCGGGCGTGGAGGCAGCCGGCGGCAGGGAGAAGGCCGCGGACGGGGTGGCGGGCTCGGGCGGCGCGGGTGCCGCGGGCGCGGCCGGGGACGGCGGTGCGGGCGCGGGCGTGGCCGGCGGCGTCGGCGAGCCGGTGGCCTGGGTGTCCCGGGCGATGCCGTCGAAGTCCACGTCGCCGGTGCGTTCCAGCACGGTGATGTGGTCGAGCACGGTCGTATTGGCATCGTCCGCCAGCCCGCGTACCAGCGAATTGCGCGTCGTCGCGCGGACCTGCGCGACGACCGTGAAGACCCTGCCGTGCGCCAGCCGGAGGATGTTGGCGAACTTCCGGTCGTACTCGCTGCCGCGCGCCGCCTCCAGCTCCGAGAGCCAGCCCTGTTGCTGGGCGTTGGGCTGGTTGGGCAGGTCGACGCCCAGCTGTGACGCCACCCTCAGTACGTGGCGGTCGAGCGCCGCGTGGCCGCTCACGAGGTGATCGCCCGCCGTCCGTACGGCCTTCGTTGTGCCGCGTTCCCGCGCCTGCTGCCCGGCCGGCAGCTCCCAGAGCCCGGCGAGCCGGACCTTGTTGACGAAGTCGCGGTCGAGGGCGGAGAGCGGGCCGAAACGGGTGGCCACGGTGCCCGCGTTGATGTCGGTGCCGGCCGCCGAGAGCCCGGCGAAGGACAGGATGGGGAAGAGCAGTGCGGCTGCCGTCGCGACGAGTGCGGCGACGACGAGTCCGGTTCCGGTGACGGATCGCATGGTGCCTCCTGGTGCGCTCCCGCACGCTAATCCGCGCGCCCCGGCCCGCACCCTTGTTCCCCGAACCACGACTCAACAGCCGCCCCTCGTTGGTACGTTGACGACTTTGCGAGCAGGCGGACGACTCACCTCCGGGACCCCCAGCGCTTCTGAGGACACGCTCCACGACCCCTTCGGGGCGCTGCGGACGCCCCGCCCCGAAGGGTCAGTTGCTGGAGCCTCCGCAGGAGGAGTGACCGCCTGAGCTGTGACCGCCGGAGGAGTGGCCGCCCCCGCAGGAGGAGCCGCTGGTGCCTGAGGCGGAGCCGCCGCAGGAGGCGTTGCCGCAGCCCGCTCCGCCGCCGGAGGAGCCGCACCACAGGCCGCCGGTGTCGCCGGCGCCGCTCCAGCCCGTCCCCGGCGACGACCCGTTGGCGGACATCGCGTTGGCCGCCGCGGGACCTCGCGCCGCCCGCTGCGCCTCCAGGAGGTGCTCACGCAGCGCCCGGTCGGTCAGCAGCGCCGCGCCCCCGACGGCCACGGCGAGCGCGGCGGGCAGGCCCGCCGGGCCGGCGGCGGCCGCCTTGTTGGCCGTACGGAAGCGCTTCAGGGCGCGCTTGCCGTCCTTGGTGATGCGACGGCGTACGGCATTCCGGCACAGCGTGCCGATGAAGATCCCCGCGAACACCGCGGGCGTCACCTTGAGCACGAACGGCATGTTCTGCGGGTACTGCGGAGCACCGTCGTCCAGCGCACCCGTCACCGACTGGAAGATGCCGAGGAAGAAGACGCACATGCACGCGCCGATCTGCAGCCGGGCCAGCTGCCGCCACGGCCGGCCGGCCTCCGGGCGGCGCAGCAGGCCGCGGTCGGCCAGCCGGTCGCCGATCTGCTGGACGGCCCCGCTGCGCATGACCGTCGGGCGCAGCCGCGCCAGGGCGCCGCCAGGCGTCCGCGCGAGCCCCTCCAGCACCGCGGACTCGACCGGGTCGTGCGAGACGGCTGGACGGCGCGCGGAGACCGTTCCCGGGCCGCCGATCGCCAGCCGGCCGTCGCTGTGCATCCCGGCGATCGCCGCGTCGGCGACCCGGCCGGGGCCGCCGGCGAGGAAAGCGTTCTCCCAGAGGTCGTGCGAGGGCACGTCGACGAGCACCGCCCGGGGGGACGGCGCGGCGCGGCGGGTGTGGACCGTACCGGCGATGAGCACCACTGAGGACGCGGCGACGGCCAGGTACACCAACTGCGCGAAGGACAACGTGATTACCTCCCACTCCGGGGTCTGCCGACATACTCCACCCGCGAGGCACCTTCCGGCACGTTCAGGGTCCCGCTCCGGCCGCCGCCCGCCGTGCCGCCCCCGGCCGGCCGCTCGCCCCCGGGCCGGGGCAGCCGGCCGGTCAGCGTGCGGGCCAGCCGGGTCAGCCGTGCCGCGGGACGGTCCGACGGCGGGGTGGGGCCCGCACGGTCGCGCCACCACTTTGTCAGCTGCCGCCGCGCCGTGGGGTGCGCCGGGAGGCCGAGGGCGAGCAGATGGCCGGCGAAGTCCAGCGCGTCGCGCCGGTAGCCGCCACGCATCGGCCGGCCCTGCGCGTAGTCCAGGAAGGCGCTGCGGTAGTCCGCTCCCAGTATGCCGGGCAGCTCCGGAGCGACCGCGGCGATCACGTCCGCCCGCTTGGCGGCCAGCGCGCGCCGCTGCACGGACAGCCGCTCGGCGTCGAACCCCGCCGGATCGGCGCCGTCCGCGACCAGCGCGGCCAGCAGCTCCTCCTGTGCCGCGGCCAGCCGCCGCCGCGCCGCCTCGGTCCCTCGGGAGGCGAACGCATCCCGGCCGGATGCCTTCCGGTCGGCCGCGTCCTGGTCGGCTGTCGATGTGCTTCGGGCGGCCGCGTCGTTGTCCGATGCGCTTCGGGTGGACGCGGTCCCCTCCGATACGTGCTGGTCGAGGGCGTGGCAGTCGAGCGCGGTCCCCTCCCGTACGTTCAGGGGGGCGCGAGTGGTCCGGGCGCCGGGCCGGGCGCCGGGCCGGGGGTCAGGCAGTCGCTCGGTCATGGGCACCGGCCTCCTTCACGACGCTTCGTACGGCAGCCAGCTCGGCGGCGAGCTCCGCCACGGGCGGGAAGTTCTCGTCGCGTTCGAGGAGGACGCCCGGCGGGGTGATACGGGCGCACAGCTCGGCCAGCACATCCAGGACGGGCTGCGTCACGGGGTGCGCGTGGCTGTCGTGCCACACCCCGTCCCGCTCGAAACCGCCCGCGACGTGGACGTACGCGACCGCCTCCACGGGCAGCGCGTCCAGGGCCGACGCCGGGTCCTCGCCCCGGTTCACGTGGTTGGTGTGCAGGTTCGCCACGTCGATGAGGAGCCGTACGCCGGTCCGCTCGACGAGTTCGGCGAGGAACTGCCCCTCGGTCAGCTCCTCGCCGGGCCAGTTGATCAGTGCGGCGATGTTCTCCACGGCGAGCGGGACCGGCAGCGCCTCCTGCGCGATGCGGACGTTCTCGCACAGCACGTCGAGCGCGTCGTACGTACGGGGCACGGGCAGCAGGTGCCCAGCCTCCATGCGCGGCCCGCCGGTCAGCTCGCCGCCGGCCCGCACGAAGGCGATGTGCTCGGTGACGAGGGGAGCGGCGAGCGCCTCGGCGCGCTCGGCCAGCGCGGCCAGCCGGCCGGCGTCCGGCCGCTCGGCGCCGCCCAGCCCGAGGGAGACGCCGTGCGGGACCACGGTGGTGCCGCGGGCCCGCAGGGCTTCGAGGGCGGGCGGGAGGTGGCCCGGGCAGATGTTCTCCGCGACGACCTCGACCCAGTCGATCCCGGGCAGCGCGGCGATCCCGTCGGCGATCTCGGGCCGCCACCCGATGCCGGTGCCCAGCCGGTATCCGGGTTCCGGGCCGGTACGCCGCTCCCGGCGGCGCTCCGCGTGCCCGGTTCGCCCTGGCTGCTCCATCGCTCCCCCTCCGCTCCGACTCCCGGGTGCTTCCGTACTCATCACCCCTCTGAGGAGGACGAACCGTCGGTCCGCCGAGTTCAGAGCCGGATCTGAGCTTTTCCCCGCCTTTGCACGCCGTACGAATACGCGCGTGGCGCGGCGTGTGTGTGCCCGCCTCTCGCGGCACACGCGTACCTGCCTTCTGCGGCACACGAACGCGCGTCTTCCGCGGCGCACGGAGGCTCGCTTTCCGCGGCGTCCGGAGACGTGCGCCTTGTGGCGTCCGGAGGCGGGTCCCCCGCGGCGTACGGATACGCGGCCCGCGGGCCGGGGAGCCGGTGCCGCTGGTGGCCCGCCGCCCGTCAGCGGGTGGTCTCCACGGCCACCGCGGCGCCGAGTCCGAAGAGGACCGTCCCGGTGAGCTGTTCGAGGCGGCGGCGGACCCGTGGGCGGTGGAAGACGGCCCGCGCGCGGTGGACGGCGAGGGTGACCGCGCCGAGCCAGGCCACGCCCAGGACGGCATGGACGGCGACCAGCATCAGGGTGGTCGCCACGACCGGCGCGCCGTGCGGGATGAACTGCGGCAGCAGGGACATGTACACCACGCCGACCTTCGGGTTCAGCACGTTCGTCAGCAGGCCGGTGCGGAAAGCGCGCCACGGCGTCTGCGGCGCGGTGGCCGCGGCCCCGTCCTCCACGGGCCCCTCGGCGCCCTCCCCGGCGGGCGTCCGGGCCGCGCGTCGGGCGCTGCGCAGCGCCTGGAGGCCGAGCCACATCAGGTACGCGGCCCCCGCGATCCGCAGCGCGTCGTACGCGACCCGGGACGCCGACAGCATCGCCGTGAGCCCGGCCGCGCCCGCGAGCCCCCACACGAAGCACCCGGCCGCTATGCCGAGGGCGCTGCACAGCGCGGCGCGCCGCCCCGAGCCGAGTGCCGTACGCAGCACGATCGCGAAGTCCGGGCCGGGGGAGACGGTCAGCAGCGCGGCGACGACCGTGAAGCCGAGAAGTGAGGTGAGCACGTAAGAAACGGTACGTGGCCCGTGGTGCCCACGTGCCGCGGGGCGCCCGCCCCGAAGGGCAGCGGTCGCCCACCGCACGGCGGCTCACCGCCAGGTGAACTCCGGCTGGGCCACCGTGTCGACCCGCGTCGCGCGCCCGAGGAGGGCCACTTCGCGGAACTGCCACAGCAGTGCGCCGGTCGGCGCGTGGATCACCATCCCCGCGCGCAGCGGCATCTGCAGCAGCGGCCCGCCGTCCGGAGCCGTCGCCCACCGCGGCAGGTCCGGCTTCATCAGCCGCCGCAGCAGTACGTGGTGCAGTGACTGCACCTCTTTCGGGTCGGGGCGCGGCTGCACAGGGCTCCGGGGGACGACGACCAGCGGCGTGATCACGAAGCCGGACTCGGTACGGAAGTCGTCCAGCAGCCCGGCGACCTCCTCCGGGCCGGCCTCGACGCCGGTCTCCTCGGCCAGTTCCCGGAGCGCCGCCTCCTGTGCCGACTCGGCCCCGTCCAGGCGGCCGCCCGGGAGCGCCCACTGTCCGGCGTTGCGGCCGCGCGGCGCCCGCTTGATCACCAGGACGTGCGGCTCGTCGCGGAACGGGACCACGGTGAGGCACACGGCGGCGCTCCGCACGCCTTCCGGTACGGGTACCTCGCGTCGCTCGAACGCCGCCAGATTGGCGCGCAGCGCGGCTTCGAGCCGGGACGGATCCGCGAGGTCCGCTTCGTTCAACGTCGACATCGGCATCATCACGATGTACCACGCACGGACGCTCGTTCCCACCCCTCTGCGGACGTTGACGGCCCCCCTTCTGCGTAGCTTCACTCGCTCTTGCCCACGCCGTACGCGGCTGGTCCCATGGGTGAGGGGCGGGTCCCGCAGGGCGGCGGTCTCCCGCCGGAGGCGAGTCCCGCAAGGGGTGATGTCCGTGAAGCCGACACCGGACGACCCCGACCGGCACTTCCGGCCACCCGCCCAGGACCGGCTCTTCCTGCCGCGCGACCCCGACCGGCTGTTCCTGCCGCGCGACCCCGACCGGCTGTTCCTCCCGCCGGACGACGACCTCGCACCGAACCGCCCGGGGGAGACGCTGCGCACCTTCCTCGCCGAACACCCGCTCGACGGCCCTGCCCTCCTCGGGGCCAGGCTCCTCGGCCGCCGCCCCGTGCAGGACGACTGGCGGCGCCGGCTCGCCGCGGAGAGCGCGGTGGGCGCGGAACTGGAGCGGCTGGGCCGCGGCGGCTGGCACGTACTGCACTCCTTGCCGCTGCCGTCCGGGAGCGAGATCAGCCACCTCCTCATCGGGCCGGGCGGCGTCTTCTGCCTCGCCACCGAGGCGGTGCGCGGCGCGCGGGTACGGGCCGACGCCACCGATGTGCACCCTGGGTACGGCCGGCGCCCGCAGCCGTACGTGCGCCGAACCCGTCAGCGTGCCGTGCGCGCGACGTACGCGCTGACCCGTGGCTGCGGCTTCCCCGTACCCGTCCACCCCGTACTCGTGCTCGTCGGTCCTCGCTGCATCGAACAGCTGCCGGAGGAGCAGGAGGCGGGCGCGCACTGCGAGCCGGAGGTACGTCTGGTGGCCGGCGCGCAGGCGGTCATGGCCCTCGGCACGCTCGGCGGCGTACTGGCCCCGGCGGCCGTCGACCGCATCCACACCGTCGCCCGCAACCGCCGCACGTGGAACGACCTCTGAGCGACCGCCGCACCACCGCCGGACGCCCGTCGGACGGTCCTTGCGTGACAACCGGGCGCCTCGTGACGGTCTCTGGACCACTGCCGGGGCCCCTGGACGGACGTCGGAAGGGCACCGGACGACCGCCGGACGCAGCGCTCGACGGTGCCGCGGCCGCCCACCCGCGGCACCGCCCCGGCGCCGGGTGCTACCGCGGCGCCGTCCGGTCGGCGATCACCGCGCTACCGCAGCGCCGGATGATCGGCGACCACCGTGCAGGAGCCCGGGGCGATCTCCGTGAAGCCCGCGTCGCGGACCACGGGGAGGTCGCTGCGGGTCAGCTCCGCCCAGCGGTCCGGGGCCGCCGTACGGACGGCCAGCGGGAAGCCGGCCGTGCGCCAGGCCGCGCGCTCGGCCTCGGACAGCGCCCACCATGCGAGCTGCGCGCCGTGTCCCGCCTGGGCCATCGCCTTGCCCGCCGACATCTCCAGATCCGGGCTCAGCCACAGCACCGGGCCGTCCGGGTCGGGGGCGGCCGGCGGCTCCGGGTCGTCCAGCTCGGTCCCCGAGACCTGGAGCTTGGCCAGCTCCTTGGGCCAGCCGTCCAGCGGCACCGGCGGGAAGACCCGCACCTCGGCGGAGCCGCCGTCGACCGTGATGCCCGGCAGCGCCGCGGCGCGGCGCCACTCGGCGCCCCGTGCACGCCGCACGACCTTGCGGATCCGCGCGTCCTGCCAGTCCCGCACGGCCGCGGCCCACTCGCCCTCGCCGAGCGAGCGCTCGTCCGAGAGCAGCACGAGGACCGCACGCGCGGCCGCCTCCAGCGCGTCCGTACGCGCCGGCGGTGCGGCCTTCTCCAGGCGGACGACCAGCGGCAGCACGAACTGCGGTGCCGCGTCGCGGTCGTCCTCCGCACGGCGCGGAGCGGCGGCCGGCGGCGGCCCGCTGTCCGCCGCGGCCGGGGTGCCCGGTGCCTCGCCGCTGTTCACGGTGGTATCGGTGCTGCTCAGGGGAGTCTCGGTGTTGCTCACGGATTCAGTCTGCCAGCCGCCACCGACATTCCCCCGGCGAGGCGGCCGGAGCCCGGCGTCCGTCCGGCCGCTGTTGGCGGAGGGAAACGTTCCGGGCGATCATCCCCCTCATGCAGAGCGAACTCTTCTCGTCCGAGCATTTGGTCACGCAGGCCAGTGCCCCCGGTATGACGCTGCAGAACGCCAAGTCCATCAAGTACGCGGTGGACGGCGAGTGCTACGCACGCCAGGGCTCCATGGTCGCCTTCCGCGGCAACCTCCAGTTCGAGAAGCAGGGCCAGGGGGTGGGCAAGTTCCTCAAGCGCGCGGTCACCGGCGAGGGGCTGGCCCTGATGGCCGTGCGCGGTCAGGGGGAGGTGTGGTTCGCGCACGAGGCGCAGAACTGCTTCATCGTGGACCTCGCCCCCGGCGACAGCATCACGCTCAACGGGCGCAACGTCCTGTGCTTCGACTCCACGCTGTCCTACGAGATAAAGGTCGTGAAGGGCGCCGGCATGACCGGCGGCGGGCTCTTCAACTCCGTGTTCACCGGCCACGGCCAGCTCGGCGTGATGTGCGAGGGCAACCCCATCGTCATCCCCGTCAGCCCGCAGTTGCCGGTCTACGCCGACACGGACGCGGTGGTCGGCTGGAGCGCCGCCCTGACGACCTCGCTGCACCGCTCGCAGAGCGTCGGGTCGATGATCCGCGGCGGCTCGGGGGAGGCCGTACAGCTGCGCCTCGACGGCGAGGGCTTCGTGATCGTGCGCCCGAGCGAGGCCAAGCCCGCAACGGCCTCGAACGGCTGAGGAACGAGCGCCGGCACGGAGGCGGATCCGCATGAAGCTGCACAAGGTGGGGCGGCGGTACGGGCTGCGCGGCCCCTGGGTGCTGCGCGACGTCGACCTCGAAGTGCCGCGCGGCACGCTGCTGCGCTTCGAGGGCACGAACGGCAGCGGCAAGTCGACGCTGCTGCGCCTGTTCGCCGGCATCGACGCGCCCAGCACGGGCCGAGTCACGGGACGCCCGCGCACCGCGTACGTACCGGAGCGCTTCCCCGCCGCGCTGCCCTTCACCGCCCTCGGGTACCTCAGCCACCTCGGGCGCGTCCACGGGCTGCGCGGCGCCGAGCCGGCCCGCCGGGCCACGGAGTGGCTGGAGCGCTTCGGGGCGGCCGGTCACGCCCGTACGCCGCTCGCCGAGCTGTCCAAGGGCACCAGCCAGAAAGTCGCCGTGGCGCAGGCACTGCTCGCCGAGCCCGAACTGCTCGTCCTGGACGAGGCGTGGACCGGCCTGGACCGCACGGCGCGCGGCACGCTCGACCGTGCGGTGGCCGAGCGCGTGGCGGCGGGCGGCACCGTCGTCTTCGTCGACCACGACCCGGCACGCCTGGCCGGTGCCGCGGACGCCTCCTATCGGGTCGTGGACGCGCGCCTGCGGCCCCAGGAGACGGCCATGCGCACGGCGGGCGCAGCGCCGGGCCCACGCGTGACCGTCGTGGCGCAGGGACCGCCCGGCGCCGTACCGCCCGAGAGTCTCCCGGGGGCGCCCGTCACCGCACCCGGCCCGGACGGCACGACCCGGTTCACCGTGCATGCCGCGCACTCCGACACGCTGCTGCACGCCCTGCTGACGGCCCGCCCGCCCTGGCACATCCACGCCGTGACCCCCGAAGAAGCCCGTACCGACCGGACCGCACCGAGGCCTGAATCCCCGTGATCCCGCTGCTCCGCTACCACTTCGCGCTGCTCATCGGTTCGCACCGCTGGCTGCCGCCCGCCGTCCTGTACGCCGCGTACGTGGCGATCGGCATCCGGGCCGGCGACCCGGTGCTCGACGGGTTCGGATACGTCGCGGCACCCCTGCTGCCCGTGGCCGCGTGGCTGGTGCGGGCCGGCGTGACCGCCGAGCCGCCCGCCGCCCGGGCCTGCACCGCGGCGGCCGTCGGCCCCGGCCGCGCGCACCTGGCGGCGGTGTCCGTCGCCGCACTGGCCGCGACGGCGCTGGGGGTGCTCGGTACGGCCTTCACCGCGCTGGTCTCCGATCCGCACAGCGCCGACCATCGCGTCGCCGTACCGATGGGGCCCGCGATCCTCGCCGGGGCGCTCACGGCCCTGTGCTGCGTCCTGTTGGGCACGGCCGTCGGGGCGCTGGCCAACCGGCCGGTGGTGCGCAGCCCGGGCTGGGCGATCCCCACGGGCGCGCTGGCCGCCCTGCTGCTGCTCGTCGCCGCGGGTTCGCCCGCGAACGCCGCGGTCAGCGGCCTGGTGACCGGCTCGCCCCGCGGTACGGTCACGGTGCCCTGGCTGCCGCTGGGCATCGCCGCACTGATCGCGGCGGCGGCCGTCGCCGGGGCCTGCGCGCTCAGCTCCCGCCGCACCTGAGCCGCGCCCGGGGCCCGGGCACAGGGCTTAGGCTCAGGATCATGCCGACCGACAGCCAGCGCCCGGATCCCGAAGACGCACCGCTCGCGGGCCCCGGGGAGGAGACCCCCGATGCGTCTCGGGCGGAGACGTCCGGTGCTTCCCGAGAGAAGGCACCCGCCGCCTCCCACGAGGAAGCACGCGTCGCCTCCCATGAAGAGGCACCCGCGGCGGCCCATGAGGAGCCGTTCGCGGAGTGCGTCCTGTGCCGGGCGTCCACCGAGTACCCGGAGTCCACGCCGGGCATCGTCCTGTGCCCGCGCTGCGAGTGGCAGGAGGCCCAGCGCACCGCCTGCTCGGGCTAGCGGACAGGCGGTACGCGGTCACTTCGGGCGCACGGCGGCCGGGGCCGGAGCGGCCCCGTCAGCGCGTCAGAACGGCCCCGTCACCGCGAACGTCGTTCCCGGCGTGTAGCAGTTCACGTACATCGTGCGTCCGTCCGGCGCGAAGGTGACGCCGGCGAACTCGCCCCACTCCGGCTTCTCCGGCGTCCCGATGTTCTGCCGGCCGCGCGCCATCGGGTACACCGAGCCCTTCCTCGTCACGCCGAAGACGTGCTGGGCGCCCTCGCCGTCCTCGCACACCATCAGGCCGCCGCTGGGCGCGAGGCAGATGTTGTCCGGGGACTCGCCGGGCAGCTGAAGGTCCGCGTCGGGCCCGAAGACGACCACCAGCGTCAGCCGCCGCGCCTTCGGGTCGTACCGCCACACCTGCCCGTAGTGGTCGGCGGCCGACCCCTCGTCGCGGTGCGCGAAGCTGGACACGAAGTACACACTGGAGCCGCCCCAGTAACAGCCCTCCAGCTTCTGGGCGTGTGTGATGCCCTTGCGCCCGAAGTCCTGGAAGCGGATGGCGGTCTGCTTGGCCAGCGGGTCCGGGACGTCCACCCACTCGATGCGGTCGAACGTCGCGCCCGTCTCCTGGATGGCGGAGAGGTCCTTCACCCCCGGAACGCGCATGGCCTGCAGCCGGCCGCCCGCGCGCAGTGAACCGATGCCGCCCATCGGCTTGTTCGGGTGGAAGCGGTAGAAGAGCCCGAACGGCTTCTCGAAGGCGTCCTCGGTCTCGTAGACCGTGCCGTCCCGCGGGTCGATGGCGATCGCCTCGTGCTGGAAGCGGCCCATGTCCTCAAGAGGCACGGCCCCGGTACGGCGCGGGTCGTACGGGTCGACCTCGAAGATGAAGCCGTGGTCCTTGGTGTAGCCCTCCTCGCCCGCCTTGTACTCGGTCTCCTCGCAGGTCAGCCACGTCTTCCACGGGGTGGGCCCGCCCGCGCAGTTGGTGGAGGTACCGGCGATGGCGACCCGTTCGGAGACCACCTCGTTGTGCGCGTCGACCTCGATGGCGGTGCAGCCGCCCTCGCCCATGGGGTCGTACGTGATGCCGTCCACGGTGGGCACGGCGGCACGCGACTTGCGGCGGTTCTCGTGGTTCCGCACGAGGTGCGTGTGGCCGCGGCGGCCGCGAAAGGCGGCCATGCCGTCGCAGTTGCTCGGCACCTTGCCCTCTCCGGAGAGCAGCGGGGCGCCCTCCCGGGAGAGCACCTTGTAGCGGAAGCCCTTGGGAAGGTCGAGCAGGCCGTCCGGATCGGGAACCAGCGGTCCGTAGCCGCCGCGGCCCATGCCCTGGGCGCTGGCGGTGCCGGCGAAGATCTCCGAGACGGCGCCGGAGAAGACGATCCCCGCCCCCACCGCGCCGGTTCTTGCGAGCATCTGACGTCGTGTTGCGGACATGAGGCAACTCCCTGCTGGCGGACAGGTGATGACCGCATGTGTGTACCACGCCACACGTCCGCCGGGAACCACGCGCGTAGAAGTGCCCCGGGGAGCCCTGACCGGGCCTCCGGCGCCCTCGCGGGAGCGCCGGGGCCGCCCGGGGCCTACTTCTCCGTCAGCTGCTTGGCGTCCCGCGCCAGCGCCGTCAGACGCGATATCGCGCGGAAGTACTTCTTGCGGTAGCCGCCCTTGAGCATCTCCTCGCTGAACAGCTCGTCGAACGGCTTGCCGGACGCCAGCACCGGCACCTCCCGGTCGTAGAGCCGGTCGGCCAGCACGACCAGCCGCAGCGCCGTGGACTGATCCGGCACCGCCTGTACGTCCGTGAGGCAGACTGCCTCGATGCCGTCGCACATGGCGCCGTACCGGCTCGGGTGCACCTTCGAGAGGTGGTCCAGCAGCGCGGGGAAGTCGTCGAGCGAGGCACCGGGCGTGGCGTACGCGACGCGGGTGACGGTCTGGTCGTCGAACGGCGCGGGCGCCTCGGGCAGTCCACGGTGGCGGTAGTCCTGGCCATCGATGCGCAGCGGGCGGAAGTGCGCGCTCAGCCCCTGGATCTCGCGCAGGAAGTCGGCGGCGGCGAAGCGGCCCTCGCCGAGCTTGCCGGGCAGGGTGTTCGAGGTGGCGGCCAGTGCCACGCCGTGCTCGACCAGCTTGGCGAGCAGGGAGGAGACCAGCACCGTGTCGCCCGGGTCGTCCAGTTCGAACTCGTCGATGCACAGCAGGCGGTGCCCGCTGAGGGTGCGGACCGTCTCCTGGAAGCCGAGCGCACCGACCAGGTTGGTCAGCTCCACGAAGGTGCCGAACGCCTTGAGCTCCGGTGGGGCCGCCGTCGCGTGCCACAAGGAGGCCAGCAGGTGGGTCTTGCCGACGCCGTAGCCGCCGTCCAGGTAGACGCCGCGCGGCCCCTTGGGCGCCTCGGGCTTCTTCGAGAACCAGCGCCGCTTGCCCCCCGAAGGGCTCGCGGCGCCTCCGATGCTCGCCGCGAAGGAGCTGAGCACCTGCACCGCCTCGGCCTGGCTGGGCTGTGCCGGGTCCGGGATGTACGTCTCGAAGCGCGCGCTCTGGAAGCGCGGCGGCGGCACCATCTCCGCGACCAGCCGGTCGGCGGGGACGTGCGGGGCACGCGCGGTGAGCGCGGCCGGAGCCGCGTCGTCCGAGGGGCCGGCGGCGGCCTGGCCGGTTATCGGAGCGGGCTGCGAGGGCGACGAGGGGTTCGAAGGTGACACAACGCTCCAGGGTAGTCGCTGCGGGGCAGCGACTAAGCCGCTGAGCGAGACATGTCACACGGCCTTCTCCGTGCCACACTGCGGCCTATGCGACGTCTGTTCCCTTCTCCAGCCCAGCCCGCGCCGTCCGGAAATGTTTCGCCCGAAGGAGCTGCCCGAGTGGTGGTGTCATCGCCGCCTGAGGGGTACCGGGAGTGGATGGACGACCGGGAATGGACGCTGGACGAGCTGGCGGACGCCTACGCGTATCCGGAGGAGACGCGGGCGGGGGCGCGGGGCACGGCGGCACACGGATGGCTGCGCGCCAACATGGTGTCCTCCGTGGACGGCGCCGCGCACCACGAAGGCCGCTCGCAGCCGCTCTCCAGCGACGCCGACATGCGCATCTTCGGAGTGCTGCGGGGGCTGGCCGACGCGGTGGTGGTCGGCGCGGAGACGGTGCGCCAGGAGGGGTACCGGCCGGCGAAGGCGAGGGAGGCCTTCGCGGCGCGCCGGGCGGCGGCCGGACAGGGGCCGGCCCCGGCGATCGCCGTGGTGACCGCGAGCCTGGACCTGGACTTCTCGCTGCCGCTCTTCACGCAGCCGCCGGTGCCCACGGTGCTGCTGACCGGTGCCGCCGCCGATGCCGACCGGGTGCGGGAGGCGCGCGCCGCCGGCGCGGAGGTGATCTTCGTCGGGGAAGGTGCGGCGGTGGACCCCGCGCGGGTGACCGGCGCGCTCGCGGACCGGGGGCTCACCCGGCTGCTCACGGAGGGCGGGCCGCGGCTGCTCGGCCAGTTCGCCGCGGCGGGCGCGCTGGACGAGCTGTGTCTGTCGCTGGCGCCGCTGGTGGTGGCGGGGGACGCGCCGCGGATCATGAACGCGCCCGGCCTGGCGGTACCGGAACGGTTCCGGCTGGCTTCCGTGCTGGAGGAGGCCGGCTTCCTGTTCACTCGCTACCGCCGGCCGTGAACCGTTTCACCCGGCGTCCTCGGTGATCGACGGAATTTCCCGTTCCGCTTAGCTTCCATTGGGCACACTAAAGGACAAAGGCCCCGCCCCGCGGCGGGGCAGGATGGTTTCTGTCGGGCCGCTCCCCGGGGCGGCCCATGAAGCGGAGAAGAAGGGCACGCGTCGTGTTCACGAGCGTATTGATGATCGAGAAGCCTCTGGCGCCCGCGGACGTGGAGTTCGTGACCACGCTGCACGGCGACGACGAGGTCTCCTTCGTCGTCCTCATGCAGCCGCGCGGCGAGCAGGACGTCTTGCTGCGGGCCATCGACGACGTCGCCCTCGGCGAGTTCGACGAGGCGGTGCGGGAGGGTGACGAGCCAGAGGGCGAGGAGGCGGAGCCGCCCGCTGAGCGGGCCCTGTCGTCCACCCTGCAGCAGCTGCGGAACGCGGGCGCTGAGGCCATTGGGCAGGTGGTCGAGGACCACCCGCTGGACCTGCTGCGGTCGGTCGTCGACCAGACGGGGGCCGATGAGGTGATCGTGCTGACCGCGCCGCACTTCGTGGAGGAGTTCTTCCACCGTGACTGGGCCTCGCGGGCTCGGCACAAGGTCGGGGTGCCTGTGCTGAAGCTGTTTTCCCATGCGGGGGAGCCGGCGGGGGAGCGGGATTCGCCAGCCGGCTGACGCGCTGTGACGCCCGCGGGGGCGGTTGGTGGCTGGTGCCCGCCGTTGCCGGGTGCGGCGCCGTTTCGCCTGCGACGGGCGGGGCCGCTGCGCGGGGCTTGACGTCACGGTGCCGGGCCTCCGCGGCAGGGGGTCCGGACTGCTTCGCTTTACGTCCGGACCCCCTACCGCTCCGGCCCGTCCCCTCCCGTCCGTGGGTGCTGGAAAGGCGGGGTGGGTGGGGGTTCTGTTGGGTGTCAGGTGGCCGTTGGTGATTGTGGGCCGAGTCGGCCGTCCTGGACCGTCACTACCGTGTCCGCCGATTTCAGGTGTGAGGGGTCGTGGGTTACGAGGACCGTGGCTGTGGCGCGTTCGTGGGTGAGGGCGGTCAGCAGTTCCAGTACGGCCGCGCCGCGTTCCTGGTCCAGGGCGCTGGTGGGCTCGTCCACGAGGAGGACCGACGGCTCGTTCATGAGGGCCCTCGCGATGTTGACGCGTTGGCGTTGGCCGCCCGAGAGCTGGTGGGGGCGGCGGTCGGCGTGGTCCGCCAGGCCCACCGAGGCCAGCAGCTCGCGCGCTCGTGACGCCGCCCTGCGGGGTGACCGGCCGGCCACGTGGGCCATCGCCTGGAGTTGTTCGGCCGCGGTCAGTGAGGGGAGGAGGTTGGGCTGCTGGAACACCGTGCCGACCTTGTCGCGGCGGAGTGCCGTCAGCCGGGCGCGGCTCATCCCGGTGGTCGCCACGCCGTCGATCGTGACGGTGCCGCGGTCCGGGGTGATCAGGGTGGCGGCCACCGCCAGCAGGCTGGACTTGCCGGACCCCGAAGGGCCGATGACGGCGGTCGTCGAGCCGGCCGGTACGTGGAGTGATACCGCGTCCAGTGCGGTCAGCCGGGCGTCGCCGTCGGGGTAGGTGAGGGTGACGTCGGTCAGGGCGAGGGTCATCGGGCGCTCCACGGGGTGTTCGGGGCGGTACGGGGGCCGGGGCGAGGGTGGAGCGTCACCGGGCGCTCCCGAGGGCCGTCAGGGGGTCCACGGAGGTGATGCGGCGGACGGCCAGGGCCGCGCCGGCCGCGCCCAGCGTGATCATGATCAGCGCCGGTACGAGCACGGTGGCCGGTTCCAGGACGAAGGGCACGGTGCCGCCGACCGCCGCGCCCACTCCGGCCGCGAGCGCGGTGCCCAGCCCCGTACCGAGGGCCAGCAGGACGACTGCCTGGCCCAGCGCGTCCTTGAGGAGGTAGCGGGTCGAGGCGCCGAGCGCCTTCAGCACGGCGACATCGCCGCTGCGCTGGATCGTCCATACGGTGAAGAACGCGCCGATGACCAGCGCCGAGATGGCGAAGAGGAAGCCGCGCATCAGTTGGAGCGAGCCGTTCTCGGCGGTGTAGGAGCCGATGGCCCGGAGGGAGTCGGCGGTGCTCAGCGTTGTGGTGCCGAGTCGTCGGTCGGCCGCTGCCAGGTCGGCGGGCGTGGCGTTCCGGGTGGTCAGTGCGAGGACGGTCGAGCCGGCCGCGCTTCCGCTCAGTCGCTGCCAGTCGGCGAGGGAGAGCCATGCGACGGGGGTGTGGCTGTACATCGCTTCGCCTGCGACGGCCGTCACCTGCAGGCGCTGTCCGGCGAGTGTGAACCGGTCGCCTGTCTGTACGCCCAGTTCCTCGGCGGCCTGGTGGGAGAGCACCGCCCTGCCGGGTGCGACCCGCTGTGCCTCAGGGGTGGAGCCGGGGCGGACTCCGAAGGCGGACAGTGCGGCGCTTCGTGAGCCGGACTCGGCCTTCGTGGTGGCGATGCCCAGCGGATCGGCCCGCTCCACTCCGGGCACGGTGGCCCAGCGCTCGGCGGTCTTCGTGCTGATGCGTGAGTCGGTGAACGAGACGTCGTCCGCGGCGGGGGAGGAGAATACGAGGTGGTCGGCGGGCAGGTGGGTGATCGCCGAGGTGTTCTCCCGGCCGAGGCCGGCCGTCAGGCCGGACAGCAGTCCCACCAGCACGGTGATCAGCACGATGACGGTCCCCATCAGGGCGAACCGGCCCTTGGCGAACCTCAGGTCTCTCCAGGCGACGAACACGGTCCTTGGACGTCCTTTGCGCACGGTGCCGGGTCCGGTGCCCGGCGGTTGTCGTTCAATGTCGCCGGGGTGGGGTGCACCGGGCATCGCGCGGCGGAGGGCTTCCCGCGGATGGAAAGAGGGCGGTATCGGTCAATCTTTCGGTTGATGCCGGAGGGGTGGGGTTCGCCTAGCCTTGAGGAGCGCCCCGGGGGCGGAGCGGCGCCCCGTACCCGTACGAGTACGTGAAGACCGGAATGAGCACGTGAACCCGCACTCCCTCACCCCCGTCCTCCGTGTGCTGCGTCTCTGCCTGCACCTGATGGTCGCCGCGCTGCTGGCGCTCGCCGCGGGCCGCGCGGCCGCCGCGCATGCGCCCGACACGCCGGCCGTCATCGGGGCGGCGATCGTGCTCGCCCTCGTGTACGCGCTCGGGCCCGTCCTCCCGAAGGTCTCCGCCGCGCCCGCTGCCGCCGCCCTCTGGCTCGCTGCCGTACTGGCCGTCTGGGCGACCCTGGTCCTGCTCACCCCGGACGCCGTGTGGATCGCCTTCCCGCTCTTCTTCGTGCAACTCCACCTGCTGCCCCTGAGGTGGGCGCTGCCGGTCGTCGCGGTCACCACCGCCGTGGCCGTCGGGGGCTTCGGGTGGCACGCCGGCACGCTCACCGTCGGCACGGTCATCGGGCCCGCTCTCGGCGCGGCCGTCGCGGTCGCCGTCGTGCTCGGGTACCAGGCGCTGTACCGGGAGAGCGAGCAGCGCCGCCGCGTCGTCGAAGAGCTGACGGAGGCCCGCAACGACCTGGCCGCCGCCGAACGCACCGCGGGGGTCCTGGCCGAGCGCGAACGGCTCGCGCGCGAGATCCACGACACCCTCGCCCAGGGCCTGTCCAGCATCCAGCTGCTCCTGCGCGCCGCGGAACGCTCCCTGCCCGAACGTCCCGGGGACGCCCTCGGTCACGTACGGCACGCCCGCGAGGCCGCCGTCGACAACCTCGCGGAGGCCCGCCGCTTCGTCCGTGCCCTGAGCCCACCCGGCCTGGAACACGGCTCGCTGCCCGCCGCCCTGGAGCGGCTGTGCGCCACCACGGCACGCGCTTCCGGACTGGCCGTGCACTGCCATGTGTCCGGTACGCCCACGGGCCTGCCCACCGCCCAGGAGGTCGCCCTGCTCCGCATCGCCCAGTCGGCGCTGGCCAACACGGTGCGGCATGCCGCGGCACAACGGGCGGAGCTGACGCTCAGCTACATGGACACCGAGGTCGCCCTCGATGTCGTGGACGACGGAACCGGGTTCCGGCCCGATACGGTCCCGGTCCCCGGTACGGACACCGAGGGCGCCGGCTTCGGCCTCGCCGCGATGCGCGCCCGTGCGCGGGCCCTGCACGGCACCTTCGTGGTCGAATCGGCGCCGGGGGAGGGGACGGCCGTCGCGGTCACCTTGCCCCTCGCGCACCCGCCCCATGCTGACCTGCCCACCACCCCGCCCGACCCCTCCGAACAGGCCCGCACGTGACCGACACTCCCCGCACCGGCAGCCCCGCCGCCCCGGAAGGCGGCCGTATCCGCCTCCTCCTGGCCGACGATCACCCCGTGGTACGCGCCGGGCTGCGGGCCGTCCTGGAGACGGAACCGGACTTCGAGGTGGTCGCCGACGTCCCCACCGCCGAGGAATCCGTGGCGCTCGCGGCCACGCTCGGCGTCGACGTGGTCCTCATGGACCTCCAGTTCGCGGGCGAGATGCGCGGCGCGCAGGCCACCGCCGAGATCACCGCCCAGGAGGGCGCGCCCCGCGTCCTGGTGCTCACCACGTACGACACGGACGCCGACATTCTCGCCGCCATCGAGGCGGGCGCCACCGGCTACCTCCTCAAGGACGCGCCGCCCGAGGAACTGGCCGCCGCGGTCCGCACCGCGGCGGCGGGGAAGTCCGCGCTCGCGCCGGCCGTCGCGCTGCGCCTCATGGACCGCATGCGCACCCCCGCGGCCGCGCTCTCGCGCCGCGAGACCGAGGTGCTGCAGCTGGTCGCAGACGGCCTGTCCAACGCGCGGATCAGCAAGCGGCTCTTCCTCAGCCAGGCGACCGTGAAGTCCCACCTCGTGCACATCTACACCAAGCTCGGGGTCGACTCCCGCACGTCCGCGGTCGCGGCGGCGACGGCGCAGGGACTCATCCGGCGCTGAGCCGCGCCGCGTGGCGGGGGCCGACCGGCCGTGGCCGGGTTTGTCGGTGCGGGGTGCGAGAATCGAGCCCGACCGACAAGCCGGCCGGCGACCGCCGGCCGACCACACCGACCAGGGAGACGTCACGATGGCACCCGGCATCCCGGCCGCGATGGACCGACCGCACTTCATCGGCATCGGCGGCGCCGGCATGTCCGGCATCGCGAAGATCCTGGCGCAGCGCGGCGCCGCCGTGGCGGGCAGCGACGCCCGGGAGTCGGCGACCGTCCTGGCCCTGCGCGAGGCCGGCGCCACGGTGCACATCGGCCACGCCGCCGAGCACCTCGCGGCGGACGCCACCAGCGTCGTCGTCTCCTCGGCCATCCGGGCCGACAACCCCGAGCTGGCCGCAGCGGCCGAGCGCGGCATCCCCGTCGTGCACCGCTCCGACGCCCTGGCCGCCCTGATGGACGGCGCCCGCCCCCTCGCCGTCGCCGGCACGCACGGCAAGACGACCACCACCTCCATGCTGGCCGTCGCCCTCACCACCCTGGGCCTCGACCCCTCGTACGCCATCGGCGGCGACCTCGACGCGCCCGGCTCCAACGCCCGGCACGGCGCGGGGGAGATCTTCGTGGCCGAGGCCGACGAGTCGGACCGCAGCTTCCACAAGTACGCCCCGGAAGTCGCGATCATCCTCAACGTCGAGCTGGACCACCACGCCAACTACGCCTCGATGGACGAGATCTACGAGTCCTTCGAGACCTTCGTCGGCAAGGTGCGCCCCGGCGGCACCCTCGTGATCTCCGCCGACCACCCCGGCGCCCGCGAGCTGACCGCCCGCGTCCGCGGCCGCGCCGACCTCTCGGTCGTCACCTACGGCGAGGCCGAGGACGCCGACGTGCGGGTCGTCAAGATCAACCAGCGCGGGCTGACCAGCGAGGTCACCGTCACCCTCACGAACGGCAAGGTCCTCACCTTCACCGTCTCCGTGCCCGGTCGGCACTACGCCCTCAACGCCGTCGCGGCCCTCGCCGCCGGCACCGCGCTCGGCCTCCCGCCGCACAACCTGGCCTCCGCCCTCGGCTCGTACACCGGTGTCAAGCGCCGCCTCCAGCTCAAGGGCGAGGCCAAGGGCGTCCAGGTCATCGACTCGTACGCGCACCACCCCACCGAGATGACCGCCGACCTGGAGGCGATCCGGGGCGCCGCCGCCGGCTCCCGCGTACTCGTCGTCTTCCAGCCGCATCTCTTCTCCCGCACCCAGGAGCTGGGCCGGGAGATGGGCCAGGCGCTGGCGCTGGCCGACGCCTCCGTGGTCCTGGACATCTACCCGGCCCGCGAGGACCCGATCCCCGGCGTGACCAGCGACATGATCGTGAAGGCCGCCGAGGCGGCCGGCGCGACGGTGGCCGCCGAGCACGACAAGGGCGCGATCCCCGAGGTCGTCGCCGGAATGGCGGGCCCCGGTGACCTTGTTCTGACCATGGGCGCGGGCGACGTGACGGAGCTGGGACCCGAGATCCTGGCCCGCCTCGACGCCTGAGGCGGACCCACCGGACACCCACCGGCCCGAAGGAGCGAGAGCATGGCCTACGAGATCGACAAGCCCGACGAGCAGTGGCGCGCGGAGCTGAGCCCCGCGGAGTACCACGTCCTGCGCGAGGCCGGCACGGAGCCCGCCTTCGTCGGCGAGTACACCGACACCGAGACGTCCGGCGTCTACTCCTGCCGGGCCTGCGGCGCGGAGCTCTTCCGGTCGGACACGAAGTTCGCCAGCCACTGCGGCTGGCCGTCCTTCTACGACCCGAAGGACTCCGACGCCGTCGAGCTGCTGGAGGACCGCTCCCACGGCATGGTCCGTACGGAGGTCCGCTGCGCCCGCTGCGGCTCCCACCTCGGTCACGTCTTCGAGGGCGAGGGCTACGCCACCCCCACCGACCAGCGCTACTGCATCAACTCCATCTCGCTGCGACTGGCCGCCGACGAGGGCTGAGCCCGGCGGGCCGGCCATTCCGGCGCGCACGAACGGGGCCCCGCCTCCTGGGCAGGGCCTCGTCGCTCGTACCGAGCGGATGAGCCGTACGGGTGAGGCGCACGGCGCGCCTCACCGCGCGGCGAAGCGGAATCCGTTGCGGTACTCCGTCGGTGTGGTCGCCAATTGGCGGCGGAAGGCCCGGATGAGGGTGTCGACGGTGCCGAAGCCGCAGGTCCCGGCGATGCGTTCGAGGGTGTCGTCGGTGGATTCCAGCCGGTTGCGGGCGAGTTCGACGCGGGCGGACTCGATGTACGCGGCCGGTGTCATGCCGAGGTCGGCCTTGAAGATGCGCGAGAGCTGGCGTTCGGAGACGTGCGCGTACGCGGCCAGGTCGGCGAGGCCGAGCGGCCCGGACAGGTTGCGGCTGATGTAGTGCCGCAATTCCTCGATCCGGCGGGTGGGGGAGACGGGTTCGAGGGGCACGGAGAACTGGCTCTGTCCGCCGGGGCGCTTGAGGTACATCACGAGCTGGCGGGCCACGCGCAGCGCCGCGGCCTCGCCGAAGTCCTCGGCGACCAGGGCCAGGGACAGGTCGAGGCAGGAGCTGATGCCCGCGCCGGTCCACACGGCGCCGTCGCGGATGAAGATCGGGTCGGCGTCCACGGTGACGGCCGGATGGTCGGCGGCGAGCTGGCGGGCGGTCGACCAGTGCGTGGTCGCGCGCTTCCCGTCGAGCAGGCCGGCGGCGGCCAGGATGTGGGCGCCGACGCACACGGAGGCGACGCGGCGCGCGGTGCCGGCGAGCTGCTCGACGCGGGCGGTGACGGCCGGTTCCGCCAGGGCGGTCACGCGCCGGTCGGCGTCGATGCGTACGGAGCCGGGTACCAGGAGTGTGTCGATGCCCCGGCCGGTCACCTCGTCGAACGTGATGTCGGGCAGGACCCGCACCCCGGCGGCGGTGGTGACCGGCTCCGCGGTCTCCGCGGCCAGCAGCACCTCATAGCCGGTACCAGCGCCGGTTTCGGCATCGGTATCGGTGCCGATCTCGCGCCGCAGCAGGGCGAAAACCTCCGGCGGCCCGGTGATGTCCAGCAGGTCGACGCCGTCGAAGACGACGATGACGACGAGTCGTTCCGGTGCGGGCACGCATCCCCCTCGTGTGTGACTGGAACTGCTGAGTGTCCGGAGTTGCCGACCCCGCTGAGTGTCCGGAGCAGTCGCGTGTCCGGATCTGCAAGTTGCCTGACATTGCCGACATCGACGAGCGGATCGTAGCGTCGAACACATCGGCGCCGCCAGGCGACCGGCGCCCCAACACCCCGCCTGAGAAGGGCTTTTACCATGACTACGACGACGCTGCGGCAGCTCAACGGATTCGACGAGGCCCCGGCCTCCCTCGCCGACGCCACGCTGATCATGGTCGACTTCCAGCGCACCTACACCCGGGGCGTGCTGGAGCTGCCCGGCTGGCGCACGGCGCTGGACGCCGCCGCGGCGCTGCTGGCGCGGGCGCGCGAAGGGGGGACACCGGTCGTCCACGTCGCCCACGACGGCGGCCCCGGCACCCCGTACGACATCCGCGCGGAGATCGGCTCCCTCCACCCCGACGTGGCGCCGGCGGACGGCGAGCCGGTCGTGGTGAAGCATGCGCCGAACGCGTTCCACGACACCGACCTGCAGCAGAAGGTCGAGGCCGCCGGCCGCAAGAACGTGATCATCGCGGGCTTCATGACGCACATGTGCGTCACCTTCACCGCCGAGGGCGCGTTCCTGCGCGGCTACGCGCCCACGGTCGTCGCCGACGCCTGTGCCACGCGGCCCCTGACGGGCGCCGGTACCGACCTGTCCGCCGAGCAGATCCACCACAGCGCGCTCGCCACGATCGGAGACCACTACGGCGTCGTCGTCGCCAAGGGTGCCGACCTGGCGTAGCGCCCGGCGCGACGGCCACGGGGCCTGCCGCGCGGCTCACTTCACCGTGCGGGTCAGCACCTTCCCCAGGTCATACCGCACCGGCTCCTCCAGCTGTGCGTACGTGCAGCTCTCCGGCGTACGGTCCGGCCGCCAGCGGCGGAACTGAGCGGTGTGCCGGAAGCGCTGCCCGTTCTCCATGTGGTCGTACGCGACCTCCAGGACGCGCTCCGGGCGCAGCGGCACCCACGACAGGTCCTTCTTGCCGCTCCAGCGGCTGGGCGCGCCGGGCATCCGCGCGGACTCGTGGGCCTCCTCGTTCGCCCAGTCGGCCCAGGGGTGGCCCGTCGCCGACGTCATGCGCAGCGGCTCCAACTCCGTCACCAGTTCCTCGCGCCGCTTCATGGAGAACGCGGCGCACACCCCTACGTGTTGCAGCGTCCCGGCCGCGTCGTAGAGGCCCAGCAGCAGCGAGCCGACCACCGGACCGCTCTTGTGGTAGCGGAAGCCGGCCAGTACGCAGTCGGCCGTGCGTTCGTGCTTGACCTTGACCATGACCCGCTCGTCGGGCCGGTACGGCATGTCCAGCGGCTTGGCGATCACGCCGTCCAGCCCGGCGCCCTCGTACTGCGTGAACCACTCGGCGGCGACGTCGCGGTCGGTGGTGGCGGGCGCGAGGTGTACGGGGGCCTCGGTGCCCCGCAGCGCTTCGGTGAGCCGTGTTCGCCGCTCCTTCTGGGGCGTGCTCAGCAGCGCTTCGTTGTCCAGTGCCAGCAGGTCGAACGCCACGAAGCCGGCCGGGGTGCGCTCGGCGAGCAGGTCCACCCGGGACTTGGCGGGGTGGATGCGTTCGGTGAGCGCGTCGAAGTCCAGCCGGTCGCCGCGCGCGATCACGATCTCCCCGTCGAGGACGCAGCGTTCGGGGAGATTGGCGCGCAGCGCCTCGACCAGTTCAGGGAAGTAGCGGGTGAGGGTCTTGCCGGTACGGCTGCCGAGCTCGACCTCGTCGCCGTCCCGGTAGACGATGGCCCGGAACCCGTCCCATTTGGCCTCGTACTGCATGCCGGGCGGGATCTTCGCCGCCGGCTTCGCCAGCATCGGCTTCACGGGCGGCATCACCGGGAGATCCATGTCTCGATTGTGCGCGTACGTCCCTTGTGTCGCCCGGCGAGCGCACCCGGCCGCGCGCCCTTACCGTGGCGGTCATGGGCGGTGCAGGCGGTACCGGAGGCGCGCGGGGCGCCGGAGCTGCGCGCGGGACCAGGGGTGCGGGCGGCGCTGCGGGCGACGCCGAGAGCGCGGCGACGGAGATCGAGGCCGGCGGCCGTACCGTACGGCTGTCGCACCCGGACAAGGTCTACTTCCCGGAGCGCGGCTTCACGAAGCTGGACGTGGCGCAGTACTACCTGGCCGTCGGCGACGGCATCATCCGTGCGCTGCGCGACCGGCCGACGACCCTGGAGCGGTACCCGGACGGCGTCACGGGTGAATCGTTCTTCCAGAAGCGTGCCCCGAAGAACAAGCCCGACTGGCTCCCGACGGCCCACATCACCTTCCCCAGCGGCCGCTCCGCCGACGAGATCTGCCCCACCGAGGTCGCCGCCGTGCTCTGGGCGGCCAACCTCGGCTGCCTGACGTTCCACCCCTGGCCGGTCCGCCGCGACCGGCCCGACCACCCCGACGAGCTGCGCATCGACCTCGACCCGCAGCCGGGCACCGACTACAAGGACGCCGTACGGGCCGCCCACGAGCTGCACGCGCTCCTGGACGAACTGGGGCTGCGCGGCTGGCCGAAGACCTCCGGGGGCCGCGGTCTGCACGTCTACGTACCGATCGAGCCGCGCTGGACCTTCACCGAGGTGCGGCGCGCGGCCATCACCCTCGGCCGCGAGCTGTCCCGCCGGATGCCGGACCGGGTCACCACGGCCTGGTGGAAGGAGGAGCGCGGCACCCGGGTGTTCGTCGACTACAACCAGATGGCACGGGACCGCACCATCGCTTCCGCCTACTCGGTCCGCCCGCGGCCGCGTGCCACCGTGTCCGCGCCGCTGGACTGGGACGAGCTGGACGACGCCGAGCCGTTCGACTTCGACCTGGGCACGATGCCGGCCCGGTACGCGGAACGGGGCGACGTGCACGCCGACATGGCCGACCACGCCTTCGGACTGGAACGCGTCTTTGAACTCGCCGAGCGCGACGCCGATCTCGGTGACCTGCCCTATCCGCCCGATCACCCGAAGATGCCGGGCGAGCCCACCCGCGTCCAGCCGAGCCGCGCCCGGCACTGAGGCGCCGGCCCGCCGGGTGCTAGACCCGGCCCCCGCGCCGGATGCGCGTCGCCAGCCACAGGTCGAAGCGGTCGTCCGCGTCGTCGAGCCGGCGGCCGGTGAGGGCCATCGCCTTGTCGAGCCGGTTGCGGACGGTGTGCCGGTGGACGCCCAGCCGGCGGCTGGTGGTGTCCCAGGAGCCGCCGGACTCCAGCCAGGCGGCCAGCGTCCCGATCAGCTCCTCGCCGTTGTCCGTGAGGTCGAGGGGGCCGAGGACGGCGTCCGCGTAGCCGAGGAGGGTGCGCCGGTCGCCCAGCTCCAGGAGCAGTCGGCTGGCCTGGCTCTCCCGGGCCTCGACAGGCTCGCCCGCGGCCCGGCTCAGGCCCAGCAGCCCGGCGGCCTGCCGCAGGGACGTCCGGACGGCCTCCGGGGCCGTCAGCGGGCCGAGACCGGCCGGGCTGCCCGGGGCGAAGCGGCCGAGGACGTCGCGTACGTCCAGCTCCGCACCGACCACCGCCTCGACGAGGCCGCCCTCCGTGGCCCGCACCAGCCCGCCCGGCACGGCGAGGGCGAGATCGGCGGCCGACTCCTGGGCGGTCTCTCGTGGGGCCTCGAACACCACGCCCCGTACGCGGTCGGCGGCGAGCCCCACGGAGGCGAGGATGTCCCGCGCACGGCCCGTGGCCCGCTCCTGGCCGGCCTCCGGCTCGGCGAGCAGTTCGGCGAGGAGTGCGGAGCGGCGGCGCCGCTCGGGCTCGTCCATGAGGTGGCGGCGCTCCAGCTCCAGGGAGAGCAGCGAGACGAGGCCCGGTACGACGGCGCGGGCCGCGGCGTCCGTGCCGCCGCTGAGGAGGAGCAGGCCGCGCAGCCGGCGGGCGCCCAGCGGCTGCACCTCCAGCTGCAGCCCGCCGGCCGTACTGGCGGCGCTGCCGCGCAGCCCTCGGGAGGCCACCCGGTCGATGAGGTCGCGGGCGTCGTCCACCACGGGGGCGGCGTCCGGCCCGCCCGAGGCGAGCAGCCGGCCCATGGGGTCGAGGACCGCGGCGCCGACCCCGGTGGCGGCCGTCCACTCCTCCAGCATCGGGCGCAGCCCGTTGTCGGTGGCCGCCGCGGTCAGCCGCCGCTGGGTCGCGAAGGCCCGCTGGAGCACCTGCCGCTCCTCGTGGGCGCGCGCCTCGAAGACCGCCTTCGTGACGGCGATGAACGGCACCTCGTCCGGGACGGTGAGCAGCGGCAGCCCGGCCTCCTGTGCCGCGTCCACCAGGGGCTGCGGCGCCGCCTGGTACGGCAGGCCGTGCCCGAGGCCGAGCGCCAGGGCCGCGGCCCCGCCGGCCGCCACGTCGGCGACGTACGCCCGGCAGTCGGCGGGCTCCATCGGGAGCAGCAGGCCGATGGTCATCAGCAGCTCGCCGCCCTGCAGCCACTCCCCGGGACGCAGCAGGTCGGAGACGGTGGCGGCCTCGATCGTGCGGTCCAGCAGCCCGGGCGCCGGGTCGCCGGTGACCGAGAGGTTCAGGTCGGCACGGGCCAGGAGGTCGGTGAGGTACAGCGGCATAGACATAGTGTCCATCACATATCTATCGGATGGACGATCGGGCGATCGAAGCGGCTCCGAACGGGCCCGTAGGTTCACACCACCGTGCTGAGACACGGGCCGCACCATCCCCGCGGGCCGTTCCCGTCCCCGTGCGGCTCCCCAGCCGCTCACCGTTCCCGTACGGCCCCGCGCCGCTCACCGCACCACCCGAGGAGGACCCATGGCTGCCCCCAGGGTCGAACAACGCTCGATCGACTACGTGCCCGTGCGCGAGCGCCACGGCAAGGTCTGGCACCAGGGGCCGTTCTGGTTCACCGGGAACTTCGTGCTCACCACGATGGTCACCGGGTTCCTCGGTCCCGAGCTGGGGCTCGGCCTGGGCATGTCCGTACTGGCCGTGGTCCTCGGCGCCTGTTTCGGCACCTTCTTCATGGCGTTCCACGCCAACCAGGGCCCCCGGATGGGCCTGCCGCAGATGATCCAGTCGCGGGCCCAGTTCGGCACCCGCGGGGTGATCGTCCCCTTCGCCGCCGTGGTCTTCGTCTACATCGGCTTCAACGTCTTCAACGTCGTGCTGGCCACCGAGGGCCTGCAAACGGTGCTCCCCGGCGGCACCACCCTCTGGTACGCGCTGATCATCGCCGTCGCGATCGTCCTCGCGGTCGTCGGCCATGATCTGCTGCACCTCGTCCAGCGCTGGCTGACCTACGTACTGATCGCCGTGTTCGGCGTCCTCACCATCGGCGCGATCGTCCAGCTGGACCCGGGTACCGCGCACGCCGCGGCGTCCGGAGGCGGCTCGACCTGGACCTCCTTCCTGGTCGTCTTCTCCGCGGCGGCCGGCTACCAGATCAGCTACGCCATCTACGTCTCCGACTACTCCCGCTACCTGCCGCGCGACGTCTCGGCCCGCAAGGTCATCTGGTGGACCTACGCCGGCGCTGCCGGTTCCGCCGTCTGGCTGATGTCGCTCGGCGCGCTGCTGTCCTCCGCGCTGCCCGAGCCGGGCGCGATCACCGGTATCCGCCAGGTCGGCAACGCCATCCTGCCCGGCTTCGGCACCTTCGCCGTAGTGGTCTCCTCCGTCGCTCTGATCGGCATCACGGCGGTCAACGCGTACGGCGCGATGCTCACCACCACCAGCGCCGTGGACGCCTTCCGCACGGTCAAGCCGACGGTCCGGCTGCGGGTCGCCGGTATCGCGGCGGTGGGCGTCGTCATCTTCGTCGTCGCCATGTCGCTCCCGGAGAACTACCTGGAGAGCTTCAACACGTTCGTGCTGATGATGCTGTACTTCCTGGTGCCGTGGACCGCGGTCAACCTGGTGGACTTCTACTGCGTGCGGCGCGGCCACTACGCGGTCACCGCGATCTTCGACTCGAAGGGCGGCATCTACGGCCGCTGGTCCTGGCGCGGCATCGTCTCCTACGCCGTCGGCTTCGTCACGATGATCCCGTTCTTCGCCACCCACGCCTACGAGGGCCCGGCCGCCGAGGCGCTGGGCGGTGCCGACCTGTCCTTCGTGCCCGGCCTGCTCATCGGCGGCGGCCTGTACTACCTGCTCACCCGCAACCTCGACCTGAAGGCGGAGCTGGCGGCCGTGGCAGTCAGCGAGCGGGAGCTGGACGGCGACCCGGAGCAGGCGGACGGTGAGCCGGCCGCCGCGCCCGAGGCGGAGCGCAGCACCTCCTGAAGCCCCGCCGGCCCCCGGAGCCGCGTCACGTCCCGAGGACCGTCACCGACTCCGGGGGCAGCCGCAGGAGCCCGTCCCCGCCGGGCTCCTGCGGCGCGGGCCATCCCGCCAGCGGCCGTGCCCCCTCGTACGGCACCGGCACGGCCGCCGTACGGGTGGGGTGCAGGTTCACGGCCAGCAGCACCCCGCCGGGGCCGTGGCCGGCCGTACGGTCCAGCCGCAGCCACCGCCCGTCCTCGTCGTACGTCACCCGCGTCCGCGTCAGGTCCGGGTCGGTGAGCGCGGCACGGTCGCGGCGGAGCGCGAGCAGCGTGCGGTACCAGCCGAGCAGATCGGCGTGCGGGGCGCGGCCCGGCTCCTTCCAGTCCAGGCAGGAACGCTCCCGCGTGGCCGGGTCCTGCGGGTCGGGGATGTCCTCGGCCTGCCAGCCGTGCGAGGCGAACTCCCGGCGGCGTCCCTCGCGCACCGCCGCCGCCAGCCCGGGGTCGGTGTGGTCGGTGAAGAACTGCCAGGGCGTACCGGCGCCCCACTCCTCACCCATGAAGAGCATCGGCGTGTACGGAGCACACAGCACGAGGGCCGCGGCACACGCCTGGAGGGCGGGCGAGAGCTGCTCCGAGAGGCGGTCGCCGAGCGCGCGGTTCCCGATCTGGTCATGCGTCTGGGCGTAACCGAGCAGGCGATGTGCAGGGACGGTGTGCGTGTCCAGCGGCGCGCCGTGCGTACGCCCCCGGAAGCTGGAGTACGTGCCGGCGTGGAAGAAGCCGCTGCTCAGAGTGGTGGCCAGGGCCGCCATCGGGGCCTGCGCGAAGTCCGCGTAGTAGCCCTGCGACTCACCGGTCAGTGCGGTGTGCAGGGCGTGGTGGAAGTCGTCGTTCCACTGGGCGTGCAGACCGTGCCCCCCGTAGGGGCGAGGGGCGATGGTGCGCGGATCGTTGAGGTCGGACTCGGCGATCAGGAACAGCGGCCGGCGCAGCTGCGTGCCGAGCGCGTCGACCGCCTCCGAGAGCTCGGCGAGGAAGTGCCGGGCCCGGCCGTCGTGCAGCGCGTGCACGGCGTCCAGGCGCAGCCCGTCGATCCGGTAGTCGCGCAGCCAGGACAGGGCGCTGCCGAGGAAGTAGGCGCGTACCTCGTCGGACCCGGGGGCGTCGAGATTGACGGCGGCGCCCCAGGGGGTGTGGTGGGTGTCGGTGAAGTACGGCCCGAAGGCGGACAGGTGGTTGCCGTCGGGGCCGAGGTGGTTGTGCACGACGTCCAGGACGACGCCGAGCCCGAGGCCGTGCGCGGCGTCCACGAAGCGCTTCAGCCCGTCCGGGCCGCCGTACGGTTCGTGCACCGCCCAGGGGGCTACGCCCTCGTATCCCCAGCCGTGGGTGCCCGGGAAGGGGCAGACCGGCATCACTTCGATGTGCGTGATGCCGAGGTCCTTCAGGTGCGGCAGCCGTTCGATGGCGGTGTCGAATGTGCCGCCGGGCGTGAACGTGCCCATGTGCAGCTCGTAGAGGACGGCGCCGGGCAGTCCGCGGCCCGGCCAGTCGTGCTGCCAGGCGTACCGGGCGTGGTCCACGACCGCCGCCGGGCCGCCGGGCCCGTCCGGCAGCCGGGCGGCGCGCGGGTCGGGCAGCGGCTCGCCGCCGTCCAGCCGGAAGGCGTACCGGTCCCCGTGGCGGGCCGGCGCCTCCGCCCGCCACCAGCCCGTACCGGAGGGGCAGCGCGTCAGGGGGACGGTCACGGGGGCCGCGTCCCGGCCCCCGTCGCCGTCCCACCGTTCGAGCGCGACCCGCTCGGCTTCCGGAGCCCACACCTCGAAGAGCACGACGGCCTCTCCCTCCTCGCCACGGCACGGCGACGCGCCCCCGCGGACACCGATGCGCCTGCGCGCGTCTACCTGTCGAAGAAAGCACGCTCCTGGGTGACGGGGTAGCCCGCCTTGGCGAATGCCGCCGCCATTGGGGTGTTGTGCTGGTCCGTATCGGCGACGATCCGGTCCACGCCGAGCGAGGCCAGCCGGCGTGTGCAGTCGACCAGCAGGTCGTAGGCGTAGCCGTGGCCACGTTGGCCGGGAACCACCCCGATGAAGCCCACGATCGGGGCGGCGTGGTTACGGGCCGGGACGTGCAGCCCCACCAGGTCGCCCGCGGGCGTGTACGCCACCCGCCACCACTCGCGCGGCGACGGGCACCAGTGGAAGAACGCCAGCTCCTCGCGGGCGGCCTGCTCGATGCCGCCCGCGGCGACGGCCTGCCGGGCGTGCATGTCCAGCGAGCCCCGCTCGACCTGCCGCAGCACGTCCAGGATCACCTCGTCGTCCGGCTCGGGCCGGAAGACCAGCCGCCCGGGGTCCGCGGGCACGCCGCACTCCGGGGTCCAGTCGTACCGGAAGCGCTCGACCACGGGGCGCAGCCCGGCGGCCCGTACGACGGCGATCCGGGCCTCCGCCGCGGCCCGTACGTCGGGCCGGTCGCGCCAGTCGGGCGGCAGCATCAGCACGTACTCGGCGGACAGCGGGGCGGTACGCAGCAGCTCCGCCGCGGCGGCCGCCTCGCCGGGCGCGAAGTCCAGCCGGTCCAGGGAGAGCGGGCGGGAGTCGTCCGGGCCCGCCCACCACGCGGCGCGTGCCACGACGACGCCGTCGCGCAGCGCGACCCAGGTCCAGTCGGGGCGGTACTCGCCGCCGGCCGTGCGCGTGGCGTAGGGGCGGCCGAAGAGTTCGTGGCCCAGGAGCGGGGCCGTGGGGTCGTCCAGGGTGTGGAAGAGATGCGCGTCGCCTTCGGTGAGCGCGCGGATGACCGGATCGGTCATGGGGAGGGGTCCTCTCGGGGAGCGCGCTCCCGATGGCCCGTCAGCGTATGGAGCGGGCGGCGCGGGAGTGCGCGAACAGGTCATGGGCCGTGCCGTACATGCCGTTCCGCCTCCTTCCGCTCATGCGTTCCAAGCTGTGGCGAGACCATATCCTGGGCCACGCGCGGGGCGCCAGGGATTTTCCGCCGGAACTGATCGGGCCTGCGCACCGTCCTCCGAGATGGAGGCCGGGTGACGGCCGGGCCTCGTCTGGACAGGAACGCGGGCCCGCCGGAGAATCATGGACATGTCATCGCTCGAATTCCCGGCTCGGCCGGCCCGGTTGTCGGATGCAGAGCGGGACCGCGCGCTGGATCTGCTGCGCGAGGGCGCGGCCGACGGGCGGCTGTCCCAGGACACCTTCCTGCGCCGCCTGGAACTGGTGCTCTCCGCCCGTCAGCGCAGCGAACTGGAGCGGGCGACCGGCGACTTGGCGACCCGCGGCCGCTTCCAGGCCGCCGTGCTGCGCGCGGTCGGCAAGGCGTCCTCCTTCCATCTCACGGTCCGCAGGGCGTGGCGCACGGAGCGCCTCCCCAAGCTCCTGCTGCCCGACCCCGGACCGTTCCCCCTCCTGATCGGCCGTGCCCCGGGGGCCGGGCTGCGCCTCCACCACGACACGGTCTCCCGTTCCCACGCCCAGCTCCGCACCTCGGGGGAGACCTGGCTGCTGCGCGACCTCGGCTCCATGAACGGCACGTACGTCAACGGCCGCCGGGTCCTCGGCGAGGTCGCCGTGGCACCCGGCGACCACGTCAGCTTCGGCAGCGTCGCCTACGTGCTCACGGGGCGCTGAGCACGAGGAGCGCGACCGGCAGCCGGTCCAGGAGCGCGGACAGCGGTACGGACGCGCCCTCGAAGTCGCGGCCCGTGAGCAGGTCGTGCCAGACCCCGGACGGCGCGTCCGGCAGCCGCAGGGCGGCCGAGTGCCAGCCGCCGGACTCCGCGAGGCGCAGCGAGAGCCGCGTGGCCACGGTCACCGCGCGGTCCGCGCGGGCGAACGCCACACAGTGCCGGTACGGGTCGCCGTCGGCGTGCAGCGGCCGGTAGGTGCCCTCCGGGCCGAACCAGTCCGGGTGCGCCCGGCGCAGCCGCAGCGCGGCCGCGGTCAGCCGCAGCTTCTCGGCGGAGAGGTCCGGGAAGCCCTGCGGGTCGCCGGCCGGCGCGCCGCCGTCCGTACCGCCGTCCACGTCGGCCAGGAACTCCGGGGAGTAGCGCGCGGGCGCACGGTTGTCGGGGTCGACGAGCGCGGTGAACTCCCGCTCGGTGCCCTGGTAGAGGTCCGGTACGCCCGGCATGGTGAGGTGCAGCAGCGCCGCGCCGAGCACGTTGGCGCGGACGAAGGGGGACAGCTCGTCGGCGAACGCGGCCAGTTCGGCGGCGGCGGTGGGGCTGCACGGGCCCGCCTCCAGGAAGTCCGTGACCGACTCCTCGTAGGTGGCGTCCTGCTCGGTCCACGTGGTGTGCAGCGCCGCCTCCCGCACGGCCTTCAGGATCGCCGGCTCCAGCCTCTCGAAGGAGGCGCCGTCGTGCCCGTACGAAGCGGGGCCGTCCTGCCGGTACGGGGCGGCGCCGTCCTGCTGGCAAGAGGCGGCGTAGGCGCCCGCACCCGGAGCGGTCGCCGCACCTGCCTCCGGAGCGGTCGCCGTGCCCGCCCCCGGACCCGGGTGTGCCATTCCGAAGGCGGTCTGCCAGGCGGTCCACGCCATCTGCGGGTCGGGCTCCGGGCTGTCCAGGGTGAGGGCAGTGCGCGTGTTCAGGCGGGCCAGGACCTCGCGCCAGCCTTCGGGGCACTCGCTCAACGCGGCGATCCGGGCCCGGACATCGGCGCTGCGTTTCGTGTCGTGGGTGGACAGGACGGTCCCGGAGGTCGGCCAGTTCTCCTGGAGATGGCCGCAGAAGGCGTGGAAGGCGTCCACGGTGACCGCCGGGCACCCAGGGTCGCCGCCGACCTCGCAGGCCGACAACAGCGGCGTGTAGCGGTAGAAGGCGCGGTCCTCGACCGACTTGGCGTGCAGCGCCGAGGCGGTCTGCGCGAAGCGGGCGGCGAAGTCGGCGTGGTCCGCGCCGTCGTCGTCCTCGGCGCCGTCGGCCAGGCGGCCCAGGGCCAGGTCGCGCACCAGCTCCACGGAACGGGCCTCCTCGCGCACCTCGAAGGCGCCGGCCGCCCCCTCCGCGGCGGCCTCCAGCATCGCCGCGTCCCGTTCGGCGCACCACGGGTCCTGCGCGTAGGGCCGGTACACGGGCAGCCGGACGAGCAGTTCGTGCAGGGCGCGGCGCAGGGCCCAGGGGGCGTGGTCGCCGTGGTGCGGGGTGCGCTCACTGATGCGCGTCGCCGTCCGCACCAGGCGGTCGATCTCGGCCGCCAGTTCGTGGGTGACGACTTCGCAGGCGGCCTGCCGTACCGTTTCCTCCCAGTCGCCGCCGCGGTCCGCCAGCGGCGCCACCGTGTCTCGGTAGACCCCGAACAGCACGTCGGCGCCCTCCGGGCACACGAAGAGCCCGTCGATGTGGCGCAGTGCGTCGTATCCCGTGGTGCCCGCGCACGCCCAGCTCCGGGGCAGCCGTTCGCCGCCGGTGAGGATCTTCTCCACGACCGTCCAGCGCCCGCCGGTGGCCCGCGCCAGCCGCGCCAGGTAGCCCGCGGGGTCCGCGAGCCCGTCCGGGTGGTCGATGCGCAGCCCGTCGATCACGCCGTCCTCGACGAGCCGCAGCACCGTCGCGTGCGTCGCCCGGAAGACCTCGGGGTCCTCCACGCGGACCGCGATCAGCTCGGAGATGGTGAAGAAGCGCCGGTAGTTCAGCTCCGTGCGGGCCAGCCGCCACCAGGAGAGCCGGTACCACTGCGCATCGAGGAGCCGGGGGAGCGGCAGGCGCTCCGTACCGGGGCGGATGGGGAACGCGTGTTCGTGATAGCGCAGCACGTCCCCCTCGATGCGCATCATGGGCAGCTCGTCGGCCAGTCGGCCGCCCAGTACGGGCATCAGCAGCCGCCCGCCGTGCCCGCCGTCCCAGTCGATGTCGAACCAGCGGGCGTACGGCGAGGCGGGGCCGTCCCGCAGAACGGACCACAGCGGCCCGTTCAAGGAGGCGGGGGCGGGCCGGGCCATGTGGTTGGGCACCAGGTCCACCACGAGCCGCAGACCGTGTGCGGCGGCGGTCCGTGCCAGCGCGCGCAGCCCCTCCTCGCCGCCCAGTTCGGCGCGCACCACGGAGTGGTCCACCACGTCGTACCCGTGCGTGGACCCGGGGACGGCGCCGAGCACGGGCGACAGGTGCAGATGCGAGACACCCAGGTCGGCCAGGTACGGCACGGCCTTCTCGGCGGCCGCGAAGGGGAAGCCGGGCTGGAGCTGCAACCGGTAGGTGGCGGTGGGCGGCGCGCTGGATTCGGGCGTCATGGGGACACACGTACCCGCGCGGTGCCTTGTTGCTTCATCCGATCGGGCGGGGTGTGCCCCGTTTTTCCTTCGTACGTCCTGCCCATACGGGCGCCGGCGCCCCTCCCGATAGCGTCGTGCGATGACCGCTGCCCTGGCCACCTACCGCACCGTGCTCGCCACCAGTGGCCCGGTGCTGCCCGCCGTCTCCTTCCTCGGCCGGCTGCCCACGGCCATGTGCCAGCTCGGCAGCGTCCTGCTGGTCGCCGAGACCAGCGGCAGCCTGGCGACGGCGGGCGTGGCCGGCGGCGCGCTGGCCGCCGGACAGACGGTGGCCGGGCCGCTCATCGGCCGGCTCGCCGACCGGCACGGCCAGCGTCCGGTGGTCCTGGCGGCCTGCTGGGCCAACGCCCTCGCCGTCGCCGCCCTCGTGCTCGCCGCGCTGTCCCACCTGGCCATGCTTCCGCTGGCCTTCCTAGGGCTGCTCGCCGGACTGACCGTCCCCCAGGTGGGGCCGCTCGCCAGGACCCGGATGGTCGCGCTGGTACGGCGGAGCGGGGCCGACGAGCGCACCGTGAACGCCGCGCTGTCCTGGGAGGGCACGCTGGACGAGGTGTCCTTCGTGCTGGGCCCCGCCCTCGTGGGCGTCGCCGCGTCGGCCGCCCATCCCGCCGTCGCGTTGGGGCTGGCGGCGCTGCTCCTGGCCGGCTGCGGCTCGGCGTTCGCGCTGCACCCGACGGCGCGGCTGACGGCCCCCGGGGCGCGGGCGGCGGGCGGGCCCACGGCGTACGGCCGTACCGCACACCCCGGGCGGCCGCTCTCCCGGCGGCAGCGACACGCCGAGGCGCGAGAACGCCGCAGGGCGGCTCGGCGGGACCGGCCCGGCATCCCGCGGGCCGCGCACGTCCTGCGCGTCTCCATGGCCCTGCAGGGCGCCATGTTCGGCGCCTCACAGGCCGGCATCACCGCGCTCACCGAGCGGCTCGGCGCTCCCGGCCACGCGGGTCTGGTCTACGCCGCCATGGGCGTCATGAGCGCCGTGGCCGGGCTGTCGCTGGTCCTCGTCCCGGCCCGCGTCGGCCTGCCGGCCCGCTGGCGGGCCGCCGCCGTGGGCCTGACCGTGCTCTCCGTACCGCTGCTCTTCGTCGGCTCCCTCGGAGCGCTGTACGCGGTGGTCGTGGTGCTCGGGGTGGCCTTCGCGCCGCACCTCATCACGATCTTCGCGCTCACCGAACGGCTGGTCCCCGCCCGCCGGATGGCCGAGTCGATGGCCTTCCTGACCAGCTCGGTCGTCGGCGGGCAGGCCCTCGCGCTGGCCCTGTCCGGGCGGCTGGCGGAGTCCTACGGCCCAGTCGCCGCCTTCGCCGTGGCGGTCGCCGCCGCCGTCCTCGTGCTGTGCCTCGCGCTGACCGTCCGCTTCCGCACCCGGCCCGCCACGCCCCCGTACGGAGGCGTCGGGCCGGGCACAGGAGCGGACGGGGCCTCCGTCAGGCGGGCCGCTGGAGCACCATCAGACTCCGCCCCACCAGCGTGAGCGTGTCCCCGGCGCGGACCTTCGGGCCGCCCTCGGCGACCGCCTTCGGGGTCGCGGTGTCGACCACGGCCTGCCACTGCCGCCCGTGGTCGATCGGCACGGTGAACTCCTTCTCCTCGCCGTGCGCGTTGAAGAGCAGCAGGAAGGAGTCGTCGGAGATCCGCTCCCCGCGCTTGCCCGGCTCGGAGATCGCGCTGCCGTTGAGGAAGACCATCAGCGACTTGGCGTGCGCCGCCTGCCAGTCGCGCTGCTTCATCTCCTCGCCCTCGGCGGTGAACCACGCGATGTCCGACAGCTCGTCGTGCGTGCCCTCCATGGGGCGCCCGTGGAAGAAGCGGCGCCGCCGGAACACCGGGTGGTCGCGCCGCAGCCACACCATCTGGCGCACGAACTCCAGCAGTTCCAGGGGCTCCTTGCCCCCGCCGTCCTCGCCCGCCTCGGGCCAGTGCACCCACGCCAGCTCGTTGTCCTGGCAGTAGGCGTTGTTGTTGCCCTGCTGGGTGCGGCCGAACTCGTCCCCGTGGCTGAGCATCGGCACGCCCTGCGAGAACATCAGGGTGGCGATGAAGTTGCGGATCTGCCGGGCCCGCAGTTCGAGCACCTCGGGGTCGTCCGTCTCGCCCTCGGCGCCGCAGTTCCAGGAGCGGTTGAAGCTTTCGCCGTCCCGGTTGTCCTCGCCGTTTGCCTCGTTGTGCTTGTCGTTGTACGACACGAGGTCGTGCAGGGTGAAGCCGTCGTGGCAGGTCACGAAGTTGACGGAGGCCAGCGGCCGGCGCCCGTCGCCCTGGTACAGGTCGGAGGAACCGGTCAGCCGGGACCCGAACTCCGCGAGCGCGCGGGGTTCGCCGCGCCAGAGGTCGCGCACGGTGTCGCGGTACTTGCCGTTCCATTCCGTCCACAGCGGCGGGAAGTTGCCCACCTGATAGCCGCCCTCGCCGACGTCCCAGGGCTCCGCGATCAGCTTCACCTGGCTGACCACCGGGTCCTGCTGCACCAGGTCGAAGAACGACGACAGCCGGTCGACCTCGTGGAACTGCCGGGCCAGGGTCGCCGCAAGGTCGAAGCGGAAGCCGTCCACCCGCATCTCGGTCACCCAGTAGCGCAGCGAGTCCATGATCAGCTGGAGCACGTGCGGGCTGCGCATCAAGAGGCTGTTGCCGGTGCCCGTGGTGTCCATGTAGTACCGCGGGTCGTCCGTGAGGCGGTAGTACGAAGGGTTGTCCAGCCCCCTGAAGGACAGCGTCGGGCCCATGTGGTTGCCCTCGGCGGTGTGGTTGTAGACCACGTCGAGGATGACCTCGATGCCCGCCTGGTGCAGCGCGCGCACCGCCGATTTGAACTCCAGCACCTGCTGGCCGCGGTCGCCCCAGGAGGCGTACGCGTTGTGCGGCGCGAAGAAGCCGATGGTGTTGTAACCCCAGTAGTTCGCCAGCCCCTCGTCCACCAGCCGGTGGTCATTGACGAACTGGTGTACGGGCATCAGCTCCAGGGCCGTGACGCCCAGGTCGCGCAGATGATCGATGATCACGGGATGCGCCAGCGCCGCGTACGTACCCCGCAGCTCCTGGGGGAGCTCGGGGTGCAGCATCGTGAGGCCCTTGACGTGCGCCTCGTACATCACGGTCTCGTGGTAATCCGTACGCGGCGGGCGGTCGTCACCCCAGTCGAAATACGGATTGACGACGACCGACGCCATCGTGTGCGGCGCCGAGTCCAGATCGTTCCGGCTGTCCGGCTTCCCGAAGTGGTAGCCGTAGACCGCCTCGTCCCAGTCGATGCTGCCGCTGACCGCCCTGGCGTACGGGTCCAGCAGCAGTTTCGCGGAATTGCAGCGGAGACCCTGCGCCGGCTCGTACGGGCCGTGCGCCCGGAAGCCGTACCGCTGCCCCGGCATGATGCCGGGCAGATAAGCGTGACGGACGAAGGCATCGGACTCGCGGAGCTCGACGGCCGTCTCCGAACCGTCGTCGTGCAGCAGACACAGCTCGATACGTTGTGCCGCCTCGGAGAACACCGCGAAATTGGTGCCCGCACCGTCGTACGTGGCACCTAGCGGATACGCCTGTCCCGGCCAGACCTGCATGCGTCGACTCTTCCACTTCCTAGAGGGGCGCCGCGACGGACTGACGACCGCGGACCGAACCGGAATTCTTCCCCGATGAGCGCCAAACAGTGGGACGTTCGCGAGATCTTCGCCGAAAGTCAGGCAACCTGCCGCGAATGAGGGTCCTCCGACCGGGGGAACGATCAGGTGTCCGACCTCAATCACGATGTATAGCGACATAATGCGCCGCAAGGTGCTTACTGGGCGTGTCGCGACTCCTGGGCAATCATTTTCGGCCTCGTTCCCGACGGCCTCCGGAATCCCTCCGTACCCCTGACGAGGTGCGTGACGAGGGGAGAGTCCGCCGGGACTCCCGTGCGGCTCCCCGCCGCACGACTATGACTCCGCTCACGCCCGCTTCCCTTTCCGGACACAACGGGCACGGCGAATAAGGGGAGTTGGTGGAAGAGTCGGCGCATCCGGCTGCACCCTCTCCCGGACCCGCAGTAGGGTGCCTTGATCGTTGGCACGGAGGTTCGGAAGGCGGTGTACAGGTGAGCTCGGGCGGGTTGGAGTTGCCTCCTGGTGACGATGGTCATGAGGGCGGCTCCATCGACGCACCGCCCGGCGCGGTGTCCCTCGCACGCCCCCTGGAGATCGGGGCGGAGCTGGAGTGGGACGCCGAGGCCTGGAGCGAGGTACGCACCCGCGCCAGACGCGCCGGGCGTGCCTACATCTGGCTCAATCTGGTCGAACAGCGGCTGCGTGCCGTGGTCGCGGCCGTGCTGCGCCCCATCTACGAGCCGGTGCACGGCGACGAATGGGTGGTCGCGGCGGCCGGGCCCGCCGGCCAGGAGTGGGTGCAGCGTGCCGTCGCCGTACGCGAGGTCAGCCGCCGCAAGGGCTACCTCCTCGACCCGGCCGACGACAACATCATCAGCTTCCTCACCCTTCCGCAGCTGCGCGAGCTGATGGTCCAGCACTGGCCCTGCTTCGAGCCGTACTTCGACGACCGGCGCGACGTCGAGCTGGGGCTGGACGAGCTGGAGGTGGCCCGGAACATCGTCTCCCGCAACCGCGCGCTCTCCGAGACGGTGCTCGCCCAGGCCGAACGCGCCTCCGCGCGCCTCCTGGAGATACTGGGCTCCGGCATCGGCACCCGTACGGCCGGGCGGCTGCCCATCGACGCGGTCGAGGACCTCGTGGGCGACCGCTACGCCGACGTCGTGGGCGTTCACTCCGACCGGGTACGCCTCCAGCGCCAGCTGCCCGCCGAGGACCTCTTCGGCGGCGCGCGCCGCCTCGACGCCGTCGGCATCGGCCTGAACCTGCTCGTCCAGAACTACTCGGGCCGCCGGCTGGTCCGGCTCGCCGAGTCCGGCTGCCGCGTACGGCTGCTCTTCCTCAACCCGGCCAGCAGCGCGGTCCGCCGCCGTGAGCGGGAGCTGGGCCTGAAGAAGGGCGAGATGAGCCGGTCGATCGAGATGAACATCATGCACATGCGGCGGGTGCGGGCCCGGCTGCGCGACCCCGGTGCGTTCGAGATCCAGGTCTTCGACGAGACCCCGCGCTTCACGGCGTACCTCGTCGACGGCGACGGCCCGGGCGGCATCGCCGTCGTGCAGTCCTACCTCCGCAAGAGCCGCGGCATGGAGGTGCCGGTCCTGGTGCTGCGCGGCGGCGGCCGGGAGGTCGTGCGCCACGAGGACGGCCGGGAGAGCGACCACGGACTCTTCGAGGTGTACCGCGAGGAGTTCGAGAGCGTGTGGGCGGACGCGCGGCCGGTGTCCTGACACTGAGGCCCGGTGCCTCACCGGCCGCGGTCCCGGGCGTCCCGGCCGCGGACCCGGGCGTCCCGGCCGCGGTCCCGGGCGGTCCCGGCCACGGCTCAGCGGTCCCGGCCACGGTTCAGGGCGTGTCAGGGCGTGCCCGTGATGCCGCCGTCCACCCGCAGCTCGATGCCGTTGACGTAGTCGGCCAGGGGGCTCGCGAGGTACAGCACCGCGCCCGCGATGTCCTCGGCGCGCCCCAGGCGCCCCACGGGATTGGGCGCGTACCGGGCCGCCGCGTCCGCCGCCGTCTCGCCGCGCTCCTCGAACATCCGGCGCATCGAGGGTGTTTCGATGACACCGGGGCTGACGCAGTTCGCCGTGACGCCCGTGCCGGCCAGGTGCCCGGCCAGGCTGGTCGTCATGTTCACCACGGCGGCCTTGGCGGCGGAGTACTCGACCATGTTGGGCAGCGGGGTCCGTACCGCCCGGGTGCCGATGTTGATCACCCGGCCCCAGCCGTGCGCGCGCAGCGAGGGCAGCAGTGCCTGGGTGAGCCGCGCCGCGGAGAACACGTTGCCCTCGAACGCCGTCCGCCAGTCTTCGGGCCGTACGGAGTCCCAGTCGTGCTCCACGAACGGCCCGGCGTTGTTGACCAGGACGTGCGCCCCGAAGTCGCGCGCCGCGGCGGCCACCCGCTCCACGCCGCCGGGCTCCCCGAGGTCGCCGAGCACGACGTCGGCGCGGACGCCGTGGTCCGTCACCCGGCGCGCGACCCCGGCGGCGGCGTCCGCGTTCCGCCCGTGCACCAGCACGTCACAGCCCTCTGCCGCCAGCATCCCGGCGACCGCCGCCCCGATGCCGCCGCTGCTTCCCGTCACCACCGCGCGCCGTCCGGCCAGTTGAAGATCCATACCGGCGACCCTACGGGCGGCGGGCGGGGCGCGCCGGGTGGTTGTGGGACGCGGGTGCCGGCGGCGGGAGGCGCGCGCCGGCGAGTCGGGGCGGGCCGGCGAGGGGATCCGGCGGCGTTGTCAGTGGTGCGTGGGAGAGTGAGGGAACACGAGATCACAGCCGTACGACACGGGCGGACGATCGCGTGCGACACGGGGGACGCACCACCGAAGGAGGCCGCATGAGCTGGCACAAGGAACCACTGGTCGGCTTCGACCTGGAGACCACGGGCACCGACGTCGAGACCGACCGGGTCGTCACCGCCGCCGTCATCCGGCTCGACGGGGCGGGAGCGGCGGCACCGGCACTGAGCTGGGTCCTCGACCCGGGCGTGCCGATACCGTCCGAGGCCTCGGCCATCCACGGCTTCTCGACCGACTACGTGCGGCAGCACGGCCGTCCGGCCGCCGTGGGCCTGGCCGAGATCACCGATGCGCTCGCCGCCGCGCTGGGCGCGGGCCTCCCGCTCGTGGTGATGAACGCCCGGTACGACCTCTCGCTGCTGGACCGCGAGTGCCGGCGGCACGGCGTGGAGCCGCTGTCCGAACGGCTCGGCACGGACCCGGCGCCGGTCGTCGACCCGCTCGTCCTCGACAAGCACCTCGACCCCTACCGAAAGGGGAAGCGCACCCTTCAGGCGCTGTGCGCGCATTACGGCGTGGCGCTGGACGCGGCGCACGAAGCGGGGGCGGACGCCGTGGCCGCGGTCGGCGTGGCCCGCCGAATAGGCGCGAAGCACCCGGAGGTCGCCGGGCTCACGCTGCCCGCGCTGCATGCCCTCCAGCGCCGGGCGGCGGCGGACCAGGCCGCCTCCTTCCAGCGCTACTTGCGCCGTACGAGCAACCCCGCGGCCCACGTGGAACCGGCCTGGCCGCTGATACCGCGGGGGTGAGGCGCGGCGCGAGTGAGGGCGTGAGGGCGGGGGTCAGCGGCGGTGGCTCAGCACGTTGACCACCTTGCCGTTGGGGTCGCGGACGAAGAAGCGCCGTACGCCCCACTCCTCGTCCTGCAACGGGTGGACGATCTCCGCGCCCCTCTCCCGCATCGCCTCGTAGGCCGCGTCCACGTCCTCCACCTCCACGCTCATGTCGGGGACGACCGGACCCGTCCGGTCGGCCGTCATGAAGCTGACCTGCGCGGCCGGATGGGACGGGGAGGCGAGCGTCGTGATCCACCCCAGGTCCATGACCTCCTCGAAGCCCAGCAGCCCGTAGAAATCCCGGCTCTCCTCCATCGCCTCGGAGGGGACATTGGGCACGACACGGCGAACGGCCATCGATGACTCCAGACGAGAGGACGAGAGGAACGAGAGGGCGAGCGAACGGCGGGGGAGCGGGGGCGAGGCGGCGGTGGTGGAGGGGAGTGCGGGCGAGGGGGAGGGGGAGAGGGAAGGAGGGGTTCGTTACGGGTGGGCCGGGGGCTCGGTCGGGATCAGGGTCAGGTAGGCGATGCCGAGGAGGTCACGGTAGCCGCTGAGCCAGGATGTGCGGTGCGTGTCGGCGCGTTCGCGGGTCTCGGGAGCCAGCGGGTGGTCGGGATGAGTGGCCAGCCATTCCTCCACGTCGCTGCGGTAGCCCGACTCGAACGTCTCCCACTCGTCGCTGTTCGCGGTCTCCACCCAGGCCGGGCGGAAGCCGGCTTCGACGGCGAGGTCGACCAGTTCTGCCAGGCTCACGTGCTCCTCGGCGGTGGCGCCCGGCCACATCCGCGCCAGTTCCGCCGTGGCCGGCGGGCGCTGCCAGAAGCCCTCGCCGTACAGCACGCGGCCGCCGGGGGCGACGAGGCGGCGCAGTTCGCGCAGTACGGTGCGGAAGTTGTGCGGCGACTCGGGGCCGCTCACGGCGTGGCCGGCGCCGAGGCACAGGACGAGGTCGGCGGGGCCCCTGGCCGTGCCGTGCCCGGACTCCTCGGCGAACTCCACGCGGTCGGCGAGTCCGCGGGCCGCGGCGTTGGTCCGGCCCCTGGCGAGGTCGTCAGCGGCGAGGTCGATGCCGACCCCGGTGGCGCCGGGCGTGGCGTCGAGTACCCGCAGCATGAACTCGCCCCAGCCGCAGCCGATGTCCAGCACGGTGGCCGGACGGGCGGCGGCGAGCCGCTGGATCATCCGCCCGGCGCGTTCCTCGGACAGCGGTCCGTGGAAGTCGAGCCGGGTGAGCCGCGGTGGCCCGTCGTCGGCCCTGGACGCCGGCTGTGCCGCGTTCGCGGGTGCCGGCTGTGTCGCGTTCGCTGGCGGTGTGGGACGCACGGGAGGCGTGGTGTCGGGCATGGGGCGGGACGTTAGTCCGTGAGAGGGCGCGGGCGGTACCGAATAAACCGCGGTACGGCGCCGCTCCGCCCGGGCCGCGGAACCGCGTCGCTCCGATGGGGCCACGGTACCGGGGCGCTCTGCCCGGGTCGCGGTACCGCCTCGCTCCATTGGGGCCGGGAGGCCGCCCCTCTCCACCGGGCCGGGAGGCCGCCTCGCTCCGACGGGGTGTCAGAAGGGGTACCAGCGCACCGAGGCGTCGCCCTCGCGGAGGGAGGCGATGCGGCTGCGGAACTCCTTCAGGGCCGCGGGGTTGCCCGGGGCGTGCTGGGAGACCCAGGCGCAGCTCGCGGTCTCGCGGGAGCCGCGCAATACGGCACAGCCCTCCCAGTCCCGGACGTCCCAGCCGTAGGCCCGTACGAAGATGTCGTACGCCTCGGCACCCAGGCCGTACCGGTCGCGGCTGAGGGCCATGACCACGAGGTCGTGCTCGCGCAGGTCGCGGGAGAAGGTCTCCAGGTCGACCAGGACCGGGCCGTCGGGGCCGACATGGACGTTCCGCGGCAGCGCGTCTCCGTGGATGGGGCCGCGCGGCAGGTGCGGCTCCAGGGCCGTCGCCGCGGCGGCGAACGCGTCCCGCCGGCCGCGCAGGTACTCCGCGTCCTCCCGTGACACCGCGTCCCCCGCCAGCCGCAGCCAGCGCTCCACGCCGCCCAGCAGCTCCCGCCGGGGCAGCTCGAACGGCGGCTCGGGCAGGGCGTGCACCCGTCGCAGCAGCTCGGCGAGGTCGGCGGGCCCGGCGGGGCGTATCGGCTCGGGCAGCCGCTCCCAGAAGGTGACGGGGTGGCCGTCCACCAGCCTCGCCTCGGGCTCGGCGGCGCGCACCGCCGGCACGTCCGACTCCGCCAGCCAGCGGGCCACCCGCAGCTCCCGCTCGGCGCGGGCGAGCAGTTCGGCGCTGCGGCCCACCCGGATCACGGGGCCGGTGTCGCCGACCGCGAAGACGGCGTTCTCGCCGAGGGCGAGCAGCTTGGCGTCCGCCGCGGCGTCCGGTCGTCCGGCCGCGGCCAGCACCTCCCGTGCGCGCGCCTCCGTGAAGGGTGTGCCCGGCACGGAGCCGGCTCCGCCGCTGGCCTCGGTCATGCTGCTGCCTCCTGCGCTCCGTGAGCACCCCGGTGCTCCGACCGCTCCGGTGTCTCGATCACCCACAGTCTCTCAGGCGGGTCCGACAACCCACCCGCGACGGACCACGCACCACCCGGGCTGGCCCCGACCCCGCCCGCACCGGACGGCCCGGACCCCACCCCCACCGGGCCCGCACCACCCGGGACGGCCGGGACCCCGCCCGCACCGGACGGCCCCGATCCTCGCCCGTCCAGGGCGACTCCGATCCCCGCGGGGGCGACTCCGATCCCTGCTAGGGCGACCCACCCCCGCCGGGCCACGCACCGCCCGCCGGGCCACGCGCCCCGACCCAGACGGCCCCGCCCCTCCGCTTCCCGCCGTCCCGCCGCTCACCCGCCCCCGCGATGGCTTGACGGCGTCGCGGGGGGTTACGACTATGACGTCGGCTGTCCGCGTGTACGGGCGCGCGCGGCCGTTCCGTATCGGATGTACCGGACGTTTCGGACCGAGCCGCGTCAAGGAGCCCCGCCGTGACCCTCGTGACCGCGCCACGGCGGTCCGCCCGCCGACCGGCCGGTGCGGGACCGCGCCGTGACCACGGCGTGTGGTTCCTCGTGCTGCCCGCGCTGATACCGATCCTCGTGCTGAGCGTCGGCCCGCTCCTGTACGGAGTGTCGCTGGCCTTCACGGACGCGCAGTCGGGGCGTACCGAACCCACCCGCTGGGTGGGGCTGCTGAACTTCAGCGACCTGTTGCAGGACACGCTGTTCTGGGAGTCCTTCCGGATCGGGCTGGTCTGGGCGGTGGGCGTCACCGTCCCGCAGTTCTTCCTCGCGCTGGGCCTCGCCCTGCTGCTCAACGAGAAGCTGCGGCTGCGCTGGCTGGCCCGGGCGCTGGCCATCGTGCCGTGGGCGATGCCCGAGGTCGTGGTCGGCATCATGTGGCGGCTGGTGTACCACCCGGACGCGGGCGTGCTGAACGACACGCTGCGCACCTTCGGGTTCGGCGGCGGCCACGACTGGCTGAGCGGCCTGGCGACCGCGCTGCCCGCCGTCATCGTCGTCGGCATCTGGGCGGGTCTGCCGCAGACCACCGTGCCGCTGCTCGCCGGCCTGCAGAACGTGCCGCGTGAGCTGCACGAAGCGGCGGCCATGGACGGCGCGGGCGCCTGGCGGCGGTTCCGTACGGTGACCTGGCCCGCGCTGCGTCCGGTGGCGCTGGCCATCACCGCGCTGAACTTCATCTGGAACTTCAACTCGTTCGCGCTGGTCTTCGTGCTGACGGACGGCGGTCCCGGCGGGCGCACCCGGCTGCCGATGCTGTTCGCGTACGAGGAGGCGTTCCGGTACGGGCAGTTCGGGTACGCGGCGGCGATGGGGCTCGCCATGGTCGCCGTCATCGCCGTCCTGCTGGCCGTCTACCTGGCGGGCCGGCTGCGGTCCGAGGAGGACGGCCGATGACCGCCCGTCGCAGAGGACGGCCGATGACCGCTCGTCGCAGGCGTACTGCCGCGGCCCGTGCGGGCCAGTACCTGGCTCTGCTCGGCTATCTGGTCTTCCTGCTGGTGCCCTTCCTGTGGCTGCTGTCCACGGCCTTCAAGCCGCCGCGCGAGCTGGGCAGCATCGCCCCCAGCTGGATCCCGCACGACCCCACCCTCGGCAACTTCCGGGCCGCCTTCGCCGAGCAGCCGCTGCTGCGTTCGGCCGCCAACAGCCTGCTCGCGGCGGCCGGGGCCGCGGTGCTGTCCGTCGTGGTGGCCACGCCGATGGCGTACGTCCTCGCGCGCTTCCGCACCCGCATGGCGCGGGCGGCGACCGGGTGGGTGGTGGTCAGCCAGGCGTTCCCGCTGGTCCTCGTCATCATCCCGCTGTTCCTGCTGCTGAAGGCGGTGGGCCTGGTGGACTCGCTCGGCGGGCTCACCCTCGTGTACCTCGTGTGGTCGCTGCCGTTCGCGCTGTGGATGCTCACCGGGTACGTACGGGCCGTGCCGGCCGAACTGGAGGAGGCGGCAGCCGTGGACGGGGCGGGCCGGGTCCGCACCCTCGTGTCCGTGACCGCGCCGCTCCTCGTGCCGGGCATCGTCGCCACCGGGCTGTTCGCCTTCATCACCGCCTGGAACGAGTTCTTCTTCGCTCTCGTGCTGCTCAAGTCGCCGGAGAAACAGACGATGCCGGTCGTGCTCACGCACTTCCTCGGGGCCGAGGGCGTCGCCGACCTCGGCCCGCTCGCGGCCGCCGCGCTCCTCGCCACCCTGCCCGGGCTGGTCCTCTTCGCCGTCATTCAGCGCCGCATCACGGGCGGCATGCTCGCCGGGGCGGTGAAGCACTGATGCCCGCGCCCACGAAGGCTGCCGCCGCGCCCGCGAAGGCTGCCGCCGTGCCTACGAAGGCTGCTGCCGTGCCTACGAAGGCTGCCGCCGTGCCTACGACGGGCGCCGCCGCGCCTACGACGGGCGCCGCCGCGCCTACGACGGGCGCCGCCGCGCCCGCCCACGCCCCGGTGCGCCGGCGTACCTTCCTGAGCGCCGCCGCCTCCGTGGGGGCCGCCTCCCTGGGGAGCGCCGGCGCGGGGGCCCTGCTCGCCGGGTGTTCCGGCGGGGGTGACGCGGCGGCGCGCCGGCGGCCGCTGCGGTTCCAGTCGCTCGCCTGGCAGGCGGAGTCCGTGGCGGCCAACAAGGCGCTGGTCGAGGAGTGGAACCGGCGGCACCCGCGCACCAGCGTCGAGTACGTGCAGGGCGCCTGGCCCACCGTGCACGACCAGCTGCTGACCGCCTTCGAAGGCGGCGAGGCGCCCGACATCATCCACGACGCCGCCGACGACCTCGCGGACTTCGCGTACGGCGGCAACCTCGCCGACCTCACCGGCCTGCTGCCCGACCGGCTCGCCGCCGACATTCCGCGGCACAGCTGGCGGACCGGCACGTTCGACGGGCGGGTGTACGGCGTGCCGTTCCTCCAGGAGCCGCGCGTCCTGATCGCCAACCGGGAGCTGCTGCGCGCCGCTTCCGGGGTGCGCGTCCCCACGCCGGAGGAGCCCTGGAGCTGGGCGGAGTTCCGCGCGGCGGCCGAGAAGCTGAGCCGCGCCGGGGGCCGCACAGGGAGCCCCGCCGGGAGCCGGGCCGGCGACCGCCGGTACGGAGTGGCCTGGCCGCTGAAGGAACCGGTGTCGGCCACCCTCAATCTCGCGCTCTCCACCGGCGGCCGGCTCTTCCACCGCCGGGCCGACGGCCGGGCCGAGGTCCGGTTCGACGCCGCCGACCAGGTCGTCCCGCGGACCGTCCACGACCAGGTGAACGTCGACGGCAGCGCGGCACGCACCACGCTGGGCATGGGCGGCTCCGACACGCTCCCCGGCTTCTTCGCGGAGCGGTACGCGATGGTGCCGCTCGGGTTCTCGTACCGGCAGCAGATCGTTCAGCAGGCCCCCGAGGGATTCGACTGGACGGTGCTCCCGGCCCCGGCGGACGGCGCGCCGGCCCAGGGCGTGAGCCCGCAGACGCTCTCGATCGCCGCGGACTGCCCGCGGAAGGAATCGGCGATGGCCTTCATCGCCTTCCTGCTGGAGCCCGCCAACATGGCGCGGCTGGCGCTCGGCGACTGGATGCTGCCCACGGGCACGACCGCGCTCCGGGACCCGCGGCTGCGGGTGCGGAAGTACGGCTGGGCGACCGGTACGGCGCTCGCCGGCTCGCTCCACGCGGCGCCGGCCCAGTCCGTGCGCGGCTACCCGGAGTGGAAGGACAAGATCGCCACGCCGGGACTCCAGGAGTACTACAGCGGGGCGATCGGGATGGCGGAGCTGGAGAACCGGCTCGTCGAGGACGGCAACCTCGTGCTCGCCCGGTACCAGCGCTGAGCCTTGTCCACTCCCAGGAAGCAATTATTTCCTCATGTTGCTGCAATGTGACGGGAGTTGAGGCAACCAGAGTCAAGGCGAGTGCTCAATTTGACCGAGTGTGACGGTATTTGCAATTTTGCAATCTTGTTGCCTATGTCACACCGGCGGGGGGCCCTTGAATTGGACGCGTCAATCAGTCAGGGTTTCGAGCCAGCCCGGCGGAGATCTTCTTGTTTCTCCGGGCGATCACGCAACGCTTTCCCCCCACACCACGAACGAGGAGAACCCTCGCCATGGCTCACAAGCGTTCCAGCAAGAAGCGGCTGATCACCGGCATAACCGCCGTAGTCGCCGCCACCGGCATCGCGGCCGTCACCGCGGTCACCGCCGACGCCTCCCCCGCAGAGGGGAAGATCTACGGAGCGAGTGCCAAGTCCGCCGTCAGCGGCAGCTACATCGTCATGCTCAAGGACCAGGCCCGTACGGCGGAGAGCAAGGACCTCGCCGCGGAGTACGGCGGCAAGGTCAAGCGCACCTACAGCTCGGCCATCGACGGCTTCTCCGCCACCGGGCTGAACGAGACCGAGGCCAAGCGGCTCGCCGCCGACCCGGCCGTCGACAAGGTCGTCCAGAACAAGAAGTTCTCCATCGACGGTACCCAGGACAACCCGCCTTCGTGGGGCCTGGACCGCATCGACCAGGAGGACACCGCGGGCGACAAGAAGTACACCTACCCGGACAGCGCGGGTGAGGGTGTCACCGCGTACGTCATCGACACCGGCGTCCGCACCACGCACAAGGACTTCGAGGGCCGCGCGTCCTCCGGCTTCGACGCGGTCGACAACGACGACGACGCCGACGACGGCAACGGCCACGGCACGCACGTCGCCGGCACCATCGCCGGTGCCGCGCACGGCGTCGCCAAGAAGGCCAAGATCGTCGCCGTCCGCGTGCTGGACGACCAGGGCTCCGGCACCACCGAGCAGGTCGTGGCGGGCATCGACTGGGTGACCAAGAACCACAAGGGCCCCTCGGTCGCCAACATGTCCCTCGGCGGCGGCGCTGACGAGGCGCTCGACACGGCCGTGCAGAAGGCCGTCGAGTCCGGTGTCACCTTCGGTGTCGCGGCCGGCAACGAGTCGACCGACGCCGGCCAGGGCTCGCCGTCCCGCGTCAAGGAGGCCATCACGGTGGCCGCCAGCGACAAGGACGACAAGCAGGCGGAGTACTCGAACTACGGCAGCGTCGTCGACATCTACGCCCCGGGCACCGACATCACGTCGGACTGGAACGAGGGTGACGACGCCACCAACACCATCTCGGGCACCTCGATGGCCACCCCGCACGTCGTGGGTGCCGCCGCGGTCTACCTGGCAGGCCACCAGGACGCCAAGCCCGCCGATGTCGCCAAGGCGCTGACCGACGGCGCCACCCCGGACAAGATCTCCAACCCGGGTGAGGGCACGCCGAACAAGCTGCTGAAGATCGTCGAGTAGGACCCGGTCAGGAAGCGGCCTGCCGTGGAACGCGTCCGCGCAGGTCGTGGAGCAGAACCCGCGACGCCGCCCGGCAGGGGCGCCCCTGCCGGGACGGCCGACGGCCGCCGCGCTCGCCCCCACGGGGCGCGGCGGCCGGCGGCGTCGAGTGCCGGAAGCGGAGTGCGTAGCATGGCGCCTGTGGCGCACACGGTGGGTATCAAGGATGTGGCACGCCAGGCCGGCGTCTCCATCGGCACGGTCTCCAATGTGATCAACCGTCCCGACATGGTCGCGAGGGAGACCAGGGAGCGGGTCCAGGCGGCGATCACGGCGCTCGGCTACGTCCGCAGCGAGTCGGCGCGCCAGCTGCGCGCGGGCCGCAGCCGGATCATCGCGCTGCTCGTGCTGGACATGGCCAACCCCTTCTTCGTCGACGTCGCGGCGGGAGCGGAGCGCGCCGCGCGCAAGGCGGGGCTCGGCGTGATGCTGTGCAACAGCGCCCAGAGCCCGGCCGAGGAGTCCGACTACCTCTCCCTCTTCGCCGAGCAGCAGGTACGCGGCGTGATGATCACCCCGGCCGATCTGACCGGCGGCACGCTCGCACGGTTCCGGCCGCGCGGCATCCCGCTCGTCTTCGTCGACCGCGTCCTCGGCAGCGGCGAGGGCTGCTCGGTCTCCGTGGACGACGTGGCCGGCGGCGCGCTGGCGGCCCGGCACCTCGTCGAACAGGGCCACGAAGGGCTGGTCTACATCAGCGGGCCGATGTTCCTGACCCAGTGCCAGGACCGGCGTACGGGGGCACTGCAGGCGCTGCGCGAGGCGGGCCTGCCCGAGTCGGCGCTGCGGCACATCGAGACCGAGCGGATGGACGTGGCGGCGGGCCGGGACGCGGCCGCCCGGCTGCTGGGCATGTCGCCCCGGCCGACCGCCGTGTTCTGCGCCAACGACCTGCTCGCCCTCGGGGCGTTCCAGGCGCTCTACAACGCCGGGGTGGCGGTCCCCGACGACATCGCCCTGGTGGGGTACGACGACATCGAGTTCGCCGCGGCCGCCGCCGTGCCGCTCACCTCCGTACGGCAGCCGGCCCGGCAGATGGGCCGGACGGCGGCCGAGATGCTGATCGAGGAGACCGGCGACCAGGCGGAAGCGCACGAGCACCGCCAGGTCGTGCTCGCGCCGGAACTGGTGGTCCGTGCTTCCTCCCTCCCGGGCCGGGCCTGAGCGTTCCCGGTACGGCCCGCCGCAGTGCGAAGCTTGAGGGCACGGCACGTCGGCGGACCGAGGAGGCGGGATGAGCACCGAAGCGTGGATCGTCGTGGTGGTCGCGGGGGTGCTCGTCCTGGTGACGCTCGTCCTCGCCGTCCGCCTCCTGGTGCGGCTGGTCAAGGCCCGCGGGCTGCTGCGCGAGGCCGGCATCCCCGTGCAGAACAAGGCCGTGTTCTGGGGCGCGATCCTCTACCTCGTCTCCCCGGTCGACCTGCTGCCGGACCCCGTGTACCTCGACGACATCGGCATCCTGCTGCTGGCGCTCCGCTCCCTGTACTCCGCGGCGGAGGCCGCGGGCCTGCGCCCCCGCCGCGACTGAGCACAGGGCGTGCCGGTCAGCGGGCCGTGTCCGGCACCGGCACGCCGAAGTCGGGCGTGCCGTCGGCGCGCCAGCCCAGGGTCTGGACGCGGGTGTGCCGGTTGGGGTCGTTCAGGGGATCGCCGGTGATGTCCTTGTACTGCCGCGCGTGGTACACGAGGACGTCGGTGCGGCCGTCCTCGGCGACCGTGAAGCTGTTGTGTCCGGGCCCGTACTGGCCGGTGGCGTCGTTGCTGGTGAAGACCGGTACCGGGGACTTGGTCCAGGAGGCCGGGTCGAGCAGGTCGGCGCGCGCGTCGGCGGTCAGCAGCCCCATGCAGTAGTTGCTGTCGGTGGCGCTGGCGGAGTACGTCAGGAAGACCCTCCCGTTGCGTACGAGGACCGAGGGCCCCTCGTTCACCTTGAAGCCGATGGTCTCCCAGTCCAGTGTGGGGGAGGAGAGCCGGACCGGCGGGCTGCCGAGCGTCCAGGGGTTGCGCAGCCGGGCGATGTAGAGGTTGGAGTTGTTCACGATGCCCGGCTCCTGCTGGGCCCAGATCAGGTAGCGGACGCCGTGGTGGGTGAAGGTGGAGGCGTCGAGGGAGAAGGTGTCCCAGGCGGTGGTGAGCCGGCCCTTCTCGGTCCATGTCCCCTTGAAGGGGTCGGGGTGGCTGTTCTCCAGGACGTACATCCGGATCTTCCAGATGTCTTCGGCGGAGCCCGCGGCGAAGTAGATGTACCAGCGGCCGTCGATGTGGTGGATCTCCGGCGCCCAGATGTGGGCGCCCATCTCACCGGTGGTGTGCTTGCGCCACAGCACTGCCTCGGCGGCGTCCGTCAGGCCGCGCAGCGTGCGGGAGCGGCGCAGGACGATGCGGTCGTACTCCGGGACGGTCGCGGTGAAGTAGTAGAAGCCGTCGGTGTGGCGGTGGATGTGCGGGTCGGCGTGCTGCCGCACGAGGGGGTTGGGGCAGGGGGCAGCGGGGTGGTGCCGGACGGCGGCCGCGGCGTGTGCCGTGCCCGGTAGCGCGGCGGCGGCGCCCACGGCCAGCGTGCCCAGCAGGACGCCTCTTCGGGTGGGTGCGTGCATGGTGCTGTCCTCCGTGGTCGGCGGGGCGGCCGCCGGCCGGGCGGCCGCCCCGGGAACGTCAGCCGCGCTTGATCCGCAGGAAGGTGACCGAGTCGGCCGGGAAGGTGTACGTGAACTGGCGGCCGACGCCGCGCAGGGTGGAGGTGCGGGGTGCGATCGGCTGTGCCTCGGCGGTGTTCTCCGCGTCCGGGTCGCCCTGGAGCGTGGTCAGGCGGGCGGTCGAGGACGCCGGCCGGGCGCCGAGGTCGATCCGGGTCCGGGCGGCCGTTTCCTGCGCGTTGACGACCTTGACGATCAGCTCGCCGGTCTTCCGGTCCTCGGTCACGACCTGGCGGAACGGCTCCGCCTTGGCGTCGTCGGTGAACTCGCCCCACTTCTTGCCGTCGAGGTACAGCGTCACCTGCCGGCCGCGCACCTTGACCTCGATGTCGTAGCTCCGGCCGGTCTCGATCCTCGTGGCGTCCTCGGTCAGCGTCTGCTTGGCGCCGCCGGTGGTCTTCTCCACGGCGGAGCGGGTGTTGCCCCAGCCGCCGAGGTTCCACCAGTAGTGGTTGCCGGTGTCCTGGACGCCGAAGGCGACGAGGAAGCCCTCCTTGCCGGCCTTCTTGGTGGCCTTCACGTGCAGGTCGTAGTTCTGCCAGCCGGTGTCGCCGGCGGTGACGAGGGTGTTCTCGGCCGCGGCGTCGGACTGGACGTACGCGCCGTCCTCGACCTTCCAGCTGCCGCGGCCGGCGGCCTCGGTCCACTGGCCGGCGCCGCCCGAGAAGTCGTCGCCCAACAGCGTCCTCCCGTCCGCGCCGGTGACCCGCACGTCGTCGTACGCGGCCGCGGTGGCCCAGGTGGACAGGCCGACGGCGCCGGTGATCGGCGCGGTGGTGGCCGGGGTGCCGGAGGCGGTGCTCGGCACGACCCGGTCGCCGGTGTTGTTCATGAACAGCTTCTGGACCTCGTAGCTCGTCGAGCCCCAGGACTTCTGTCCGTCGAACCAGATCATGTCGGGGCGCCACTGCACGGAGTCGGTGCGCGCGAGCAGCGGGGCGTAGGAGGCGAGCTCGACCACGTCGGCGTTGCGTTCCAGGCCCGTCATGAACGCGGCCTCGGACAGCGCGTTGCGGAAGCGGTTGTCCTGGGAGGCGTACTCGCCGAGGAAGACCTTGGGGCCCTTGCGGTCGTAGGAGTCGTAGCGTGCGTTGTTCTCCAGGAACCACTGCGGGCTGTTGTAGTAGTGCTCGTCGACCATGGCGACGCCGGCGTCGCGGTTGAGCTGCCAGGCGCGGTCGAAGGTGGTGCCGCTGTCGTCGGGCCCGGAGTTGCTGATGACGGTGATGTCCGGGTACTTCGCCTCGATGGCGGCGCGGAACTCCTTGAAGCGGGCGAAGAACTCGTCGGGGAGGTTCTCCTCGTTGCCCACTTCGAGGTGGGTGAGGCGGAAGGGCTTCGGGTGGCCCATCTCGGCGCGCTTCCTGCCCCACTCCGAGGTCACCGGGCCATTGGCGAACTCGATCAGGTCCAGGGTGTCCTGCACGTGCCGCTTCAGCAGGGCCGGGTCGTCGGTGGCCTTGTTCTGGCCGCAGCCGGTGACCAGCGCCGGGACGACCGGCAGCGGCATGGCGCCGATGTCCTCGGCGAACTGGAAGTACTCGTAGTAGCCGAGGCCGTAGGACTGGTTGTAGCCCCAGAAGTTGGCGTTGGTGGCGCGCTGCTCGACCGGGCCGACGGTGTCCTTCCACTGATACGAGCGCTTGCGCCGGTAGCCGGACGCCGCGTCGTACCCCTCGTGGCTGCCGGTGTTGACCAGGCAGCCGCCGGGGAAGCGCACGAAGCCGGGGCCGAGCGCGGCGATCTTCTCGGCGAGGTCCTTGCGCAGCCCGTTCGGGCGGCCCTTGTAGGTGTCCTTCGGGAAGAGCGAGACCATGTCGAGCGCGGCGGGCCCGTCCGCGGCGACGGCCAGCCGCCCGGTGGTGCTCGCCCGGGTCGCGGTGAACGCTGCCGTGTACTTGGTCCAGCCGCCCCGGACGGCGACGCGGCGGGTCCGGGCGAGCTCGCCGTCGGCGTCCCGGAGGGTGACGGTGAGGGCGGTCGCGCGGTCGGCGCGGGCCCAGACGGAGAAGTCGTACCGCTCGCCCTTGCGCACGGTGACGCCGGTGCCGTAGCCGGAGTTGGTGACCGAGGAGCCGGCGCCCAGCGCGAGGTAGGTGCGGTTGCGCGCGTTCAGCCGGCCGTCGTCGTTCACGACCTTCGCAGAGCCGGTGGTGTCCCATGAGGTCAGCGGAGTGTACGCGGCGTTGTCGGCGGTGGCGTACTCGAACGAGCGGTTCTGGAGGAGTTCGGCGTACAGGCCGCCGTCGGCCGCCCGGTTGATGTCCTCGAAGAAGACGCCGTACATGGTGTCGTCGATGGCCGGGCCGCGGCTGCCCGGGTCGACGTCCAGGGTGTAGTCGGTGACGTCCGCCGCCGCCGGGGGAGCGGCGAGGGCGGGCACCGCGAGCGCGACGGCCAGCGCCCCGGTGAGGAGGGCGAGCCGGCCGCGTCTTCGCGGCCGGGGCCGGGCGGCGGCGGATGCGGGTGCCGTGGTGGGCATGTGCGCTCCTGACAGGCTGTTCGAAATGCCGGACAGTGCTCGGGATATCGCCCGGTGAGGATGACGTCAGCCCTGTCGCCCCGTCAACACCCCTGCGTATCCGGGAAATCCGTGCCGTGACCGTTGACACCGCTCGCGTCGTGGCATTACCTGTCTCGCAGCATTTCGAACGTCTGACGAAATCTCGAACATGAGCAGTCGGACACCGCGAGCCGTGAAGGGGCACTTTCCGTGCGCATCACCGGAATCACCACTCATGTCGTCGGCACGCCCTGGCGCAACCTGACGTACGTCCAGGTCCACACCGACGAGGGGCTCACCGGCGTCGGCGAGACCCGCATGCTCGGCCACACCGACGCGCTGCTGGGCTACCTCCGGGAGGCGGAGGCCAACCACATCCTGGGCTCCGACCCGTTCGCCGTGGAGGACCTGGTGCGCCGCATGAAGTACGGCGACTACGGGCGGGCCGGCGAGATCGTGATGTCCGGCATCGCCTGCGTGGAGATGGCCTGCTGGGACATCAAGGGCAAGGCGCTGGGCGTGCCCGTCTGGCAGCTGCTGGGCGGCAAGGTCACCGACAGGGTCAAGGCGTACGCCAACGGCTGGTACACCACCGAGCGCACCCCGGAGGCGTACCACAAGGCCGCGCAGGCGGTCGTCGAGCGCGGCTACCGGGCGCTGAAGATCGACCCGTTCGGCACCGGCCACTTCGAACTCGACCACGAGCAGACCGTGTACGCGGTCTCCCTCATCGAGGCGGTACGGGACGCCATCGGGCCCGAGCGCGAGCTGATGCTGGAGATGCACGGCCGGTTCAGCCCGTCCACCGCCGTCCGGCTCGCGCACGAGATGGCCCCCTTCAAGCCCGCCTGGCTGGAGGAGCCGGTGCCGCCGGAGAACCTCAAGGCGCTGGAGAAGGTCGCCGCGAAGGTCGACATCCCCGTCGCCACCGGCGAGCGCATCCACGACCGCATCGAGTTCCGCGAGCTGTTCGAGTCGCAGGCCGCCGACATCATCCAGCCCGACGTCGGCCACCTCGGCGGCATCCTGGAGACCCGCAAGCTCGCCGCCACCGCCGAGACCCACTACACCCTGATCGCGCCGCACAACGTCGGCGGCCCTGTGCTCACCGCCGCCTCCCTCCAGGTCGCGGGCTGCACCCCCAACTTCAAGATCCTGGAGCACTTCAACGACTTCGCCGACGCGGAGATCAAGAAGGTGGTCAAGGGCGCCCCGCAGGTCGTCGACGGCTACTTCGCACTGCCCCAGGCACCCGGCCTCGGCGTCGAGCTGGACACCGAAGCGGCCGCCGAGTTCCCGCAGCAGCAGGCCCGCTTCGACCTCTGGGCGGAGGGCTGGGAGAAGCGCGACCCCGCCGGGACCGGCCGGTGACCGGCCGCGCGCTCGTCCTGGACGGGCCCGGCGCCTGCCACCTCACCGATGCCGCACCGGCCGCCCCCGGGCCCGGTGAGGTACGCGTCGCGGTGCACGCCTCCGGTATCTGCGGCAGCGACCGCGAGCTGTGGGAGGGCCACCGGCCCGCCGACTACGTGCGGTACCCGGTCATCCCCGGCCACGAGTGGTCCGGCACGGTCGAGGCGGTCGGCGCCGGCGTACCGGAGGCCCTGCTCGGCCGGAAGACCGTCGGCGAGGGCTTCCGCAACTGCCAGGTGTGTGCCCGCTGCCACGCGGGGGAGACCACGCTGTGCACGGCCGGGTACGAGGAGACCGGGTTCACGCAGCCCGGCGCGATGGCCGACACGCTCGTGCTGCCCGCCCGGCTGCTGCACCCGCTCGCCGACGGGGCCGACCTCACGGCCGCCGCGCTGCTGGAGCCCGCCGCCTGCGTCGCGGCCGCCGCACTCAAGGCGGAGGCACGGGCGGGGGACCGGGTCGCGGTGGTCGGCACGGGCACGCTCGGCATGATCGCCGTACAGTTCCTCGCCGCCGCCTCGCCCGCCGAACTGCTGGCCGTCGGCAGAGGACGGGAGCGGGAGAAGCTCGCGCTCGGCTTCGGGGCGACGTCCTTCCGTACGGCGGACGAGCCGCTGCCGGACGACTTCGACGTGGTGATCGAGGCCGCCGGGTCGGCCGACGCGGCCCGCACGTCGCTGGGGCTGCTGCGGCGCGGTGGCCGGCTGGTCCTCACCGGCCTTCCGGCCGCGGGCGCCACCGGCCTCGACCCGACCGGCCTGGTGGTCCGCCAGGCCGAGGTGCGGACCGTCTTCGGCGCTCCGCCCGCCGCCTGGGCCCATGCCGTACGCGCCTTCGACGCCGGACTGCTCGACCTGCTGCCCCTGGTCACCCACCGCCTGCCGCTGGACGCCTTCGCCGAGGCGATCGAAACCGCCGGCCGGCCGGGCGCGGGGAAGGTGCTGCTGCACCCGTAATCGCCGCCCGCCCGCCGGGCACCTCGACGCGCTCCGCTCCACCACCCGAAGGGAACCGACCATGCCCACCCGCAGACGAGCCGCCGCCCTGGCCGCCGTCCTCCTCATCGGCTCGCTCACCGCCTGTGGCCAGGAGGCCCGCGGCGGCAGCCGCTACGTCCCGGAAAAGGGCAAGGGCGGCACCATCGGCCTGGCGATGCCCACCAAGTCCTCCGAGCGGTGGATAGCCGACGGCAAGAACATGGCCGAGCAGTTCCGGAAGGCCGGGTACAAGACCGACCTCCAGTACGGCGACGACAAGGTAGAGAACCAGGTCGCCCAGCTCGAGAACATGATCGCGAAGGGGCACCGGCTGCTGGTGATCGCCGCGATCAACGGCTCCGCGCTCACCGACGTCCTCCAGCGCGCGCACGACGCGGGCATCCCCGTGATCTCCTACGACCGGCTCATCCTGGGCACGCCGTACGTCGACTACTACGCCTCCTTCGACAACGAGAAGGTCGGCCGGCTCCAAGGGCAGTACATCCTGGACCGGCTGAAGCTGAAGAAGCCCGACAAGAACGCGGACGAGCACTACAACATCGAACTGTTCGCCGGTTCGCCGAACGACAACAACACGAAGTACTTCTGGGGCGGGGCCATGAAGGTCCTCGATCCCTACTTCAAGTCCGGTCAGCTCGTGGTCCGCAGCAAGCAGACGGAGATGAACCAGGCGACCACGCAGGACTGGAACGGCGGCATCGCGCAGAAGCGCATGGACGACCTCATCAGCAAGAGCTACGGCGACGAGAAGGTCGACGCGGTCCTGTCCCCGTACGACGGCATGTCCATCGGCATCATCTCCGCGCTGAAGAGCGCCGGGTACAGCGGCAAGGAACTCCCGGTGGTCACCGGGCAGGACGCCGAGCTGGCCTCGGTGAAGTCCATCAACAGGGGCGAGCAGACCCAGACGGTCTTCAAGGACACCCGCAAGCTCGCCAAGCAGGCCGTCCAGATGGGCGACGCCGTGCTCACCGGCAAGAAGCCGGAGGTCAACAACACGAAGGACTACGACAACGGAAAGCGGGTCGTCCCGGCCTACCTGCTCGATCCGGTCTCCGTCGACAAGTCCAACACCGAGCTCCTCGTCGACGAGGGCTACTTCACGGCGGGGCAGCTCAAGTGACGGGCCACGGCACGGCGTCGGAGCGCCCCGTACTGGAGATGCGCTCCATCACCAAGACGTTCCCCGGCGTCACGGCTCTCTCGGACGTGAACCTGACCGTGCGGCCCGGCGAGATCCATGCCGTCTGCGGCGAGAACGGCGCGGGCAAGTCCACGCTGATGAAGGTGCTCAGTGGCGTCCACCCGCACGGCAGTTACGAGGGCGAGATCCGCTTCGCGGGCGAGCCGGTGGCCTTCAAGGACATCAACGCCAGCGAGCGGCGCGGCATCGTGATCATCCACCAGGAGCTGGCGCTCGTCCCCTTCCTGTCCATCGCCGAGAACATCTTCCTCGGCAACGAGCAGGCCAAGCGCGGCGTCATCGACTGGCCCACGACCCTCAGTGGCGCCACCAAGCTGCTCAGGCGGGTCGGGCTGCGGGAGAACCCGCAGACCCCCGTCGCCGACATCGGCGTCGGCAAGCAGCAGCTCGTGGAGATCGCCAAGGCGCTGTCCAAGGAAGTCCGGCTGCTCATCCTCGACGAGCCGACCGCGGCCCTGAACGACGAGGACAGCGCCACCCTGCTCAACCTCATCCGCGAGCTGCGCGACCAGGGCATCGCCTGCATCATCATCTCCCACAAGCTCAACGAGATCCGGGAGATCGCCGACGCGGTGACGATCCTGCGCGACGGCCGCACCATCGAGACGCTGGCCGTGCGGGAGACCCCGGAGGCCGAGCCGGAGCTGTCCGAGGACCGCATCATCCGCGGCATGGTCGGACGCGACCTCGACCACCGCTTCCCCGACCGCACCGCGTACGAGGGGGAGGACGCCGGGGAGGTCGCGCTGACGGTACGGGACTGGACCGTGCGCCACCCCGTCGACCGGACCCGCAAGGTCGTCGACGGCGCGTCGCTGACCGTCCGCCGCGGCGAGATCGTCGGCATCGCGGGCCTCATGGGCGCGGGCCGTACCGAACTGGCGATGTCCGTCTTCGGCCGCTCGTACGGGGTCCACGAGGGCGGGACGGTGACGGTCGGCGGCCGCGAGGTGAACACCGCCACGGTGCCCGCCGCCATCGCCGCCGGCATCGCGTACGTCACCGAGGACCGCAAGCAGTACGGCCTGAACCTCATCGACACCATCCACCGCAACGTCTCGCTCGCCTCGCTGCGCGGCATGACCCGCCGCGGCGCCGTCGACGAGCACCACGAACGGTCCGTCGCCGAGCGCTACCGCACCTCGATGAACATCAAGGCGCCCACGGTCTTCGAGCAGGTGGGGCGGCTCTCCGGCGGCAACCAGCAGAAGGTCGTGCTGAGCAAGTGGATCCACGCCGACCCCGAGGTGCTGATCCTCGACGAGCCGACCCGCGGCATCGACGTCGGCGCCAAGTACGAGATCTACACCGTCATCGACCGGCTCGCGGCACAGGGCAAGGCGGTGCTCTTCATCTCCTCCGAACTGCCCGAACTGCTCGGCATGTGCGACCGGATCTACACCATGGCCGAGGGCCGGCTGACCGGTGAGGTCGCCCGCGCCGAGGCGACCCAGGAACTCCTGATGCGCCAGATGACCAAGACCAGAAGCTGAGGCCCGCCATGACCACCACGACCACTCCGCCCAAGGACACCCCACCGGCCGCCGCGGGCAGCGCCGCGCGGTCCGCCGGGGCCGTGCTGCTGCACAGCGTGCGCGCCAACATGCGCCAGTACGGCATGCTCACCGCGCTGGCCTTCATCATCATCCTGTTCCAGATATGGACCGACGGCACGCTGCTGCTGCCGAACAACGTCTCCAACCTGATCCAGCAGAACAGCTACATCCTGATCCTGGCCATCGGCATGATGATCGTCATCATCGCGGGCCACATCGACCTCTCCGTCGGCTCACTGGTCGCCTTCGTCGGCGCCATGGCGGCGGTGATGATGGTCAAACAGGACGTGCCATGGGTGCTCGCGCTGGTGCTGTCACTGCTGATCGGCGCGGTCGCGGGCGCGTGGCAGGGCTTCTTCATCGCCTACGTCGGCATCCCGTCCTTCATCGTGACGCTGGCCGGCATGCTGCTCTTCCGCGGCCTGACACAGATCGTGCTGGAGGGCCAGTCCATCGCCCCGTTCCCCGAGGGCTTCCAGGACCTGGCCAAGGGCTTCATCCCCGAGATGGGCCCGTACACCCAGTACCACAACCCCACCCTCGTCATCGGCCTGGTCACCATCGTCTTCCTGCTGCTGCGGGAGTGGCGCGACCGGCGCCGTCAGCTCGCCCTGGACCTGGACGTCCTGCCCACCGGGCTGTGGGTCACCAAGTGCGTCGCGCTCACCGCGGCCGTCGTCGCCTTCACCCTGACCCTGGCCAGCTTCCACGGCGTGCCGGTCGTGATGCTGGTGATGTGCGCGCTCCTGCTCGGCCTCGGGTACGTCATGCGCAACGCCGTGATCGGCCGCCATGTGTACGCGCTGGGCGGCAACAAGGCGGCCGCGAAGCTCTCCGGCGTCAAGGACAAGCGCGTCACCTTCCTGGTGTTCGTGAACATGGGCGTACTGGCGGCGCTCGCGGGATGTGTGTACGCGGCGCGGCTGAACGCGGGCACCACGCAGGCGGGCCTGAACTTCGAACTGGAGGCGATCGCCGCTTCGTTCATCGGCGGCGCCTCGATGAGCGGCGGCGTGGGCACGGTCATGGGCGCCGTGATCGGCGGCCTCGTCCTCGGCGTCCTCAACAACGGCATGTCGCTGGTCGGCGTCGGCACCGACTACCAGCAGGTGATCAAGGGCCTGGTGCTGCTCGCCGCGGTCGGCTTCGACATCTACAACAAGCGCAAGGCCGGTTCTTGATCAGCAGGTGCCCGACCCCGCCCGGATTTCCCGAGGAGACAGCCATGACGACCAGCAGACGTACCGTGATGGCCGCGGCGGCGGCCGGGCTCGCGGCGACCGCCGTCGGCGCCGGACCCGCCTTCGCCGCGGCGCCCGCCGCCGGCGGCACCGGCCGGCCGCGCAAGGAGCACTTCGGCACCCTGCCCGACGGCACCCGCGTCGACCGTTGGACGGTCGAGAGCGGCGGGACGCGGCTGGGCGTGCTGTCCTACGGCGGCATCGTCCAGACCCTGGAGATCCCCGACCGGCACGGCCGCCCGGCCAACGTGTCGCTCGGCTTCGACAATCTCGGTGACTACCTGACCGCGGGCACCTACTTCGGTGCCCTGATCGGCCGCTACGGCAACCGCATCGCCCGCGGCACCTTCACCCTGGACGGCCGGACGTACCGGTTGCCCGTCAACGACGGCCCGAACAGCCTGCACGGCGGGGACAAGGGCTTCGACACGCGGGTGTGGGACGTCGAGCCGTACGCCGGGAACTCCGGCACCGGTCTCACACTGCGGCGGGTCAGTCCGGACGGTGAGATGGGGTACCCGGGGACCCTGACCGTCCGCGTCGACTACGTCCTCGACCGGCGCGGCGACCTCCGCATCTCGTACGAGGCGACGACGGACCGGGCGACCGTCGTCAACCTCACCAACCACACCTACTTCAACCTCGCGGGCGAGGGGAACGGCGACGTCCTCGGCCACACCCTGCGGATCGCCGCGTCCCGCTACACCCCCGTCGACGAGACCCTCATCCCGACCGGTGAGCTGCCGAAGGTCGCCGGCACCCCCTTCGACTTCCGGCGGGCCAAGCCGATCGGCCAGGACATCCGCAAGGGCGACGAGCAGCTCGTCTTCGGCGGCGGCTACGACCACAACTACGCGCTGGACAAGGGCGTCACCGCACGCGCCGAGCACGCCGTGACCCTCGCCGACCCGGTGTCCGGGCGCACCATGGACATCGCCACCACCGAGCCGGGCGTGCAGTTCTACAGCGGCAACGGCCTGGACGGCACCCTGCGCGGCACCTCGGGCGCGCTCTACCGGCAGGCCGACGGCCTCTGCCTGGAGACCCAGCACTTCCCCGACTCGCCGAACCGGCCCACCTTCCCCACGACCGTGCTGCGTCCCGGGCGGGCCTACCGGACGACGACGGTGCACTCCTTCGGGGTGCGCTGAGCCGGACGCGGTGGGGGACAATGGACGTTCGACCGGGCGCGGCAGGGGCCGCGCCCGCCGGTAGCAGGAGAACGAACCGTCATGTCCCCAGCCGCCCTCCAGGCGGACTGCGCCCAGTGCTTCGGCCTGTGCTGCGTCGCGCTGCCCTTCGCCGCCTCGAACGACTTCGCCGCGGACAAGGAGGCCGGGACGCCCTGCACCAACCTCCGGGCGGACTTCCGCTGCGGCATCCACGACCGGCTGCGCGACAAGGGCTTCCGCGGCTGCACGGTCTTCGACTGCTTCGGCGCGGGGCAGCAGGTCTCCCAGGTCACCTTCGGCGGCCGGGACTGGCGGCAGCACCCGGACACCGCCCGGCAGATGTTCGCGGTCTTCCCCGTCATGCGGCAGCTGCACGAACTGCTCGCGTACGTGTCGGAGGCGCTGGACCGGCCCGAGTGCCGGCCCGTGCACGCCGGGCTCCGCACCGCGCTGGCGGACCTGGAACGGCTCACGACCAGTCCCGCCGACGTGCTGGCGGAGCTGGACACCGAGGCGGTCCGCCAGGAGGTCAACGCCTCGCTGCTGCGCGCCGGGGACCTGGTACGAGCGGCCGTTCCCGGCAAGAAGAAGAACCACCGCGGAGCCGACCTCTTCGGTGCCCGGCTGCGGGGCGCGAATCTCCGGGGCGCGAGCCTGCGCGGCGCCTGCCTCGTCGCCGCCGACCTGAGCGGTGCCGATCTGCGGTCCGCCGACCTGATCGGCGCCGACCTCCGGGACGCGGACCTGAGCGGCGCCGACCTGACCGGCAGCGTCTTCCTCACGCAGATCCAGCTGAACGCGGCCAGGGGAGACGCGCGGACGCACCTGCCCGAGCAGCTGGTCCGGCCGGCGCACTGGCAGGAGTGACGGCCCCCGGGCTCAGGCAGCCGGCAGGCGGTGTCCCGGGCTCAGGCGGTCAGCGCCGGCGCCGGGCGACGCAGCGCCTCGGCGTACCGCAGGGCCAGCAGGTGCGCCAGCTCCGGAGCCGGGCCCAGCACGTCGGCGAGCACGTCAGCGCCCGCCTCCCGGGCCCCGGCCACGATCCGGTCCGGCAGCCGGCCCGGCGCGATGACGTACGGCGCCACGGCGATCCGCTCGACGCCCTCTGCCCGCAGTTCCCGCACGGCGTCCGCCGTGCGGGGAAGGGATGCGGAGGCGAACGCAGGCCGCACGGCACACCAACCAGTGGTGCGCCGCCACTCCCGCGCGATTTCAGCGATCACTGCGATCGCCTCCGGGTCTGAGGAGCCCGCCGAGGCCAGTACGACCCCGGTCGAGGCACGGTCGGCGGGGTCGAGCCCCGCCTCGGTGAGCCGCCGCTCCAGCGCGCCCACGAGCAGGGGCGCCGGGCCGAGCACGTCGGCCTGCTGGACGGACAGCCGGGGCAGCCGCGCGCACGCCTCACGCAGCACGGCCGGGATGTCGGTCTTGGCGTGGAAGGCGCGGGTCAGCAGCAGCGGCATCGCCACCACGTCCCGTACGCCGTCCGCGTGCAGCCGCTCCAGCACCTGCGGCACGCTCGGCGCGTTGAAGTCCAGGTAGCCGACCTCGACGCGCAGCTCCGGGTGGAGGTCGCGGACCCGTGCGCACAGCGCGCCGACGGTTGCCGCGTGGCGCGGGTCCCGGCTGCCGTGCGCGATCACCAGCAGCGCGGGCCGCGCGCGCAGCCCGCACCGGCCGGCGGCCGAGGCGGTGCCGGGGGTGGGGGCGAGCAGGTGGGGTCGCATGGTGGTTCCGTTCGGAGGGGTCAGCGGGAGTTGGCGAGCAGGCCGCGGCTGCGCAGCACGCGGCGCTCGATCGGGGCGAAGATCAGCAGTTCGATGCCGATGCCGACGATCAGGATGAGCAGGATCGCGCCGAGCACGAGGGACATGTCGGAGCCGACCCGCCCCTGGTCCAGCAGCTGGCCGAGGCCCGCGCCCAGGTCGGGCGAGGTGGCGATCAGCTCGGCGGCCATCAGCGAGCGCCAGGAGAACGCCCAGCCCTGCTTGAGCCCCGAGATGTAGCCGGGCAGCGCGGCGGGCAGCAGGACGTGGCGTACGCCCTTCATGCCGGTCGCGCCGATCGTCCGGCCCGCGCGCAGGAACAGCGGCGGAATCCGGTCCACGCCGGAGACCAGGCCGTTGGCGATCGACGGCACCGCGCCCAGCAGGACCACCGCGTAGATGGTGGCGTCGGTGATGCCGAACCAGATGATCGCGGCCGGCACCCACGCCACCGACGGCAGCGACTGCAGTCCGGAGAGGATCGGGCCGATCGCCGCGCGCACCGGGCGGACCCGGGCGACCAGCAGGCCCAGCGGCGTACCGATGAGGAGCGAGGCGACGAAGCCGAGCGCGCCGCGCGAGACGGACTCCCACACGTAGCTGAGGAGCGTGCCCTCCAGCCACTTCTCGCGGAGCGAGCCCCACACGTCCACCGGGCTCGGCAGCTGGTAGTGCGGCTTGACCTCGAAGTGGTAAGCGAGCTGCCAGAGCGCCAGCACGATGACGACGGCGATGACCGGCGGCAGGACCTTGGAGACCAGCGTACGCAGCACGGGCTGCCGGCTGACGACCTTGGTCTCCAGCGCGTCCAGCCCGGCCTCCAGCCCGGCGGTCTCGGCCCCGCGCGCGCCCGCCGCCTTGGCGTCGGCCGCGTTGGGGGTCTCGGTGGTGGTGTCAGTGCTGGCCATGGCGGCGGATCTCCCCACGGAGCTGTTCGGTGATCTCTACGGAGAGTTCGGCGACGGCGGCGTCCTCGATGCGGCGCGGCTGCGGGATGTCGACCTCCCACTGCCGGGCGATGCGCCCGGGCCGGGAGGACAGCAGCACGACCCGCTCCGCGAGCCGCACGGCCTCGCGGACGTTGTGCGTGACGAAGAGGACGGACACGTTCGTCTCTTCCCAGATGCGGGTCAGCTCGTCGTGCAGCACGTCGCGGGTGATCGCGTCCAGCGCGGCGAACGGCTCGTCCATCAGCAGCAGCCCACTGTCCTGGGCGAGCGCGCGGGCCATCGCGACCCGCTGCCGCATGCCGCCGGACAGCTCGTGCACCCGCTTGCCGTACGCGCCCTTCAGGCGGACCAGCTCCAGCAGCCGCTCGGCCTCGGTACGGCGCTCGGCGCGCGGCATACCGCGCAGCTTCAGGGCCAGTTCGATGTTCTTGCCGGCGGTGAGCCAGGGGAAGAGCGCGTGCTCCTGGAACATCAGGGCCGGGCGGCTGCCGGGCACGTCGATGGTCCCGGCGGACGGCTTGTCCAGCCCCGCCACGAGGTTGAGCAGCGTGGACTTGCCGCAGCCCGACGCGCCCAGGAGGCAGACGAACTCGCCCGGCGCGACATCGACCGTGATGTCGTCCAGGACGTGCTGCTCCGCGCCGGGGCGGCCGAAGGACTTCGAGACGTGGTCGATACGCGCCGCGTAGCCCGCCGTCTCCGTCGTGCCGGCCGTGGCGGCCTGCTGGGTGAGGGTAGGGGTCGTCATCGGTGTCACCTCCTGGGGACCGTACGGATCGATCGGTTACTGTGCGCCGAGCCCGGCGGCGCCGACCGGTGGCCTGCCCTCGGCCTTGAGGACCTTGTTCAGCAGCCGGAGGTCGTAGATGCCGCTCAGGTCGGGCTTCTTCAGCAGCCCGGCCTTGACCGCGTGCTGTGCCTCGTCCTTGAGGGTGGAGGCCAGCGGGTCGTCGGTGACCTGCACGTTCCGGAAGGCGTTGTTGAGTACCCGGTCCGGCAGCCGGGTGCCGGACACCTTCGGGTCGCCGAGCGAGGTGTTGACCGCCCGGGCCGCCTCGCCCGGGTGGCCCTTGATCCAGTCGTTGGTCTTCACCGAGCCGCGCAGTACGGCCTCGACGGCCTTGGGGTGCTCCTTGAGGAACTGCTTGCGGACGATGATGTTCGTGATGACGAACTTCCCGTCCTTCCACAGCTGCTTCTCGTCCAGCAGCGTCCGGCCGCCCTGGGCGACCAGCTTGGCGGCGGTCGGCTCCGGCACCCACGCGCCGTCGACGCCGCCCTGCCGGAAGGTGTTGGGGATCTCCTTGTTGTCCTGCCGGAAGACCCCGACCTCGCCCTTCCCGGTGTCCGGGTCGACCCGGTAGCCCTTCTCGCGCAGGTAGTTGAGGAGGGCCACATCCTGGGTGTTGCCGAGCTGCGGGGAGGCGATCCGCTTGCCCTTGAGGTCCTTGAGCGACTTGATCTTCTTGGGGTTCACCACGAGCGACACGCCGCCCGAGGCGGAGCCCCCGATGATCTTCAGGTTGTTGCCGTGCGACTGCACGTAACCGTTGACCGCCGGTGACGGCCCGATCCAGCCGATGTCGATCGTGCCCGAGTTCAGCGCCTCGATCTCCGAGGGACCGGCGTTGAAGATGTACGGCTTGACCTGCGTGCCGCCCAGCTCCTGCTGGATGAAGCCCTTCTGCCGGTCCACCATGGGCGTCGCGTGCGTGACGTTCCCGAAGTAGCCGACCTTGACCGCGTCCAGCCCGTCCGTCTTCGGCCCCTTCGCCGCCACCGGCGCGGTGCTCTTCGGCGCCTTGGACCCGTAGCCGCACGCCCCCAGCGCCCCGATCAGCAGCGGGACGGCGGCGGCCGCCGCGAGGACGCGGCGAGCGGTCGTACGGGGGCGAGCGGAGGGCAGCACGGGAGGTTTTCCTCTCGGTGGGCCGGGGCGGTACGCGCCCCTCTAGGGCGCGCCCGGCAGGTCGGGTGATCTTCGGAAGGGTCCGGCGGGCAGGGCGGAACGGAGCGGCGTCAGCGCACACATCGGCCGACTCCGCCCTGCCCTCCCCCCAACTCCGTTCGGGGGGACCCCCAGCCCAGGGCCCCGGGCCCTACGCGGCCGCCCTCCTTCGCGAACGTCGAGAACGCCTCGCCCGCCATGATCAGAAGTCCCAGCCGTCGTCGTCGGCCTCGGTCTTCACCGGCTCCGGCGCGGCGAAGGACTCGCCGACCATGCCGGCGGTGAGCGTCGTGCCGTCGTTCGGGTCGATCAGGATGAACGAACCGGTACGCCGCGAGTCGGCGTAGGAGTCGACCGGCAGCGGCTCGGCGGTACGGATCTTGACGCGGCCGATGTCGTTGGCGACGAGCTCACCCGGGTGCGGGTGCAGCGACAGGTCGGCGAGGGTCAGCCGGGACGGGATGTCCTTGACGATCGCCTTGACCGTCCGGGTGCCGTGCTTGAGCAGGACCCGGTGGCCGACGGAGAGCGGGTGGTCGGCCACGTGGCAGACGGTCGCCTCGATGTCCTGCGTGGTCGCGGGCGCGTCCGGGGTCGGCACGATCAGATCGCCGCGCGAGATGTCGATGTCGTCCTCCAGCAGGACGGTGACCGACTGCGGGGTCCAGGCGGCGTCGACCGGCTTGCCGAGCAGGTCGATCCCGCTGATCTTCGACTTCTTGCCGGACGGCAGCACGGTGACGTCGTCGCCGACGCGGAACGTACCGGCCGCGATCTGGCCCGCGTAACCGCGGTAGTCGGGGAGCTCGGGGGTCTGCGGGCGGATCACGACCTGCACGGGCAGCCGGGCGTGGCAGTGCGCCATGTCGTGGCTGACCGCGACGGTCTCCAGGTGCTCCAGGACCGTCGGGCCGCCGTACCAGTCCATGTTCGAGGACGGGTCCACGACGTTGTCGCCGGCGAGTGCGGAGATCGGGATCGCGGTGATCTCGGGAACGCCCAGCTCGCCGGCGTACGCGGTGAACTCCTCGGCGATGTTCGCGAAGACGGACTCCTCGTATCCGACGAGGTCCATCTTGTTGACCGCGAGGACGACGTGCGGGACGCGGAGCAGCGCGGCGATCGCGGCGTGCCGGCGGGTCTGCTCGACGACACCGTTACGGGCGTCGACGAGGATCACTGTCAGCTCGGCGGTGGACGCGCCGGTGACCATGTTGCGGGTGTACTGCACATGGCCCGGGGTGTCGGCCAGGATGAACCGGCGCCGCGGCGTGGCGAAGTAGCGGTAGGCGACGTCGATGGTGATGCCCTGCTCGCGCTCGGCGCGCAGACCGTCGGTCAGCAGCGCCAGGTCCGGCGCCTCCTGGCCGCGGCTGGCCGAGGCCCGCTCGACCGCCTCCAGCTGGTCGGTCAGGACCGACTTGGAGTCGTGCAGCAGCCGGCCCACCAGGGTCGACTTGCCGTCGTCGACGGAGCCGGCGGTGGCGAACCGCAGCAGGGTGGTCTCCGCGAGATCCTCGATCGTGATCGTGCTCATGGTTAGAAGTACCCCTCGCGCTTGCGGTCTTCCATCGCGGCCTCGGACATCTTGTCGTCGGCCCGGGTCGCGCCCCGCTCGGTGAGGCGGGAGGCGGCGATCTCGGTGATCACCGCGTCCAGCGTCGTCGCGTCGGAGTCGACGGCGCCGGTGCAGGACATGTCGCCGACGGTGCGGTAGCGGACCAGCCGGGTCTCGACGGTCTCGTCACCCTTGGGGCCGCCCCACTCGCCGGCCGTCAGCCACATGCCGCTGCGCCGGAAGACGGGCCGCTTGTGGGCGAAGTAGATGCCCGGCAGTTCGATGCCCTCGCGGGCGATGTACTGCCACACGTCCAGCTCGGTCCAGTTGGACAGGGGGAAGACGCGGACGTGCTCGCCGGGCGCGTGCCGGCCGTTGTAGAGCTGCCACAGCTCGGGGCGCTGGCGGCGCGGGTCCCACTGCGAGAACTCGTCCCGCAGCGAGAAGACGCGCTCCTTGGCGCGGGCCTTCTCCTCGTCGCGCCGCCCGCCGCCGAACACGGCGTCGAAGCGGTGCTGCTGGATGGCCTCGGTCAGCGGCACGGTCTGCAGCGGGTTGCGGGTCCCGTCCGGGCGCTCCTTGAGGGCGCCGCGGTCGATGTAGTCCTGGACGGACGCGACGTGCAGCCGCAGCCCGTGCTGCTCGACGGTGCGGTCGCGGTACTCCAGGACCTCGGGGAAGTTGTGCCCGGTGTCCACGTGCAGCAGGGAGAACGGCACCGAAGCGGGCGCGAACGCCTTCAGCGCCAGGTGCAGCATGACGATGGAGTCCTTGCCGCCGGAGAAGAGGATCACCGGCCGCTCGAACTCGCCCGCCACCTCGCGGAAGATGTGAACCGCCTCGGACTCCAGTGCGTCCAGGTGGGACAGCGCGTACGGAGAGTCGTCGCCCTCCGGTGCCGGACCGGTACCGGTGCGGGTCGTTGCTGCCGTCGTCATGCCAGTCCCCTCTCGGTGAGCAGCGCGTGCAGCGCCGCCGCGGACTCCTGCACGGTCTGGGTGTGCGACTCGATCCGCAGATCGGGCGACTCGGGAGCCTCGTACGGGTCGTCCACGCCGGTGAGCCCGGTGATCTCGCCCGCCGCCTGCTTGGCGTACAGGCCCTTCACATCGCGCTCGGAACACACCTCGACGGGCGTGGCGACGTGCACCTCCAGGTAGGGCGTGCCCTCCTGCTGGTGGCGCTTGCGCACCGCCTCCCGGCTGTCCGCGAACGGCGCGATCACCGGGACCAGCGCCTTGACGCCGTTGCTGGCCAGCAGTTCGGCGACGAAGCCGATGCGCTGGACGTTGGTGTGCCGGTCCTCCCGGCTGAAGCCGAGACCCGCGGAGAGGAACTCCCGGATCTCGTCGCCGTCGAGCACCTCGACGCGGTGGCCCTCGCCGCGCAGCGTCGCGGCCAGCTCGCGCGCGATGGTCGTCTTGCCCGCGCTCGGCAGACCGGTCAGCCAGATCGTGGCGCCCGTCATTCGTATCTCCTGAGTGTCCGTCATCGTGCGGTCAGCAGCCTTATCCGTGCAGTCCGCACTCGGTCTTGTTGCTCCCGGCCCAGCGGCCGGCCCTGACGTCCTCGCCCTCCAGCACGCGCCGCGTGCAGGGGGCGCAGCCGACGGAGGCGTAGCCGTCCTGGAGCAGCGGGTTGGTGAGCACGCCGTGTTCGTTGACGTAGGCGTCCACATCGGCCTGCGTCCACTTGGCGATCGGCGAGACCTTCACCTTCTGCCGCTTGGGGTCCCAGCCGACGACCGGGGTGTTCGCCCGGGTGGGCGACTCGTCCCGGCGCAGGCCCGTCGCCCACGCGTCGTACGCGGTCAGGCCCTCTTCCAGGGGCTTGACCTTGCGCAGCGCGCAGCACAGGTCGGGGTTGCGGTCGTGCAGCTTCGCGCCGTGCTCGGCGTCCTGCTCGGCCACCGACTGACGCGGCGTCAGGGTGATGACGTTGACGTCCATCACCTCCGCGACCGCGTCCCGGGTGCCGAGGGTCTCCGGGAAGTGGTAGCCGGTGTCCAGGAAGACCACGTCCACGCCGGGGAAGGCGCGCGAGGCCAGGTGCGCGACGACCGCGTCCTCCATCGAAGAGGTGACGCAGAAGCGCGGACCGAAGGTTTCTGCCGCCCACTTGAGGATCTCCAGCGCGGGAGCGTCCTCCAGGTCGCGGCCCGCCTGCTCGGCGAGCTGCTCCAGGTCGGCTGCGGTGGTTGCGGTGGTCACGACTCACCTCCGTCGGAAGGGGACTTGCCGGACGCGCCCGGGGCCAGCAGGCCCAGGAACTTGAGCCGGAACGCACGGCTGCAGGACCGGCATTCCCACGCCCCGTGGCCCTCCTCGGAGGGCCGCAGGTCCTCGTCGCCGCAGTACGGGCAGCAGAACGGGGCAGCGCGCTCACTCATTTGAGAGCACCCTCTTCGGCGCGGGCCGCCCACTGGGCGAACCGCTCGCCCTCGGTGCGCTCCGCCTCGAAGTTGCGCAGCACCCGCTCGACGTAGTCGGGGAGTTCGTCGGCGGTGACCTTCAGGCCGCGGACCTTGCGGCCGAAGCCGGCCTCCAGCGCCAGCGCGCCGCCCAGGTGCACCTGGTAGCCCTCGACCTGGTTGCCCTCGTCGTCCAGGACCAGCTGGCCCTTGAGGCCGATGTCCGCGGTCTGGATACGGGCGCAGGCGTTCGGGCAGCCGTTGAGGTTGATGGTGAGCGGCTCCTGGAACTCCGGCATCCGGCGCTCCAGCTCGTCGATGAGGGCGGCGCCGCGGCCCTTGGTCTCGACGATGGCCAGTTTGCAGAACTCGATGCCGGTGCAGGCCATCGTGCCGCGCCGGAACGGCGAGGGCTTGACCTGGAAGCCCAGCGCCTCCAGCCCGGCGACGAGCGAGTCGACCTGGTCACCGGCCACGTCGAGGATGATCATCTTCTGCTCGACGGTGGTGTTCAGCCGGTCCGAGCCGTGCTCGGCGGCCAGCTCGGCGATCTTCGTGAGCGTCTTGCCGTCGACGCGGCCGACGCGCGGCGCGAAGCCCACGTAGAAGCGGCCGTCCTGCTGCTCGTGCACGCCGATGTGGTCGCGCCACTTCGAGGAGGGCTCCTCGGGTGCCGGGCCGTCGACCAGCTTGCGCTGGAGGTACTCGTCCTCCAGCACCTGGCGGAACTTCTCCACGCCCCAGTCGGCGACCAGGAACTTCAGGCGGGCGCGGTTGCGCAGCCGGCGGTAGCCGTAGTCACGGAAGATGCCGACCACGCCGGCCCAGACGTCCGCGACCTCGTCCAGCGGCACCCAGGTGCCCAGGCGCTGGGCGAGCTTGGGGTTGGTGGACAGGCCGCCGCCGACCCAGAGGTCGAAGCCGGGGCCGTGCTCGGGGTGGTTCACACCGACGAACGCCACGTCGTTGATCTCGTGGACCACATCCTGGACAGGGGAGCCCGAGACCGCGGTCTTGAACTTGCGCGGCAGGTTGGAGAACTCCTTGCTGCCGATGTAGCGCTCGTGGATCTCGTTCACGGCCGGGGTGCCGTCGATGATCTCGTCGGCGGCGATGCCGGCCACCGGGGAGCCGATGATCACACGCGGGCAGTCGCCGCAGGCCTCGGTCGTGGACAGCCCGACGGACTCCAGCTTGTCCCAGATGGCGGGCACGTCCTCGATGCGTACCCAGTGCAGCTGGATGTTCTGCCGGTCGGTGATGTCAGCGGTGCCGCGGGCGTACTGCTCGGAGACCTCGCCGATGGCGCGCAGCTGGGCGACGGTCAGCCGGCCGCCGTCCACGCGCACCCGCATCATGAAGTACTTGTCCTCCAGCTCCTCCGGCTCCAGGACCGCGGTCTTGCCGCCGTCGATGCCGGGCTTGCGCTGGGTGTACAGGCCCCACCAGCGCATCCGGCCGCGCAGATCGTTGGGGTCGATCGCGTCGAAGCCGCGCTTGGAGTAGATCGTCTCAATGCGTGTCCGCACATTGAGACCGTCGTCGTCCTTCTTGAATTGCTCGTTGCCGTTGAGCGGAGTGTGGTGACCAACGGCCCACTGTCCCTCACCGCGGTGGCGTCCGGCCTTGCGGCGGGTCGTGGTGGGGCGTTCCGGAGTGGCGGCCATGGTGAATACGTCCTTCTCGGCGGCTGCAGGGGATGCGGTTTCAGGCACGGATGCACCCACTGTGACCTGCGAAGACGTGCCGGTTCACGACGCGTCGGAGCGCGCCTTGGCATGACTTGCCGGATCAGGGGTGGTCGCACGTCCGCGACGATGGGGACGGCGAGGAAAAGTCGGTGGAGCTGGGTGCTGTCAGGGGTGATGAGCCCCTGTGGGGTACAGCGTCAGCGCGCCTGACAGATGGCGCTGGACACGCGCGCAAGGTCGACGTGGCGCCGACTCACCAAGGCAATTCCAGCTCGAGACATGACGGAAGCGTGTCACGACGCTCTTGGGCCAGTCCACCGTTGTCCAGAATGCGGACGCAGATGTCTTATAGAGTGGGACGTTGTGGCGCCGGTCACGTTCCGTTTGCCGTGACCGGCGGACGGCGGGAGGTTCAGGCGCCCGGCCATGGGCCCGGCGAGGCGACCTCGGGCTCCTCCTCCACGGTGGTGTCGTACAGCCGGAAACCACGACGCCGGTAGTTGTCCATCGCGTACTGCCCGTCCTTGCTGCAGGTGTGCACCCACACCCGCTTCGTCGGCGCGCACTCCGGCCACCGCTCGGCCAGGTCCCAGGCGCGCGCGAGGCCGTACGAGAGCAGGTGGCCGCCGATCCGCCGGCCGCGGAACGCCGGTATCAGGCCGAAGTAGACGATCTCCACCGAACCCTCGGCGTCCGCCTGCAGCTCGATGAAGCCGGCCGGCGTCCCCCGCTCGTACGCCACCCAGGTCTCCGTACCGGGCCGCCCGAGGTGCGCCGCCCACTCCGCGTACGTCCACGGCAGCCGGTCGGTCCAGGTGACGTCCTGGCCCACCGCCGAGTACAGGAACCGGCTGAACTCCGGCAGCGGCGTCCCGGACCGGACGACCCGTACCTCCTGCTCGGCGGGCGGCCCGGCGGCGGGCACCAGGTCGGAGGGGGCGGTCTGCTCCAGGTACCAGGTGGTGACAGTGACGCTCATGGCCGTCACCCAATCATGGCGGGGACCGGCGCGGGCCGCCGGTCCCCGGGCACGCCGGGCCGTCGCCTCAGGTGAGGCGCACCGGCACCGCCACCGGGCCGCGGGACACGGCCGACTCGTGCCACCGGGTCCGTTCCGGTTCCGTGCCGAGCCGCAGCCCCGGAAAGCGCGCGAAGAGGGCGGGGAGGGCGACCGAGGCCTCCAGGCGGGCCGGCGGGGCGCCGAGGCGGTGGTGGATGCCGTGCCCGAAGGCGAGGTGGCCGTGGTCCTCGCGCGCGACGTCGAAGGTGCCGGGGTCCGCGTGCCGCCGCGGGCCGCGCCCCGCGCCCGGGAGCGAGATCATCACCGGCTCGCCGGCCGGTATCCGCACCCCGCCGATCTCCACGTCCTCGACCGGGAAGCGGTAGACGGCCATGACCACGCTGCCGTTCCAGCGCAGCGTCTCCTCCACGGCCCGCGGCCACGGCTCCGGCCGCTCCGCCAGCAGCGCCCGCTGCCCGGGATGGGGGAGCACGGTCAGTACCGCGCTGCCGATCAGGTCGACCGTCGTCTCGTGCCCGGCCATCAGCAGCAGCGCGAGCGTGCCCACCAGCTCCCCGGGCGACAGCCGGTCGCCGGCCTCCTGGGCCCGTACGAGCGTCAGCCGGTCCCGTCCGCCGCGAACAGTCCACGAGCCGAGCAGGGCGGGCGTGCGGAAGGGCGTGGTGTCCGCGCAGCGGCCGCGGCACCCGGGTCTCCGCGGTGGCGGAGCTCAGCCGTGGGGTGCGTGGCCGCGGGCCGTCAGGACGGAGGGGGCCGTGGAGTGGGGGAGGAGCGCTGTGGGGTGGGCCGGGCGGAGGAGTTCCACCTGGATGCCGTCGGCGAAGCGGTACGGGCGGTGCGTGAGGACGCAGCCGAGGGTGCGGCGGAGCCGGGACAGTTCGGCGCGGACCGTCGTCGTGCGGCGGTCCGTGCCGAACAGGTCGAGGGAGAGCTGCGCCGCGGTGCGCCCGTCGGGGTGCGCGGCCAGGGTGAAGAGCAGTTCGGCGTGGCGCGGGCTCAGCGCGTGCGACCAGCTGCCGGCCGGCCCGGCGACCGTCACCGTCCAGCGGTCCCGGCCGCTGAGGTCGAGCACCACCCGGCTCGGCCCCGGGTCCAGCGGCCCGTCGTCCCCGATCCGTACCAGCCAGCCGCCCGGCAGCGGCTCCAGCACGCAGCTGCCGTACCGGGGCAGCCATACCGGCCCGGCCTGCGGGGGCCTGGGCAGCGCGACCCGCTCCGGCGGAGCCGTGCCGACGGCCGCCGCCGTCCAGCCGTCCCGGTCCACCGCCAGCGCCCGGCCGCCGAGCCGGGCCAGCAGCGGCGTCGCGCTCGCCCGCAGCCGGTCCAGCGTCGCCAGATGACGGGTGCGCTGCTCGGACTCGGCGAGCCGGGCGACAGCGGAGACCAGCGGGAGGGTGGTCGGATGGAAGGAGTGGGCGGGGCCGCTGAGGTCGACCACGCCGAGCAGCCGCCCGTCGCGCGGGTCGTGCAGCGGGGCCCCGGCGCAGGTCCACTGGTGGTGGGTGCGGACGTAGTGCTCGGCGGAGTGCACGAGCACCGGCTGCCGGGTGACCAGCGCGGTACCGATGCCGTTGGTGCCGACCACGTCCTCCGTCCAGGCGGCGCCCGGCTCGAAGCCGTGCCGGTCGGCCATCCGCCGCACCGCCGCCGAGCCCTCGCGCCACAGCACGCGGCCCTCGGGGTCGGTCACCACCAGGATCTGCCGGGCGGCCTCGGCGGACGGCAGGAGGTGGGAGTGCAGCACCGGCAGCAGCTGCGCGAGTCCGGAGCGGTGCCGGCGCTCCTCCAGCTCGGTGCGGGACAGCGGCCGTTCGCGGCGGTCCCGGTCCGGGTCGAGTCCCGTGCCGAGCATCCGCCGCCAGGATTCCCCGATCACCGTGCGGGGGGCGTCGGGCGGCTCGTCCCCCGCGAGGGTGGCCTCTCGTACGGAAGCCAGCCGGCGGGCCGCTTCCCGGGAGTCCAGCGCCGTTGCCAGGACGGGGGTCCGGGTCCTGTCGTGGTGCCGTGTGCTCAACATCGCTCCGCTTGTGCAGTTCTGGTGATCGCCGCGGCCCATCGTGCCGGGGCACGGCCTTCGCAGAGTGCGGAATCGGCAGATCCGTTGCAACGTCGTGCAACGGTTGTCTTCCCCTGTTACGGGCGGAAAGGGTGGGTGCGAGCCGTCCCCGTGAACCGGTGGCCGGGCCCGTTCTGCGGGTCCGCCCGTGCCACGCCCGGCTGTCCCGTCGGAAGCGGTGCCGAGTCGGCGCGGCACCGCTTCCGAGCCGGGGCGTGGCGGCCGGACGCCGCGTCTCTCCCCCGAGCAGAGGCATGGCCCGGCCACCGCGCCCCCTCCGGCCGCCGCGCGCCCCGGCCCGTGGACGGGGCCCGACCGGGCCGGACAGGGTGCGAGTCGTACCTTTCGTGCCGGATACGGTGAGGAGGTGCAGCAAGCGAATGAACCAGCCGACCACCCCCGGGGCCGTCTGCACAGGGCTCGCGTCCTGTACCGCCACGTGTCCAAACGCCGCCTCGGCTGGCTGCTGCTCAAGGACACCGTCAACTCCTGCATGGAGTACCGCGTCACCGGACTCGCAGCGGAAGCCGCCTTCTTCTGCCTGCTCTCGCTGCCCCCGCTGCTCCTCGGCCTGATCGGACTGCTGGGCTATCTGGAGCCGTGGATCGGCCACGACACCATCGACGCCATCCGGCAGAACATCCTCGACGCGTCCGCCGCCGTCCTCTCCGACAAGGGCGTCGACCAGATCGCCCGGCCGCTGCTGGCCGACGTCTTCCGCGGCGGCCGCCCCGACGTCATCTCGATCGGCTTCGCCATCGCCCTGTGGTCGGGTTCGCGGGCCCTGAACGTCTTCGTCGACACCATCACGATCATGTACGGCCTGGAGGGCAAGCGCGGCATCGTCGCCACCCGCCTGCTGGCGTTCTTCCTGTACCTCATCGCGCTGGTCCTCGGCGCCATCGCGCTGCCCCTGATGGTCGCGGGCCCGGACACGGTCGTGCAGCTGCTGCCGGCCAGCGAGAACGCCGTCCGGGTGCTGTACTGGCCGGTGGTCCTGCTGCTCTCGGTCGTCTTCCTGACCACGCTGTACCACGTGTCCGTGCCGGTCCGCTCCCCGTGGCAGGAGGACATCCCCGGCGCGGTGGTCGCGCTCGCGATGTGGGTACTGGGCAGCCTGCTGCTCCGCGTCTACCTCGCCTCCACGGTCGAGGGGCCGACCATCTACGGCTCGCTCGCCGCCCCCGTCGCGGTCCTGCTGTGGATCGGCGTCTCGGCCTTCGCGGTGCTGGTCGGCGCGGCGGTCAACGCGGCCCTGGACCGGGTCTGGCCCTCGCTCGCCACCGCGGCGGGCCGCGCCGAACGCGAGGAGCGCCGCAAGGAGGAGGCCGAAGTGCTGCGCCGCGCCCGGGAGGAGGCCGAACGGGCGCACGAACTGGACGACGACGAGGACGAGGAGGACGAGGAGGAGGACACGGACGGCGGCCCGGACGGCGAACCGGGGCCCGAGCTGCCGTCGGAGTTCCCCGAGCGCTGGTCGAAGTTCCACCCCGTGCACCACGTACGCGCCCGCCTCCACCACTTCAAGAAGGACGCCCCGCGCCAGGACCCGCGCGACCGCGACGACCAGGGGTGAAACGGCGCGGCGCCCGGGCCCCGCTCACCGCCGCGCGCCGAACACCCGCGACGGTACGCGCCCGGCGTCGTCCCCGCGGCAGCCCGGAAGCGGCGCCGCAGACTGACGGTGGAGGAGAGCCCGACCCGGCCGGCACCTGCGTGGTGTTCGCGCCGGGCAGCAGGCACCGGCCGCGCACGGAAATCGGCGCGCAGATCCTCGGGTACACCGTCCTCAACGGCTGAGCGAACGGCCGTGCCCCGCTCCGCGGTGGCGGAACGGGGCACGGCGGTGTGTGCGAAGGGCGTCGCTCAGATCAGGTCCATCGCGGCGACCTCGTCGGGACGGCCGTAGCTGACCGGACCCTGGAAGCGGTGCCGGGCGGTGGCGAACCACCACACCGTGGCGATGATCAGCACCACGGCCAGCGCGATCGGCGCGTAGTTGAACGAGCCGGGCGTGATGGGGGAGGCCTGCGGCAGCATGAACAGCACGTTGCTCAGCACGATCCAGACCACCGCGACCGCCGCGACGGGCTTGCCCCAGCGGCCCAGGTTCCACGGCCCCGGCTCGAAGGTGTCCAGCCGCAGCCGCAGGAAGATCGGCACACCGTACGCGAGGAAGAGGCCGACGACGTTGACGCTGACGATGGCGGTGAAGGCGGTGTGCGACCACCAGCCGGGGATCACCAGCACCAGCGAGCAGGCGGCGGCGAGCCAGACGGCCTTGACGGGCGTACGGGTGCGCGGCGAGACCGAGTGCCACCAGCGCGAGCCGGGCATCGCACCGTCCCGCGAAAAGGCGAAGATCTGCCGTGTGTTGCTCGTCATATTGGCCAGGCCGCAGAACAGCATCGCGCCGATCACGATCAGCAGCAGGAACTTGGCGGTGCCGGTGCCGAGCGCGTCGATCAGAATTTGTACGGGCGGCGCGTCAGCGCTTGCTTCCGCTGCGTAGTCGCGGATCGCGTAGACCAGCGCGAGCATGAGGATCAGGCCGGTGATCGCGGAGTAGCCGATCGCCCGCATGATTCCCTTGGGCGCGTTGACGGTGGCGCCCACGGTTTCTTCCGACATGTGGAAGCTGCCGTCGAAACCGGTGAACGTCCAGCTGGTGACGAGCAGGCCCAGCAGCGCGCCGTAAAGCCCGTTCGTGAAGCCGGTGTTGTTGGCGAAATGCGTCACGAAAGACGCCGACTGGTGGTGTTCGGGCAGTACGGTCAGAGCCGCCACGATCACCACCATGCCGATCAGCAGCCACCACACCGAGATGCGGTTCAGGATCGCGACCAGGTGCACGGTGTAGGTGTTGGCCAGCGCCTGGACCAGCAGGATCGCCGCCGTGATGAGCACCGTGCGCTGCTCGGACACCTGGTAGGACGGCCACTGCATCGCGAGGAACGCCTGGATGAAGGTGGCCGCCGCGTAGCCGGTGGCGGCCGTTCCGCCGACCTGGCCCACGAAATTCAGCCAGCCCGTGTACCAGGACCAGGCGCCGCGGTGCCGCTTGGCGAGTTTGCCCGCCGAGAAATACAGCGCGCCACTCGTGGGATAGGCGGAGGTGATTTCCGCCATCGAGGCGCCGATGAACAGCACGAGGATCGACACCGCGATCCAGCCGAATACCAGGATACGCGGTCCGCCGGCATTCATGCCGAAGCCGAAGGACGAAAAGATCCCGGATATGATGTTGATGATCGTGAACGAGATCGCGAAATTGTCGAAAGCCCGGAATCTGCGGGTGAGTTTCCGCGGATATCCCATGGCGTGCAGTGTGGCGTCGTCGTCCAGGGCGGTCGGCGGAGCCGCCGGCTTCGGTGAACGCACCCGCGAGAGGAATGCGGAATCGGATGCGGAGTCGGACACGGACGTACCTTTCTGGGGGGAGGGGCGGTGCGCGCCGGCAGCACAGTGGGGGGAGCCGGCGGGTCGGAACCGGTTCAGGAGGAGTCCGGCGCGTGCGGGACCGGCAGCCCGCACCGGCGCCGTGCCCTGCTCAACTGCTCGGCCGGGTCGCCGAACACGCTCCAGGGCATCCGCGAGGCGTACGGGCCCATGGCCGTGAAGACCGCCCGCGCCTCGAACTCGTGCCGCGCCATGCACAGCGCGTGTGCCAGATACGCCAGGTCCAGCACCGGCGTGAAGCGGTAGTCCGCCACCTCCGGCAGCCAGTGCTGGTAGATCCGCAGCGCCGTCGTACGCCACTGCGGCTGTTCCCACGTGTGGTCGGCCAGCGGCGCCGCGGGGTCGTACGCATCGACCGCGGTCACCAACGGCAGCACCCGCAGCGCGGAGTTCGCGGGCGCGCGCTGGGCGAGGAACGCGGCGACGTCCCACGCGGCGCCCGCCGAACCGCCGTGCCGGGCGAAGAAGCAGCCCAGGAAGCGGTGGTGGGCCTCGCGGTGCCAGGGGTCCAGCCGCAGGATGTGCGAGAACAGCGACCACGGGCCCGGCGGCGCGGTGATCAACCCCTCCGGCGCCGGGTCCAGATGGCGCTGGAAGCGGGCCAGTGAGAGCTTCGCGGCCCACGGGGTCGGGTCCAGCGGGGCCAGCTCCGCCGCCCGGTCACAGGCGGACAGTGCTATCCGGCTCAGCGTGGTGGCGTGCCGGTCGCCGGTCTCGGCGGCGCGGGTGGCGCGTAGCGTCGCGACCCGTGCCCACAACAGGGCCGCCTCCGTGCCCGGTTCCTCGGCGAGCCAGCGCTCGGTCAGATCCGAATCGGCCGCTTCGGAGGCGAGAACCAGCGAACGGTGGGCGCGTACCCCGTAATCGCGCCGGGTCTCCCGCAACACCTCCCGGGCGCTGAAGTAGCGTCCGGCGCGCACATCCACACAGGCGCTCGCCAGCCGGCGATCGTCGGCCGCCGGATGCCATACGTACTGCCCTTCGAACAGGCCAGCGGCCATGCTGCGTGCCGTTCCTTTCCCCGTCGTCCGGCGATGTGGAATTACGGAGCCCGCGGCGTGGTCGGAATTGCTCCGAGGGCCCAGCTGACGCCACACCTTACTCAGGTGTCACACAGACCGAAAAGAGGCACCGGAGCAACTAAATTTTCCTGGCAATACGTCAGGCGCTGCCGTGTCCCCTTGGGGCCGGCCGTGGGAGAACCAGATCTCCAGGTGATTAGTGACCTGCCGGACCTGGAATACCGAGCAAGTGGTGTGCCGACGATGCGGTCCAGGGGCTCCTACGCCACCAGGTACAGGGCCCCTGTGCAGGCCACCACTCCCGCACTCGCCAGCACCAGACCGGCCCCGGCGAACGGCAGCTTCGCGATCCGGATGCCGTGCGCCCGGCACCTCTCGAACCAGATCAGCGTGGCCAGCGACGCGAACGGCGTCACCAGCGGACCGACGTTGACGCCGATCAGCAGCGCGAGCAGCTGCGTGTGCGCGTCGGCCGGAATCACCGACTCCGTCGACAGGTACGCAGGCAGGTTGTTCAGCACGTTCGAGAGGCCCGCACCGACGGCGGCCGTACGCAGCAGGCCGGCGAACCCGCTGTCACTGCCGACAGCGGACATCAGCAGGTCCCGCAGCCCCAGCGAACTGATCCAGTCGACGACGAGGAACATCCCCGGGACGAGGGCCAGCAGCCGCCACGGCACCAGCGACCAGCGCAGCTCGCCCCGGCGCCGCACGAAGAACGCGGCGGCGGCGAGGAGAGCGGCTCCCGCGGAGGCGGCCGGGAGCGCGACGTCGAAGCCGATGATGGCCAGCAGGAACAGTCCGCACGCCGCTGCGCACACGCCGAACAGCAACGGGTCGGCGGCCTTCGGGCGCTCCGGCGGCACGTACACCTCGTCGCCCCGCGCCGACCGCCGCCAGTAGAAACCCCACAGGCACACCATCGTCACGGCGATGGCCGCGAGTTGCGGGGCCCACATCACGGCCGCCATCTCCGTGGGCACCAGCACCACTCGCTGAGCGGCCAGCAGGTTCGTCAGGTTGGACACCGGCAGCAGCAGGCTCGCGGTGTTGGCGAGCCACACGGTGGTCATGGCCAACGGCACCGGGCGGATGCCCACGCGGGAGGCCAGGGCAAGCATGACGGGGGTCAGCAGCACCGCCGTCGTATCGAGGTTCAGGGCGATGGTGGTGGCCGAGGCGAGGGCGACGCACCACAGGAACAGCAGGGGATAACTGCCGCGCGCCAGGCGCGCGACCCACGTGGCGGCAACGTCGAACACCTGGGCACGTCCGGCCAGTTCGGCCAGCACCACGGCGGTGAGGAGAAAGGCGAGCAACGGGGCGATGCGCTCGCCCACTTCGAATGCCCGGTCGGAGGGCAGGGCGCCGGTGCCCCACAGCAGAAGGCCGGCCGCGAGCAGTGCCACGGCCAGCCCGTCGAGATTGAGGACGCGTCTCCGTACAAAAGCGACGGCAGGTGAGGAGAACACTCTCGCCCACCTGCCACGGAGGCTCAGGTCTCCTACCATGGTGCGCATGTTATCCGAGGGGGGAACGCAGACCGGTCCCGGCGACCGCCCGCTCTTCTTCGTGAGCTATTCGCCCGCGGACGAGGCCTGGGCGACGTGGATCGCGTGGACGCTGGAGCGTGAGGGATACCGCACGGTCATCCAGGCGTGGGACTTCACCGCAGGCACGAACTTCATCGACTACATGGACCGCGGGGTGAGCGAGTCCGCCGCGGTGATCGCCGTGCTGTCGCAGAACTACGCGCGTTCGCGGTACGGGCGGATGGAGTGGCAGGCCGCCCTGCGGGCCTCCCCGGACAACCCGGAACAGCGCCTGATCACCGTACGGATCGACGAGGCGCCGATCGACGGACTGCTCGCCACCATCACATACATCGACCTCGTGGCTGCCCGGGGCGAGGCGGAAGCGCGGGAGATGCTGCTGGCCCGCGCGCGGGACGCGCTGAACGGACGGGCGCAGTCGTCGGGGCGGCCGGGTTTCCCCGGAACGGCGGCGAGTTCCCCGCCGGTGCCGCCGCAGCGGACGGCGGCGACCCGCAACGGCGACCCGTGGTTCCCCGGGCGGCTCCGGCCGCGGACCGCTCCGGCCTTTCCGCTGAACGCTCCGGAGCGCGAGGGCGACCACATCAGCGTTCTGCACCTGCCGGGCCCGGACTTCGGGCGCGGCAACGAGCCGGACGACACGCTCCACGAGCTGCGCGGCGACCTGCTGGAGCTGCAGGACGCCGATGCTCCCAGACCGGACCTCGTCGTGGTCACCGGCAATCTGACGGCCTCCGGCACGCCGCGCGAGTGCGGGCAGGCGCTCTCCTTCCTGACCTCCCTGCGCGCCCAGCTCGACCTCCGCCCCCACCAGATCGTCCTCGTACCGGGTGCGGAGGACGTCAGCCTGAAGGCGTGCAGTTCCTACTTCTCCTCCTGCGAGGCCGACGAGGTCACGCCGCAGCAGCCGTACTGGGAGAAGTGGCGGCACTACGCGAAGCTGTTCCACGAGTTCTACGAGGGCATCGACCGGGTCTTCGCCGCCGACCAGCCCTGGACGCTGTTCCCCGTACCGGAGCTCAACACCGTCGTCGCCGGCTTCAACTCGACGATGGCGTACAGCCACCGGCCCGAGGACCAGTTCGGCTACGTGGGCCGGGACCAGATCACCTGGTTCGCCGAGGCCCTCCACCAGTACGAGCGGGACGGCTGGCTGCGCATCGGCGCGATACGGCACCCGCTGGAGACCCCCGCGGCGACCGGCGGCCCGGGGGTCGGCGCGATCCGCGACGCCGAGGCGTTCCAGCGGCTGGCCGCACCCCGGCTCAACCTGCTGCTGCACGGCCCGGTCAACGACCCGCGCACCACCCGCCGCGACCCCGTCGACACCCGCCTCGGCACGCTCCCCGTCTTCGGCGCCGCGGCACCGGCCCGCTTCCAGCTGCTGAAGGTCTCCGCCTCCGGGGTCACCCGCTGGCACTCTCCCACCGCCCCCGCCGCCGAGTTCCGCGAGGAGTGGCGGCGCGTCCGCACCCCGCTGGGCCCTCAGGCGTTCCCCTCGCAGGCGCCGAGGCAGGAGCCCGACCCGGTCCGCGACACGTTCACCGACCAGGTGAAGGAGATCTGCCGCGCCAAGTGGCAGGACGTCGGCATCCGCGATGTCACCGTGCGGCGCAGCGACGACCCCACCACCCAGTTCGTCGCCACCTGGAAGCGCGACGGCCTCGTGTTCCAGTCCCGTATCGCCGCGCTGCCCGGTGACCCCCGCGAGGAGGACCTGGCGCGCTTCGCCGAGCAGGTCCGCGCAGCCGAGGGCACCACGGCGGAGAACGTGCTGGTGTACGGCGGCCAGGCGCCACCGCGGGACGTGGTGGAGCGCTTCGGCGACCGCATCCGGGTACGGAGCTTCCTGGAGTTCCAGGGCCTGATCGATCTGCGCGCGTACGTGGCCGACCAGACCGCGCGGCTGAGTTCCGACCGCGCCTACCGGCCGGAGCTGTACCTGCCGCAGCGCTACCGAGAGGTCACTCCGGGGTCCGGGGGCGGGGGGCACGGCCGCCTCGTGGACGAACTGCTGGACACCCTGGACACCGAGCACGGCCGGTTCGTGCTGCTCCTCGGCGACTTCGGCCACGGCAAGACCTTCTCCCTGCGGGAGCTGGCCCGGCGGCTGCCCGAGCAGTCCCCGCACCTGACGCCGGTGTTCATCCCCCTCAACACCTTCGACCGGGCGCACAGCCTCATGGGCCTGGTCACCACGCACCTCGCCAATCACGGTGTGAGCCGCATCGACACCAACGCCCTGCAGTACATGATCCGCCAGGGCCGCATCGTGCTGCTCTTCGACGGCTTCGACGAGCTGGTCAACCGCGTCAGCTACGACCGCGCCGCCGACCACCTGCAGGCGCTCCTGGACGCCGCGGTCGACCACACCAAGATCGTGGTGACCAGCCGCACCCAGCACTTCAAGTCCACCGAGCAGGTCTTCACCGCCCTCGGCGAGCGCGTCGGCGCCCTGCCGCAGCGCCGCGTGCTGACCGTGGAGAGCTTCCAGCCGCAGCAGATCAAGGAGTATCTGGAGCGCACGTACGACTCCCGGGAGAAGGCCGAGCAGCGGTACGACCTCCTCGCCGGCATCCCCAACCTGCTGGAGCTGTGCGGCAACCCGCGGCTGCTGTCCTTCGTCACCGCCCTCAGCCACGAGCAGCTGCAGTCCGTGGCAGGCGCCGGGCGGACCCTGAGCGCCGCCGGACTGTACGAGGAAGTGCTCACCGCCTGGCTGGAGTTCGAGGTCGAACGGGGCAGCGGCGGGCCGGGAGCAGCACCGGGCCTGTCGCTGGAGGACCTGTGGAAGGCCGTGTCCTCGCTGGCCGTACGGCTGTGGGAGACGCGGCGCAGCGTGCTGCGGCTGGACGAACTGGCCGAGACCACCGGGCGGGCCCTGGACGGCCTCACCCGGTCGCACATGACGGCCGAGGAGCGGGCGCAGGCCGTCGGCGCGGGCAGCCTTCTGGTGCGGACCGAGGACAACCTGTTCCAGTTCATCCACACCTCCGTCGTGGAGTGGCTGATCGCCCGCGAAGCCGCACGCCAGCTGGCCGGGCCGGAGGAGGGCACGCCGCCGCTGCTGGCGGCGCGGCCGCTGACGCAGCTGGCCGTGGAGTTCTTCTGCGACCTGGCCGACCGGGGCGACTGCCAGGAATGGGTGCGCCGGGTCCTCGGCGATGTCACTGCCCCGGACAGTCCTGCCCGGCAGAACGCGGTGCGCGTCAACCACCGGCTGCGCATCCCGACCGACGTGGCCCTGCGCGGCGTCGTGCTGCGTGGGGAGAACCTCTCCCACCGCGACTTCTCCGGCGTCGACTTCACCGGCGCCGACCTTGGCGAAACCGTACTGACCGGGGCGAAGCTCGCCGGTGCTGACCTCACCGGCGTCAACCTGTCGGCCGCCAACCTCGACGACGCCGACCTGTCCGGCGCCTGCCTGGAGGGCGCGGACCTCTCCCGTGCCCGCTTGATCCGCGCCGACCTGCGCGGCGCGCGCCTGTCCGGCAGCCGTTGGAGCAGGGCCGCCCTGGTCAGCACCCGCATGGACCCCGAGCAGCCGGCCGCGCCCGAGCTGCGTTCCGCCGCGATCGCCCCGGGCATGCCCGTCGACGTGGGCCTGCGGCCCGCGGCCGTCGGCGTCCCGTACGGCTTCGACCTCCATCACGTCCGGCTGCCCGAGCCCATGGCGTACGCGCGCGACGGCGAGCTGCTGGCCGTGGGCACCGAGGACGGCGGTGTCCTCATCTGCGACCCGGACGACGGGCGGCCGCTGCGCACCCTGCGCGGGCACCACGGGCGTGTGTACGCCGTGAAGTTCGCGCACGACCTGCTGGTGACGGGCGGCGCCGACGGCCACGTGGTCACCTGGGACCCGGCCACCGGCAGGGAGCAACACCGCTTCGAAGTGCATCCCGACGGCGTCTGGCCCGTCGTCGTCGAGCCGAGCGGCAAGCTGCTCGTGACCGGCGACAAGGAGGGCCTGGTCACCGTGTGGGACCCGGCCGACGGCCGCCCGGTCCACCACCTGGCCGGGCACGCGGCTCCGGTCTACACCGCCGGTTTCAGCCCGGACGGCACGCTGCTGCTCACCGGCGACGCCTCCAGCCGGGTCCGGATGTGGGACCTGGCCACCGGGCAATGCGTCCGCGAGATCGACGGGCACCGCGGCTCGGTGTACCGGGCCGCGTTCGCCCCGGACGGCCGGCGCTTCGTCACCGCGGACAACGGCGACGGCGAGGGCGGACACGTCCGGGTGTGGGAGACGGAAACCGGACGGCTGCTGCACGACTTCGCCGGCCACCCCGAACGCGTCTACACCCTCTCCTTCCACCCAGGAGGCAAGTGGCTGGCCAGCGGCGACACCTCCGGCCAGGTGCGGCTGTGGGACGTCTCGGTCGGTGCCTCGCTGGGCTGCCTGGAGACGCTGGGAGGCGGCGTGTACCAAGTCCGCTTCGAGCCGGCGGGCAACCATCTGGCGGCCTGCGGCAGCAACGGCTCCGTACGGCTGTGGACGGTGGCGGGCACGTCGACCCCGGACCTGCGGCAGCACCCGAAGCAGCCCGAGGCGCACCGCGGGTCCGCCTGGTGCGTCGCCTTCCGGTCCGCCCGCGCCGGCGACGCCTCGCAGGGCAGGTCCCAGCTGGTCACGGTCGGCAACGACGGCGGGGCCCACATCTGGGAGATCGCCGCCGGACGCGGCAAGCGGCTGGTGAACGGGCACAACCGCCGGGTCGTCGCTGTCAGCTTCAGCCCGGACGGCGAGCGGATCAGCGTGGGCGGCAACGACGGTGCGGTGCGCGTGTGGGCGGCTCGTACCGGCAAGTGCCTGTCCACCTTGCAGGGGCGTGGCGACCGGCTGGTGTCGGCCCTGTTCAGTCCGGCGCCGGAGGGGCAGGTGGCGGCCGCCAGCAACGACGGCGACGTGTACCTGTTCAGCTCGTCCGACGGCGAGTACCAGCGGCAGTTCGACGCCAACACCGAGCACGTGTGGGCACTGGCCTTCAGCCGCGACGGCGAACTCCTGGCCACCGCCAACGACGACGACACCGTCGGAGTATGGAACCTCCGCAGCTCCGGAGGGCACGTCACCACCCTCGCCGAGCACGCGGGACGGGTCCGCTCCATCGCCTTCCGCCACGACTCCGAGCGCCTCGCCACGGGCTGCGACGACAGCGTGGTGCGCATCTGGGACGTGCGGGGCGGCTCCATCCGGCACACGCTGCGCGGCCACCAGGACCGGGTGTACGGGGTGGCGTTCGGCCACGACGACTCCTGGGTGGCGAGCGCCGGCTGGGACGGCGACGTCATCGTCTGGCGCGGCGGCGCCGAGGCCCTGCGGATGCGCGGCTCCGGTGAGCGTCTCTGGGCGCTGGCCGCCCACCCGTCCCGGCCCCTGCTGGCCGCGGCTGGCGACGACCGCGTCATCCGCATCCGGGACGCGGAGACCGGCGCCGAGGTGCACGCGCTGTCCGGGCACACCGGCCGCGTCCTGTCCCTCGCGTTCTCGCCGGACGGCTCGCTGCTGGTCAGCGGGGGAGAGGACGGCGTGGCCCGGCTGTGGACCCTGGACGGGGAGCCCGCCCTGCGCGGCACTTTCCTCGGCCTCTCGGAGGGCTGGGCCGCCCTCTCACCCACCGGCCGCTACAAGTCCCACGGCACCGTCAGCGACGAGTTCTGGCACGTCATCGGCATGACGCGCTTCGAACCCGGCGACCTGGAGGACCATCTGCCCTCGGTCCGCCGCATGGCCATGGGCGAGGTACTGCCCGGACTCGACACCACCAGGGGTGACGCGTGACCACCGCGGACCAGCGGCGCTCGCGCCGTCTCCAGCGCGCGCTGCGCTGGCTGTACGACTACCTCGACGTCCTGCTGCCCATCGTGCTGGCCTTCAGCGTCGGTCTCATCGACTTCACCAGCGACCTGGTTCCCGAGGACGCGCGCTTCGGTTTCACCATGGCTGTCCTCGGCATCATGGCCATCGCCAGCTTCAAGGACCGTTCCGCGCACGGCAAGACCGTGGAGGAGTCGGTCACCCGGTCCGTGGGACCGCTGGAGGAGCAGGTCGAGCGGACAGCGCGCAGCCTTGAGGACAACGCGCTCATCCGGACCGTGCGCCCCGACGAGATGTACGACGTCCACCGCCGTGCCCGGCAGGACACCACGCAGTGGCAGTTCAAGGGCGGCACGGGCTCCCACATCCGCCCGGTCACCCTGCCCGAGCTGGTCCAGGCCGCCCGCGAACGCCGCTCACGGCTCACCGTCCACATCGAGATCATCGACCCGGGCTCGACCGAATCCTGTCAGGAGTACTCCCGCTTCCGGCAGAGCTTCAGCCCGCCGGGCAGCGCCGGCCCCTGGACGCTCGACCGCACCCGCAAGGGCTCGTACGCCACGGTCCTGGCGGCGTTCTGGCACCTGAACCGGCTGCCCACACTCGACATCAGCGTGCACACCACCACGCGCGTCAGCGCCCTGCGCTACGACCTCTCCGACAGGTACCTGATCCTCACGCAGGACGACCCGACGAGGGAGAACTTCCTCATCGAGCGGGAATCCCTCCTCTACAAGTACTTCGAGATCGAGCTCCACCAGAGCCGGAACCACGCACCGCGCATCGACTTCTCGGGGGCGACGGAGCTGTCGGACTACCCGACCGCCGACGAGGCCCGGACATTCTTCGACGCCGTGGGCAAGCCGCTGCCGTCGTACTCCGACTCCGAGGTGAGCGAGATCATCGAACTGGCCCTGAACGGCGTGGACCCGTACCGGAGGTGACATGCACTTCCACGACCTCGAACAGCAGCTGGACGGCCCGATGGCCGCCGCCGCTGCCACCGCGTACTCCGCGCGCCTGCTGGAGCAGGTGTCGGCCGAGACCCTTGACGTACCCGTCGTCCACCACCCCCTGGGCTTCGTGTGCCTGCCCGTCGTCCGCGACGGCGAACTCGGCGTCTGCCTCCACTTCTTCGGCCACGGCACCGACACCGAGCCGGGTGTCGAACCGCACCACGCCCACAGCTGGGACCTGACCAGCCACGTCCTGTACGGGCGCGTCGCGCACGAGCCCATGGACGTGGCCGAGTCCGGGGAGCCGACGCACCGGATATACGAGGTGCTCAGCGAGGCCGGCGGCAGGGACGAAGTGCACCCCACCGACACCCTGGTGCATGGCGAGCCGTGCCCGCCCCACGTGTGCACAGCAGGCGAAACGTATCGTCTTCCCGCGGGTCTCTTCCACGCCTCCCGCTCGGACGGGCCCGCCGCCACCCTCGTCCTGGGCCGCTCCCGCCCCGGCGGCCGGGACCTGTCGCTCGGCCCGGTCGACGCCCGGGGCCGGGGCCGCACCACCACCCGGCGGCGCTGCGCCGGAGCCGACACCTCGCGACTGCTGCGCACCGCCCTGAGGAGGCTGCATGCCGGGTGATCTGGAGCGTGAACGCCGCACCGCCATGGCCGCCGCCGAGGAGGCCGGCGCCCTGCTCGCCGCATCCTTCCACTCCGCGCACACCGTGCACGCCAAAGGCGGCCGGGACGTGGTGCTGAACCTCGACCTCGCCGCCGAGAAGATCATCGTGACGCGGTTGCGGGAGGCGTTCCCGGACGACCGGATCGTCTCCGAGGAGGCCGGGGACCACGGGCCGCAGGGCGGCCGCACCTGGCTGGTGGACCCGCTCGACGGGACGAACAACGTGGCCATCGGGCTGCCCGCGTACGCCGTCGGCATCGGTCTGATGGACGGCGGGAGGCCTGTCCTCGGCGTCGTCCACGAGCCCGTGACCGGCGCCACCTTCCACGCCGTCGCGGGCCGGGGCGCATACGGCCCCGCCGGCCGGCTCACCGGGCCGGACTCGGTCCTCCCCGAGTCCGGGCCCGTGGTCGCCTGGACGCAGGGGTACGGCGTGGGCCGTGACCCGACCGCTGCTCGGATACGTGCCGAACTGGAGCGCGAGTCCTGGCGGGTGCTGCAGCTGTGGGCGCCGCTGCTGGGGTGGGTGCTGCTGGCGCGGGGGACGATCGACGCGTTCGTGGGGTACTGCGCCGAGGGGGTCGACCTGCCGGCCGGGGCGTTGCTGGCCGCCGAGGCCGGGGCCGAACTGCGCACGCTGGACGGCGAGGTGTTCACACCGGACCACACCGGACCGGCGGAGGGACGGAGTTTCGTGGCGGCGCGCGGGGAGAACCTCGCGTGGGGGCGTCTCAGGTGCTCCGTGTGAGAGGCGGTCGGCCTTCCCGTACTTGACTCCGGCGCGGCAGGCTGATGCCCGGTCGCGGAAATTGCGTGGCGTGCCGGCCGGTGGCACGGCTACGGTGGGATCACACGTCACGACGACCGGTCGATTGCTGTTCGCCGGCGTGTGTTTCGGCTGTGGAGGACGAAGGAGGTGTGACCGATGGCTGTCTTTGCGATGGGTGCTGCCCGCACTCGGACGATCATCAGTTCCGCTTCCGCGATCTCCGGCTGACCCTTTCGACTTTTCTTTCCGCGCCCTCCGTGGCGCGCAGTGCCGGGGTCGCCCTTGTGAAGGGTTTCCCTTGTCTCTCTCCTCTGATGCATCTGCCGCGTCCTCGTCGAGCCCGCTGTCGTCGTACGGCTGGGACGACGGGTTCGCGGAGAGCTTTGCCCCCTTCGCCGGGCAGGGCCTGCTGCCCGGCCGCCTGGTGCGCATCGACCGCGGCCGGGTGGACGCCGTCGTGCCCGACGCCGACGGCGTCCGCACCGTCCTCGCCTCCACCGCGCTCGTGGCCACCGGCGACCCGCTGAAGGTCCCGTGCACCGGCGACTGGGCCGTCATCGATCCCGGCAGCGGGCCGGACGCCGTCGTCCGCGCGCTGCTCCCGCGGCGCACCGCGCTGGTGCGCTCCGCGTCCTCCAAGCGGTCCGAGGGCCAGATCCTGGCCGCCAACCTCGACACCGCCGTCATCGCCGTCTCGCTCGCCGAACCCCTCGACCTCGGACGCGTCGAACGCTTCGTGTCCTTGGCCTGGGAGAGCGGCGCCACCCCGCTCGTCGCTCTGACCAAGGCCGACCTGGTGCCGGACGGGGCTGGCCTGGCCCATCTCGTCGCCGACACCGAGGGCGCGGCGCCCGGCGTGCAGGTAGTGGGCGTCAGTGCCGCCACCGGAGCGGGCCTGGACGTCCTCGCCGCGGCGCTGGCCGGCGGCACCGCCGTCCTGCTCGGCCGGTCCGGCGCCGGCAAGTCCACCCTCGCCAACGCCATGATCGGCACCGACGTGCAGGACGTGCACGCGGTACGTGACCGGGACGGCAAGGGCCGGCACACCACGACCACCCGTGACCTGCTGGTACTGCCCGCCGGCGGGGTGCTGATCGACACCCCGGGGCTGCGCGGCGTCGGCATGTGGGACGCCGAGGACGGCCTCGCCCGTACCTTCACCGACGTCGAGGAACTGGCCGCCGAGTGCCGGTTCCACGACTGCGCGCACACGTCCGAGCCAGGGTGCGCGGTGCTGGCGGCGGTGGACACGGGCGGGCTGGCGGAGCGCCGCCTGGACAGCTACCGCAAGCTGCTCCGGGAGAACCAGCGCCTCGTCGCCAAGACCGACGCCCGGCTCCGCGCCGAGCTGCGCCGGGACTGGAAGCAGAAGCAGGCGCTCGGCCGGCACCTGGGCGAGCGGAAGCGGGGGATGCGGGGGTAGCCGGGCGGTCCGGGCCGCCCGTACGCGGGCGGCCCGGACGCCATGTCCGATTTCCGCCGGAAGCCGTCCCGATGATCCCGCACACTGGACGGTGTGATGGACGAAAGCAGCAGGTACGAGGCGGTGGCGAGCCGGGACGCGCGCTTCGACGGAGAGTTCTTCTTCGCCGTGGTCACGACCGGCATCTACTGCCGTCCGAGCTGCCCGGCGGTCACCCCGAAGCGCGTCAACGTGCGATTCTTCCCGTCCGCCGCGGCCGCCCAGGGCGCCGGCTTCCGGGCCTGCCGCCGCTGCCGCCCGGACGCCGTCCCCGGCTCGGCCGACTGGAACGTCCGGGCCGACCTCGTGGGCCGCGCCATGCGCTTCATCGACGACGGCGTCGTCGACCGTGAGGGCGTCGCGGGCCTCGCCGACCGGCTCGGCTACAGCGCCCGCCAGGTGCAGCGCCAGCTCACCACCGAGCTGGGCGCGGGGCCGGTCGCCCTGGCCCGCGCCCGCCGCGCGCACACCGCGCGGATCCTCCTCCAGACCACCCCGCTGCCGGTCACCGAGCTGGCCTTCGCCGCCGGTTTCGCCAGCGTCCGGCAGTTCAACGCCACCATGCGGGAGATCTACGGCTCCACCCCCAGCGAGCTTCGCGCCCGCGCCCGCGGCCACGCGGCGCCGGGGAACGGCGGCTCGCCCGGCGGCGTCCCGCTCCGGCTGGCCTTCCGAGGCCCGTACGCCGCCCGGGAGATCTTCGACGACCTGGCGGCCGCGGCCGTGCCCGGCATCGAGGAGATCGTCGGCAGGCCCGGCACCCGCACGTACCGCCGCACCCTCCGCCTCACGTACGGCACCGCCGTCGCCGAGGTCGACGAGCGGCCCGGCAGGCCCGGCGGACCGGCCGGCTCCGGCTGGCTCGACAGCCGGCTGCACCTCACCGACCTGCGCGACCTGCCGACCGCGAACCAGCGGTTGCGCCGCCTCTTCGACCTGGACGCCGACCCGTACGCGGTCGCAGCCCGGCTGGCGGCCGACCCGCTGCTCCGGCCGCTGGTCGCCGCCCGCCCCGGGCTGCGCTCGCCGGGCGCGGCCGACCCGGCCGAGCTGGCCGTACGGACCGTGCTCGGCGGGCCCCCGGAGCGCGCCGCCGCCCTCGTGCGGGCGTACGGCAAGCCCCTGGACGCCCCCGACGGCACGCTCACCCACCTCTTTCCGGCCCCGGCCGAGCTGGTGGCGGCCGACGCGGGGGAGGGGGTGCGGGCCCTGTGCGCCGCGCTCGCCGACGGCGCCGTCGACCTCGAAGCGGGCGCGGACCGGGACGCCGCCGAACGCGCCCTCGCCGCGCTCCCGGGCGTCGGCCCGGCCGCGGCGGCGGTCATCAGGCGGCGCGCGCTGGGCGACCCCGACGTGGGCCCGCCCGGCCTCGCCCCCGCCGGCGCTGACCACCGGCCGTGGCGCTCGTACGCCCTCCAGTACCTCCGGCACGCCGGCCTCAGTACCGGTGCCGCACCCGGATCCGAAGACCACGACCAGAAGGACGTCTGCGACCATGCCGCTCTACACGCAGCTTGACAGCCCCCTCGGCCGGCTGACCCTGGTGGGCGAGGCGTCGGCCGGTGCCCCCGGCGGCACGGTGCTGACCGCCCTCTCCGTCCCGGAGCAGAAGGGCGGCGTCGTGCCCGCGCCGGACTGGACCCGCGAGCCGGCCGCCTTCGCCGAGGCGGAGCGGCAGCTGAAGGAGTACTTCGCGGGCGAGCGCCGGGAGTTCGGCCTGACGCTGGCCGCGCGCGGCACGGCCTTCCGCGAGCGCGTCTGGGCGGCGCTGGACGGCGTGGCGTACGGCGAGACCGTCAGTTACGGCGAGATCGCCCGGCGCATCGGGGCCTCCCGGCCCGCCGTACGGGCCATCGGCACCGCGATCGGCGCCAACCCGCTGCTGGTGCTGCGCCCCTGTCACCGCGTCATCGGCGCCGACGGCTCGCTCACCGGGTACGCGGGCGGCCTGGACCGCAAGCGCGCGCTGCTCACGCTGGAGGACGCCGCCGCGGTCCGCTGATGCGTTCGCGGAGCACCCGTTCGTGCACTGTTTCCCGGCCCACCCGCGATGGACAATACGGGGCATGAGCCAGCAGGGGGACACACGCGGACACGAGGACGACTGGTGGCACGAACTGTACGAAGCGGGTGACGGCAAGCCCGTCGACGCGGGCCCCTCGGCCGCGCCCGACTCGCTCGACGACCGCGTGGACTCCGCCCTGCGCGCGGTCGGTGCCGCCGGTGCCGGGCCGATCACGGGGCCGCCGGAAGCGGCCGGGCCGGTGCCGGGGCCGCCGCTCGCCGCTGAAGAGGTCCCTGAGCCGGTGACCGGGCCCCCAGAGGTGGTGGCCGGCCCTCCGGAGCCGGTGACCGGCCGCCCGGAGGCCGCCCGTCCGGCGCCCGTCGCCGGGGCCGCCGCTCTCGCGCCGCCCGTGCCGCTGCCCACCGTGGAGTTCGTCGGGGACCGGCCGCCCCCGTACGCGGCCGAGCCGGTCGCGCTGCCCGCCGCCGACCCGGCCGACCTCGCCGGGCTGGTCCCGGACACCGAGCTGGACGGCGCGCAGTACGGCACGCTCACGCTGCGCGCCGCCTCCGTACGGGGCGACTCGGCGCGCTACCGCGGCGACCCGCGCCGCGACGCCCTGCTCACCGCCCGCTTCGGCGCCGGGCGGCAGACCCTGATCCTGGTCGCGGTCGCCTCCGGCGCGCACGCCTCGCCCGAGAGTCACCGCGCCGCCCGCGACGCCTGCCGGTGGATCGGCGCCGCCGTCGGCCGCTCCGGCGCCCGGCTGGCCGACGACATCCGCTCCGGCCGCCGGGAAGCCCTCAAGTCCGGGCTGCAGCGGCTCGCCGACCGCGGTTACGGCCGGCTGCGGGCCCGCGCCGCCGAGCTGGGCCTGGAGCCGCACGCGTACACCGCGTCGCTGCGCTGCCTGCTGCTGCCCGCCGATCCGGCCTGCCGCACCCGGGTCTTCTTCGGCGTCGGCGGGGGCGGCCTCTTCCGGCTCCGGGACGGCGTCTGGCAGGACCTGGAGCCGCCACTGCCGCCGGAGGAGGCGACCGGCGGGCCGGTCGTCGGATACGGCACGCGGCGGCCCGGCATCCCGGCGCAGCGCGGCCTCGCCGACCCGGACCCGACGATGAACCTCGGCGTCACCGGGGCGCCGGGCGCCCACGAGAGCGCCGGGGAGACCGAGGCGGCCGGAGGGGCCGGTGCGTCGGCCGACGGGACCGGTACGGCGGACGGTCCGGCGCTCGGCGGGCCTTCCGGCGCGGCCGGTGAACCGTTCCGCTTCCGTGCCTCCGTGGCACGCGCCGGCGACACCTTGCTGCTGTGCAGTGCGGGCCTCGCCGAGCCGCTGCGCGAGGCGCCCGACTTCGCCGCGCGGCTGGCCGGGCGGTGGGCCGAGACCGAGCCGCCGGGGCTGGCCGCCTTCCTGGCCGACGCCCAGCTGCGCCTCAAGGGGCACGCGAAGGACCGGACGGCCGCGGCGGTCTGGGACGGCTGAAAGGGCAGCCGGGGGACGCGGCGGCCCCGCAGCACGCCTTCCGGGGCCGCCCCGGGGAAGAGTGGTAGAACCGACCCGATGCCGCAAAGGCGGACAAACCCCCGCCGGCGGCGCGAGCCACTGATCCCCACCCGAAGGGCGTGCGCGCGATGGCGAAGCAGACCGTGGCCGAGCAGTTCGTCGACATCCTGGCGCGGGCCGGGGTCCAGCGGCTCTACGGAGTCGTCGGCGACAGCCTGAACCCCGTCGTCGACGCCATCCGTCGCACCTCGGCCGTCGAGTGGGTGCAGGTCCGGCATGAGGAGGTCGCGGCGTTCGCGGCCGGGGCCGAGGCCCAGATCACCGGCCGGCTCGCGGCCTGCGCCGGGTCCTGCGGGCCGGGCAACCTCCACCTCATCAACGGCCTCTTCGACGCGCACCGTTCGATGGCCCCCGTACTGGCCCTGGCCTCGCACATCCCCTCCAGCGAGATCGGCACCGGCTTCTTCCAGGAGACCCACCCCGACCAGCTCTTCCAGGAGTGCAGCCATTACTGCGAGCTGATCTCCAGCACCAAGCAGATGCCGCGCGTCCTGCAGACCGCGATCCAGCACGCGGTGGGCCGCAGCGGCGTCTCGGTGGTCGCGCTGCCCGGCGACATCGCGGGAGAGCCGGCGCCCGAGCGCGCCGAGGAACACGCGCTGGTCACCTCGCGGCCCTCCGTCCGCCCCGGCGACGCGGAGATCGCGCAGCTCGCCCGCATGATCGACGGGGCCGGCAAGGTCACGCTGTTCTGCGGCAGCGGTACGGCGGGCGCCCATGCCGAGGTCATGGAACTGGCCGAGAAGATCAAGTCACCGGTCGGCCACGCGCTGCGCGGCAAGGAGTGGATTCAGTACGACAACCCCTTCGACGTCGGGATGAGCGGTCTGCTCGGGTACGGCGCCGCCTACGAAGCCACCCACGAGTGCGATCTGCTGATCCTGCTCGGCACGGACTTCCCGTACAACGCCTTCCTGCCGAAGGACGTGCCGATCGTGCAGGTGGACGTGCGTCCCGAGCACCTCGGCCGCCGCTCCACGCTGGACCTCGCCGTCTGGGGCGACGTACGCGAGACCCTGCGCTGCCTGACCCCGCTGGTCGAGGAGAAGAGGAACCGCCGGTTCCTCGACCGGATGCTGAAGAAGCACGCCGACGCGCTGGAGGGCGTGGTCAAGGCGTACACCCGCAAGGTCGACAAGCACGTGCCGATCCACCCGGAGTTCGTCGCCTCCGTGCTCGACGAGGAGGCCGCCGACGACGCGGTCTTCACGGTCGACACGGGCATGTGCAACGTCTGGGCGGCGCGGTACCTCACCCCCAACGGGCGCCGCCGCGTCATCGGTTCGTTCACCCACGGCTCGATGGCCAACGCGCTGCCGCAGGCCATCGGCGCGCAGCTGACGGACCGCCGGCGGCAGGTCGTCTCGATGTCGGGCGACGGCGGATTCTCCATGCTCATGGGCGACTTCCTCACCCTGGTGCAGCACAACCTGCCGGTGAAGGTCGTGCTGTTCAACAACTCCTCGCTCGGCATGGTCGAGCTGGAGATGCTGGTCGCCGGGCTGCCCTCGTACGGCACCGACAACCACAACCCCGACTTCGCCGCCATCGCCAGGGCGGCGGGCGCGTACGGCGTCCGGGTGGAGAAGCCCAAGCAGCTCCGCGGGGCGCTGCGGGACGCCTTCAAGCACAACGGTCCCGCGCTCGTCGACGTCGTCACCGACCCGAACGCGCTGTCCATCCCGCCGAAGATCAGCGCGGACATGGTGACCGGGTTCGCGCTCTCGGCGGGCAAGATCGTGCTGGACGGCGGAGTGGGCCGGATGGTGCAGATGGCCCGGTCCAATCTCCGCAACATCCCGCGCATGTGAGCCGTCACCGCCAGCGGGGCGCATGCCCCGCACCTGTGCCCGGCGATGGCAGAAGACGTCAGGGGCTTCCGGGGTGCGACGGCCCGCCGTAGCCGCGCAGACGCGGGCGTAGACGTACCGGGCCGGTCGGCGGACCCGCTCCCTCGACGGCCCACCGGGAGGCGGAGCACCGGCTGCGGCAGCGGACCGGTCGGCAGCGGGGGCGAATTGGTCCTACGGACGACCGCACCGCCGCCGGGTTGCCGCCCTTGTCATGACCGCCGGACCGGCCCTTGGTCGGTACCAAACGGGCATCCCATGGCATATGCGGGAGCACGGGGTGAAGCTTGGCATGTCGCCCGGTGGGCATGGTTCGCCGTGAGGTCGCCCGGAAGATCGGCGACACGGGAACGCTCGGGGCGGGGAGGATGAATCGTCAGCCTGTACGGGGCGAGCAGGTGCACGGACGGGGCGGCGGGCCGGTCATCGGGCCCGCCGACACCTGCATCGACACATGGACCGAGGGGCAGCGGCCGAGGGCCATCCGGCGTCGGCTGCGCCGCGCCGACCTCACGGCGGTCGCGGAAGTCCGCAAGGACCTGCGTCATCTGCTGCTCCACTGGGGGGAGACCGGCAGGTCGGACATCGCGGAGCTGCTCATCAGCGAGCTGGTGACCAACGCTCTGGTGCACACCGACCGGGGGGCCGTGGTGACCGCCACGGTGACCGACCGTCTGCGGGTGGAGGTGCGGGACTTCGTGTCCCGGCGGCCGCGGTCCCGCAGACCGACCACCGAAGGCACTTCGGGGAGGGGACTGATGCTGGTGCGCTCGCTCGCCGACGCCTGGGGCATACGGATGCACGGAGTCGGCAAGTGCGTGTGGTTCGAACTGGGCGGCACGGGGACCTGAAGGCCGTTCTCCGTACCTCCCGTACGCGCGGGCCGCGCACCGGCACACGGCGGCGGGGGGGGGGGGGGGGGCGGCGGCGCCCCCCCCCCCCGCCCCCCCCCCCCCCCGCCCCCCCCCCCCCCCCCCCCCCCCCCCCCCCCCCCCCGCCGTGGCCCGGGGCCACGGTCCGCTCAGCCGAACTGCCGCTCGATCTCGGCGAGCTTCTCCTCCAGGGAGTCCAGCCGCGGGAGCGTCTGCGTGTCGTCCTCGGCGGTGAGGTCCACGGTCCGCCCGCCGGACCGCTCGGCACCGCTGCCGGTACGGCCGGCCACGGCCTTCAGAGTGGGACGGGACCGGAGCGTGTCACCGGCGACCGTCCCGTCATCGGCCGCCGGGCCGTCGAGTGCGGGGTTCTCGGCGGCCCGGCCCCCCGCTGCCGGCACTCCGACCGCCTGGCCTTCGAGGGCCGGGGCCTCGGACTGCTGCGCGGCGGGCCGCCCGGCGTCCACGGCCGGCAGCTGACGGGCGCCGCGGCCCCATCGGTGCTGCCGGTTCAGCGCCCGTACCCGGGCCCGGTCCAGCTTCCGGTGCTCGCGGCGGCGGCGCCGGGTGCGCTCCCGCTCGCGCCGGTCCTCGCGTACCTCCTCGACCGCCTCGTCCAGGCTCCGTACGCCCTCCAGCAGCATCAGCGACCAGGCCGCGAAGGTCTCGCGCGGCGCGCGGAGCCAGCGCACCATGCGGATCTGCGGCAGTGGCCGCGGCACCAGGCCCTGTTCGCGCAGCGCCGCCCGGCGGGTCTGCTTCAGCGCGCGGTCGAAGAGGACGGCGGCCGACAGGGACATGCCCGCGAAGAACTGCGGGGCGCCCGCGTGGTCCAGGCCGCGCGGCGCGTGCACCCAGTTGAACCACGCGGCCGCGCCCGCGAACGTCCACACCAATATCCGGGAGCCGAGCGCCGCGTCACCGTGGCTGGCCTCGCGCACCGCCAGAACGGAGCAGAACATCGCCGCGCCGTCCAGGCCGAACGGCACCAGGTACTCCCAGCCCCCGGAGAGGTTGAGGTTCTGCCGGCCGAAGCCGACCAGGCCGTGGAAGGAGAGCGCGGCGGCCACCGCGGCACAGCAGAAGAGCAGCAGGTAGGCCGCCGAGCCGTAGACGGCCTCCTTGCGGCGCCGGCGTTCCTCGCTGCGCTCCCAGGAGTCGTCGGCCGTCGTCTTCGCCGGGCCGCGCTTGCCGCGCAGGACCACGGCGACGGCTGCCGAGACACCGATGAGCAGCAGGGCTCCCGGAATGAGCCAGTCCAGCGATATGTCCGTCATTGCCATCTGGGACCCCTTGTGCATCGCGGTACGCGTTTTCGCGCGACATCCTGGCGGAGTCGGCCGGTTCCGCAGGGGTTTTCGGGGCAAGAGAACGCCAAGGAGGCGCCGGGGCCCGCCGGGAGGGGTGAACTGTTCGTACACCCTTGAGAGGGGTGGCAGTTGAGTTCGATTTTCGCCGCTCGATCGGGTGCGGATGGAGGAGTGGCTCGGAGTCAGGCGCTCGCGGTCAGCCGCGCGACCCGGTCCGCGTCACATGTACGCGGACAGGTGACGCAGGTGTCCTCCGGACGCACCGTGTAGAACATGCAGCAGCTCGCGCGGTCCCGCGTCGGAAGCTTCTCCCCGGCCGGCCCCGTCAGCTCGCGGAAGCCCGCGCCGCCCACGTACGGCGCGGTCGCGCCCGGCAGCAGCCGCTCGACTTCGGCCACCGCGCGCGGCTCCTCGCCGAGCAGATGGCCGAGGTACCACATGCCCTCGACGATCTCGTCCGTCGCCATGCCCCACAGCGCGCGCGGCCCGCGCCGCACGCGGGGGCGGAAGCCGTCCAGTACGGGCGCGAGGTGTTCGGCGACGGCGGACCGCACCTCGGCGCGCAGCGCCTCCTCGTCGGCGACGACCACGGCGCCCGGCAGCTCGGCCGCCGGGTCGCCGGGCAGGCACGCGAAGGAGGTGATGCGGACCGCCGCGTGGCCCATCTCGCGCGGGAAGAAGACGGCGCCGGCGGGCAGCCGCGGCACCCGGCGGTGCAGGAACCACGGCATGGTGATCAGCAGACAGGCGGGCCAGGCGTAACGGTGCAGGCCGAAGCTGGCGACCACGTCGGGGCGCGCCTGCTTCCCGTAGTTCTCGACCACCTGCGCGTCGTCCCAGGCCAGGAACGCGTCCAGGGCCGCGCCGCCGGCCGCCAGCTCCGCCGCGCCGGTCCAGCCCTCGCCCGTCGGGGCCGGGTCCTCCGGACCGAGCTCGGTGATCCGCAGATGGGGGAAGACCTCGGTGAGCCGGGCATACGCGCCGGTCACGGGGGAAGTGGACGGCGGGGCGGCGAGCGCGGAAGAAGCCATGCGAGGGACCACCGAATCGCTGTCGTTGGCAGGTAAGGCTTACCTTAGCGGAAGACTGCGAGGTTTGACCTGCGACGGGGGCCGCCTATGGTGCACAAGGACATCAGGAGGTACCCATGGAGCAGCGCGCGGCGGAGCAGCCCCCGCGGATACGCGCCCGCGTGCCCGCTCAGGGGCGCGCGGAGCCGGTGCGCGGGCGGCACCCCGCCGACGCGGACGGCGCGCAGCGGGTACCGGCCACGCCGGGCCCCCGCGCGGACTCCGAGCCCGCGGCCCGCATCCACGCCGCGGCCGCGCCGCCCCCCGCCGCGACCGTGCGCAAGCCCCAGCGGCACTCCGTACGCGCGCAGGTCCTGGCAGCACTGCGCGACTCCCTGCTCTCCGGCGAGCTGGCGCCCGGCGCCGTCTACTCGGCGCCCGCGCTCGCCGAGAGCTTCGGCGTGTCCCCCACCCCGGTCCGCGAGGCGATGCAGCAGCTCGCGGTCGAGGGCGCGGTCGAGGTGGTGCCGAACCGCGGCTTCCGGGTCGCCGAGCGCACCCCCCGCGACCTCGCCGAACTGGCCGAGGTCCGGTCGATGCTGGAGGTGCCGGCCGTACTGCGGCTGGCCCGCGCCCTGCCGCCCGAGCGCTGGGAGGAGCTGCGCCCCGCGGCCGCCGCGACGGTCACGGCCGCGGGCCACGGTGACTGCGTGGCGTACGCGGAGGCCGACCGCGCCTTCCACCGCGCGCTCCTCGACCTGACCGGCAACCGGCAGCTGATGCTCGTCGCCGACGACCTGCACCGCCGCACGGGCTGGCCCTGCGGCGGCGCTACGGCGGGCGTCGCCGACCTCCTGGCCGACGCCGCCGACCACATGGCCCTCCTCGACGCCCTCACGGCCCAGGACCCGGCCCTCGCCGAACGCATCCTCCGCGACCACCTCACGGGCACGCGCTTCCCGCACTGAGCCCGCGCCGTCCGGGCGCCTCCACGGCGCCCGGCGGAGCCGTGCTATGCCGCCGTCGGCAGGTGGTCCGCGAGCCAGGTGGGGACGCCGTCCATGAGGCGGAAGAGGCGGGCGGCCTCGGCGCGGAGGCGGGGGGCCTCCTCTTCGGGGGCGGCGTCGGCGAGGGCGGCGAGTGCCGGGGCCGTGCCGATGAGGTAGCCCAGTTCCTCGCGGATCCGGAGGGATTCGGCGAAGCCGTGCCGGGCCTCCGCCAACTCGCCGTCGCGGAGGGCGAGTCCGGCCAGGTGCCGCCAGGTGAAGGAGAGCAGCAGCGGGTCTTCGTGGGCGGTGGCGGCGGCGTGCGCGCGGCGGTAGGCGGCGCGGGCCGACTGCGGGCTGTCGGCGAGGTGCTCGGCCATGAGGCCGCGCCGGAAGTCCAGCAGGGCGCGTCCCGGCGCCGCCGGGGGCAGCAGGGCGGCGGCGCGGCCGAGTGCCGCGCGCGCCTCGTCGGCGCGGTCCCGTACGCCCAGGACGGTGGCGGCGTAGGCGAGATGGCCGCGCTCGCAGGCCGCGTCGCCGCGTTCGTCGTCGGTGGCCGCGCGGGCCTCGGCGTACCGCAGGGCGTCCTCGGCCTCGGCCCAGCCCGCGCAGGTGAACATGGAGCGCTCCACGAGAAGCGCGGCGCGGCGCAGCGCGGCGGGCGCGTGCGCGGCGGCGTGCGGTTCCAGCAGGGCGGCCGCGTCCTCCCAGCAGCCGCGGGAGCGGAGTCGCCACACGGCCCGGTCCAGTGGGCCGTCCTCGTCGGCGGCTCCCTCGGCCGTCCGCGCGGCCGGCAGTCCCGTCACCGGTGCCCCCGGCACCGGCAGTCGTTCGACGGTCCCTTCGGAGCCGTCGGATTCCGCAGATTCCGGCATGGCGGTATCCGCCACATTGCCCTCCCCGAGCGCACCTTTGAGCCTGGACTGGAAGCAGTGGGCGAATCTCAGCACGAATTTCGGCGTGGGGCCAAGGGGCTGGGTGAATGATTTCACAATCTCCCACGGGCCGTGTACGGGGCGGAGTTGAGCCGCTAGGAGAGCGGATCGCGGCTCTCCGGTGGGGCGTACGGGCCGGGCGGTCCGTCCTGGAATGCCGTGACCTGGCGCTTCGATCGGCACAGCGGCGTCACGCGAAATACGCTCGAAGGAGTGACGTGGTGTCGTGCCGTCGGCCGCGCGCCGTCCGCCGCTCGCCGGCCGCCCCATGATCCCGTCGCCCGGTCCCGCTGCAGGAGGCGGCAGTGGACGCCTGGCGGGGTCCGGTCCACCGGATCGGGGGGTGCGCGGCGGGCGCGGGGACGCGCGCGGGGTGACGTGCGCGTCGAGAGCCGTGCGTCACCGGAGGCGGGGCGTCACTCCCAGGGGATGTTCCGCCAGGGGCTGGCCGGGTCGGTGGTCAGGATGCGGTGCGCCGTGACCATGTCCCCGTACCAGTGGCCGAACTCCTCCTCGTCGAACTGCAGGCAGCGGCCGAGGATGAAACCGGCCGAGAAGTCCTCCCAGGACCGGTACGCGTTCCGGCTCGCCCGGCCGGCCCGCAGCACGGCCTGCTCCGCCTCCTGGAGGTCGCAGTAGCGCGCGCCGAGCCCCCAGCGGGCCATGCCGGAGGCGCGCCCGTAGTCCCACGCCTCGGTGGAGCGGACGAACTTCCCTTCCGGCAGCACACCGTCCGCGCGGAACCGCGCCTCGTACCGGGCGATCCGGCCGATCAGCCGCTGCACCCCCGCGACCTGCGAGGCGACCTCCGCCTCGCCGGGCGGCTCGGTCTTCGTCACGCCCTCCGGGCCGATCTTGACCTCGGCGCCCTTCGCCGCGTTGTGCCGCAGCACCCGCTCGGCCACCCCGCGCCAGTGGTCCACGCTGACGGCGCCCGCGAAGTCCAGCGCGAGGGAGCGCCGTACGGCGAGCGCGAACTCCCAGACCTCGCTGACCATGTCGGCGGCGATCAGCCGCTCCTGGGACTGCTGCCAGCCGGCCCGGTCGGTGACGCCCCAGAACTCGGCGAGCTGCTTCTTCTCCGGGTAGTAGCCCCGGCCGTGGTGGGCCATGGCGTTCCACGGCTGGCCGTTCTTGACGAACAGCAGCGCCCCGCAGGCGAGTCCGTGCGCCACCGGGCCGTGCAGCGGCCCGCCCAGGTGCAGCGCGCGCAGCCTGATGGGCTCCTCCTGGGCGGAGGCGGCGGCCGCGGCGTGCCGCTGCCACAGGGCGCGGTGCTCGGGCGAGGCCGGGAAGTACGCCTCGCACGGGCTGCCGGGGTTGACGGCCAGCCACGGCGGGTCGTGCGGTTCCCAGTTGCGCGCGTACCAGTCCAGCGAGCCGGACCAGAAGACCGGGTCGGCGACGGGCGCGGGCAGCATGCCGGTGGTGAAGGCGGCCAGGCAGGGCGTCCCGGTCCGCTGGTCCCAGTACGGCTGGAAGCGCACCGTTCCCGGGTGCGCGTCGGCCGCGGCCCGGGAGTCGGCGATGTACAGCTCGGTACGGGCCAGCACGTCGAAGTACGCGGACCAGTCCCCGCGCGCCTTCGCGTCGTACAGCTGCTGCTCGACCTCGCTCGGCGCCTGCCAGTCCGGTGCCGCCGCTTCCGCCGGCCCCGGCTCGGCGGCCGCCTCCGGCCCGTCCGTCATCGCCATGGGAAAACCTTATCGAGCCGTGATCAGGGGGTGTGCGGGGCCCGGCACGCGGCCCCCGGCGCCACCCGCGCTCATGTCCTCCGCGGGGCGGTCACGTCCTCGGCCGGAACGGTCCTCACGTCATCCGCAGGGCCAGGAAGAAGTCCAGCTTGTCCTCCAGGCGGGACAGGTCGCGGCCGGTGAGCTGCTCGATGCGGCCGACGCGGTAGCGGAGGGTGTTGACGTGCAGGTGGAGGCGGCCGGCGCAGCGGGTCCAGGAGCCGTCGCTGTCCAGGAACGCCTCCAGGGTGGGGATCAGCTCGGCACGGTGCCGCCGGTCGTAGTCCCGGAGCGGGTCCAGCAGCCGGGCGGTGAAGGCTCGGCGCACGTCGTCGGGGACGAAGGGCAGCAGCAGGACGTGCGAGGCCAGCTCCTCGTGGCCGGCGGCGCACACCGCGCCGGGCCGGGCCGCCGCGACCCGGCGGGCGTGCCGGGCCTCCTCCAGCGCGCCGCGCAGGCCCTCCGCCGAGTGGACGGCGGCACTCACGCCGAGGGTGAGCCGGCCGTCGTCGGCCAGCCCGCGGGAGAGCGGCTCCTGGACCGCGGCGAGCAGCGCGCCGGCGTGCAGCCCCTCGGCCTTGGCGTCGGAGTCGTCGTCGTGCAGGGCGGGCAGCGGTACCAGCGCGACCGCCTCGTCCCCGGTGTGCGCCACGGCGATCCGGTCGGCCGGGTCGGGCCCCGCGGCCCCGGGGTCGACCAGGATCTCTTCCAGGAGGGACTGGGCGACCGGGCCGCCGGGGAGATCGCCGCCCTCCCACTCCACGCGGGCGACCACGACCTGCCAGTGCGGCGCGGTGCCGAGGCCCGGCAGCAACACGGGCGCGGCGACCCGCAGCCGGGCGGCGATCTCGGCGGGCGGCGCACCCGTCTGGACCAGCTCCAGGACCTCCTGGGCGAGCCGGCGGCGCACCGTACGGGCCGCGTCGCGCCGGTCCCGCTCGACGGCGATCAGCTGGGTGACGCCGTGCAGCAGGTCCAGCCGCTCCGCCGGCCAGTCGCCGGCGTCCGCCTCGACCGCCAGCAGCCAGTCCGAGAGCAGCGTCTCGCGCAGGTCGCGGCCGCCGCTGCGGATCGGGAAGAGGGAGTACGTGGTGTTGCCGAGCAGGACCCGGTGCGGGCTGCGGCGCCCGCTGCGGGCCGCCGCCAGGTGCTCGCCCGCCAGCCGCGCGCCGTCCGCCGTGCCGGCGGTGTCCTCCGCGCCCGCCGCCTCGCCCCCGGGCGTTGCGCCCGCGATCCGCCGTCCGGTGGGGGAGAGCACCCAGGCGGCCAGGTCGAGGTCGGAGCCGAGGAGGTCCAGGACGACCTCGGGGCCGCCGCCCGCCGGGCCCGACGTCATCAGGCGACGGTGCCGGTCCACGACGGCGGCCAGGTCGCCGGCGCGCTCACCGGAGACCTGCCGTACGACGTACTCGGTGATCGAGGCGAAGGAGACCGCCTCGGAGACGGAGAACAGCGGCAGGCGGTGGCGCGCGCAGGCGAGCACCAGGTCCTCGGGGACGGAGCCCAGCTCCGCCTCGCCGGCCGCCAGCCCGGCCACTCCGGCCGTGGCAAGAATCCGGACGAAGTTTTCCGAGTCCTCGGGCTCCCGCCGCCAGGCCAGGCCGGAGAGGACCAGTTCGCCCCCGTTGAGGTAGCGGCTGGGATCCCGCAGGTCGGTGGTCATCACCCCCCGCACCGTGCGGTCCAGTTCGTCCTCGCCCCCGAGAAGCCGCAGGCCAAGGGAGTCGGTGTCCAGAAGTGCGCGGAGCCGCATGACCTCGCCCGCCGATCTTTCCGTCTCGTGTTGCCGGTGGAATACCGCGAGGTTGCCGGGCCCCGCTTTTCGTTCGAATCTACAAGACGGGTGCCCTGGCCAGCCAACCGCTTCATGGTTTCGGTGACTGCACCGGGCGGGCGCTGGGCGCGTGTACTGGGTCACATCGCGTGAACGACATATGAACAACCCGAGAGACGGCGGCCGGATGGCTACGGCGGCGGCCCCGTCACCGTAGGGCCCGTTGACACCGCCGACCGTAGTGGTTACGGCACGATTTTCCGAGAAGAGAGCCACACATGGACTTCCTTCGCCCCGCCAGCTGGGAGGAGGCGCTCGCCGCGAAGGCCGAGCACCCCACCGCTGTGCCGATCGCGGGCGGCACGGACGTGATGGTCGAGATCAACTTCGACCACCGCCGCCCCGAATACCTGATGGATCTGAACCGCATCGGTGATCTGCGGGAGTGGGAGACCGGAGCGGACACCGTACGGCTCGGCGCTTCCGTGCCGTACACCCGGATCATGGAGAACCTGCGTACCGAGCTGCCGGGCCTGGCGCTCGCCTCGCACACCGTCGCCTCCCCGCAGATCCGCAACCGCGGCGGCGTCGGCGGCAACCTCGGCACCGCCTCCCCGGCCGGCGACGCGCACCCCGCGCTGCTCGCCTCGGGCGGCGAGGTCGAGGTGGAGTCGGCGGCCCGCGGCGTGCGCATGATCCCCATCGACGACTTCTACGTAGGCGTCAAGCGCAACGCCATGGAGCAGGACGAGCTGATCCGCGCCGTCCACCTGCCCAAGGCCACCGGGGCCCAGCAGTTCTCCAAGGTCGGTACGCGCAACGCCATGGTCATCGCGGTGTGCGCGTTCGGTATCGCGCTGCACCCGGAGACGAAGACGGTACGGACCGGCATCGGTTCGGCCGCGCCCACCCCGGTACGTGCCAAGGAGGCCGAGACCTTCCTCGCGGCGGCGCTGGAGGAGGCCGGTCTCTGGGAGTCCGGCGCACCGGTCCCGGTGTCCGTGGCGAAGCAGTTCGCGCAGCTGGCGACGGGTGCCTGCAACCCGATCGACGACGTGCGCGGCAGCGCGAAGTACCGCCGGCACGCGGTCGGTGTGATGGCCCGCCGCACGCTCGGCTGGGTGTGGGAGTCCTACCGCGGCAACGGCCGCACGGCACAGGGAGGCGCACAGTGCGCGTGAAGTTCACCGTCAACGGCCGCGAGCAGACGGCCGACGACGTCTGGGAAGGCGAGAGCCTGCTGTACGTGCTCCGCGAGCGGATGGGCCTGCCGGGTTCGAAGAACGCCTGCGAGCAGGGCGAGTGCGGCTCCTGCACGGTCCGGCTGGACGACGTGCCGGTGTGTTCCTGCCTGGTCGCCGCCGGGCAGGTCGAGGGCCGCGACGTGGTCACCGTCGAGGGCCTGGCCGACTTCGCCCAGCAGCGCGCCGAGCGCACCGGCTGCGGCACGGGTGCCTGTGGCGGGGCCAAGGGCACCACGCTGGACGAGGCCAAGGGCTGGGCCGCCAAGCCCGCCGGTCCGGAGGACAGCCGGACGGGTGAGCAGGGCACCTCCCCGCATACGGCTCTCTCGCCCATCCAGCAGGCCTTCATCGACGCGGGCGCCGTCCAGTGCGGCTTCTGCACGCCGGGTCTGCTGGTCGCCGCCGACGAGCTGCTGGAGCGCAACTCCCAGCCGTCCGACGCCGACATCCGCGAGGCGCTGTCCGGCAACCTGTGCCGCTGCACGGGCTACGAGAAGATCCTCGACGCGGTCCGCCTCGCGGCCGCCCGCGGCGAGAACGAGACCGCAGGAACGGGGGCCTGACCATGGCCGGAGTCACCCGGACACCCACCAATCTCACCCAGGGCAGCAAGACGCCGGCCGGTATCGGGGCCTCCACGCTGCGCCCGGACGGCACGCTGAAGGTGACCGGCGAGTTCGCGTACTCCTCGGACATGTGGCACGAGGACATGCTGTGGGGCTTCACGCTGCGCAGCACCGTCGCGCACGCCGAGATCCGCTCCATCGACACCTCCGAGGCGCTCGCCCAGGCCGGTGTCTACGCGGTCCTCACCTACGACGACCTGCCCACCGCGGTGAAGAACTACGGCCTGGAGATCCAGGACACGCCCGTACTGGCCCACGGCCGGGTACGGCACCACGGCGAGCCGGTCGCGCTGGTCGCGGCCGACCACCCGGAGACCGCGCGGCGGGCCGCCGCCAAGATCAAGATCGACTACGCGGAGCTGCCGGTCGTCACCGACGAGGCCTCGGCCCTCGCCGAGGACGCCCCGCTGCTCCACCCGGGGCGCAACGACCACCACGCGGGTCACGTACCGCACCCGAACATCGTCCACCGCCAGCCGATCATCCGCGGCGACGCGGACGAGGCCGCCAAGCGCGCCGACGTGATCGTCACCGGCGAGTACGACTTCGGCATGCAGGACCAGGCCTTCCTCGGCCCGGAGTCCGGCCTCGCGGTGCCGGCCGAGGACGGCGGCGTCGACCTGTACGTCGCGACCCAGTGGCTCCACTCGGACCTGCGCCAGATCGCGCCGGTGCTCGGCCTGCCGCCGGAGAAGGTACGCATGACGCTCTCCGGCGTCGGCGGTGCCTTCGGCGGCCGCGAGGACCTGTCGATGCAGATCCACGGCTGCCTGCTGGCGCTCCGCACCGGCAAGCCCGTCAAGATCGTCTACAACCGGTTCGAGTCCTTCTTCGGGCACGTCCACCGGCACCCCGCCAAGCTCTGGTACGAGCACGGCGCCACCAAGGACGGCAAGCTCACCCACCTGAAGTGCCGCATCGTGCTGGACGGCGGCGCGTACGCCTCGGCCTCCCCGGCCGTGGTCGGCAACGCCTCCTCGCTCGCCGTCGGCCCGTACGTCGTCGACGACGTGAACATCGAGGCCGTCGCGCTCTACACGAACAACCCGCCGTGCGGCGCCATGCGCGGCTTCGGCGCGGTCCAGGCGTGCTTCGCCTACGAGGCGCAGATGGACAAGCTGGCCAAGGCGCTGGACATGGACCCCGTCGAGCTGCGGCAGCGCAACGCCATGGAGCAGGGCACGCTCCTGCCGACCGGGCAGCCGGTCGACTCGCCCGCGCCGGTCGCCGAGCTGCTGCGCCGCGTGAAGGCCATGCCGCTGCCGCCGGAGAACCAGTGGGAGACCACCGAGGGCGCCGACGTCCGCGCGCTGCCCGGCGGCCTGTCCAACACCACCCACGGTGAGGGCGTCGTCCGCGGCATCGGCTACGCCGTCGGCATCAAGAACGTCGGGTTCTCCGAGGGCTTCGACGACTACTCCACCGCGAAGGTGCGGATGGAGGTCATCAACGGCGAGCCGGTCGCGACCGTGCACACCGCGATGGCCGAGGTCGGCCAGGGCGGCATCACCGTGCACGCGCAGATCGCCCGTACCGAGCTGGGCGTCCAGCAGGTCACCATCCACCCGGCCGACACCCAGGTCGGCTCCGCCGGCTCCACCTCCGCCTCCCGGCAGACCTACGTCACCGGCGGCGCGGTGAAGAACAGCTGCGAGGCCGTGCGCGAGCAGGTCCTGCAGAAGGGCCGGATCAAGTTCGGCACGTACCACCCGGCGTGGGCCACCGCCGAGCTGCTCCTGGAGGGCGGCAAGGTCGTAACCGACGGCGGCGAGGTGCTCGCCGACATCGCGGACGTGCTGGGCGAGGAGGCCGTGGAGGTCGAGCTGGAGTGGCGGCACCGCCCCACCGAGGCCTTCGACCTGGAGACCGGCCAGGGCTTCGGCCACGTGCAGTACTCCTTCGCGGCGCACCGCGCGGTCGTCGAGGTCGACACCGAGCTCGGCCTGGTCAAGGTCATCGAGCTGGCCTGCGCGCAGGACGTCGGCAAGGCGCTCAACCCGCTGTCCGTCGTCGGCCAGATCCAGGGTGGCACCACCCAGGGCCTGGGCGTGGCGGTCATGGAGGAGATCGTCGTCGACCCCAAGACGGCGAAGGTCCGCAACCCCTCGTTCACCGACTACCTGATCCCCACCATTCTGGACACGCCCACCATCCCGGTGGACGTCCTCGAACTTGCCGATGAACACGCTCCTTACGGGCTGCGCGGCATCGGTGAGGCGCCGACCCTGTCCTCGACCCCGGCTGTCCTCTCCGCCATCCGGGCGGCGACAGGTCTGGCGCTCACGAAAACGCCGGTGCGGCCCGAACACCTCACCGGCACCTGATGCTCCGGGCGGTACGGATGGTTTGGGGTGTCCTGTCCGTCCTCCCGCGGTTCGTACCGCCCGGAGTTTCCCCCACATCAGCAGCGGCTCCTAGGATCCCTCCGGCGCCGCATTGGCTGAAAAACGTTCGTCTCGGGCCGTCCCCCGGGTCGTGCGGCCCGCTCCATCCCAAATCTCACACTTCCCCCCTTGTGAGTGCCCCTATGAACCTTGGGAGATAGGCACCATGACCCAGCCCACCATCGAGCCGACCACGGCGGAGGACGCAGGCGCGGGTTCGCGCCAGCCCGCCGGCCGGTCATGGCTCGACCGGTACTTCCACATATCCGAGCGTGGCTCCACCCTCGGCCGGGAGCTGCGCGGCGGCATCACCACCTTCATGGCGATGGCGTACATCCTCCTGCTCAACCCCGTCCTGCTCAGCGGCAAGGACGCGGTGGGCGGCACACTCGAGCCGGGCGCCGTGATCACGGCGACCGCCTTCGCGGCCGCGGTCGCGACGCTGCTCATGGGCGTCGTCGGCAAGGTCCCGCTGGCGCTCGCCGCCGGTCTGAGCGTCTCGGGCGTGCTCGGCACCCAGGTGATCAGTGACATGTCGTGGCCGCAGGCCATGGGCATGTGTGTGATCTACGGTGTCGTGATCATGCTCCTGGTGATCAGCGGGCTCCGCGAGAAGATCATGAACGCGATCCCGCTGGGCCTCAAGCACGCCATCACCATCGGCATCGGCCTCTTCGTCACCATGATCGGCCTGGTCAAGGCCGGGTTCGTCGGCATCGGCAACGCCTCGGCGCCGGTCACCCTCGGCGTCCACGGCCATCTGTCCGGCTGGCCCGTCCTGGCCTTCTGCCTCACCCTCGTCGTCATCTTCATGCTGCTGGCCCGGAACATCCCCGGCGCGATCCTGATCGGCATCGCCGTCGGCACGGTCTTCTCGCTCATCGTCACCGCGGCCTTCGGGCTGGGCGACAAGCAGTGGGGCCTGGCCACTCCGTCGCTGCCGGACACCCTGGTCTCGTCGCCGGACTTCAGCCTGTTCGGCAAGATCGAGTTCGGTGGCTTCGCCGAGCTCGGGGCCACCACCGTGGCGATGGTCGTCTTCACCCTGGTCCTGGCCGGCTTCTTCGACGCCATGGCCACGATCATCGCCGTCGGCCAGGAGGCCAAGCTCGCCGACCACCTCGGCCGGATGCCGGGGCTGAACAAGGCGCTGCTCATCGACGGTGCGGGCGGTGCGATCGGCGGCGTCTCCGGCGCCTCGGGCCAGACCGTCTTCATCGAGTCCGCGAGCGGCGTCGGCGAGGGTGCCCGTACCGGCCTGTCGGCCACCGTCACCGGCCTGCTCTTCGGTGCGGCACTGCTCTTCACCCCACTGGCGGAGATCGTGCCCGCCCAGGTCGCGTCCGCCGCGCTGGTCGTCATCGGCTCGATGATGATGCAGAACGCACGGCACGTGGACTGGCGCGACCGGTCCGTGGCCATCCCGGTCTTCCTGACCGTGGTGATCATGCCGTTCACCTACTCGATCGTGAACGGTGTGGCCGTCGGCATCATCTCGTACTGCGCGATCAAGCTCGCGCAGGGCAAGTGGCGCGAGCCGGGCCCGCTGATGTGGATCCTGGCGCTGGTCTTCATCGCCAACTTCGCCTTCAACGACATCGGGTAGGGGAGACCCGCCCGAGCCGGGCACCGTGCCCGGGCGGAGGCCGCATCGGCCCTCCGCGCAATCGCAGACAAGGAGCTGGACATGCTGGACATCGCCGACGAGCTGAACCGGTGGGTCGAGCAGGGACGCGACTTCGCCGTGGCCACCGTGGTGGGCGTCGGCGGCAGCGCGCCCCGGCAACCGGGCGCCGCGCTCGCCGTCGACCGCGACGGCACGGCGATCGGGTCCGTCTCCGGCGGTTGCGTGGAGGGTGCGGTGTACGAGCTGTGCCAACAGGCCCTGGAGACCGGTGAGCCGGTACTGGAGCAGTTCGGATACAGCGACGAGGACGCCTTCGCCGTCGGCCTGACCTGCGGCGGCATCATCGACATCCTCGTCACCCCGGTACGCGCGAGCGCCCCGGAGCCATCGCAGGGGCCGGACGACCCCTCGGCCCCGGTGGACAGCACCTCCAGGACGCTCGTGGCCGCGGTGGCCGCCGCCGTCTCCGCCGAGGCGGCGGCCCTCGCACGCATCGTCTCCGGCCCGGCCGACCTCCTCGGCCGCGCCCTCCTCGTCCGCGCCGACGGCAGCCGCGCCGGCAGCCTCGGCGGCCACCCCGAGCTGGACCGCACCGCGCTCCAGGAGACCCGCGCCCTGCTGGACGCGGGCCGCACCACCACCGTGGAGATCGGCGCCGACGGCAGCAGGTGCGGCGTCCCGCTGACCCTGCTCGTCGAATCGTCCGTGCCGGCCCCGCGGATGCTGGTCTTCGGCGCCATCGACTTCGCCGCAGCCCTGGTCCGGGCCGGGAAATTCCTCGGCTACCGCGTCACGGTCTGCGACGCCCGGCCCGTCTTCGCCACGCAGGCGCGCTTCCCCGACGCCGACGAGATCGTGGTCGACTGGCCGCACCGCTACCTGGACTCCCAGGAGCTGGACCCCCGCGCCGTGCTCTGTGTGCTTACTCACGACGCCAAGTTCGACGTCCCGCTGCTGGAGCGGGCCCTGCGGCTCCCCGTCGCCTACGTCGGCGCCATGGGCTCCCGCCGCACCCACCTGGACCGGCTGCGCCGTTTGCGCGAGGCCGGCCTCACTGACCTGGAGCTGAACCGGCTCCGCTCGCCGATCGGCCTCGACCTCGGTGCCCGTACGCCCGAGGAAACCGCCCTGTCGATCGCCGCCGAGATCGTCGCAGCGCGCCGCGGCGGTACGGGCACGCCGCTCACCGGCGCACATACCCCGATCCATCACGACACATCGGTCACCGCACGCCGTATCGGGTCCGTTGCCTGAGACAGCGGGTACTGCTCCCGGTAGGCGGACGATAAGATCGGCGGCCGGCCGTCCGCGCCATTCGTGGGCGGCTGTCGCCATGTCCGAGAACGAAGGAACACTGCACGATGAACTCGCCGGACAGACCGCTCACCCCGATCTACGATCAGCTCATCACCGAGCAGGGTGACGTCGCCACCGAGGCGCGCGAGTACGCCGAGAAGACCGAGCGGGAAGCCAACGAAGTACTGGACTTCGGGATGCCCGCGCCCTCGGCGCAGTAGCGCCCCGCCTCAGCCGTCCCCTGGCACCCGCAGTGCCAGCAGCGCCACGTCGTCCTCGTTCGCGGCGTACAGGGCGCGGCTGATGAGCTGGTCGCAGAAGTCGTCCAGCGAGCGGTCGGCGAGCGCGGCGGCGAAGCGGGCCAACTGGTCCAGCCCCTCGCTCAGCGGCAGGCCGCGCGCCTCGATCAGCCCGTCGGTGTAGAGCACCACCGTGCTCCGCGGCGGGAGCACCTGCCGGAAGTCGGTGCGCCCCGGCGACAGCTCCGTACCGAGCACCAGGTCGGCGGCGTCCTGCTCCAGGAAGCACACCCGGCCGTCGGCGTGCACCAGCAGCGGCGGCGGATGCCCGGCATTGGTCCAGCGCAGCCGCCAGTCGCCGTCCCGCTCGACCTGCGCCAGGATCATGGTCGCCAGCTGCACCTCGCTGATGTGCACCAGCGCCCGGTCCAGCCGGTCGACGGTGACCGAGGGCGCCTCGGTGTGCTCCCAGGCGAACGCCCGCAGCATGTTGCGCACCTGGGCCATGCAGGCGGCCGCCTGCAGGTCGTGGCCCACCACGTCCCCGATGACCAGCGCCGTCTTCCCGTCCGGCAGCCCGAAGACGTCGTACCAGTCGCCGCCGACCCGGGAGGCGTGCGGCGCCGGGTGGTAGCGCACCGTCATCTCCAGGCCCTCGATGCGGGGGAGCGGCGGCAGCAGGTGACGCTGCATGGTCTCGGCGACCCGCCGCTGCCGCTCGTACAGCTGCGCGTTGTCCACCGCGAGCCCGGCCCGGCGGGCGATGTCGTCGACCAGCGCCAGCTCCGCCGAGTCGAACGGCTTCTCCTGGCCCGTGCGGACCAGCGTCAGCGCGCCGAGCACCTTGCCCGGGCCGCGCAGCGGCGCGATCACCGCGGAGCGCATGCCGATCGCCTTGAACATCTCGCGCTGCTGGACGGCGATGCCCGAGTCCGGCGGCCCCTCGTAGACCTCCGGCGAGACGATCCGCGGCGCTGCCCCGCGCAGCACGCTGGACAGCGGCATCCGCGAGGTCTGCAGCACCGGCGGCATCGGACCCGCCAGCTCGTCCACCCGTACGTGCTGCCCGTTCACGTGGTGCACGACGGCGACCCGGCGCAGCGAGTGCTGCTCCTCCAGCAGATCCACCACCGCCCAGTCCGCCAATCGGGGCACTACCAGCCGTACGAGCCGCTTCAGCGATTCGTCCAGATCAAGGGTGGAGGTCAGCACGGCGGTGGTCTCGGCGACCATGGTCAGCCGGTCGGCGAGGTCGGTGAGGGCCGCGACGTTCGCCGCGTCGGCGGGCTCGCGCTCCTCCTCGGGCGGGCGCCGGAAGAAGAGGACGACGGCGCCGGCCGGTGCGCCGTCCACTTCGTACGGCACGGACAGCCCGCCGACGCAGATCTGCTCGCCGTCCCCGCGCGCGAACCACTGGCAGCCGTCCAGGGCCACGGTCTCACCGGCCAGGAACGCCTGGAGCAGCGTGCAGTTCGGGCGCGGCAGCCGGGTGCCGTCGGCATTGCGGTGCAGCAGTTCGTGCGGATCGCCGCCCACCAGCTCGGCGGCCGGGCGGCCCAGCAGCTCCTCGGCCCGGGCGTTGACATAGGAGATCCGCCCGAAGCCGTCCTGGACGTAGACCCCGGCCGCCAGCCCCGCCGGCAGCACGGGCCCTCCCTCGCTCCCGGTCGCGGGACCTGACACGGGCCGCCCTCCTCACTGACGCCACACACCGACCGACGGCAGCCTCCAGCCTCTCCCAGGAACGCGTCCGCGGCCTGCCCGGTGGGCCGGGCGCGTGGCGTACGCGCGGCCCGGCGCCTCAGGGCAGCAGGCCGGCCCGGCGGGCCGCGACCACGGCCTGCAGCCGGCTGTGGGCGCCCAGCTTGCGCATGGCGGAGCGCAGGTACCCCTTGACCGTCTCCGGGCGCAGCCCGAGCCGCTCGCCGACCGCCGCGTTCGTCGCGCCGGAGGCCACGCAGGACAGCACGTCCACCTCGCGCGGCGCGAGGGCCACCGCGGGGCCGCCGTGGGACCCGCCCGAGGCCGCCGCGAGCCGGCCGCAGGCCGCCAGCATCTCCTGCCGCAGTGCTTCGTCGCCGACCCGGTTGGCCAGGGCACGCAGCGCGCTGTGCGCCTCCCTGACCTCTTCCCACATCACCGGATCGGCGGCGGTCGGCTGCCGGGCCACCGACAGCAGCCGCTCCGCCTCGTCCTGCACCACCAGCGCCTGCTCCAGCTCCCTGGCCGCCTCCAGCGCGGCCGACAGCGGCCGGTCACCCAGTTGCAGCGGCTGCCGCAGCGCCCCGTACAGCACGCCGCGCACCCGGCGCCGCACCACGACCGGCACCGCCAGGACGGACTTCAGCCCCTCGGCCGCCACCGCCGCGTCGTACTCGTGGCTGATCACCACGGAGGAGTGGTAGTCGGTCACCGCGAACGGCCGGGAGCGGGCCGCTGCCTTGCCGCCCAGCCCGTTGCCGGAGTCGATGCGCAGACCGCGCAGCGCGGTGGTGGCGGTACCGGTCATCTCGCCGATGCGGAAGCGGCCGCTGCCCGAGAGCAGACCGCCGAAGGCCACGGGCAGTCCGCTGGCCCGGCGCAGCCGCAGCAGCGCCGCCCTGACTTCGGCGGACTCGTTCCGCTCCGCATCGTTCCGCACGCGCTACCCTCCGCTTCCCCCCGTTCGGGGGTGGTGAGACCTGCGTCACTGATTACACGATGGCCGGAAGCCGCGGGGCAATGAGGAGGACACATGGCGGACACGCGCGGGACGAGCCCGACGGAAACGTTCCGGGCAGCACGGGACTTCCTGCTGCGGCACCGGGAGGACTACGAGGCCGCACGCGAGGGCTTCAGCTGGCCGCGCCCCGAGCGCTTCAACTGGGCGCTGGACTGGTTCGACGCCATCGCCCGCGACAACGAACGGCTCGCGCTGCACATCGTCGAGGAGGACGGCCGGGAGACCCGGCTGACCTTCGAGGAGATGCGCCGCCGGTCGAACCGCGCGGCCAACTGGCTCACCTCGAAAGGGGTAAGCGCCGGCGACCGCATCATCGTCATGCTCGGCAACCAGGCCGAACTGTGGGAGACCGCGCTCGCCGCGATGAAGCTGCGCGCCGTCGTCATCCCCGCGACGCCGCTGCTCGGCCCCGCCGACCTCACCGACCGCGTCGAGCGGGGCCGCGCCCGCCATGTGATCGTGCGGTCCTCCGACACGGCCAAGTTCGACGGCGTGCCCGGCGAGTACACTCGGATCGCGGTGGGCGGCGCGGCGCCCGGCTGGCTCGCGTACGAGGACGCGTACGACAGCCCCGACACCTTCGAGCCCACCGGCGACACCGCGCCGGACGACCCGCTGATGCTGTACTTCACCTCCGGGACGACGGCCCGGCCCAAGCTGGTGGAGCACACCCACACCTCGTACCCGGTCGGCCACCTCGCGACGATGTACTGGATCGGCCTGCGGCCGGGCGACGTGCACCTGAACATCTCCTCGCCGGGCTGGGCCAAGCACGCCTGGTCCAACCTCTTCGCGCCCTGGAACGCCGAGGCCACCGTCTTCCTCTACAACTACACCCGGTTCGACGCGGCCCGGCTGATGGCGGAGATGGACCGGGCGCACGTCACGACCTTCTGCGCGCCGCCCACTGTCTGGCGGATGCTCATCCAGGCCGATCTGAGCGCGCTGAAGACCGCGCCTCGCGAGACCGTCGCGGCCGGCGAGCCGCTCAACCCGGAGATCATCGAACAGGTCCGGCAGAGCTGGGGCGTGACCATCCGCGACGGCTTCGGCCAGACCGAGACCGCCGTCCAGGTCGCCAACACCCCGGGCCAGCCCCTCAAGCCCGGCTCCATGGGCCGCCCCACGCCCGGTTACGACGTGGTCCTGCTGGACCCGGTGACCGGCGAGCCGGGCGACGAGGGCGAGATCGCGCTCGATCTGCGGAACCGGCCGGTCGGCGTGATGGCCGGCTACCACGGCGACCCCGAGCGCACCGCCGAGGCGATGGCCGGTGGCTACTACCGCACCGGCGACATCGGCTCCCGGGACGGCGACGGCTGTCTGACCTACATCGGGCGTGCCGACGACGTCTTCAAGGCCTCCGACTACAAGATCAGCCCGTTCGAGCTGGAGAGCGCGCTGCTGGAGCACGAGGCGGTCGCCGAGGCCGCCGTCGTCCCCGCGCCCGATCCGCTGCGGCTCGCCGTGCCCAAGGCGTACATCGTGCTGGCCGCCGGCTGGGAGCCGGGCCCGGCGACCGCCAAGGCGCTCTTCGAGCACTCCCGCGAGGTGCTGGCCCCCTACAAGCGCGTCCGCGTCCTGGAGTTCGCCGAGCTGCCCAAGACCGTGTCCGGCAAGATCCGCCGCATCGAGCTGCGCGAGCGCACCGCCGGCGGCGACCGCGGCGCCGAGTACCGCGAGGAGGACCACCGATGAGCACGCACGAGACCACGGCGCCGGACGGCCGTCCGCTGTCCTACGAGAGCGGCGAGCGCGACCGGCCCCTGCTGGACCGGACGATCGGCGCCGACCTGGAGCTGGCCATCGAGCGGTTCGGCGACCGCGAGGCGATGGTCGACGTGGCCGGCGGCCGGCGCTGGACGTACGAGCAGTTCGGCCGCGCCGTCGACGAGGTCGCGCTCGGCCTGCTCGCCAAGGGCGTGACCAAGGGCGACCGGGTGGGCATCTGGGCGCCCAACTGCGCCGAATGGACGCTGACCCAGTACGCCACGGCCCGCATCGGCGCCGTCATGGTCAACATCAACCCGGCCTACCGGACGCACGAACTGGCTTACGTGCTCAACCAGTCGGGCATCGAGGTGCTGGTCTCCGCGACCGCGCACAAGTCCAGCGACTACCGGCGGATGGTCGCGGAGGTGCGCCCGGACGCGGAGCGCCTCCGCGAGGTCGTCTTCATCGCCGACCCCACCTGGGAGGAGCTGCTGGCGGCCGGGACCTCGGTGCCCGCGGCACGGCTGGCGGAGATCGCGGCGACCCTCACGCCCGACGACCCCATCAACATCCAGTACACCTCCGGCACCACCGGCTTCCCCAAGGGCGCCACCCTCTCGCACCGCAACATCCTCAACAACGGCTACTGGGTGGGCGAGGCCGTCGGCTACACCGAAGCGGACCGGGTCTGCCTGCCGGTGCCCTTCTACCACTGCTTCGGCATGGTCATGGGCAACCTCGCGATCACCTCGCACGGCGCCTGCTCCGTGATCCCGGCGCCCGCCTTCGACCCGGCCGCGACGCTCCGCGCCGTCCAGCAGGAGCGCTGCACCTCGCTCTACGGCGTCCCCACCATGTTCATCGCCGAGCTGAACCTCCCCGACTTCGCCTCCTACGACCTGAGCTCGCTGCGCACCGGCATCATGGCCGGCTCGCCCTGCCCGGTGGAGGTCATGAAGCGGGTGGTCGCCGAGATGCACATGGCGGAGGTCTCCATCTGCTACGGCATGACCGAGACCTCGCCGGTCTCCACCCAGACCCGCCGCGACGACGACCTGGAGCACCGCACGGAGACCGTCGGCCGGGTGCTGCCGCACATCGAGGTGCGGGTCGTGGACCCGACCACGGGGGAGACGGTGGAGCGCGGCGAGCCGGGCGAACTGTGCACCCGCGCGTACAGCGTGATGCTCGGTTACTGGGAGGAGCCCGAGCGCACGGCCGAGGTCATCGACGCGGACGGCTGGATGCACACCGGGGACCTCGCCGTCATGAACGACGACGGCTACCTCCGCATCGTCGGCCGCATCAAGGACATGATCATCCGGGGCGGCGAGAACGTCTATCCGCGCGAGATCGAGGAGTTCCTCTACTCCCACCCCAAGATCGCGGACGTGCAGGTGGTCGGCGTACCGGACGAGAAGTACGGCGAGGAGATCGCCGCCTGCGTCATCCTCAAGGACCCGGCGGACACCCTCACGCAGGCGGAGCTGGCCGACTTCTGCCGCGACCGGCTCGCCCACTACAAGGTCCCGCGCTACCTCGACCTCCTGGACGCCTTCCCGATGACGGTCAGCGGCAAGGTACGCAAGGTCGAACTCCGCGACAGGCTGGCGGCGGAGCTCAGGGACGGTCCAGCCTGAGGCGCTGCGCGCGCGGCAGCCCCGCGACGACCAGGTCGTAGGAGTCCTCGATCAGCTCCTTGACCTGGTGCTCCGGGAGGTCACCGGTCAGCGTCACGGTGTTCCAGTGCCGCTTGTTGAGGTGGTAGCCGGGGACGATCTCGGGGTGCGCTGCGCGCAGCCGCACCGCCTCCTCGGGGTCGCACTTGAGGCTGACGGTGAGCGGGTCGGCCGCGTCGAGCGCGGAGAGCGCGAAGATCTTCCCGCCCACCTTGTAGACCGCCGTGTCGGGGTTGAAGGGGAACTCCTCGACGGCGCCGTTGAATTCCAGGCAGAAGGCGCGCAGGGCGCGGTGATCGAACATGAGGTCATTGTGCCGAGAAGTGGGCGAACCGCATCTCGGTGTTGTCGCCGCGCAGGCCGACCCCGCCCGGCGCCACCAGCCGGCCGGGCGCGCGGTCCTCGGCGTCCAGCACGGTGCGCCCGTTCAGGGCCAGCCGGAGCCGGACGGTGTCCTCGGCGACCGTGCGCACGGCCGCCGTGACCTGGTGCCAGCGGCCGTAGGGCAGGGCGTGCCGGCCCTCGGCCAGGGTGGTGTACTCGCCCTCCGTACCGCCCGTGCGCCCCGCTGCCGGGTGCTTCCGCTTGAGGACCACCGCGCCGTCCCGGCGGCGGAAGCTCAGCGCGTACAGCTCTTGCGGGCCGTGGTACCGGAGCCAGAGGTGCCCGCCGTCCCAGTCCACGGCCGGGGTCCGCGCGGTGGTTACGGGGCGGTCGAGCAGCACCCAGCACCGCACGGTGGCGTCCCCGAAGTCCCGGCGCCGGCCGACCAGCCGGAAGACGGCGGAGCCGGTGTGCTCGCGGGAGTCCGGGCCCGGCGCTTCCCCGTCGGGGACGCCGGTCCAGCCGCAGCCCCGGCGCGCGAACAGCGAACCGCTGGTCACCTGCCAGTCGGCGCTGGTGCGGGCGTCGGCGGCGTCCGGACGGCGGTACGCGTACTCATTGGTCACCAGCCCCGCCGGCGGGAAGTCCGGGCGGAACGGACGCGGCCAGGACGGGCAGGCCTCCTGATCCGGCGGCGTGCCGCCGCTGCCCCGCACCGCCGCGGACGCCGTCCCGCCGGCCGGGCTCCGCCGCGCCTCGTACAGGGGCGCGGCCGCGGCCAGCGTGCCGGCGGCTGTGCCGAGTGCCGTGGTCAGCAGCGCCCGCCGGGACAGCGCGGACCTGCGTGTGCCCCGCGCACCGTCCCGGCCGTACGCCTGCGGTCGTCCCGCCATCAGCGGCCTCCGTCCGGCGTCGTGGCGGGCCGCCGGTCCGCCAGGGTGAGGGCCGCGAAGTGCGGCCACGGCGCGCGGGCACCGGTGGTGCAGATGCCGAGGGCGATGCCGCCGGCCGTCCGGGAAGCCGGCGTGCCGGCCGGCGTCCGTACGGCGATCCGGGTGCTGCCGTCCACCCGTACGGCGATCCGGCCCGGGCCGACGAGCACCCGCAGCCGGTGCCGGGACGCGGGCGCCAACTCCCGTACGGCGGCGGTACGCAGGCGGGCCGGGCTGCCGGTCGCGACCCGGACGCGGTCCCGGCTGAGGTAGACCGTCAGCGGGTGCCGGCTGCCCTTCCGCACGGTGAGCACGGTGTGGTTGCCGGTACCGCGCAGCCCCGCCGCCGTGGCCCCCACCGCATAGCCGGTCCAATCGGCGGAGCCGATGCTCCGGTAGTCCGCCGCGAGGCAGCCGCGGCGCGCCGGGAGGGGGCCGTGGCCGGCGAGGGAGCCGGGCCGCACGCCGCCCGCGGTGGCCAGGTCGCCGCGGAGCCGCCACCGGGCCGGGTCCCGGAGGGGACGCGGGACCGCGCCGGGGGCGACCGGCGTCCACTCCGCGATCCCTTCCATCAGCTCCCGGACCCCGGTGCGGGCGGTCACCTCCAGGCGCTGGACACGCCCGGCCGCCGCCGCCCGCGGGCCGGGCGGCAGCGCGCTGCCGGTGGCGTTGGTCAGGGTGACGGCGAACCGCTGCCGCAGGAGGCGCTGCGGCGACGGCTCGCCGGGCCGCAGATTGGAGTCCTCCGCCGTCTCGGAGAACGGGTAGGCGAAGACCGTCGGCCGCGGCAGGCCGTGCCCGGTCATCTCGGCGACCGACCGGTCCAGGTCGCGGACCACCCGCCGCCGGTACTCCGCCGGGGTCTCGCGGCGCCCCGCGCCGGGCAGCCAGAGCCGGTTGGTGAGGGCGGAGCCGCGGTGCCCGGCCGCGTCCACCGTGGCGCGGTGGTGGGAGTCGTGGGTGTGGCCCTGGAAGTCCCAGCGCCCCGACTCCGCCATCCGCCGGATCTCGTCCCAGGAGAGGTAGTAGGAGTGGCGCCGGCCGACCTGCCCGGTGATCAGGAAGGCCGCCGCACGCATCCGGTGCGCTGCCAGGACGCGGTCGGCGTACTGCCACAGGCCCTGCGCACCGTCGTCGAACGTGAGGTACACCGACCGTGCCGGGACCCGCCCGCCGCGCAGGTAGCGGGTGAACTCCGCGCTGGTCAGGGTGGTGTAGCCGGCGTCGGCGAGCGCCGTGAGCTGGGCGTCCAAGGCCTCGGGGGTGACGGTGTACGGGCTGTGGCCGTCCGGCCGGACGTCGTGGTACGCCAGCACCACGGGGCCGCTGGGGCGCGGCTGCCGGGCCAGGGCGGCGGCCGGGCTTCCGGGGTTCTTCCCGGCCTCCGGAGCCGGTTCCGGAGCATGTTCCGGAACCGGCTCCTGCCGGGCGACGGCCTGCCGGTACGCGTGGTACTGCCAGGCCGCACCGAACGGCAGGCACAGCAGGACGGCGGCCAGCAGGGACAGCAGCACCCGGGCGAACGGGCGGGCCGCAGCGCGCTTCCCGGAGCGCGGCGCGGCCGTCACAGCGGCCGTCCCCGGGTGAGGACCAGCAGGTAGACCGCGACGACCGCCGCGGTGACCAGGAGGGCGGCCAGCGCCCGGCCGGCGGTGCGCAACGCGGCTCTCATGCCGTCCCCCTGGACCAGATGCCGCGCCGGACGGTCAGCAGCGAGTACGGCAGCAGCCAGGCCAGCAGCACCGAGGAGACCAGGCTCATCAGCGGGCGGTGGCGCCAGCGGGTGTCCCCGGGGTGGTCCGCCTTGTAGGCCAGCCCCCAGACGCAGCCCTTGAGCAGGACGCCGCACAGGTAGAGGAGGGTCAGGAAGCCGAGGCCGTGCAGGGGCGCCCAGAGCAGGTGCTGGGCGGCCATGACGGGGGCAGCGACCACCCACAGGACGTGCCCGTAGTACAGCGCGGCGGGGCCGGGGCCGCGGCGCCACATGAAGGAACCGGTGAAGAAGAGGTTGCGGATGAAGCTCTTCTTCCACCGGACCTGCTGCCGCAGGAAGGGCCGTACGCGGGCGGGTACGTCGGTCCACACCTGCGCCGAACGGACGTAGCCCACCCGCCACTTGCGTGCGGGGTAGTCGTGCCCGGCGACGAAGGGGGAGTCCCGGTAGGCCTGCTTCAGGGCCTCGCCGCGCCAGAGCTGGCCGAGCACGTAGCCGGTGAGCTGGCGGTCGGTGGCGAAGCGGAAAGGGGCGCCGAGGAACCTGTCCGCCGCCCACGCCGGCAGGTAGTTGTAGACGGCGTCGCGGCGGAAGGCCGCCAACGGGCCGGAGACGCAGGACACCGACCCGAAGGACGCCTCGGCCGCCTTGGCGATCCTGAACTGCCCCTCGTACCAGACATCCTGGGCGCGCGCGAGCAGACTGGTCTCCGCGTTGAGCGCCCGGCAGTGGCCGCTGACCGCGCCCAGTTCCGGGTGCCGGACCAGCGCGTCCACGCAGCGCCGCAGCGCGTCGGGGGCGAGGACGCAGTCGGAGTCGGTGAAGACGAGGACGTCGCCGTCGGCGATCTCGCACGCCCGGACCAGCGCGTGCTTCTTGCCGACGTTCTCCGGCAGCCGCAGGACGGTCACCCCCAGCTCGTCGCGGAGACGTTCCAGTACCTCGGCCGTGCCGTCCTCGGAGTGGTCGTCCACCACGACGATCTGCGTGCGCGGCTGGTCGGAGGCGGCCATGGAGCGTACGCAGTCCTCGATGCGGTGCACCTCGTCCTTGACCGCGAGCAGGAAGCTGACGCGGGGTTCGGCGGGCAGCGGCGGGAACTCCTCGGTCGCCCGCGGGCGCCGGCGCAGCTCGCGGACGGCCGGGTCGTCGTAGCGGGTGTAGGCGAGGTGGAGCATGGTGAGGGTGCCGGTCAGCACGGTGATGCCGTAGAGCGCGGGCAGGCTCGCCTCTTCGGGCAGCCGTACCGCCTGACGGGCGAGGACGAGGAGCACGGGCAGCAGGCAGCAGAGGGTGAGGACCCGGCGCAGGGCGTGCCGGGTGGCGGGGTCCAGCCGGTCCATGAGCGCCGTCGCCCGGCGCGCCGGAGCCCGGCGGCCGCGCCAGGGACCGGCGTTGGTACGCACGCTCATCCGGCCGCTCCGGCCGCCTCGGCCCGCGCCGCCGGCAGGCGATGGGTCGCGTCCAGTACGGTGCTCCCGGCCAGCCAGGCCAGATCCGTGCCGGGGTGCACGGTGTGGACGATCACCAGGTCCCAGTCGCCGCCCGTCGCGGGTTCGACGCTGTGCAGGACCGTGCCGTTCCGCTCCAGGCTCGGCACCAGCGGGTCGGCGTACGCCACCCGGGCGCCGGCGGCGGCGAGCCGGTCCATGATCTCCAGCGCCGGGCTCTCCCGGACATCGGCCACCGCCGCCTTGTAGGTGACGCCGACGAGCAGCACGCGGGCGCCGGCCGCGGGCAGCCCCCGGGCGGCCAACGCTGCCAGGGCCCGCCCGGCCATCTGCGCGGGGCGGCCGGCGATCGCGGTCATGGCGGTGTCCACCAGCGGCGAGGCGGCGCGTCTGCCCCGCAGCTGCCACAGGAGGTAGTGCGGGTCGCACGGGATGCAGTGGCCGCCCACGCCGGGCCCCGGGTAGAAGGGCATGAAGCCGTACGGCTTGGTGGCGGCGGCCTCGATGACGGACAGCGGAGCGAGCCCCAGGTCCAGGCAGTGGTCGGCCAGTTCGTTGGCGAGCGCGATGTTCACGGCCCGGAAGGTGTTCTCCCACAGCTTGCTCATCTCGGCCGCCTCGGGGCTGTCGACCCGGTGCACCGCGGGCGCCGTACGGGCCAGCAGTGCGGCGGCGAGTTCGGTGCTGCGGGGACCGGCCCCGCCGACCACCCGGGGCGTGCGGTCCGGGGTGTGCCCGGTGTCGCCCGGGTCGATCCGCTCCGGCGCGGAGGCGACGAAGACGTCCGTACCGGCCCGCAGCCCCCGTCGGGCGAGCGGCTCGACGAGCAGGTCGCGGGTGGTGCCGACGTAGCTGGTGGAGGTGAGCATCAGCAGCTGGCCGGGCACCGCGTGGGCCACTACGGAGGCGCAGGCGGCCGAGAGGGCACCGAGGTCGGGGACGAGGTGCCGGTCGACCGGGGTCGGTACGCAGATGATCACGGCGTCCGCGCCGCTCACGGCCGCGGGTTCGGCGGTGAGCCGGAATCCGGGTTCGGTGACCGCGGTCCGCAGCGCGTGGCGCTGCTCCGGGAGCAGGTCGGCCTCGCCGGCGCGGATCTGCCGCAGCCGGGGCGCGCTGGTGTCGATGCCGACGACCGCCGTCCCGGCGGCGCGCAGGGCGAGCGCCATCGGCAGGCCCACGTACCCCAGGCCGACCACGGCGACGGTCGCGCAGCGGTGGGCCGGCTGCTGGGCCGGTACGTTCGGGCCGTCGGCGGTCTCCGGTGCGTCGGGAGGGGCGAGGACCGGTGTACGGGCTGCCGCCCGCGTCTCGGGCGCCGGCCGCTGACTACGTGTGTCGTCGTGGATGCTCACACAAGGAACATTTCAGCCCGTCCTGTCATGCGATGAAATTGATGCGGCAACAGCAAGCACATGACCGGCCAAGTTCACCCGGCCGGAGGAGGAGGTCACAGCGGGCGGCGTCCTTCGGGGAAGATCGCGCAACGCTCTTGACCTGTCTACTCGTCATATGGCTGATTGAAAGGCCCCTTGACGAGGTGATGGAGGAAAGCTCTGTGCTCACGCTCGAAGGCAAGACCGCGGTCATCACGGGTGCCGCCCGCGGCCAGGGAGAGGCGGAGGCGCGGCTGTTCGCCCGGCTCGGCGGGCGCGTGGTCCTGGCCGACGTGCTGGACGAGCCCGGGAAGCGGGTCGCCGACGAGATCGGTGAGGCGGCGCGCTACGTCCACCTCGACGTCACCGACGAGGCGGGGTGGCAGACGGTCGTGGCCACCGCGGTCGCGGAGTTCGGCGGCGTGGACGTGCTGATCAACAACGCGGGCGTGCTGCGCTCGATGCCGCTGGCCGACGAGACCATGGAGAACTTCGAGCGCACGCTGCGGATCAACCTCGTCGGCCCGTTCCTCGGCATCAAGGCGGTCCGGGAGGCGATGATCACGGCCGGCGGCGGCTCGATCGTCAACATCTCCTCCGTCGGCGGCCTCACCGGCATCCCCCGCACCGGCGGCTACGGCGCGTCCAAGTGGGGTCTGCGCGGCCTGACGAAGATCGCCGCGCTGGAGCTGGGTGAGTACGGCATCCGGGTCAACTCCGTGCACCCGGGCGTCATCGACACCCCGATGGTGGCCGAGGTGGCGGCGATGCCGAACGGCGGCGCGGCGCCGGGCGTGGCGCTGGGCCGCATCGGCCTGCCGGACGACGTCGCGGGCCTGGTCGCCTTCCTCGCCTCGGACGCCTCCGCCTACCTCACCGGCGCCGAGATCGCCGTGGACGGCGGCTCGTCGGCGGGCCCGGTGCCGCCGGCCGCCCCGCAGGGCGAGGCGGCCGCTGTGGGATAAGTCTCGCCCGCCGTTCCGCCAGGGGCGAAGGGGGCGTGGCACGACAGAACGGGCGCACGGTACCGGCTGGTTCACGGCCGGTTCCGTGCGCCCTTCTTGCTGCCGCCGCAGTCCGTAAACTGTTCGGGAAGACGAACGACACCTCCGGTCGTGGTGTTCGGTCGACGGAACAGGAGCGCGGCCGCATCGCCGCGGAAGGGCGGGCAGGATGAGCGTCCCCGAGGGCTCGATCCGGGACACGCTGGCGGCGAACCTGAAGCACGCCAGGGCGCAGCGCGGCCTCTCGCTCTCCGAACTGTCCCGCCGCTCCGGGATCGGCAAGGCGACGCTGTCACAGCTGGAGTCCGGCACCGGAAACCCCACCATCGAGACGGTTTTCAGCCTCTCGCGCGCACTGGAGGTGCCGATCTCCGGACTGCTGGACACCCGCCCCGCCGACGGCCCGACCGTGGTGCGCGCCGCGGACGTGGAGGTGCTCAGCGGCGACGCGGTGGACCTGCGCCCGCTGCGCCGCTTCGAGCCGGGGGAGGGCGGCTTCGAGGTGTACGACCAGCAGGTGCGCGAGGGGGCGCGGCAGAACTCGCTGGGTCATGTCGGCACCGAGCACACGATCGTGCAGGCCGGCCGGCTCGCCGTGGACGTCGAGGGCGAGCGCATCGAGCTCGGGCCCGGTGACTACATCGGCTTCGACGCCTCGCGGCCGCACGCCTACACCGCGCTCGGCGGCCCCGTCCGCTCGGTACTGCTGCTCCACTACGGAAAGGGCCGGCGCCCGGCGGGCCAGGACGCGCACCCGGCTCTGGGGCCGCACGCCTGAAGGGCGGACACCCATCCCTGACGCCTCGTCAGGCCAATCCCCTACCCGCCCCATTGACCTTCCCCTGAGCCCCTCCTAGCCTCGCATCGTTCGGTAAAGCGAACGAAGGAGCGGCCTATGCAGTCGATGAACGGAACGCGGGTGGTGGTCATCGGCGCCGGCATCGTCGGCGCGGCCTGCGCCCGCGAACTCGCCCTGGCCGGCGGCTTCCGGGTCACGGTCGTGGACCGGGGCGGCGCCGCCGAGGCGACCACCGCACACGGCGAGGGCAACGTCCTCGTCTCCGACAAGGGCCCGGGCCCCGAACTCCGGCTGGCCCAGCTCTCCCGCCGCCTGTGGCCGGAGACGCTGGCCGCCGTCGCCGGCCGCTCGCCCCGCGCCGCCGACGCCGTACGCGCCGTCGAATGGGACCCCAAGGGCGGCATCGTCGTCGCCACCACCGAGGCCGGCGCCGCGGAACTCACCCGCTTCGCCGCCGCCCAGCGCACGGCCGGCGTACGGGCCGACGCGCTGGACGCCGCCGCACTCGCCGCGGCCGAGCCGCACCTCACCCGCGACCACACCGCGGCTCTGCACTACCCCGAGGACGCCCAGGTCCAGCCCGCCGCAGCGGCCGCCGCCCTGCTCGGCGACGCCCTCACGCACGGCGCCACCCTCCGCACCGGCTGCGAGGTGCTCGGCGCCCGCACCCGAGGCGGCCGGCTCACCGCAGTCCGTACCGCCGAAGGCGACCTGCCGGCCGACCTCTTCGTCAACGCGGCAGGCCCCTGGTCCGGGCGGCTCGCCACCCGCCTCGGCGCGCCCGTCGACGTCCGCCCGCGCCGCGGCGACATCCTCGTCACGGCGCCGCTGCCGCCCACCGTCTTCCACAAGGTCTACGACGCCGACTACGTGGGCGCGGTCGGCAGCAGCGCCGAGGACCTGCAGACCTCGGCCGTCGTCGAGGCGACCCGCGGCGGCAGCGTGCTGCTCGGCTCCTCCCGCCGCCGCGCCGGCTTCGACGACCGGCTGCGCCCCGAAGTGCTGTCCGCGATCGCCGCCAAGGCCCTCCGGCTCTTCCCGGGCCTCGCCGACGTGGCCGTGATGCGCGCCTACGGCGGCTTCCGCCCGTACGTCCCCGACCACCTCCCCGTCATCGGCGCCGACCCGAGGCTGCCGGGCCTGTGGCACGCGAGCGGCCACGAGGGCGCCGGCATCGGCCTCTCCCTCGGCACCGCCCGCCTGCTGAGCGACCTGGTGCGCGGCAACGCCCCGGAGATCGACCCGGCCCCCTTCCGGGTGGACCGCCCGGCCGTACTGGGCACCGACGCCACCGCCCCGAGTGAGGAGAGCGCATGAGCCCCCGACTGTTCCGCACTCCTGCCCGCACCCCCGGACAGCGGCCCGAACGCCCGCTGCGGATCACCGTGGACGGCGAACCGGTCACCGGCATCGCGGGCCAGAGCATCGCGGGCGTGCTGCTCGCGGCCGGCCGCACGTCCTGGCGCACCGCGCGCTCGGGCGCCCCGCGCGGCGTGTTCTGCGGCATCGGCGTCTGCTTCGACTGCGTCCTGACCGTCAACGGCGTCCCCGACGTACGGGCCTGCCGCCGCCGCGCCGCGGACGGAGACGTGGTGGCGACACAGACGCGGACCGCACCGGACGGCGGGGAGGACGAGGCATGACGGCCGCACCGCGCACCGACGCCCGCCGCCATGTGGTCGTCGTCGGGGCCGGGCCCGCCGGCCTCGCCGCCGCCGCTTCCGCACTGTCGGCCGGGGCCCGGGTCACCCTCGCCGACGCGGCGGAGCGGCCCGGTGGCCAGTACCACCGCACGCTCGCCGAGGAGTTCGGCGGACCCCACGACACCGGGTCCCGCTTCGACCGCCTCCGCCGCCGCGTCCTCGGCCACCCCCGCTGCACCTGGCTCGCCGAGACCTCCGTCTGGGCACTGGAGCGCCCAGCCCCCGGAGAGCCGGGCCCGCCCCTGGTCCACACCCTGACCGGCCCCGCCGACGGCACCAACAGGCCCCGCCGCGTCCTCGCCCCCGACGCCCTGGTCCTCGCCCCCGGCGCCCACGACCGCGTATTGCCCTTCCCCGGCTGGGACCTGCCCGGGGTGTACACGGCCGGTGCCGCGCAGGCGCTCGTCAAGGGCGAGCGGCTGGTGATCGGCGACACCGTACTGCTCGCGGGCACCGGCCCGTTCCTCCTCCCGGTCGCCGCCACGTTGCTGGCCGCCGGCGCCGGCCTGCGGGCCGTCCTGGAGGCCAACCCGGCAGCGACGGTCGCCCGCGGCTGGACGAACCGCCCTTGGGAGCTCGCATCCCAGCCCACCAAGACAGCTGAACTGGCTCACTACGTAACCCTCCTGATCCAGCACCAGGTCCCGTACAAAACCGCCCGGACGGTGATCGAGGCACGCGGCGAGGGCCATGTCGAAGAGGCCGTCACCGCACGCCTGCGCACCGACTGGTCAGTGGTCCCGGGCACCGAGCGCACCGTCCCCATCGACGCCCTCTGCGTAGGCCACGGCTTCAGCCCGCAGCTGGAACTGCCGCTCGCCGCGGGCTGCGCGCTGCTGCGCACCCCGGCCGGTGAGTTCGTCGCCGTCGACGACGACCAGCTCACCAGCGTTCCCGGCGTCTACGCGGCAGGCGAGACCACCGGCATCGCAGGCGCACCCGCCGCCCGTACCGAAGGCGCACTCGCCGGCTGGCTCGCCGCCGGCGGTGACCCCGCGGCCCCCGCACTGCGCCGGGTACGCCGCAACCGCGACCACGGCCGCGCCTTCGCAGCCCGCTTGGCCGCGGCCCACCCCATCGGCCCCGCCTGGCCCGGCTGGCTGCGCCCAGAAACGGTGATCTGCCGCTGCGAGGGGACGGACTACGGCACGCTCTGCCGCGCCGCCACCGACGCGTCCGGCGCCGCACCCCGCGTCACCAAGCTCGCCACCCGCGCGGGCCTCGGCCCCTGCCAGGCCCGTATCTGCGGCCCCACCGCCGCCGCACTCACCACCCGGCCGCGCGGCACCCCGCCCGCCCACCCGGCGGAGGGCCTGCCACCCGCGTCCCCGCACCGCCGCCCCCTGGCCCAGCCCATCCGCCTCGGCGAACTGGCCGGCACTCCCACCGACCCGAAGGAGAGCACCGCATGAACAGCACCGCCTCCCACCGCCCCGCAGGTCTCGGCGGCGTGGTCGTCGCGACCGCGCTGCCGTACCGCGAGGACCCCGCAGCGCCCGCCGGGCTCGCCGTCGACCTGGACCGCTACGCCGAACACTGCCGCTGGCTACTGGACAACGGGTGCGACGGGATCGGCCCGAACGGCTCGCTGGGGGAGTACTCCTCCCTCACCGAAGCCGAACGCCGAGCGGTCGCCCGGACCGCGGTCGAAGCGGCGAACGGCGACGGCACCGTCATCGTCGGCGTACACGGCGCAGGCAGCCACCAGGCCCGCCACTGGGCCGAGGCGGCCGCCGAGGACGGCGCCGACGGCGTGCTCTGCCTCCCACCCACGATGTACCGCGCCAACCCCGCCGAAGTGATCGCCCACTTCGAGGCGGTGGCCGCCGCAGGCCTCCCCGTCATGGTCTACAACAACCCCTACGACACCAAACTCGACCTCACGCCCGCCCTCCTCCACGAGATCGCCCAAATCAACAACATCGTGGCGGTGAAGGAATTCTCCGGCGACGTCCGCCGCGTACTGCAGATCAAGGAACAGGCCCCCGGCCTGGACGTCATCAGTGGCGCGGACGACGTCGTGCTGGAGAGCCTGCTGATGGGCGCGACCGGCTGGTTCGCCGGCTTCCCGAACGTCTTCCCCGCCGAGTCCGCAAGGCTCTACGCGCTGGCCAGGGCCGGGCGCCTGGAGGAGGCACGCGCACTGTACGAGCCGCTGGTCGCCGCCTTCCGCTGGGACTCCCGTACCGAATTCGTGCAGGCCATCAAGGCGGGCATGGACCAGGTGGGCCGGTACGGCGGCCCCTGCCGCCCACCGCGCGGCCCGCTCGTCCCCGAACACCGCGCCCAGCTCCAGACCGACATGGCCCGAGCCATCACCGCCCTCGAAAAGCTGGGAGCGTCCCGTTGAGATCGATCCGCGCCCTCAGCGCCGTCGACTCCCACACCGAGGGCATGCCCACCCGCGTGGTGACCGGCGGGGTCGCCCCGATCCCCGGCGCCACGATGGCCGACCGCCGCCGGTACGCCGTCGAACACCTGGACGGCCTCCGCCGCTTCCTCGTCGACGAGCCGCGCGGCCACCCCGCGATGAGCGGCGCCCTGCTCCAGCCGCCCACCCGCCCCGACGCCGACTGGGGCGTCCTCTACATCGAGGTCAGCGGCTTCCTGCCGATGTGCGGCCACGGCACGATCGGCGTCGCCACGGTCCTGGTCGAGACCGGCATGGTCCCGGTCACCGAACCGGAGACCACCGTCCGCCTGGACACCCCGGCCGGCCTGGTCGAGGCGCGCGTATCGGTACGCGACGGCACCGCCGAGAAGGTCACCCTCCGAAACGTGGACGCCTTCGCCCTCGAACTCGACGCCAAGGTGGACGTACCCGGCCTCGGCGAGATCCGCTACGACATGGCATACGGCGGCAACTTCTACGCAATCGTCGAACTGGCCGACCTCTCCCTCCCGTTCGACCGATCCCGCAAGCACGACATCCTCTCCGCGGGCCTGGACATCATGGCCGCGATCAATGACCAGAACCGCCCCGCCCACCCCATTGACCCCCTCATCGCAGGCTGCAAACACGTCCAGTTCATCGCACCGGACTCGAACGCCCGGCACTCCCGCAACGCGATGGCCATCCACCCGGGCTGGTTCGACCGCTCCCCCTGCGGCACGGGCACCTCGGCACGCATGGCGCAACTCCACGCCCGAGGCGAACTCCCGCTCCACACCGCCTTCGTGAACGAGTCCTTCATCGGCACCCGCTTCACGGGCCGATTGACCGGCACCACCGAGGTAGGCGGACGACCGGCCGTCATACCGGAGTTCGCAGGCCGCGCTTGGATCACCGCCACAGCGAACTACCTACTGGACCCACGCGACCCCTTCCCCGAGGGCTTCGTCCTCTGAAAGGGGGGGCGCTGCGCGGGCCTTGCCGCTGCGGTTGACATCGCACCGAAGGGGGTGGGGGCGGAGGGGTGGGGTCCTGGACGACTGCCCGTGATTTGTGGCCCAACGGGGGCCGCATGTGCGACGGCGCCGTACGGGCCGTAAATCATGGGTCCAGGACCCCACCCCGCAGCCCCCGCCCCCGGCACCACCACGTGCCCCAGGACCGCGCCCCGGACGCAACCGTCAGGGCCCGCTCCTGATCAGTTCGTCCGCCGCGTCGTTGACCGGTTGCGGTGTGCCGGTGAGGTCCATGACGAACAACGGGAGGTGGAGGGTGTCGGCCCGGGTCCGGGCGTCATTTGCGTAGCCCGCCAGGGAGAAGAACACCGCGAGCGCCGAGTCGTTGAGGCCGTTCAGCCAGACCGTCTCGATCTCGCGGAGCCGGGTGGGGCGGGTGGTCGGATCGACCTGGGCGACCAGTCCGCGCCCCCGCACGTCCACCCCCGAAGAGCTGCGCTCAGGAGCCCGGACGACCTCGGTGAAGCCCAGCCACTTCAGGTACTGGACGGCCGCGGTGACGCAGTCCCGCGCGGTCCGTATCGTCACGGGCCGGAACGCGGGACGCAGCACGGCCGGCGGCGCGGGGGAGCGGTAGCGGTGCGAAGCGCGGCCGGGCGGGGTGGTCTCCGGGGCCGGCGGCCCCGGTGCCGGTATCACCGGGACCCGGGCGACCGTACCGCAGGAGCAAGCCGACTCCGGCGCCGGCCACTCGTCCAGCCGCCCGCACGACTCGCACCGCACCTCGACCCAGGAGCTCTGCCAGGTGCGGTGCTGGATCTCGACGGGCACCCCGCCGCGCAGCACGGGCATGGTCAGCGGTGCCCCGCACGCGCACGGAAAGGTGGGCGGCGTGAAGGCGTTCTCGCGGCGGCACGTAGGGCAGCGCACCGGCACGCTGTCGGCCATGTTCGGCTCCTGGCGGGTTGGTCGGTTCATCACCGCCCATGGTCCCCCGGAATACGTCGTTCGCGCGGCGAAACGCGCGGAGAGCGACACAGGGCCCGGCGCTCCGTGACCGTACGGAGTGCCGGGCCCTGCGGGTGGTGCCCGTCCGGTGACGCGGGTTACAGGCGCGACAGGACACGCGCCACCGGACGGAGTCTGGTGGAGGGGGCCGGAGTGACGATGGCGTGCTCCGCGGTGACGGGGAGAGGACGCGCCCTTCCCTATGAGACGCGTCCGTCCCACCGCACTGGTTACTCCCACGGCACCGCGGAGCCACCGTCGGCCGGCGACCGAGGCCGCCGGCCGGTCCGTACCGTCCGGCCACCCCTCAACGGGCCGGACGGTACGGACGCGCAAGGGTGCTGACCTCCCGTCAGCCCTCACGCAGCCTCGAAGGACGAAGGACCGGTGTCAGTCCTCGCGGAGTTCGCGGACCTTGGCCTCGACGCGCTTGCCGTAGTCCGGGTCCGCCGCGTGGAAGTGCGCGAGGTTCTTCTCGATGACGTCGTCGCGGGAGACCTGTGAGAGGCCGCCGGCGATGTTCGCCACCAGACGCTTCTTCTCGTCCTCCGACATCAGCCGGTACAGCTCGCCGGCCTGGAAGAAGTCGTCGTCCTTGGTGTGCTGCGGGGCCTCGTGGGTGCCGGTGTGCCCGTTGACGGCGAACGGGGAGGACAGCGCCTCGTTCGTCTGCACCGGGCCGTCGTAGCTGTTCGGCTCGTAGTTCTTGGCGCCCCGGCCCTGGGAGTTGGCGGCCATCAGGCCGTCCCGGCCGTAGTTGTTCGCGGTGGTCGCCTTGGGGGCGTTGACCGGCAGCAGGGTGTGGTTGACGCCCAGGCGGTAGCGCTGCGCGTCGGCGTAGGCGAAGAGCCGGCCCTGGAGCATCTTGTCGGGCGACGGGCCGATGCCGGGCACGAAGTTGTTCGGCGAGAACGCGGACTGCTCGACCTCGGCGAAGACGTTGTCGGGGTTGCGGTCCAGTACCATCCGGCCCACGCGCTGCAGCGGGTAGTCCTTGTGCGGCCACACCTTGGTGAGGTCGAACGGGTTGAAGCGGTAGTCCGCCGCCTCGGCCGCCGGCATGACCTGCACGTACAGCGTCCAGGACGGGTACACGCCGCGCTCGATGGACTGGAGCAGGTCGGTCTGGTGCGAGTTGGCGTCCTTGCCGGACAGCTCGGCCGCCTGGTCGGCGTCCAGGCAGCGGATGCCCTGGTTGGTCTTGAAGTGGTACTTGACGAAGAAGGCCTCGCCCTTGGCGTTGGTCCACTGGTAGGTGTGCGAACCGTAGCCGTTCATGTGGCGGTAGGAGGCCGGCACGCCGCGGTCGCCCATCAGCCAGGTGACCTGGTGGGTCGCCTCGGGGGCGTGCGCCCAGAAGTCCCAGACGTTGTCCGGCTCCTGCTTGCCCGTGAAGGGGTCGCGCTTCTGGGAGTGGATGAAGTCGGGGAACTTGATCGGGTCCTTGATGAAGAACACCGGGGTGTTGTTGCCGACGAGGTCGTAGTTGCCCTCTTCGGTGTAGAACTTGACCGCGAAGCCGCGCGGGTCACGGGCGGCGTCCGGGCCGCCGAGGCTGTCGGCGACGGTCGAGAAGCGGATGAACAGCTCGGTCCGCTTGCCGATGGTGTTGAGGAAGTCGGCGCGGGTGAAGCCGGTGACGTCGTCGGTCACCTCGAAGTAGCCGTAGGCGCCGGAGCCGCGGGCGTGGACCACGCGCTCCGGGATGCGCTCCCGGTTGAAGCGGGCGAGCTTCTCGATGAGGTGCTGGTCCTGGAGGACGATCGGGCCACCGACGCCGGCGGTGGCGGAGTTCTGGTTGTCGGCGACGGGGGCGCCCGACTCCGTGGTGAGTGTGCGCGCCGTCAGCGTGGGCTTCGACATGGTGACCTTCCGTACGAAGAGCGCGGAAGCCGACTTCCGCATGTTGGAGCGTATGGAGGGCTCCAACCAAACGTCAACAGTTTGTTGAAAACTTGCTGGGGTCCTTCTACCACCGCACGCAGCGGCCGGAAAAGGGTCCCGGCGGCGGCACCTGGGCGCGACAGGACAGGTGTCGGCGCCGCCGCCGGAAGCTTGTGTGCGAGGCTCACGCCTCGGGTGCGGCCAGGACGGAGACCAGTACCGGGCGCCGCGTGGAGACGGTCTCCTTGCGGGCCCACTCCAATGCCGAGCGCAGGTCCCCCCGGCCGGTGACCCGGCGCCCCGAGCAGCCGTACGCCTGGGCGAGGCGCACCGTGTCCGGGCCGCGCTCGTCACGGTCGAGCAGCAGCTGCACGTACGGCACTCCGTCCTCCGCCGCCCCCGCCATCTCCTCGGCGAACGGCGGCAGTCCGGGCCCCGCGGCGATCCCCACCACCAGTGCGTCCGGCGCCGTGGCGGACAGTGCCGCCCGGGCCCCGAGCGCCGCGGGGATCTCCCACCCCGGCGGTCCGCCGCGGCCGCGCAGCAGCAGCCGGCGCGGCCGGCGGACCGGTAACGCCGCGGCGCCCCACTCCGCGTACACCTCCTCCGTGAGCACGAAGCAGGTGTCGGGGTCCGTGCCGAGGACCGCGTCGATCGCTGCGTGCACCTGCCCGGCGGGTACCGGGCCGCTCCGCGGGCCCGCCGCCCGGACCGCGGCCCCGGCGGGCTCGGCCCACGGGTGGGGCGGCCGCTCCGCGCGCTCCCCGGCGGCGCCGAGCAGCGCTTCCAGGAACAGCCGCGCGTCGGCGACGATGCCGATGCCCGGCGTGCCGTACCCACCGAGCGCCGCGGGGTCGGCGTCCACCTGGACCACCGTCCGCGCCCCCGTGAGGAGGTCGCTGCCGCGGCCGGTGCCGAGCGCGAGGACGCAGTCCGCAGCGGCGAGCGCCCGGCCTCCCGTCCCCGACGGGCACCCGACGCTCCCCACGTGGAGGGCGTGGCCGTCCCCCGCGCAGCCACGGCCGCCGGGAGTGTCGACGAAGGGCACCCGCAGCCGCTCGGCCAACGTGCGCAGCGCGGTGCCGGCCCCTGACTCCGGCACCCCGCCGCCCGCCAGCAGCAGCGGCCGGCGCGCGGCCAGCAGCAGCTCCAGCGCGGCCGTGACCTGCGTGGGCCGGGGCGTGCCGCTCCGTACCGGCAGTGACGCGTCGGTCGCAGGCACGTACGCGATCTCCGTCTCGGCCGTCCCCGGGGACAGCTCCACCAGGACCGGGCCCGGCCGGCCCTCGCGGGCCGTGCGGAACGCCTCGCGCAGCACCCACGGCAGGCGGGCGGCGGAGACGGCCGGCAGCACCTGCTTGGTCACCGGCCGGGCCGGTCCGGCGGCGCCGGGCCCGGCCGCGAGGCAGACCAGCGGGACGCCGTCGGCGTGCGCGGCGTGCAGGCCGGGCGCCAGTCCCGGTCCGGACGCCGCGCCCGCGACGACCACCCCCGGCCGCCCGCTCGCGCGGGCCCAGCCGTCGGCCATGTGCACGGCCGACTGGGGATGACGGGCCGTACGGCGACCGAGGCCCGCCGCCGGGAACGCCGCGTACAGCGGGTCGCCGGGCGCGTCCGGGCAGCCGAAGGCGTGGTCGGCGCCCTCGTCCCGGACGATCCGGGCGGCCACCGCCGCTGCGGTCGTCCTCGGTGTCGGCATCGGTCGCTCCCCCTCTCGGCCCGTCCCTCAGGCCTGGGTGGGGAGGCCGGAGAGGCGTTCGACGCCGCGGAGGAGGGCGGAGTGGTCCAGGCCGCCGTCGCCCTGGGCGCGCAGGGAGGCGA
>NZ_JBITXI010000019.1:0-153435 GCF_044544605.1 Streptomyces sp. NPDC053560 | reverse complement strand
AGACCGCTACGCTTCCGATCCCGGCGTCCCGGCATGCACGGGCAACGCGGACAGCGATTTCGCCACGATTGGCGATGAGCACCTTGCGCACGATGGCTCCCTCCTCGAAACAAGCTGAGTTTAGGGACTGACGACACCACGTGCCGAGTCGCCCCAGCGGGTGAGCTTGCCCACAAGGCGTCACCGTCCGACGCCGGCCGCACGCCGAAGTCCCCTCCATTCCCAGGGTATGCCCGGGAGTTCGGTCGCACGATCGAGGATCGGTGTGGGCAACGTCTCGCCTCACTCGATCCCCGATCGGCACCGTTTCTTTGTGGGGATCCCACTAATGGCGGAGCGAAACTTTGCCGGGTGGGTGTCGGGTGTGGCGTACGGGAAAGTCGCCTGCCGCATGCCCCTTGTTCTGACCATTACCCAGCAGTAGCGTGCACCCGTCTTCTGTACTCGCGGTAACAGGAGCGCGAACGCGCCGGACACGGTGGACGCGAACGCGCCGGACTCAGCGGAAGTGGGTGGGCACGGTGGCGGCACGCAGGCCGGTGGCGATCGTGACGGGCGTGGTCCTCGTCCTCGAAGCGGCCGGGATCGTGCTGCTCAACTGGATCCTCAGCGTCTTCGTCGACCGGCAGAAGATGTCACTGGCCGGGCTGGACGCGGATGCGATGGCCAAGGGTGCGGTCGCGGCCGGCATCGTCTTCGGCCTCTACCTGCTGTGGTGCGCGTTCCTCGCGGTCCGCTGCGCGGTGCGCGACCAGCCGCCCGGCACCTTCGCCCGTATCGTCCTGATCAGCTGCGCGGTCGTCCACGGCGTGGTCGGCGCGTTCGTCTACGGGCTGGTCAGCTGGGTTGCCCTGGTCGGTGCGCTGGTCGTACTCGGCCTGCTCGTCTTCACGCTGGTCGCCTACTCCCCGGCTGCCGCGGCCCCGGGGGCCGAGGCCCCCGAGGCGGGGGCGCCCGGCGCCGAGCCGTCGCTGGGCTAGGCCCACAGGTCCGTGATCTGCACGTCCACGTCGGCCAGGAGGCGGCGGAGGAGCGGCAGGGACAGGCCGATGACGTTGCCCGGGTCGCCGTCGATGCCGTCGATGAAGGGGGCCGAGCGGCCGTCGAGGGTGAACGCGCCCGCCACGTACAGCGGTTCGCCGCTCGCCACGTAGGCGGCGATCTCCGCGTCCGACGGCTCGCCGAAGCGGACGGTGGTGGAGGCGGTGGCCGAGACCCGGCGGCCGCTCCCGGTGTCGATGACGCAGTGCCCGGTCCGCAGCACGCCGGACCGGGCGCGCATCGACTTCCAGCGCGTTGTGGCGTCCTCCGCGTCGGCCGGCTTGCCCAGCGCCCGTCCGTCCAGGTCCAGTACCGAGTCGCAGCCGATGACCAGCGCGCCGGCGGCCTCGGTGCGCCGCGCCACGGCGTCGGCCTTGGCCTCGGCCAGTACACGGGCCAGCTCGCCCGGGGTGTCGGCGGTGATCGCGTCCTCGTCCACGCCGCTGACGACGACGTCGGGGGCCAGCCCGGCCTGGCGCAGCAGGCCGAGACGGGCGGGGGACTGGGAGGCGAGCACGAGGCGGCGGCGCTGTTCGGTCATGCGGCTCATGGTAGGCGGGCGGGCTATTGACAGTCGTTCGGCCTGCGGCCACAGTGCAGTGGCGCGTTCGGATATCAAAGATTTCTGTCCGATAGTCGGACGCGCATCCGGCGCCGCCGCCCCCACGGTGGCCTGTACGACGAGGAGTTGTCGCCTGCACGGCTTCCGGCCCCGCTGCGCACGGGTGGGCGCGGGTATGCCTGGACGTGGGCAGGCGGCCACGGACCTCAGGAGGCGTGAGCGATGACCACATCCGCGTTGTACGGACGGCTCGTGGACGATGCCGGGCTCTTCCCGCCCGAACAGCTGGCGATGGCGGCGGCCGTCGCGCGGCACCGGGCCGATGCCGCGGCCGGCGATCCGGTGCTCAGCCACCGCTTCCTCTGCCCCGCCGGGCGGCTGCCGGAGCTGTCGGCGGCGCTGGGCGAGGGGGACCGCTTCCGGCTGGGGCTGATCAGCCCGCTGGAGTGGGGCACGCTGGTCGAGGCGCACCGGCGGATCACCGCCGACGGCCGGCTGCGGCTGGTCTCCCTGGAGGGCACGGTGCCGGCGGGGCCCGACCCGGTGACCGCCGTCCGGCAGGCCGCCGACGCGCTGAAGAACCTGCCGTACGGGCCGCCGCCGGGCTTCCCGCAGCACGTCGAGGTGGCGCTCACCGACGGCTGGGAGGCAGTGCTGGACGAGCTGCTGACGGCCGGGCTCGCCGCGAAGGTGCGCTGCGGCGGCGTACGCGCCGAGCTCTTCCCGACGGTCGAGGGCCTGGCGGCGTTCGTCTGCGCGTGTGTGCGCCGCGGGCTGCCGTTCAAGGCGACCGCCGGGCTGCACCACGCCGTGCGGTACCGCGACGCGGACACCGGCTTCACCCACCACGGGTTCCTGAACCTGCTGCTCGCCGTGTGCCGGGCGGCGGACGGCGCGACGGCCGACGGCGTCGAGGCGGTCCTGCGCTCCACCGATCCCGTCGCGCTGGCCGCCGAGGCCCGCGCGGTGACCCCGGCGCTCGCCGCGCGCACCCGCGCGGTGTTCACCGGGTACGGCTCGTGCAGTACCAGCGAGCCGCTGGCAGATCTGCGGGCGCTGGGGCTGACCGGCTCCCGTCCGCATCCGAAGACCGCGACGACCGCGAAGACCGCAAAGCCCTCCACCGACAGGGAGCTGGACGTATGACGACCCGATCCTGGGTGCCCGTACCGGAGCACTCCGACTTCCCCGTGCAGAACCTGCCGTACGGGATCTTCTCCCGCGCGGGCGAGCCCGGTGTGCCGCCGCGCGCGGGCGTGGCGATCGGGGCGTACGTCCTGGACCTGTCGCGGCTGGGTGAGGCGGCCGGGCTGCCGTACGCGGCGGACTTCGCGGCGCCGACGCTGAATCCGTTCATGGCGCGCGGCCGGGAGGCGTGGCGGGCGGTGCGGGCGCGGCTGACCGAGCTGCTGACCGACGAGGGGCACCGCGCGGCCGTCGAGCCGCATCTGATCCCGCGGGACACGGTGACCCTGCACCTGCCGTTCGAGGTCGCCGACTACGTCGACTTCTACGCCTCCGAGCACCACGCGTCCAACGTCGGCCAGGTCTTCCGCCCGGGCCAGCCGCCACTCACTCCCAACTGGAAGCATCTGCCGATCGGTTACCACGGCAGGGCGGGGACGGTCGTGGTGTCCGGCACGCCGGTCGTCCGGCCGTGCGGGCAGCGCAAGGCGCCGGACGCGGCGGCGCCGTCCTTCGGCCCGTCCGTCCGGCTGGACATCGAGGCGGAGGTCGGCTTCGTCGTCGGGACGCCGTCCGGGCTCGGCACGCCGGTGTCTGTCGCGGATTTCGCCGACCACGTCTTCGGCGTGGTGCTGGTCAACGACTGGAGCGCGCGGGACATCCAGGCATGGGAGTACGTGCCGCTCGGCCCGTTCCTCGGCAAGTCCTTCGCCACCTCGGTCTCGCCGTGGGTGGTGCCACTGGACGCGCTGGCGGCGGCTCGGGTCGCCCCGCCGGCGCAGGACCCCGAACCGCTGCCGTACCTGCGGGAGGACGAGCCGTGGGGGCTGGACCTGGCGATGGAGGTGGAGTGCAACGGCACCGTGCTCTCCCGGCCGCCGTTCCGCACCATGTACTGGACGGCGGCGCAGATGCTCGCCCACATGACGGTCAACGGCGCGAGCCTGCGGACCGGTGACTTCTACGCCTCCGGCACGGTCTCGGGACCGGCGGCGGACGAGCGCGGGTCGTTCCTGGAGCTGGGCTGGAACGGCACCGAACCGGTCAAGCTCGCCGACGGCTCCACCCGTGCCTACCTCCAGGACGGCGACACGGTCACGCTGCGCGCGACAGCGCCCGGCCCGGACGGGGTGCGGATCGGGTTCGGCGAGGTCAGCGGCGTGGTCGAGCCGGCGCGCGAGGCAGCGGGATCAGCCGGACAGGCCGAGCAGCAGCAGTAACAGGACGGCGGCGACCGCCAGCACGATGCCGGCCCGACGGAGCATGGCTTCTGCCTTGCGCAGCTCCTCGGAGGGATCGTCGGGCGGGTCGGACCAGAGCATGCTTCCCAGCCTGCGACGGAAGCGGCCGTGGCGCCTGAGTACGCGTACTCAGGCGCCACGGTGAACCCCGGCCGCCGGGCGTCCACCCGGCGGCCGCAAGAGGTGTACCGGCCGTTTCCCTAGCGCGGCCAGAAGCTGGTCCGCCAGGCGCGCGGGCCCGGGTGCGGAATCCGCCGCGGGACGAGGGACGCCGGGTCGGACCACTCCTCGCCCTGTGCCGGGCCGCCGGGCTCGGCGGCAGCGGCGGCCGCCGCGCGGGCCTGCACCACCGCGACCGCGGCGGCCAGTTCCTCGGGTGTCGGGTTGCCCCGTACGACCTTGATCACCGTCAGCCTCCTCTGATCCGTCGACGTGCGCGTCCTACAGCGGGATGTTGCCGTGCTTCTTCGGGGGCAGCTGCTCGCGCTTGTTGCGCAGCGTGCGCAGGCCCCGGACGATGTGCCGGCGGGTCTCGGACGGCATGATCACCGCATCGACGTAGCCGCGCTCGGCCGCCGCGTACGGGTTGAGCAGGGCGTCCTCGTACTCGGCGATCAGCTCCTGGCGGCGGGCCTCCTGCGCGGCCGGGTCCTCGATCGCGGCGAGGGTGCGGCGGTGCAGGATGTTGACCGCGCCCTGCGCGCCCATGACCGCGATCTGGGCGGTCGGCCAGGCGAGGTTGAGGTCCGCGCCCAGGTGCTTGGAGCCCATGACGTCGTAGGCGCCGCCGAAGGCCTTGCGGGTGATGACCGTGATCAGCGGCACGGTGGCCTCGGCGTACGCGTAGATCAGCTTGGCGCCGCGGCGGATGATGCCGTCCCACTCCTGGTCCGTGCCGGGCAGGAAGCCGGGCACGTCCACGAAGGTGATCACGGGGATGTTGTAGGCGTCGCAGGTGCGCACGAAGCGCGCGGCCTTCTCGGACGCCTTGATGTCCAGGGTGCCCGCGAACTGCATCGGCTGGTTGGCGACGATGCCCACCGAGTGGCCCTCGACGCGGCCGTAGCCGGTGACCATGTTCGGCGCGTACAGCGCCTGGACCTCCAGGAAGTCCTGGTCGTCCAGCACGTGCTCGATGACGGAGAGCATGTCGTACGGCTGGTTCGCCGAGTCCGGGATGAGCGTGTCCAGCTCGCGGTCGGCGTCGGAGGTCTCCAGGTCCGCTTCCTCGGGGAAGGACGGCGGCTCGGAGAGGTTGTTGGAGGGCAGGTAGGACAGCAGTGCCTTGATGTACTCCACCGCGTCCTTCTCGTCGCCCGCCATGTGGTGCGCGACGCCGGAGGTGGCGTTGTGGGTGCGGGCGCCGCCCAGCTCCTCGAAGCCCACGTCCTCGCCGGTGACGGTCTTGATGACGTCGGGCCCGGTGATGAACATGTGCGAGGTCTGGTCGACCATGACCGTGAAGTCGGTGATGGCGGGGGAGTAGACCGCGCCGCCCGCGCACGGGCCGACGATCAGCGAGATCTGCGGGATGACGCCGGAGGCGTGGGTGTTGCGGCGGAAGATCTCGCCGTACGCGCCGAGGGAGACGACGCCTTCCTGGATGCGCGCGCCGCCGGAGTCGTTGATGCCGATGACGGGGCAGCCGTTCTTCAGCGCGAAGTCCATCACCTTGACGATCTTCTCGCCGAAGACGCCGCCCAGCGCGCCGCCGAAGACGGTGAAGTCCTGGGAGAAGACCGCGACCGGGCGGCCGTCGACGGTGCCGTAGCCGGTGACCACGCCGTCGCCGTAGGGACGGTTCTCGGCCATGCCGAAATCGGTGGCACGGTGCCGCGCGAACTCGTCCAGCTCGACGAAGGACCCTTCGTCCAGCAGCAGGTCGATCCGCTCACGGGCGGTCAACTTGCCCTTGGCGTGCTGCTTTTCCACGGCGCGCGCCGAACCGGCGTGCGTGGCCTCTTCGATACGTCGCTGAAGATCCGCCAGCTTGCCCGCTGTGGTCTGGCTGGCTGAATTAGCAAAGGAGGGTGCTTCCGGCTCGGACATCGGGATGCGGCTCCTGCTCGTCCTGGACTGGTGCTCGTACGGGTGGCGATACGCTCAAGGGTGTGGCTACCGATTCGTAGCGTATCCGCGGCGCTGCTCAGCGGCACTGCGTCGTTGGCCACACTCCGGGGCCGCGAAGCCTCCTAGGCTGGGCACCATGACGCCTCAACCGCCCGTAAACCCCGATAACTCAGACAAAGAGCCCGGCGGTCGGTGGACCGACCTCGACCGTCCCCCGCTGAACGCGACGGCGCTGCGCAAGGCGCTCGTCCGCCCCGGCTCCCTGTGGACCTCCCTGGACGTGGTCCAGGCCACCGGCTCCACCAACACCGACCTGGCGGCCCGCGCTGCCAAGGGCGAGGCGGCGGCGGGCAGCGTGCTCGTCGCGGAGGAGCAGTCGGCGGCCCGCGGCCGGCTGGACCGCACGTGGTCGGCGCCGCCGCGCTCCGGGCTCTTCTTCTCCGTGTACCTGGAGCCCGACGTGCCCTCGGCGCGCTGGGGCTGGCTGCCGCTGCTGGCCGGGGTGGCCACCGCCACCGCGCTCGCCCGCGCGGCCGGCGTGGACACGGCGCTGAAGTGGCCCAACGACCTCCTCATCACAGTGGACGGCGAGGAGCGCAAGACGGGCGGCATCCTCGCCGAGGCGGCCGGCAGTGGCGTCGTCCTCGGCATCGGCCTGAACGTCTCGCTCCGCGCGGACGAGCTGCCGGTGCCGACGGCCGGCTCGCTCGCCCTGGCCGGGGCGCAGGGCACCGACCGCGATCCGCTGCTGCGCGCCGTACTGCGTTCGCTGGAGCAGTGGTACGGCGACTGGCGGGCCGCCGGCGGCGATCCGGCGGCCGCCGGGCTCCAGGAGGCGTACGCGGCGGGCTGTGCGACGCTCGGCCGTACCGTCCGGGCGCTGCTCCCGGGCGACCAGGAGATCCGTGGCGAGGCGGTCGCCGTGGACGGCGACGGACGGCTGGTACTGGCCACCGGGGACGGGGTGCAGCGGCCGGTCTCGGCGGGTGACATCGTCCATCTGAGGCCGGCGGGGTGAGCGGGCCGGCTGGGGCCGGAAGGCCTGCCGGCCGGCGCCGAGGGCCGGAGCGGGGCCACGGGAGGCGGTGGGTGGCTGTTGACGACATTCCACACATGCGAATGGTGCGTTATGTGTGGAATGTGAGAGTGAGCCAGAGCACACCTGCCGTATCGTTGACGCGATCGGTCCGGCAGCGGGCCGCGGGCGAGCAGTGATCGGAAGGGCAGTGCGCAGGGATCGGAAGAGGAGGGCGCGGTGACCCTCGACGACTCGGGCGCATCGCCGCGCGACGCGGAAGCGGTGCCGCGTGACGCCGAAGCCGCCGATGGGGAGTCCGGCGACGACACCATCGCCATCCGCCTGGAACAGCTGATCCTCGGCTCCGAGCGGCGCTACACCCCGTTCCAGGCGGCCCGCAGCGCCGGCGTCTCCATGGATCTGGCGTCCCGCTTCTGGCGGGCCATGGGCTTCGCGGACATCGGCCAGGTCAAGGCGCTCACCGAGGCCGACGTCCTGGCGCTGCGCCGGCTCTCCGGTCTGGTGGAGGCCGGGCTGCTGAGCGAGGCGATGGCGGTCCAGGTGGCCCGCTCGACCGGCCAGACCACCGCCCGGCTCGCCGACTGGCAGATCGACTCCTTCCTGGAGGGCCTCACCGAGCCGCAGGACTCCGGCCTGACCCGTACGGAAATCACCTATCCCCTGGTCGAGCTGCTCCTGCCCGAGCTGGAGGAGTTCCTGGTCTACGTCTGGCGCCGGCAGCTCGCCGCCTCGACGGGCCGGGTGGTCCAGGCCCAGGACGACGCCGAAATGGTCGACCGGCGGCTCGCCGTCGGCTTCGCCGACCTGGTCGGCTTCACCCGCCTCACCCGCCGCCTGGAGGAGGAGGAACTGGGCGAGCTGGTCGAGGCCTTCGAGACCACGGCCGCCGATCTGGTCGCCGCGCACGGCGGCCGGCTCATCAAGACCCTCGGCGACGAGGTGCTGTACTCCGCCGACGACGCGGGCACCGCCGCCGAGATCGGGCTGCGCCTCATCGAGACCATGGCCAACGACGAGACCATGCCCGAACTGCGGGTCGGCATCGCCTTCGGCACGGTCACGACCCGCATGGGCGACGTCTTCGGCAACACCGTGAATCTGGCCAGCCGGCTCACCTCCATAGCTCCCAAGGACACCGTCCTGGTCGATGAGGCGTTCGCCGAGGAGCTGAGCCGGAACGGCGACGCACCGGTCTCCGAGGCCGAGGCGGCAGCGGCGGAGAAGGACGGCGAGGGGCCGGCCCCCGCGTACCGCTTCGCCCTCCAGCCGATGTGGCAGCGCCCGGTCCGCGGCCTGGGCGTCGTCGAGCCCTGGCTCCTGACGAGGCGTCCGCCGAAGTCCTGACGGCGGCAGCCCTTCCCCGCCCGGCTACGATCGCACCCGTAAGCGATCGTTAACCGGGAGGGACGGTACCCATGGCCGACCAGGACGAGCAGCGGTACGGCGAGCACGTGGTGGTGCGCCGACACGGCGATCACGTCGCCGAACTGGCCATGGACCGCCCCAAGGCGATGAACGCCGTCTCCACGGACATGGCCCGCTCCCTCACCGCCGCCTGCGACGCGCTCGCCGCCGACCGCTCCGTACGTGCCGTCGTGCTCACCTCCACCCACGACCGGGCCTTCTGCGTCGGCGCCGACCTCAAGGAGCGCAACTCCTTCACGGACGCCGACCTGATGCGCCAGCGCCCGTACACCCGCGCCGCCTACACCGGCGTGCTGGAGCTGCCGATGCCCACCATCGCGGCCGTGCACGGCTTCGCGCTGGGCGGCGGCTTCGAGCTGGCGCTCTCCTGCGACCTGATCGTGGCCGACCCCACCGCCGTGGTGGGCCTGCCCGAGGTCTCGGTCGGCGTGATTCCCGGCGGCGGTGGTACGCAGCTGCTGCCGCGCCGGGTGGGCGCGGCCCGCGCGGCCGAGCTGGTCTTCACCGCGCGCCGCGTCGAGGCCGCCGAGGCCGCCGAGCTGGGCCTGGTCGACCAGCTGGCCGGCGCGGGCGAGGACCGCACGGAGGCGCTGGAGCTGGCCGCGCGGATCGCCCGCAACTCGCCCGTCGGGCTGCGCGCCGCCAAGCGCGCGATGCGGCTGGGGCACGGCCTGGACCTGCGTACCGGGCTGGACCTGGAGGACGGTGCCTGGCGCAGCGTCGCCTTCTCCGGCGACCGGGCCGAGGGCGTGGCGGCCTTCAACGAGAAGCGGACCCCGGACTGGCCGGGGGAGTGACGTCGGGCCCGCACCGGCCCGCACCGCGGCTCGGGGAGCGGCCACCGGCCTGAGCCGCACTCTCCGTCACCCCATAAAGGGCGAATCCCGCCATACCTTCCTACTCTGTAAGGTCAGGGCGCGCCGACGGTGACGGAGTGTGAGGGCCGGTGACGGGCGAAGCGGTGGGCGGTGGCGAGTACGGGTGCGACGCCCGGCTGCGGGCCGTCGTGGCGCTCGCCCAGTCCCTGGCCGCCGCGCACCAGCCCAGGGAGTCGGCCAGAGCCGCCGCTTACGGCGCGTGCCGGGCGCTGGGCGGTTCCTTCGCCGCGGTCTCCGTGTGGGAACGCCAGCGCGGCCGGCTCCGGGTGCTGGTCAACGTCGGTGAACTGACCGACGGCGAGCAGGAGTACCCGGACGACGAGTCCTACCCGGTGCACGAGTTCCCCGAGATCGTCGGCTTTCTGCACGAGCGGTGGGCGGGCGGCGGCGAGCCCGAGGCCTGGGTGGAGATCGCCGACGACCCCCAGGAGGAGGGCGGATACCGCCGCCCGGGGAAGCCGTCCGCCGGCGGCCGGGGGAGGGTGGCCGCGCTGCGCCGCCGCGGCCGGGGCAGCTGCGTGGTGGCGCCCCTCGTGCTGCACGGCCGGGCGTGGGGCGAGTTGTACGTCGCCAGGCCGCAGGGGGCGCCGGTCTTCGGCCGGGACGACGCGGCCTTCGCGACCGTGCTGGCCGCGGTCGCCGCGGCCGGCATCGCCCAGACCGAGCGGCTGGCCGAGGCCCGCCGGCTGGCCTTCACCGACGCGCTGACCGGGCTGGCCAACCGGCGTGCGGTCGACATGCGGCTGGACGAGGCGCTGGAGCGGCACCGCGCCGACGGCACGGTCGTCAGTCTGGTGATCTGCGACCTCAACGGGCTGAAGCGGGTGAACGACACCCAGGGGCACACCGCGGGCGACCGCCTACTGGAACGCTTCGGCTCTGTGCTGTCCCTGTGCGGCGCGATACTGCCGGGCGCCCTCGCGGCCCGGCTCGGCGGCGACGAGTTCTGTCTGGTGGCGGCCGGGCCGCCGGCCGACGACGTGGTGCGGGTGGCGGCGGAACTGTGCCGCCGTGCGGGCGCGTTGGACCTCGGCGAGGGCGTGGCGGTCGGCGTCGCCTCGACCGGCGATCCGATCGGCCCGGTGCCGTCGGCGCGCCGCCTCTTCCGGCTCGCGGACGCCGCGCAGTACCGGGCCAAGGCCGCCCGTTCGCCGGGCCCGGTGGTGGCGGGCCGGCACGGCGGCGCGGACGATCCGGTCGTCCGCATGGCCGACGCGGCGGAGCAGGGCCCGGCGGCCGCGGGCGGCGAGCGCCGGCGTTTCCGCCGCTGAGCGGGGTACGGCGGCGCCGGCCGGGCCGTACGCGTCCCGCGGGGTAAGGGGTGCTCCCGTACCCCGCTGATGACATCCGTGCTTTCACTCTCTAGGGTGCCTGAATATGGATATGCACACCGTGGTGCTGGACCCGACCGGCACGACCGCCCAGGACGTCATCGACGTGGCACGCGGCGCCGCCCGCGTCGAGGTGTCCGCCGACGCGCTCGCCGCCGTAGCCGCCTCCCGCGCCTTCATCGACGACCTCGCCGCCAAGCCGGACCCGGTCTACGGCGTCTCCACCGGCTTCGGCGCGCTCGCCGTGCGGCACATCAGCCCCGAGCTGCGCGCCCAGCTCCAGCGCAACATCGTCCGCTCGCACGCGGCCGGCATGGGCCCGCGCGTCGAGCGCGAGGTGGTACGCGCGCTGATGTTCCTGCGTCTGAAGACCCTCGCCTCGGGTCGTACGGGTGTACGCCCCCTGGTCGTGGAGGCGATGGCGAAGCTGCTGAACGCGGGCATCACCCCCGTCGTCCACGAATACGGCTCGCTCGGCTGCTCCGGCGATCTCGCGCCGCTCTCGCACTGCGCGCTGACCTTGATGGGAGAGGGCGAGGCCGAGGGCCCGGACGGCGTCGTACGCCCCTCCGGCGAGCTGCTGGCCGCCCACGGCATAGAGCCCGTCGAGCTGCGCGAGAAGGAGGGCCTGGCCCTCCTGAACGGCACCGACGGCATGCTCGGCATGCTCGTGATGGCCTGTGCCGACCTGGCCCGGCTCTTCACCTCCGCCGACATCACCGCGGCCCTTTCCCTGGAGGCGCTGCTCGGTACGGACAAGGTCCTCGCGCCCGAGCTGCACGCCATCCGCCCGCACCCGGGCCAGGCCGCCTCGGCCGCCAACATGCTGAAGGTGCTGGCCGGCTCCGAGCTGACCGGTCACCACCAGGACGACGCACCGCGCGTCCAGGACGCGTACTCCGTGCGCTGCGCCCCGCAGGTCGCGGGCGCCGGCCGGGACACGCTCGCGCACGCGCGGCTGGTCGCCGAGCGCGAGCTGGCCGCCGCCGTCGACAACCCCGTGGTCCTGGAGGACGGCCGGGTGGAGTCCAACGGCAACTTCCACGGCGCTCCGGTCGCCTACGTGCTGGACTTCCTCGCCATCGCCGCCGCCGACCTCGGCTCCGTCGCCGAGCGCCGCACGGACCGGCTGCTGGACAAGAACCGCTCGCACGGCCTGCCCGCCTTCCTGGCCGGCGATCCCGGCGTGGACTCCGGCCTGATGATCGCCCAGTACACGCAGGCAGCGCTGGTCAGCGAGATGAAGCGGCTCGCGGCCCCGGCCTCGGTGGACTCCATCCCGTCCTCCGCCATGCAGGAGGACCACGTCTCGATGGGCTGGTCGGCGGCGCGCAAGCTGCGGACCGCGGTCGACAACCTCACCCGGGTCGTCGCCGTCGAGCTGTACGCCGCGACCCGCGCGGTGGAGATGCGGGACGGGCTGACGCCGTCCCCGGCCACCCGTGCGGTACTGGCGGCGGCGCGGGCCGAGGGCGTCCAGGGCCCGGGGGAGGACCGTTTCCTCGCGCCCGACCTGGCGGCGGCGTACGAGTTCGTGCGCAGCGGCAAGCTGGTCGCGGCCGTGGAGCCGGTCACCGGCGCGCTGGACTGAGCGGCGGGGCGGCCGGGCCGCCCGGCGCCGCGGGGAGTCCGTGTCCGCCTTGGGGGACGCGGGCTCTCGCGTTGTGCGGGCCGGCGGGCCGGGGCTCGGGACAGCCCCGGGGCGGGCCCTCGGCCCGTCTGCGAGCTTCTCAGGCCGTCTCTTCGCGGGAGCGGCGCACGGCGAGGGTGACCAGGGCGGCCCCGATGCCGAGGAAGGCCGTGCCGCCGACGGCGTACGGGGTGGTGTCGATCGAGCCGGAGTCGGCGAGCCGGACCTCGTCGGCGCCCTGGGCGCCGTCCGTGCCGACGGTCTGGGTGTCCGGTACGGCCCGCGCCTGCTCGCCGGTCGCGGTGCCGTTCCCGGCCGTCGTACCCGGTCCGGCCGGGGCGTCCTGCCCGACCGCGTGGACGGCGGCGGACTGCCGGCCACCGGTGTCATGCTCGACCGAGGCGTTGGCCGACGGGACGAAACACAGCGCGATCAGCACCGAGCCCGCCGCAGCTGCAGTCACCAGTGGTCGGCGTGCGGTCACGGAACGATCCCCCTTCACGGCTCGGCGCGTTGGCCGTTACGCAGATGTTAGTAACAGCCGCGGGTCGCGGGGAAGCCAGGGCCCTGACGTGCTTACGCTCCGTGGCATGAGCAACGGTGACACATCACGGTTTGTCCGCCTGCGCGTCGAGCTGGTCATGGAGATCACGGAGCCCGACCTGCTGACCGGCGCGGCCCTCGACGGCATCAGTGGCGAGGAACACATGACCGACCAGGAGCGCAGCTACGCGCGGGAGGCGGTGCAGGGCGAGCCGGCCGAGGCCGTCGCGCACCTCATCGACCCCTTCGACCTGGTCAACGACGTACCCGGCGTCGAGCTCGCGCAGGCGTCGTGGACGAGCGAGGAGACCGACTACGACCCCGACGCGGAGGAGTGGGAACTGGGCGACACAGGGGACGACGAAGACGTGTGACGTCCGCCTCCGCTGATGCGGAACCTGAGGTGTCCTTTCCCACACTTTCCCGTGCATGGAACGGCAAATAGGGAACAGGCGTTCATCATGGGAGCGACCGGGACCAAGTGTGCCCGGATTGCTCGGGGAGGACCTCAGGTTCCGTAGCAATGGAGAAGTAACTGATGACGGACAGCAAGCGCCGCAAGGGCTTCATAGCCACCGCTGCGCTGCTCGGCGGTGCGCTGACGCTCGCGGCCTGCGGCGGCGGTGGCAAGGCGAGCGGCGACAGCGGCGGCTCGGGGCCGCCCGAGAAGCACGAGAAGCAGGAGCAGGTCGACCGCGCGGCGGCCGAGGACGCCTCGGACGCCACGATCAAGATCGCTCCGAAGAGCGGCGCCGCCAACGCGGGCATCAACAGCGACACCAAGGTCACCGTCGCCCACGGCAAGTTGACCGACGTGACGATGACCTCCCTCGCCACCAAGGAGAAGGTGGCCGGCACCCTCGCGGCTGACGGCAGGTCCTGGAAGCCGCAGTCCCCGCTGCAGCGCTCCACGCAGTACAAGATCACCGCGCACGCCGAGGACTCCAAGGGCCGCAAGGCGGTGGAGAACTCCACCTTCACCACCGTCTCGCCCAACAACAGCTTCATCGCCAACTTCACGCCCGAGGACGGTTCGACCGTCGGCGTCGGCATGCCGGTCTCCCTCAAGTTCGACAAGCCGGTCAAGAACAAGGCCGCCATCGAGTCGAAGATCAAGGTCGCGGCGAGCAGCAACCAGAAGGTCGTCGGCCACTGGTTCAGCGACACCCGCCTGGACTTCCGCCCCGAGGAGTACTGGAAGGCCGGTACGAAGGTCAGCATGGACCTCGACCTGGACGGCGTCGAGGCGTCGCCCGGCGTGCAGGGCATCCAGGACAAGACCGTCAGCTTCGACGTGGGCCGCTCCCAGGTGAGCACCGTCGACGCCAAGACCCACCAGATGACGGTGGTGCGCGACGGCAAGACCGTGAAGCAGATCCCGATCTCGGCCGGCGGCAAGGAGAACCCGACCTACAACGGTCAGCTGGTGGTCTCCGAGAAGTTCGAGCAGACCCGCATGGACGGCTCGACGGTCGGCTTCAAGAAGAAGGACGGCAAGGGCGAGTACGACATCCCCGACGTACCGCACGCCATGCGGCTGTCGGACTCCGGCACCTTCATCCACGGCAACTACTGGGGCAAGGGCATCTTCGGAAAGGCCAACACCAGCCACGGCTGCATCGGCCTCGCGGACGCCAAGGGCGCCAAGAACGACAAGACCGACGGCGCCTGGTTCTACGACCACTCCCTCCTCGGTGACGTGGTCGTCATGAAGAACTCCCCGGACAAGACCATCCAGCCCGACAACGGCCTGAACGGCTGGAACATGGACTGGTCGCAGTGGACGGCAGGCAGCGCCCTCCAGTGACCCGGCCGACCTGAGGACCTTGCCGGGTCCCGTGCGTCCGCACGGACCCCGGCGGCCGAAGACCTGACGGCTTCCCCGGCCGTACGCGGGCGGCACCCGGACTGGGCTCCGGGTGCCGCCCGTCGCCGTTCCGCGCCGCGCCGCACCGTACGCGTACGTACAGTGACCCGGTGGGTGACAAGGACACGGGGCGCGGCGGGCGCCGGGAGAAGACGGCAGGGAACGCGGCGGCGGAGGCCGTGGCACGCGTACTGGGCACGGTCCGGTACGCCGCCGACGGCCGGGACGCCGAGGACGCCGTCGAGACCGGTGCCTCGGTACTGAGCGCCGACCCGGCGGGCCCCGAGGCCGTGAGCCGGGCGCTGCTGGCCGCCGCCGCGGCGGTCGTACGCGGCTGCTGGGAGGGCGGCTGGCACCCCGCCGACCTGGTACGGCTCGTACGGCGCGCGGACGCCGACACCGGCCTCGCCGCGGACCTCGTCGCCGCGGAGATCCGCCACTACCCCGCCGACGGCCTGCCGCCCCGCTGGGCCGCCCAGCTGCGCGGGGCGGGCGCCCAGGCGTGGTGGCCGGACGACGGCGGCTACCTGGACGCGCTGGCCCGGCGCCGCCGCGCCACCCGCTTCGAGACGCTCTGCGGCGTCCTGGAGGTGCTGCGCGTCCTCGGCCGACTGCCCCGGATCACACCGTCCGGCCCGCTGCCCGGCGAGCCGGGCGCCCGGCCGGCCGCGGCACGCACGGCCGCCGGCTCCAGAGCGGCCCCCGGGCCCGGTGCGGCCCCCGGCTCCGGTCCGGCCGCCGGCGAGCCCCGCGTCCTCGGGCGCATCCGCGGCCTGCTCGCCAAGGCCGAGTCCACCGACTTCCCCGACGAGGCCGAGGCGCTCTCCGCCAAGGCCCAGGAGTTGATGGCCCGGCACAGCGTCTCCGAGGCGCTGCTCGCGGGCGCCGCCTCCGCCGACGGCCCGGACACCCTCCGTATCGGCATCGACGGCCCGTACGAGAGCACCAAGGCGCTGCTGCTGGACGCGGTGGCCCTCGCCAACCGCTGCCAGGCCGTCTGGTCCCCGGAGGCCGCCTTCACCACCCTCGTCGGCTTCGCGCCCGACCTGGACGCCGCCGAGCTGCTCTACACGTCCCTCCTCGTCCAGGCCACCACCGCCATGCACCGGGCCGCGGACGTGCAGCACACCCGCGGCCGGTCCCGCCGCACCAAGGACTTCCGCCAGTCCTTCCTCGCCGGATACGCCTCCCGCATCCGCGACCGGCTCACCGACGCGGCCGGACACGTCACCGCCGAGGCCGCCGAGGAGGCGCCGGACCTGCTGCCGGTGCTCGCCGCCCGGGACCTCGCGGTCCAGGAACGGACCGGCGCGCTCTTCCCCGAGACCACGGCCGTACGGATGCGCGGCGTACGCGACGCGGACGGCCTGTACCAGGGCTACGCCGCAGCGGACCGCGCCCACCTCAACCCCCGCAAGCCCTAGCGGCTTCTGCTTCCGCGATTCTCAGGGGCGCTGCCGACCTCACTGGCCCCATCCACCCCATCCACCCCACTGATCCCAACTACCCCTCTCTCCCCAACTTCCCCACTGATAACGTCACTTACCGATGGCCGGTGCGCACCGGTACCGGCCGGGAGGGGTACGGACATGACGGACGGCGGGCACGCGGAGACGGGATCCCGGATCAATACCGGGGTCGCGCACAACGCACGGGTCTGGAACCACTGGCTCGGCGGCAAGGACAACTACGCCGTCGACCGGCAGGTCGGCGACCACGTCACCAACCTGTACCCGAGCATCGGCGACGTGGCCCGCGCCGACCGCGCCTTCCTCGGCCGAGCCGTGCGGCACCTCGCCGGTGAGGCCGGCATCCGGCAGTTCCTCGACATCGGCACCGGCCTGCCCACCGCCGACAACACCCACGAGGTCGCCCAGCGCGTGGCGCCCGACGCCCGCGTGGTCTACGTCGACAACGACCCCATCGTCCTCACCCACGCCCGCGCGCTGCTCACCAGCGCGCCCGGCGGCGTCACCGACTACATCGACGCCGACGCGCACGACCCGGACGCGATCCTGCACGCGGCCGCCCGCACCCTGGACTTCGGCCGGCCTGTCGCGATCATGTTCCTCGGCATCCTCAACTTCATCGTGGACACCGAGCGGGCGCGGCGGACCGTGGACCGGCTGCTCGCCGCCGTGCCGCCCGGCAGCCACCTCGTCCTCACCCACCCCACGCTCGAACTGGGCGGCGCGGGCAACGCCGAGGCCATGCGCTTCTGGAACGAGAACGCCACCCCGCCGATCACCGCCCGCACCGGCGCGGAGATCGCCGGCTTCGCCGCCGGCCTGGAACTTCTCCCGCCCGGCCTGGTCTCCTGCACCCGCTGGCGCCCGGCCCCGGCCCCCGACGGCACCCCCACCGAGCCCCCGGAGGTCGCTCAGTACGCCCTGGTCGCCCGCAAACCGTGACACACGGCCGGCACGCTCACCCCGCCGGCCGCTCAACTCGCTTACTGCCCTCCGGGTGTTAGTGAAACGTTAGTGGATCACCAATCGGCCCGGACATCCTGCCGCCATGCCGATCACCGCTGCCCCTGCCACCGGCTCCCGCGGCCGCCCCCGCGCGGGTGTACGCGTCCACCGCGCCGTCCTGGCGTCGGTCCTCGCCGCGGCAGCGCTGTCCCTGACGGCCTGCCGAGGTGACGGCACGGGCGTCCGCCCCATCCCGGATTCCTCGGCCCCCTCGACCTCAGCGCGGCCCTCGTCCACCTCCGCCACGCCGACCCCCGCTCGGCCCACGTCCGCCACGCCGACCTCCGCTCGGCCCACGCCCGCCCCGCGTACGCCGGAGCTGCCCACCGCGCTGCCCACCGCTCCGCCCACCGCCCCCACCGCGGCGGCCACCGAGCCCTATCGCCCGTGAGGACGCGTACGGAGGCGTACCTGTGGGCACACAAAGGGGGCGCACCCGACAAGTGATCAGCCGGCGCGGCCGTGGCAGTTCCGGGTCTCCCGCCGGCGCGGAGAGGAGCAGCGGTGGCCAGGACGCTCGTGGTGGTCGGTGCCGGGCCGGGGCGGGGAATGGGGGTGGCGCGCGCGTTCGGGCGCCGGGGCTTCCGGGTCGGACTCGTGGCCCGGACGAAGGACCGGCTGGACACCCAGGTCGCCGAGCTGGCCGGGCTGGACATCCCCGCGGCCGCGTTCCCCGCCGACATCCGTGACCGGGACGCGCTCGCCGCCGCGCTCGCGCAGGCGACCGAGACGCTGGGCCCGCCGGACGTCCTGGACTACGGCCCGGGCCCGTCCGGCCCGGTCACCCACGCGGCCCAGACCACCGCCGCCGCGGCGGCCGCCCAGTTCGACCTCTACGTCCTGGGCGCGATCACGGCCGTGGGCCAGGTACTCCCGGACATGCTCGCGCGCGGCTCCGGCACGTTCCTGATGACCACGGGCCCCGCGGCGACCACCCCGGCGCCGTCCGAGGCCAACGCCGCCCTCGCCATGGCCGCCCTCCGCAGCTACGCCCGCTCACTCCACGCCGAACTCACCCCGCACGGCATCCACGTGGGCGCCATCACCCTGACCGCCCCACCGAAGACCCCGGAGGCCGCCGACACGCTGGGCGACCGCTACCACGCCCTCCACGAACACCACTCCCCGTCCGAAACAGCTCTCGGCCCCGACGGAACAGCCACCCCTCAGCCCTCCGCCTGAGCCACCCCCACCGGGCAGGAGTCACCCGTACGTGCACGGGCGTCTCCTGACTTCCGGCGAGCTCGGTGCCCTCACCCTAGGCTGCCCGCTGCAGCAGCAGACTCCGTGCGGGCGCGGCACCGGCGCCCCTGGTCGAGCATGCGGACTTCACCGGAATCCGCGAAACCACGGAGACGGCGACACCACGATTGCTGCGGCGGCCGCAGAGGCGCCCAACACTTCAATCGCACCATGTCTTACGGTGGTTAAAGTCCTGGCGGTACGCGCGGTCTCTTGCGTAACGGATAGATCGAGATCGCGATTTTTGGGGGAAAACCAGACATGGGGTCAGAAGGCAAACTTGCCATCAGTCTCGCCGGGCTGGGGCATCTGGCGAGTCAACTGCGTTCGATCAAGCGGCGCATGGATGACACCGGCAACTTCAAACGCCAGCTGGGTCATGACGAACTCGGGGCGAGCAGGGCCTTTGACGCGCTGCAGGGCTTCCTGGACGGCTGGAAGGACGGCCGCAAGGAGATCGATAACGGCGTGGACGCCGTGGCGAAGCAGGCCGGTGAAATCGTGGAGAAATTCACCAAGCTCGACCTGGACCTCAAGAATCAGCTTGAAAAGGGGCGCAAGTGAGCGAGCCTCTTGAAAGTAATTCGACGGTCTCTGCCGGAACCTCAGTCGCGGCGGCCCGCGAGGTGCTCGGGCTGCACATCCTCGTCCCCAGTTCCTGGTACGAGTTCGACATTCATCCGGCGACGGTCGACGCGTCCATCCGGGAGGCGGTCGCGGCGCGGATCAAGGAGCGGCCGGAGCTCGCCGAACACCGTTCGACGCTGAAGAAGATGCTGCGCAGGGCGGCCGCGGAAGCGCGCGAGGCGAACGTCGTCTACGCCGGTTCCATGCTGGAAATCATCGACGACGAGCCGATGACGGCGAACCTGACGGTGAGCGTGTCGCAGGCCGAGGACAAACAGACCGGGACGGTGGCCAAGACCCGTTTGGACACCCTGCTGGCCACCTTCAACCCGATCCCCCGAGGCCCGCGACCCACCGACGTGTGGCGCCGGGTGAGCCTCGTCGAGCTGCCGGACGCCGGTACGGCCGCGCGCAGCGAGGGCATCGAGGAGATCGAGGTGCCGAACGACGGCCGCAGTTACCGCGCGGTGATGATGCAGACACTCGTCCCATATCCCGGCAACAACCCGAAGGTCGCCGTGATCAGCGCGAGCACCCCGCAGCTCGCTCTGGTGGAGCCGATGCTGGAGCTCTTCGGCGCCATCACCGACACATTCAGCTTCGTCTTTGCGGAGCCCGACCGCGAAACGCCGAGCTGAGGGACCGACATGGCACGCCCAACGGACTGGCACAACCTGGACCTCCCAGACGACCCGACCCCCGGAGACCATCTCGAGCTGCAGAGCCAGGGCAAGACGTACAAGACGTTCGTCCAGGACATCGACGAGGTGCGTCGAGGGCTCAAGACGGCCTCCAAGGACTCCGTCCTCGCCGAAGCGGTCGGCAAGGCCATGGACTCCTTCAAGGAAAACCTGGACAAGCTGCCGGGACAGCTGGACAAGCTGCACGCGAGTTACAGCAAGCTGGCCGACGCCTTGCTGTCGTACGCGCACAAAATGGATATGGCGCAATCGGAAGCGGACAGTGCGCTGTCCAAGGCCCGCACACTCCGCGGTGAACTGAAGTCGGCCGAAGCCCGCCTCCACAACGCTTCCTCGGCGGCCGACCGGGCGTCAGAGGCGAAGAAGCGTGTGCACAAGCCCGGCGCGGGAGACCCGCCGCCACCGGACTCGGCGAAGGTGCGGCAGGCGACGCGTGACGCCTCGTACGCCGATGGCCAAAAGGATGCGGCGCAAGGTCAGGTGGACAGCCTTCATACGCAGCTCGCCGAGCTGAAGACGAAGGCCGAAAACGCGGGAAGGGACCACAGCAAGGCCACCGATGACTTCGTCCGCGATGTCGAGGCGGCGTCGGACGCCGGCATCCAGAACAAGAAGTGGTACGAAAAGGTCGGCGACTTCGTCGCCGATCACTGGGACACCATCGTCACCGCTTGCAAGATCTTCGTGGCCATCGTGGGGCTCGTACTCCTCTTCGTCAGCGGTGGCTGGCTGGTGGCACTCTTCCTCGCCGCGGCATTGATCGTCTTGGCCGATACCATCAAAAAAGTCGCCCAGGGAAAGGCAGGCTGGGGCGACCTGGCCTTTGCTGTCCTCGACTGCATCCCAGTGGTGGGCAAGATCGCCATGCTGGCCAAGGCGGGCAAGCTGCTGGGGGGCATGAAGACGGCGCTGCGGGTGGCGAAGATCGAACAGAAGATGTCCGGCGTGATGAAGGTCTGGCGCGCAGGCTCGCAGCTGAAGGGTGTCAGGAAGGCCGCCTTTGCGTTCGGCAAGCTAGAGGCCAAGAGCACCGCCACGGACTTCATGAACGGCGGCGTGGACCGAGTCAAGAAGAACTGGAAGATGAACCTTGCCGGCTCCACGATCGGTGTCGGAGCCGGCTCCGCGGTCGAGAAGGGATTTGAGAAGGCGCCCGGCCTCCTCAACAAGACCCCACTGACCAATTGGAGCCAGAGCGAGTACGGCAGGATCAGCATGGACTACGCCGGCAAGGGCAGTCTCGGGACGCAGGTTGTCATCGGCACCACGTCAGGCCTGGCTACCAGCATTGGCAAGGCCACGTTCAACTCGGTGGTCTTCGGGCAATCCTTCGATTCGAATACCCTTCTCACCGATACGGCCACCGGGGCCGGCGGCAAGGGGTTGGCTTACAACCCCGGCCTGTTGGCGGCCAGGCCTCTCCGCTGAATCATCCTGCAATGGCTTCGAAGCGAGCCAATGCCTTTTCGGTGCGGGAACGGTAGTCCCGGTATTCGAGACTGCCGTCCTCCGCGACCTCCGCGACATCGGTCGGCTCGCTGATGCGTGGAAGGTGAGTCCTGGCCACCTCTTGGCTTGCCAGCAGTAGTGCGCGTGCAACTTCCTTCGACGGTGATTCGTCGATCGTCTTTCCCCAACGACTGATCACCATGGTCCCGTCTCTCTTGAGCTTGAACGTCATCGTGACCATGAAATTGTGCCGATACGTTCCACGCCCACGCTCGATGATCTTTCCTACCCCGTCGAGCAGGTCGAGCAGCACCTGGAACACGAGCAGGCCGGGGCCACCGTCAGCAGGCTTGCTCTCTCGCGTCGTAATCTGTCCCGAACTGCCCACCACGTCGAGGTGGCCCATGAACATCCCGTCGGTGATGTCGTCCTGACCGGGATGCACGGTGAAGCGGAACTCAGGCATTGCTGCCACCCTTACGGTCGAATTCTTGAGCCAATTTCCCGGTGATGGGTTCACCGCTGATCCAGGCCGACCTGGCTCGATGCCAGGCGGCTTCGCTCACGCCCTTCGGGCGGCCTTGAACGTTCAGGAATTCGTGTCGCGGAAGCACGGCGATCAAGTAATCCGGTCGCCCGCGCAGTGCGACCACGCCACCGAATCGCGGGTCGCCGGCGAACTGGAACCCCTGCTCGGACGCCTTGCGCAAAGTGCGGCGCCATTTCGGTCCCGGTGTGGACCGCCGGGCAATCACCGTGACGTTCTTTCCCGGCTCATCCGGATTAGGGACATGGAGGCGCTTGTGCTCACTGCCGTGCCCCGGTTCGCCCTTTTTCGACGTGCGCACGGGGGCAGGTGTGACGTCTTGCCAGGGGTAGGCCTCCAGGACCCGCTTCATGCCCTTCAGCTGGTCCTGGCGGCGCGAGAGTGCGGCGATCCACAGCACCGGCGGGGCGGCCAGAAGGCAGTACAGGTACATGAGCATGGTCGCATCACCGCCGACCTCCACTGCAAGAACCACGAGCACGAAGGTCGCGACAGTCAACAGGATCAACGCCCACAGGACTTGCCGCCTTGCTCTGCACCACGCTCGCAGCGTATCCGGGTCGTGAAAAGCGCCCTGTGGTGATGTTTCCGACATGGAGTGGCAATTCCCCTCGGTGGTAAGGCTCGTGGCCAGCCGAACTCGCCGCATAAAAGCCGCAGCCGACATGGACGGCGGGCACCGACCCTACCAATGCCGCATTTCCATTCTTCTGGTCGTAGTCGTTGCGGAGGCCATACGGAAGGCAGAGGGGAGCTGCCGACCCACTTCGAGACCTTTATAGGGCTCTCTATCGCCATGTTCAGATCAGAGTGGGATTTCCGGCCCGATGCCCGCTATGAGTCACAAGGCGGGATCGGGAAGGCGTCGGCGACTGTCGGTCGTCAGCCCTCCGCCTGAGCCACCCCCACCGGGCAGGACACGCCCGTGCCGCCGATGCCGCAGTAGCCGGCGGGGTTTTTGTCGAGGTACTGCTGGTGGTAGGGCTCGGCGGGGTAGAAGGGGCCGGCGGGGAGGAGTTCGGTGGTGATGTCGCCGTAGCCGGAGGCGGTGAGGACCTTCTGGTAGGCGTCGCGGGAGGCCTCGGCGGTCCGGGCCTGGGCGGGGGAGTGGGTGTAGATCGCGGAGCGGTACTGGGTGCCGACGTCGTTGCCCTGGCGGAAGCCCTGGGTCGGGTCGTGGGACTCCCAGAAGACCTTGAGCAGGGTGGCGTAGGAGACCTTCGACGGGTCGAAGACGACGCGGACCGCCTCGGTGTGGCCGGTGTGGCCGCTGCAGACCTCTTCGTACGAGGGGTTCGGGGTGTGGCCGCCCTGGTAGCCGACGAGGGTGGTCCATACGCCGTCGGTCTGCCAGAACTTCCGCTCGGCGCCCCAGAAGCAGCCCAGGCCGAAGTCGGCCACCTCAAGCCCTTCCGGATACGGCCCGAGCAGGGCGTTGCCGAGGACGGTGTGGCGCTCGGGGACCGTGAACTCCGGCTCGGATCGGCCCTTCAGCGCCTCCTCGGCGGAGGGGAGGTGGTTCTTGAAGCGGGAGAACAGCATCGCGATCAGGCTCCGGGGAAGAGGGCGGGACGGGGACTGGACGGGGGTGGGCCGTCGTTCCGTGAACGCCCCGGGGGGAGTGGGAATTCCGGTGAGGGAATTCCGGGGCGGGCGTCAGGACGGCGGGAGGGTGGCCGGGGTGCCGCCCTGGGACTCCCAGCCGGCGACGGCCAGGGCCCGGTAGGTGGCGTAGGCGGCGGCCGGCTGCGTGGCGTACGACCAGGGCACGGCGCCGACGTGGCCGTCGACGTGGCGCAACTGCTCCATGGCCTCGGCGTACCGCTCCGCCTGGACGAGGAACCAGACCAGGAGGTGGCGTACGTGCGGTGCCACCGGATGGTCGGCGGGGGCCTGGCGCAGCGCGTAGTGCGCGCCCTCGATGGCGCGCTCGACCACCGCGCTCTGGAAGAGGCTGCGGACCATGTTGGCCTCGGGGAGGTGGTCGAAGACGGAGAAGAGGGGGAGGGCGGGGAGGAGCGACTTCGCGGGGGCACCGGAGGCGGCGCGTTCGGTGAACGCGTCGGCGTCTTCCTTCGAGCCGTGCCACTTCTCCGACCAGTACGGCAGCGCGGCGAGGTGCGCGCCCATGTGGTGCGGCGCGCGCTGGACCACCTTGGACCAGAGCTCTTCGTAGTCGGGGCGGCGCTCGCCCAGCCCGCGGGCCACGGCCAGCTCGATGATGTACGGGACCGGGCTGCCGGGGGCCAGCAGCCGCGCCTCGTGGCAGACCGTACGGGCCTCCTCGAGGATCATGCGGAAGTCTTGCGAGCCGGGGTCGCGCAGCGCCTGGACCACGAGGAACTGCGCGTGCGTCTGGGCGCCGCCGGAGTCCTTGGGCTTCTCGGAGCGCCAGGTGCGCAGCCAGATGCCGCCACGGGAGCCGCCCGGTGCGTCGGTGTGCGCACCCGGCGCGCCCTCCTGTCCGGGCGCCGTCGCGAAGGCCGCGGCGCCCGCCAGCGTCTGTACGCGCTGCCACCGGCGCTCGTCCCCCTCGGGGGTGCCCGCCAGCAGCCGGGACGCGGGCTGCCAGTCCTGCGTACGCGCGATCTCGGCCAGCGTCTCCGCGAGCTCCGGGTCGGGCCCCGGCAGCCGCACGTCCAGCTGCTCGGCGGGGACGAAGCCGTAGTCCGCCATCGGGTCGGCGGCCGCCGCCATGCCCCGGCCGGCCTGCTGCAGCGTGCGCCGCCGCCGTGCCAGGGGGTAGGCGACGATCCCCGCGAAGGCGAGGACAGCGAGGAGAAGGAGCAGTACGTCCATGGGGAGTCGTTTCCAAGATCGGGTCGTCAGGCGCGCGGCGCCGGGCGGCGCGGGCGGTGCGGTGGCTTGTCAGGCTTGTCGGGCTCGTCGGTGGCCGGGTCGGCGATTCGCGGGTGTCCACTTGTATCCACTCTCCAGCGAAGCAGAAAGTTCCTGGGCGTGCGCCGGGCCGGGGGCGACTACCCTCGGCAGACATGAGTGATCAGCGCGGACAGCGCCATCAGCACTTCGAAACCCTCGCCATCCACGCGGGGCAGGAAGCGGACCGGACGACGGGCGCGGTATCGGTGCCCATTTACCAGGTCTCGACGTACAAGCAGGACGGGGTCGGCGGCCTGCGCGGCGGCTACGAGTACAGCCGCAGCGCCAACCCGACGCGTACGGCCCTGGAGGAGAACCTCGCGGCCCTGGACGGCGGCCGCCGCGGCCTGGCCTTCGCCTCCGGACTCGCGGCCGAGGACTGCCTGCTGCGGACCCTGCTCGTCCCCGGTGACCACGTCGTCATCCCGGACGACGCCTATGGCGGCACGTTCCGCCTCTTCGCCAAGGTCGCCGAGCGCTGGGGCGTGGAATGGTCGGTGGCCTCCTCCTCCGACCCGCAGGCCGTCCGGGAGGCGATCCGGCCGCGTACCAAGGCCATCTGGGTCGAGACGCCCAGCAACCCGCTGCTCGGCATCACCGACATCGCGGCGCTCGCCGACGTGGCGCGCTCCGCGGGCGCCAAGCTCGTGGTCGACAACACCTTCGCGAGCCCCTACCTCCAGCAGCCGCTCGCGCTCGGCGCCGACGTGGTCGTCTACTCCACGACGAAGTACATGGGCGGCCACTCCGACGTGGTCGGCGGCGCCCTGGTCGTCAACGACGACGCGCTCGGCGAGGAGCTGACCTTCCACCAGAACGCCATGGGCGCCATCGCCGGGCCGTTCGACGCCTGGCTGGTCATGCGCGGCATCAAGACGCTCGCCGTACGGATGGACCGGCACAGCGCCAACGCGGCGCGGGTCGCGGAGCTGCTGACCGCGCACCCGAAGGTGACCAAGGTCTTCTACCCGGGCCTGCCCGACCACGCAGGCCACGAGATCGCGGCGAAGCAGATGCGGTCCTTCGGCGGCATGGTGTCCTTCCAGGTCGCGGGCGGTGAGCAGGCCGCGGTCGACGTCTGCGACCGCGCTCAGCTCTTCACCCTGGGCGAGTCGCTGGGCGGCGTGGAGTCGCTGATCGAGCACCCCGGCCGGATGACGCACGCCTCGGCGGCGGGCTCCGCGCTGGAGGTACCGGCCGACCTGGTCCGCCTCTCGGTCGGCATCGAGTCCGTCGACGACCTGCTCGCGGACCTGACCCAGGCCCTGGGCTAGCCCCGGGAAGCACGGGACGCGCGGGACGTGCCGGAGGCCGGCCGTCCCGGTGCGCCCCTCACCACCCTTCCAGCGGTGGTGTCGTACGCGACGGCGGTGGCATCCACGGCTGCTGGGTGACGGCCCAGACGGTGAACGCCACCGCCGCCAGGAACAGCAGCCAGCCGGCCAGGCCCAGCCGGCGGCGCCACAGCAGCAGCCGGCGCCCGCGCACGGCGGCCCGCAGCCCGAGGTCGGGCGGGACCAGGGGGTGCGGCCCGTCGAGCATCCGCCGCACCTCGGCCTCCTTGCGGTCGGGCGGGCTCACGGCGTCACCGCACCGGCGCCCGACGAGGCGGCAGGGGGCGCGGTGCCGCGCCGGGTGCTGCGCATCTCGGTGACCGCCCGCAGGCACAGCGTGTGCACCCGCTCGGCGGGCAGGTCCAGCAGGGCCGCGGTCTGCTCCTCGGCCACGCCCTCGTACAGCCGCAGGACGAGAATCAGCCGTTCCTGGGGCGGGAGCCGGTCCAGCAGGCCGCCGCGCGGCCGCCGGTGGCGCCGGGCCGTACGGGCGAAGTGCCCGGCCAGCTCCTGGCGGGTGCGGTCGTAGGGGTCCTCGCCGCGCAGCCGGTCCCAGGACGCGTACGTACGGGAGAGCGCGAGGGTCAGCAGCTCCTCGGCGGCCGGGGCCGGGCCGCCGGACGGTTCGCCGGTCAGCAGTGTGGCCGTGTGCAGCAGACGGCCCGCCGCGCCCGCGACGAACGCCTCGAACTCCCGGGCGCGACGGCACTCCCGAGCAGACCGCCGCTTTCGCACAGCGCCTCCTGCCTAGGGGCCCGGCCCGGAAGACAGGCTCCGGGCCTCGCGGGCCCGGCGGCCCGGCGATGGCTCCATGGCACGGCAGCGCGGGCACGGCGGTCAAGAGCCGTGCGGCAGGCGGCGCGGCTCCTGGGGCCGTGCGGGGGACCGGCTCAGGAAGCCGGCGTCCCCGGGGACAGCGACGCGGTCACCGTCGAGAGCGAGACATTGAAGCGCGTCAGGAGCGTGGTGAAGGCGTTGCGCTCCTCCTCGCTCCACTCCTCTGTGACCAGCGCCATCAGCTCACGGCGCGACGCGCGCACCTCCTCCAGGCGGGCCCGGCCGCGCTCGGAGAGCTGGAGGACGACCGCGCGCCCGTCCTCGGGGTGCGAGGCGCGGGTGACCAGGCCTGCGTCGACCAGCGGCGCGACCTGGCGGGTGACCGTGGAGGAGTCGATGCCCATGCCGGCGGCCAGGGCCTTGACGCCCATCGCGCCCTCCTGGTCGAGCCGGTTGAGCAGCAGGTAGGCGGCGCGGTCCATGGAGTTGCGCGCCTGCCCGACACCGCCGAGCCGGCTCTGTTCTGCGCGGCGGGCGAAGACGGCCACTTGGTGTTGCAGCGCGTCGAGGAGAGCGGGATCGATGTGGGTCGTCATGTCCGAAGAGGTGGGCATGGCCGGATGCTCGCTTCATGGAGGTGCGTACGGATTGGGGGACAGAGTACGCGGCCCGCGCGAGGACCGTACCGGCGCTGACCAAAGATGTACGGCCGCGGGGCGCGCCCCCCGGCCGCGGACGCCCGTACCGGCGTGAGCTGTAAGACTGGCGCCATGGCCGATCACACGCCGCAGACACCCGCTTCCGCCGCTCCCGGTACCGCAGGTTCCGCGATGGCCGCTTCCGCCACGGGAGCCGCAGGAGCCACAGGGGTGCTCCCCGCCGTCACGCTTGACGACATCTACGGTGCGCAGAAGCTGCTCTCGGGGGTGAGCCGGTCCACCGCGATGGAGGGCAGCCGTTTCCTGTCCGGCCTGGTGGGCGCGCCGGTCCACTTCAAATGCGAGAACCTCCAGCGCACCGGCTCGTTCAAGATCCGCGGTGCGTACGTCAGGATCGCCGGGCTGACGCCGGAGGAACGTTCCGCCGGGGTAGTCGCGGCGAGCGCCGGCAACCACGCCCAGGGCGTGGCGCTGGCCGCCTCCCTGCTGGGCGTCCGCTCGACCGTCTTCATGCCCGAAGGGGCGCCGCTGCCCAAGGTCGCCGCGACCCGCGACTACGGCGCCGAGGTGCGGCTGCACGGCCAGGTCGTCGACGAGACGCTGGCCGCGGCCCAGGAGTACGCGCGCGAGACGGGTGCGGTCTTCATCCACCCCTTCGACCACCGCGACATCATCGCCGGTCAGGGCACGGTCGGCCTGGAGATCCTGGAGCAGTGCCCCGAGGTCCGCACGATCGTGGTGGGCATCGGTGGCGGCGGGCTCGCCGCAGGCGTCGCGGTCGCCGTGAAGGCGATCCGGCCCGACGTACGGATCGTCGGCGTGCAGGCGGCGGGCGCCGCGGCGTACCCGCCCTCGCTGGCCGCCGGCCATCCGGTCGCGATCGAGTCGCCGTCGACGATGGCGGACGGCATCAAGGTCGGGCGGCCGGGCGACGTGCCGTTCGGGATCATCGGCGAGCTGGTCGACGAGGTCCGAACGGTCTCCGAGGACGCGCTCTCCAGCGCGCTGCTGCTCTGCCTGGAGCGCGCCAAGATGGTCGTCGAGCCCGCCGGGGCCAGCCCGGTGGCGGCGCTGCTGTCCGCGCCGGAGGCCTTCCAGGGCCCGGTCGTCGCGGTGCTGTCCGGCGGCAACGTCGACCCGCTGCTCATGCAGCGCATCCTGCGCCACGGCATGGCCGCCGGCGGCCGCTACCTCTCGCTGCGGCTCCGCCTCACGGACCGCCCGGGCGCGCTGGCGACGCTGCTGGGCGTGCTGTCCGAGAGGGACGCGAACGTACTCGATATCCAGCACGTACGGACCGACCCGCGACTCGGCCTCACGGAGGCCGAGGTCGAACTGCACCTGGAGACGCAGGGCCCGGAGCACTGCACGGAGGTCGGGACGGCCCTCCAGGAGGCGGGCTACACGGTGATCGCCTGACCGCACACCGGACACGACCGGGCGCGCGCCCGGACCCTGCGCACACACTGACGGCCGGTGCCCTCACGGGGGCGCCGGCCGTTCGTGCGTCTCTGCGCACACACAAGCCCTAACGCGTTGTATCGCGTTCGGCGTAACATCCCTGGAACGGTCCTCGTAAGTGCCGCCCGGCGCGGGGCACTCCTGTGGCGCAATCGTGGCGTCCCGTCACGCCGGTCGGCCGCCGCGCGGGTGACAACCGGCAAACGTAAGATTTTCCTCGAAACCCCCAACTCCGGGAGGGCCTGGATGCCAGGCGCTATTTACGCCGAGGGGCTCGTGAAGACCTTCGGCGATGTGAGGGCTCTGGACGGTGTCGACATCGACGTCCCGGAAGGGACCGTCCTCGGTCTGCTCGGTCCGAACGGTGCCGGCAAGACCACCACGGTCCGGGTCCTGACGACCCTGCTGCGGCCCGACAGCGGCCGGGCGGAAGTGGCCGGGATCGACGTACTGGAGCGTCCCGACGACGTACGGCGCGCGATCGGCCTGTCCGGCCAGTTCGCCGCCGTCGACGAGTACCTGACCGGCCGGGAGAACCTCACCATGGTCGGCCGGCTGTACCAGATGGGCGCGAAGGAGGCGAAGGTACGGGCCGGGGAGCTGCTGGACCGCTTCCACCTCGCCGACGCCGGCGACCGGCCCGCCAAGACCTACTCCGGCGGCATGCGCAGACGCCTGGACCTGGCGGCCGCGCTGGTCGTCAGCCCGCCCGTGATGTTCATGGACGAGCCGACCACCGGCCTGGACCCGCGCAACCGCCAGCAGCTCTGGGACGTCATCCAGGAGCTGGTGGCGGGCGGTACGACGCTGCTGCTCACCACCCAGTACCTCGAAGAGGCCGACCACCTCGCGCACGACATCTGCGTCGTCGATCACGGCCGGGTCATCGCACGCGGCACGTCCGACCAGCTCAAGGCGCAGACCGGCGGCGAACGCGTCGAGGTCGTCGTGCACACGCCCGATCAGCTGGGCGCCGCCGACGAGGTGCTGCGCGGCTACGGCAAGGGCGCGACCAAGGTCGAGTCGCACACTCGCAAGATCACCGTGCCGGTCACCGGCGGCGCGAAGCTGCTCGCGGAGGTCATCCGCGAACTGGACGTACGCGGTGTCGAGATCGACGACATCGGGCTGCGCCGCCCGACCCTGGACGACGTCTTCATCTCGCTGACCGGCCACGCCGCCGAGACGCCCGCCGAGGGCGAGGAGAACGGCGACGACACGGCGGACGGCGACCCCGGCGCGGACGGGCCGGCCGGCCGCAAGGGCCGGCGGAAGCGCGGGAGCAAGGCGGACAAGGGCGGAGACCGGCGGGCGGCACGGGAGGCGGCGAAGTGAGCACGGTGACGGAAGCGGCACGGCGGGCCCGCGCCCCGCGGCCGGGCGGCGGCACGGTCCGGTCCGTACGGGACTCGCTGGTCGTCGCCGAGCGGAATCTGATCAGAATGGCGCGCATCCCCGAGATGGTGATCTTCGGGCTGGTGCAGCCGATCATGTTCGTGGTGCTGTTCAGCTACGTCTTCGGCGGCGCCATCGCGCTGCCGGGCCAGCAGGGGCCGATCGACCCCGCGCGGTACCGCGAGTTCCTGATGGCGGGCATCTTCGCGCAGACCGTCACCTTCGCCACGGCGGGCGCGGGCGCGGGCATCGCGGACGACATGCACAAGGGCCTCATCGACCGCTTCCGGTCGCTGCCGATGGCCCGCGGCGCGGTCCTCACCGGCCGTACGCTCGCCGACCTCGTACAGACGGCGCTCACCCTCGTCGTGCTCGCGGCCGTCGCGCTGATCATCGGCTGGCGCACGCACGAGAACTTCGGCAAGGTGCTGGCCGGCTTCGGCCTGCTGCTCCTGCTCGGCTACGCCTTCTCGTGGATCGGCGCGCTGATCGGCCTGTCCGTACGGACTCCGGAGGCGGCGACCTCCGGCGGCCTGATCTGGCTCTTTCCGCTGACGTTCATCTCGAATGCGTTCGTGCCCTCGGACTCGATGCCGGCGTTCCTGCGGCACATCGCCGAGTGGAACCCCTTCAGCGCCACCGTGCAGGCCGCGCGCGACCTCTTCGGCAATCTGCCGCCCGGCTACCCCGTACCGGACGCCTGGCCCATGCAGCACCCGGTCCTCGCCTCGGTGCTCTGGTCCATCGTGATCATCGTGGTCTTCCGCACGCTGGCGGTACGGAAGTACCGGTCGGCGACGGCCTGAGCGCTCGCGCTGCGCGCCCTGTCCGGACGTGAGGGCGTGAAACGTGCCGCGTCCGGACACCTCGAAGGGCCCGGGTCTTCCCGACCCGGGCCCTTCGGTGGTGCTGCGGTGCGGCCGCCGCGTGTCGCGGGCGCCGCCGTGGTCCGCGGGCTCAGCCCGTGTAGGGCTTGGCCTCCAGGATCTTCACGGCTGCCTTCTTGCCGTTGGGCAGCTCGTACTCCGCGGTCTCGCCGACCTTCTTGCCGTTCACTCCGGTGCCCAGCGGCGACTGCGGGGAGTAGGTCTCGATGTCCGAGCTCGCGTACTCCCGCGAAGCGAGCAGGAACGTCAGCGTGTCGTCCGGGTCCCCGTCGAACGCGATGGTGACGACCGTGCCGGGGGCCACGACACCAGTGGCGGCGGGAGCCTCGCCGACCTTCGCCGTCTCCAGCAGCTGCTTGAGCTGGCGCATACGAAGGTCCTGCTTGCCCTGCTCTTCCTTGGCCGCGTGGTACCCGGCGTTCTCCTTCAGGTCACCTTCCTCGCGGGCCGCCGCGATCTTTTCGGTGATCTCGACGCGTGCGGGACCAGACAGGTACTCCAGCTCGGCCTTGAGCTGGTCGTACGCCTCCTGGGTCAGCCAGGTGACGTTGTCGCTGGTCTGGGTCACAGGTGCTCCTCGTCGGTACTGGGGATAAATCAAACGCCCTACCAGGAAGGCTGGCGCCTTCTCGGGTGGGCGAAACCACGAGCCTAACAATTCCGGCACAAAAGGGGGAGCGGTAAACCGCAAAAAACACGTCACCGCTGGTCAGCCCCGCTCGGGCGAGGTCGCCCGACACGCGGGGGTCAGAGCCGTGCCGGCTGCCGGCGGTTCAGTTCTGGCCCGGGGCGCCCGAGGTCGTACAGCCGACCAGTTCGGCGTTGGTCGCCCGGGCCGTCGTCCGGATCGTGATCACCGTGTCGACCTGGTCCTCGGACTGCTCGACCCGGACGTCCTTGCGGCCGACCTCGGCGCCGTCGGCGGACTGCGAGCGGAGCGTGCACACGCCCTTCGCGCCGGGGTCCTTCATGACCTCCAGGTGCGCCTGCACCTTCGTGTCGGAGACCACCTTGTACGTGACCAGGCGGCCGCTGAGGTCCTGCCCGGTGATGTAGGAGATGCCGAACCAGGCGATCACGCCGAGCAGCGCGGCGCCGAGCACCGCACCGATGACCTTCAGCTTGCGGTCGGCCCGCTCGTCGGCGGTACGGCCGTACCGTCCGTCGGGCAGTCCGTCGCGCACCGCGGCCATGATCTTCCTCCTGGTAAGGGGGACCTGGAAATATTCGCCCCCTCGCTTCGGTCACTATAGAAGGCGTCGTTCAACGGCGTCCCATGACCCTTGACTGAGGACCGAGTCTTGACTGAGCAGCTGCGAATGATGGCGGTGCACGCCCACCCCGACGACGAGTCGAGCAAGGGCGCGGCCACCATGGCCAAGTACGTGTCCGAGGGGGTGGACGTGCTGGTCGCCACCTGCACCGGGGGAGAGCGCGGCGACATCCTCAATCCCAAGCTCCAGGGCGACCCGTACATCGAGGCGCACATCCACGAGGTGCGCAAGAAGGAGATGGACGAGGCCCGCGAGATCCTGGGTGTGAAGCAGGAGTGGCTGGGGTTCGTCGACTCCGGGCTGCCCGAGGGCGACCCGCTGCCCGCGCTGCCCGACGGCTGCTTCGCGCTCCAGGACGTGGAGGCGGCGGCCGAGCCGCTGGTGAAGCTGATCCGTTCGTTCAAGCCGCAGGTCATCACGACCTACGACGAGAACGGCGGTTACCCGCACCCGGACCACATCATGACCCACAAGATCACGATGGTGGCCTTCGAGGCGGCGGGTGACGCCTCGAAGTACCCGGACGCCGGCGAGCCCTTCCAGCCGTCGAAGCTCTACTACAACCAGGGCTTCAACCGCCCGCGCACCGTCGCGCTGCACGAGGCGCTGCTGGAGCGCGGCATGGAGTCGCCGTACGGCGAGTGGCTGGAGCGCTGGAAGTCCTTCGAGCGCGCCGAGCGCACGCTGACCACGTACGTTCCGTGCGCGGACTTCTTCGAGATCCGGGACAAGGCGCTGATCGCGCACGCCACGCAGATCGACCCCGACGGCGGGTGGTTCCGCGTCCCGATGGAGATCCAGAAGGAGGTCTGGCCCACCGAGGAGTACGAGCTCGCCAAGTCTCTGGTGGACACCTCCCTCCCCGAGGACGACCTCTTCGCGGGCATCCGCAACAATTGACCTCATGATGAGCGCGACCAGCACCCTCGCCATGACTCATCTCGTCCCCCTCGCGAAGGACCTGGACGAGAACAAGGTGACCCCCGGAGTCCTCGGCTTCATCGTCTTCGCGGTCATCGGCGGCGCCGTTTGGCTGCTGATGAAATCGATGAACAAGCACATGCGGAAGGTCGACTTCGAGGAGAAGCCGGGCGAGAACGCGAAGGGCGACGGCGTGGCGCCCTCGGCCGCGAGCACCCCGGCCGCCCCGGCCAAGGGAGCCGCGGCCAAGGGCGCCCCGAAGACGACCTGACCCGGCCTCCGGACACCCGGCCCCGCAGCCACTCCGTCCCGGGGCCACTCGGTTCCGGGCCACTCGGTCTGGGGCCACTCGGTCCCGGGGCCGGAGATCCTGGGCCCGGATACGCGGAACCGCCGCGGGCGTGAGCGCCCGCGGCGGCATCGGCCTGCCTGGTCACCGGTCCTGACCGCGGTGTGCCGCCGCTCCGCCCGGAGCCCCCGGGGCTACGTCGACGGCTCCAGGGGTGTGCCCATGATTTCGCGGGCGTGGCGGGTGGGGATCATGCCCAGGCGCCAGGCCTGCCAGCCGGCCTCCAGCTCGATGCCGCGGTCCAGCAGCACGGCGTACGCCTCGGCGCAGTCCTCCAGTTTCGGGTCGCGCAGCGGATGCGGGGAGCGGCGCAGCTCGGCCAGCTCCTCCTGGGCGACGGCCGTGCCGACCTCGGAACCGCCGGGCGAGGCGAGCGGCAGCAGCGTGCAGCGCAGGAAGCGGGCCCAGTCCTCGCCGCGCCGGTCGCCGTACCCCGCGAAGATCTCCGCCGCCTCATCGGCCAGCTCCAGGGCCTGCGCCGTCCGGCCGTTCCCCGCGTCGACGACCACCAGCTCCAGGCAGGACCAGCCCTCGCTGTGCGGCACCCCGATCCGCTGGAAGTCCCGGCGCGCGTCCTGCAGCAGCTGGCGCGCGAAGCCGCTGTTGAGCAGCGAGCCGGTCTGCGCCGCCCGCACGTCACGGGTGATCCGCCCGGAGTGGTGCCGCGCGCACGCCAGGCCGTACGCGTCGTGCATCCGGCTGAACATCGTGCGCGCCCGGTCCAGGTGGCGCACGGCCGCGTCCTTGTCGCCGTTCTCCTCCAGCGCCTGGCCGAGGTAGTACAGCGTCCAGGCCTCGCCCCGGGCGTCCTCGTGCCGGCGGTGCAGCGCGAGGGCCTGGCGCAGCTGGTCCACCGCGGACGCCGGGTCGCCGTCCACCAGCCGGGCCCGGGCCAGCTGCGTCATCGCCCACGCCTCGCCGCGCCCGTCCTGCGTGCGGCCGTACAGCTCCAGCGCCTCCTGGAGTTCGCGCTCGGCGCGCGGTACGTCGCCGTGGCGCAGACAGGCCTGGCCGAGCTGGAAGTGCGCCCATGCCTGGCCGTGCACGCTCTCGCTCTCGCGGTGCAGCTCCAGCGCCTCGTCGAGCAGCGCGAACGCCTCGGCCAGTTGCGCGCGGTCGCGCTCCACCGCCGCGAGGGCGTGCAGCGTCCACGCGCGGTCGCCGCGCAGGGCGTCCCCGCTCTGCAGCTCCAGGGCCTCCCGCAGCTTCGCCGCGGCCTCGGTGAGATTGCCCTGCTGCTGAAGGGTGATGCCCAGGTCGCGCAGGGCGCGCGCAGCGCCCGCCGAATGCTGCGCCTCGAAGTACAGGTCGACCACCGAGGACAGCGTCGTACGGGCCTTGTCCAGCTCGCCGAGCTGCCGGGCCGCGACGCCGGTGCGCCACTGGACCGAGCGCGCCAGCAGCCCCTTGTCGGTGGCCTTGGTCAGCTCGTTCAGCTCGCCGAGGCGGTACAGGTCGCCGCGGAGCAGGCAGTAGTCGGCGAGCGCCCCGAGGAGGTGGGAGAGCGTGGCCTGGTCCACGTCCTGGTCGGCGTGGCGCAGCGCCGCCGTGATGAAGCTGGTCTCGTCGTCCAGCCATTGCAGCGCGGCGTCGAGCGAGGTGAAGCCGTGCGGGCCGAAGCGGTCGGCGCGCGTGGAGGTGTTGCCGTCCACCAGGCGGATGACGGAGTCCGCCAGCTCGGCGTAGCTGCGCAGCAGCCGCTCCTGGGCGCCGGCCCGCTCCGCCGGGTCCTCCTCGTCCAGCAGGCGTGCGTGCGCGAAGTGGTGCACCAGGGAGTGGAGGCGGTACCGGCTGCCGCGTACGTGCTCGACGAGGCCCGCCCCGGTCAGCCGGGCCAGCCGCCGCTGCGCTTCCTCCTCCTCGACGCCCAGCAGCGCCGCCGCGGCTGCCGCGCCGAGGCTGGCCCGTCCGACCAGCGCCAGCCGGCGCAGCAGCCGCCGCTCGGCGTCGGGCTGGTCGGTGTACCGCAGCCACAGGGCCCGCTCCACGGCCGTCACCGGGCCGTAGGCCGCCAGGTCCGCCGCCAGCGTGGCCGGGTCGCGCGGGCCCAGCGAGGAGCCCGCCACCCGCAGTGGCAGCGGCAGCCCCGCGCACAGCTCCCCGATCCGGTCCAGGGCCTGCGGGTCGTACGGCCCGGCCGCGCCCTCCGCCTCGCCGCCCGCGGCGCGCAGCAGCTCCTCGACGCCGGCGGTGTCCAGCGGGCCCACCGGCAGCTGGTGCACCCACGCCGAGAGGGCCTCGGGCAGCTCCATCGGCTCCCGCGCCGTGACCAGCACCAGGGACTCCGAGCGGTCCGGCACCAGGGTGCGCACCTGGTCCGGGTCGGTGGCGTCGTCCAGCAGGACCACGACGGGGAGGTTGGTCAGATGCTGCTGGTACAGCTCCGTCAGCCGCTTCACGTGCTGCTCCGGCGAGGGCCGCTCGCGGAACAGCAGCTGTTCGCGCGGCGCCCCGAGGCGGTTCAGCAGGTGCAGCAGCGCGTCCCGGGTGGGCAGCGGGGTCTCGCCCGGCGTCTCGCCGCGCAGGTCCACCACGCACGCGCCGCGGAACTGATCGCGCAGCTGCCGCGCGGCCCGCACCGCCAGCGCCGTGCGTCCCGAACCCGGTTCGCCGTGCAGCACGACCACCGTGGGCCTGGTCTCCGTACTGGCCCGGGCGGCGTGCACCCACTGGGTGATCTGCGTCAGCTGGGCCCGCCGCCCGGCGAACGGGCCGCCCGGGTCCGGGAGTTGCTGGAAGGAGTCGGCCAGCACCGACCTGCGGCGGGCCGCCGCGCTGCGGTCCCCGCCGCGCAGCTGCGGGCCACGCCCGGTGTTCCCTGTGCCCTGGCCGCCGGCGGCACCGCTCCGGTTCGCCGCCGTCAGCATCCGCTGCTGGTCCAGGAACGGCCGCACGCCGCGCACCTCCAGGGCCGTCAGCCACTGGAGCCGCAGCTGCTCGGGGCCGCCCGGCTGGCCGCGCATCCCCGCCTGGCGGTGCGCGGCAGGCCAGTGTCCCGCGGTGAGCTTCAGGACCGTGGCCGCGGCACCCGCGACGACGACCGCGGCCCCGGTGCCCAGCGCCGGGCCGGGGCCCGTGCCGTACGCCAGGTCCGCGGTGACGGCGGCGGCCGCGGCGACCAGCGTGACCACCGCGGGGGTGCCCGTCTCCCTGCGGGTCAGCCGCTCCGTCAGCGGCCGGCGCGCCGCGGCCGCCTCGTCCAGCGCTCCGGTGTACGCGGCGTACTCCTCCGCCGCTCCGGCCGCCAGCCGGTCCAGCGCGGCCCGCGCCCTGGTGAGCAGCGCGCCCCCGTCGACGCGCCCGCCCGAGCGGCGCACCTCCTCCTCGACCGCGCGCGTCAACAGCGCGTCCGCGTCCGCGCGGTGAGCGTCCCGCAGGACAGCCGGTGACCCCGTCATTCCGTCCCCCTCCAGCGATGATCGCCTTGTACGCCCAGTGTTCCGTCCCGGCGCCGAATCCGGCAGCCCTGTGGATAACTCCGCCGGGACGTGCCACACGGTGGAGTGAGAGATCCGCCGTGCCGGGCAATGCGGGCTCCGGCGGATCGGCTTCGCACGTTCCGGGCACACCCGTGAGAGAGGATGGCCCCATGCCGAACCGCCTGGCTCATGAGACTTCCCCGTATCTGCTCCAGCACGCCGACAACCCGGTCGATTGGTGGCCGTGGTCCGACGAGGCGTTCGAGGAGGCGCGGCGGCGCGGCGTACCGGTGCTGCTCAGCGTCGGATACAGCAGCTGCCACTGGTGCCACGTCATGGCCCACGAGTCGTTCGAGGACGAGGCCACCGCGCGGCTGCTCAACGAGCACTTCGTGGCCGTGAAGGTCGACCGGGAGGAGCGCCCGGACGTCGACGCCGTGTACATGGAAGCCGTGCAGGCCGCCACGGGCCAGGGCGGCTGGCCGATGACGGTCTTCCTCACGCCGGACGCCGAGCCGTTCTACTTCGGTACCTACTTCCCGCCCGAGCCGCGGCACGGCATGCCCTCGTTCTCGCAGGTCCTGGAGGGCGTGCGGGCGGCCTGGACGGACCGCAGGGACGAGGTCGGCGAGGTCGCGGGAAAGATCGTGCGCGATCTGGCCGACCGCTCGCTGGCCGTCGCCGGGGCGCAGCCGCCCGGTCGCGAGGACCTGATGGCCGCGCTGATGCAGCTGACCAGGGAATTCGACGCGACCCGCGGCGGATTCGGCGGCGCGCCGAAGTTCCCGCCGTCGATGGTGCTGGAATTCCTGCTGCGGCACCACGCCAGGACGGAGTCCGAGGGCGCGCTCGACATGGTGAGCGCGACCTGCGAAGCGATGGCGCGCGGCGGCATCTACGACCAGCTCGGCGGCGGTTTCGCGCGCTATTCCGTGGACGCGGAATGGGTCGTACCGCACTTCGAGAAGATGCTGTACGACAACGCGCTGCTCTGCCGGCTCTACGCCCACCTCTGGCGCGCCACCGGCTCCGGGCTCGCCCGCCGCATCGCCCTGGAGACCGCCGACTTCATGGTCGGCGAACTCCGCACCGACCAGCTGGGGTTCGCCTCCGCGCTGGACGCCGACAGCGACGACGGCACGGGACGGCACGTCGAGGGCGCCTACTACGTGTGGACGCCCGAGCAGCTGACCGAGGTACTGGGGGAGGCGGACGCCCGGATCGCCGCCGACCACTTCGGGGTCACCGAGGAGGGCACCTTCGAGGAGGGCGCCTCGGTGCTGCAACTGCCGGACACCGAGGGGCTGCGGGACGCCGACCGGATCGCCTCCATCAAGGAGCGGCTGCTCGCCGCACGGGAGGCGCGGCCCCGCCCCGGCCGGGACGACAAGGTCGTGGCCGCCTGGAACGGCCTGGCCGTCGCCGCGCTCGCGGAGACCGGCGCGTACTTCGACCGGCCGGACCTCGTGCAGGCCGCGACCGACGCCGCCGACCTGCTCGTCCGCGTCCACATGGACGGCCAGGCGCGGCTGCACCGCACCTCCCGCGACGGCGTCGCCGGCGCCAACTCCGGTGTGCTGGAGGACTACGCGGACGTCTCCGAGGGCTTCCTCGCGCTGGCCCAGGTGACCGGCGAGGGCGTATGGGCGGACTTCGCCGGGCTCCTCCTGGACACCGTGCTGATCCACTTCCGGGGCCCTGACGGCTCGCTGTACGACACCGCCGACGACGCCGAGGCGCTGATCCGCCGGCCGCAGGACCCGACCGACAACGCCACGCCCTCGGGCTGGACCGCGGCGGCCGGCGCCCTCCTCTCGTACGCGGCGCTCACGGGCAGCTCCCCGCACCGGGAGGCCGCCGAACGCGCGCTCGGCATCGTCAAGGCGCTGAGCGGGCGCGCTCCGCGCTTCATCGGCTGGGGTCTCGCGGTCGCCGAGGCGCTGCTCGACGGCCCGCGCGAGGTCGCGGTGATCGGCTCGTACGACGACGAGGCCACCCGTGAGCTGCACCGTTCCGCGCTGCTGAGCACGGCGCCCGGCGCCGTCGTCGCGGTCGGCGACCCCGGGAGCGAGGAGGTGCCGCTCCTGAAGGACCGGCCGCTGGTCGGGGGCCGGCCCGCGGCCTACGTGTGCCGCGACTTCACCTGCGAGCGGCCCACGACCGACCCGGGCGAGCTGGCGGAGCGGCTGCGCGCCGGGTGACCGGGCGACCGGAGGGCCGGGTCCGCCGCGTACGACCCGTACGGCGGCGGGCCTCGCGGCCACCGGGAGGAAAGCCGGATCGCACCGGTTCGTCAACCGCGTGTGGGGGCCACGGACTAGCGTCGGTGCCATGACCCAGCGCAGTGAAGTCCCCACCACCCACCGCGAAGTACGACTGGCCGCCCGCCCCCGGGACGCGGTCACCGACGACCTCTTCGAGATCGTCGAGGTGCCGGTACCGGAACCGGCGCCCGGCCAGGCCCTCGTCCGCACCACCACCATGGGCGTCGCCGCCGTGATGCGCACCCTCATGGACGAACGGAGCGCCGTGCCGCTCCCGCACTACAAGATCGGCGCCCCGCTGCACGGGGCCGCCGTGGGCGAGGTCGTGGCCGCGCCCGGCACCGACCTCCGCCCCGGTGACCTTGTGGAACACTCTCTCGGCTGGCGCGAGTTCGCCGTCGTCGACGCCTCCCGGGCGCAGCGCCTGGAGCCGGACCTGCTGCCCGACCCCGCCGCGTACCTCTCCCAGGGGCCCACCGCGCTGATGGGCATCGGGAGGGGCGCCGATGTACGCCCCGGGGACACGGTGTTCATCACCGGTGCCGCCGGCGGTGTGGGCTCGCTGGCCGGGCAGCTGGCCAAGAAGCGCGGCGCGGCCCGCGTCATCGGCAGCACCGGATCGCGCGCCAAGGGCGAGCAGCTCATGGCCGGTCTCGGCTACGACGCGGTGGTGATCCGGGGCGAGGGGCCCATTCTGGAGCAGCTGCGCAAGGCGGCACCGGACGGCGTCGACGCGGTCTTCGACAACGTGGGCGGCGAGCAGCTCCAGGCCGCCCTGGCGCTGGCCAACCGGGGGGCGAGGGTCGCGATCGTCGGCGCGCTGGCCGCGCAGATGTCCGGCTCCGGGGCCGTCACGACCGAGATCGACACGCTGTCGTTCCTGTCGCGCGGCATCACCTTGCGCGGTGTGGCCCTCTATGACCACCTGGACCTCATTCCGGAGTGGAACCGGGAGTTCGGCGAGGGGCTGCGGGACGGCACGCTCACCTTCCCGCACGCGCGGTTCAGCGGCATCGAGCAGGCTCCGCGCGCGCTGCGGGAGCTGACCGAGGGCCGGCACTTCGGCGCGGTGCTGGTGGACCTGTAGCGCACCGGGCCCGCTTCCCCGGGACCAGGCGGTCTCCCCGTTGTCAGTGGGATGTGTAACGCTCTAAGCGCGCACAGTCACATTCAGTGAGAGCTGGAGGGGGTGTTGCGGATGCGTACGGCCCTGCACGGAGCGGTCGTCCTGGCCGCCGGGGTGTGTGTGGGCGGCTTTCTCCTGGGCGGCACCGCGGTGGTCCTCGCGCTGGTGCTGGCCGGGGTGGCGGCCCTGACATGGCAAGTGGCCGCGGCGTCGAGGCCGCGGCCACGGTGGGCCAGGGGCGCGGGAGGCGCCGGGAGAGCCCGGACCGCTCCGGGGGCGGCGTCAGGCGTGGGTGTAGGCCACCAGCGAGATGCCGACGTAGTGCACGACGAACGCCGCGAGGGTGAAGGAGTGGAAGACCTCATGGAAGCCGAACCACCGAGGTGACGGGTTGGGCCGCTTGATCCCGTAGATCACGCCGCCCGCGCTGTAGAGCAGCCCGCCGACGATCACGAGCACGAGGACGGCGATGCCGCCCTTCTGCAGGAAGTCCGGGAGGAAGAAGACCGCCGCCCAGCCCATCGCGATGTAGCACGGCGTGTAGAGCCAGCGGGGTGCGCCGACCCAGAAGACACGGAAGGCGATGCCGAGGGCGGCGGCCGCCCAGATGCCCCACAGGAGCAGGTCCCGGCGGCCGTCGGGGAGCAGCAGGATGGTCAGCGGGGTGTAGGTCCCCGCGATGATCAGGAAGATATTGGCGTGATCCAGCCGGCGCAGGATGCCGGTGACCCGCGGGCCCCAGTTGCCGCGGTGGTAGATGGCGCTCACGCCGAAGAGCAGACACGCGGAGAGCGTGTAGATGCCGCACGCGACGCGTCCACGCGTGCTGTCGGCCAGCGCGGTGAGCATGACCCCCGAGAAGAGCACGGCAGGGAACATCCCGGCATGCAGCCAGCCTCGCAGCTTCGGCTTGATCGGAGCGGTGAGCGCGGAGACCGCTGAGGTCACGGACTGGGCAGTGCTGCTTTCGGCCGTGTGGCCGGCGGTGGCTTCGGGCGCGGAAGACATGGGCGCCAGCCTATATACGCCACCGTAAGTTACGGATCAGTCCGGGAGTGGTGACGGTCACCAAGGCGCCCTCTGGACAGAATCCGGTCGGCGTCGGATGATCAAATGAGTGCGGTCGGCACCGGATGAGCGGTCACGAAGCATCCGGGTCGCAGCCCCCAAGGGGCCAACATCTACAAAAGCGGACATTGTGCTGATGTTCGCATAAACCCCTCATCTAGGAGCGATCGTGGCGCGCGACAACGCGGCTCCCTCCCTCAAGCACCCGACCACCCATCAGGAGCTCATCGCCTGGGTCGATGAGATCGCGTCGATCACCCAGCCGGACCGCATCGTCTGGTGCGACGGCTCGGAGGCGGAGTACGAGCGCCTGTGTGAAGAGCTGGTCGCCAAGGGGACGTTCAAGAAGCTCGACCCGATCAAGCGACCCAACTCCTACTACGCGGCGTCCGACCCGAGCGACGTCGCCCGCGTCGAGGACCGCACCTTCATCTGCTCCGACAAGGAGGAGGACGCGGGCCCGACGAACCGCTGGAAAGCCCCCGCCGAGATGCGGGCCATCTTTACCGGGGAAAAGGGAAACAGCTTCACTGGTGAGGAGGGCATCTTCCGGGGTGCCATGCGCGGCCGGACGATGTACGTCGTCCCGTTCTGCATGGGCCCGCTGGGCTCGCCGCTGTCCGCGCTGGGCGTGGAGATCACCGACTCGGCGTACGTCGCCGTGTCGATGCGCACCATGACCCGGATGGGCCAGCCGGTCCTGGACGAGCTGGGCTCGGACGGGTTCTTCGTCAAGGCCGTGCACACCCTGGGCGCCCCGCTCGCCGAGGGCGAGGCGGACGTGCCCTGGCCCTGCAACTCCACCAAGTACATCTCGCACTTCCCCGAGGACCGCGAGATCTGGTCCTTCGGCTCCGGCTACGGCGGCAACGCCCTGCTCGGCAAGAAGTGCTACGCGCTGCGCATCGCCTCCGTCATGGCGCGCGACGAGGGCTGGCTCGCCGAGCACATGCTGATCCTCAAGCTCACGCCGCCGCAGGGCGAGGCGAAGTACGTCGCCGCCGCCTTCCCGTCGGCCTGCGGCAAGACCAACCTCGCGATGCTGGAGCCCACGATCTCCGGCTGGACGGTCGAGACCATCGGTGACGACATCGCGTGGATGCGCTTCGGCGAGGACGGCCGGCTGTACGCGATCAACCCGGAGGCCGGTTTCTTCGGCGTCGCGCCCGGCACCGGCGAGCACACCAACGCCAACGCCATGAAGACCCTGTGGGGCAACTCCGTCTTCACCAACGTCGCGCTCACCGACGACGGCGACGTGTGGTGGGAGGGCATGACGGAGGAGACCCCCGCCCACCTCACCGACTGGAAGGGCAACGACTGGACCCCGGAGTCCGGGACCCCGGCGGCCCACCCCAACGCCCGCTTCACCACCCCGGCGGGCCAGTGCCCGATCATCGCGCCCGAGTGGGAGGACCCCAAGGGCGTGCCGATCTCGGCGATCCTCTTCGGCGGCCGTCGCGCCAGCGCCGTCCCGCTGGTCACCGAGTCCTTCGACTGGCAGCACGGCGTCTTCCTCGGCGCCAATGTCGCCTCCGAGAAGACCGCGGCGGCCGAGGGCAAGGTCGGCGAGCTGCGCCGCGACCCGTTCGCCATGCTGCCGTTCTGCGGTTACAACATGGGCGACTACATGGGGCACTGGGTCAAGGTCGGCAAGAACGCCGACGCGGCCAGGCTGCCCAAGATCTACTACGTCAACTGGTTCCGCAAGAACGAGGCGGGCAAGTTCGTCTGGCCCGGGTTCGGCGAGAACGGCCGTGTCCTGAAGTGGATCGTGGAGCGCCTGGAGGGCAAGGCCGAGGGCGTCGAGACCCCCATCGGCATCCTGCCGACCAAGGAGTCCCTGGACACCGCCGGGCTGGACCTGCCGGACGCTGACCTCGACTTCCTGCTCAGCGTCGACAAGGAGGTCTGGCGCGACGAGGCCTCGCTGATCCCCGAGCACCTCAACACCTTCGGTGACCACACGCCGAAGGAGATGTGGGACGAGTACCGCGCGCTGGTGCAGCGTCTGGGCTAGCGGGAACAGCCGGCCGTAGCGGCCGGCGAGAACGGCTCGTGAGAAGGGCCCCGGCACCGAATCGGTGACGGGGCCCTTCTCATGGGGTGGAGCTCCGGGGACGGACGGGATGAGCACCACGGCCGTCCCCGGAGGTGTGGGGGCGGGGTCAGGCGGTGGCCAGCTTCCCCGCGTCGTCGTGCAGCCGCAGTACCTCGGCGGCGAGTGCGGCGGCCGCCTTGTCGGACCGGGAGTTGGCCACGACCAGGGCGTTCCCGGCGAGCGTGTGGGCACGCCGGCGGAGCGAGGGCAGCCGGCCCCGGTCGTCGCCGGACGGCCGGGCGCGCAGCGGGAAGTCGCCGCCGCGCAGCCGGGCGACCTGCTCGGCGAGCCGGTCGGCGGCATCGTCGAGTGCGTCGGACGGGGTGAGCGCACGCAGCTCGTCGAGGGTGGTCAGCAGAGCGGTCAGATGCCCGGCGAGCCGGATGTCCAGTTCCTCCGCGCGGGAGCGGTGCGGGAAATCCTGCTCGGCCATGGAGTGGACCGACTTGGTGCGGATCGGCTCGTACATGGGATGGCCTCCTGGCAACGTCAGGAGACCAGCCTACATTAGACCGAGTCTAAAGTTATCCCGCGTACAGCAAACGGCTGTGCTCAGTACTGTCCGTAGCCGTCCAGGAAGGTGCCGATGCGGGTGACCGCGTCCGTCAGGTCGTCCTTGTTCGGCAGCGTGACCAGGCGGAAGTGGTCCGGCTCGGGCCAGTTGAAGCCCGTACCGTGCACGATCATGATCTTCTCGGCGCGCAGCAGGTCCAGCACCATCTGCCGGTCGTCCTTGATCTTGTAGACCTTCGGGTCCAGCCGCGGGAAGGCGTAGAGCGCGCCCCGGGGCTTCACGCAGCTGACCCCCGGGATCTGCGAGAGCAGGTCGAACGCGGCGTCCCGCTGCTCCAGCAGCCGGCCGCCCGGCAGTACCAGGTCGTTGATCGACTGCCGGCCGCCGAGGGCGGTGGCCACCGCGTGCTGGGCCGGCATGTTGGCGCACAGCCGCATGTTCGCCAGGATCGTCAGCCCCTCGATGTACGAGGTGGCGTGCGCCTTCGGGCCGCAGACCGCGAGCCAGCCGCTGCGGTAGCCGGCCACCCGGTAGGCCTTGGACAGGCCGTTGAAGGTCAGGGTCAGCAGGTCGGGGGCGAGGGCCGCGAACGGGGTGTGCGTGACGCCGTCGTAGAGGATCTTGTCGTAGATCTCGTCCGCGCAGACGATCAGGTTGTGCCGGCGGGCGATCTCCGCGATGCCGCGCAGCAGCTCGTCGTCGTAGACCGCGCCCGTGGGGTTGTTCGGGTTGATGACGACGATGGCCTTGGTGCGGTCGGTGACCTTCCGCTCGATGTCGGCCAGGTCCGGCATCCAGTCCGCCTGCTCGTCGCAGCGGTAGTGCACGGCCGTACCGCCCGACAGCGACACCGACGCCGTCCACAGCGGGTAGTCGGGGGCCGGGACCAGTACCTCGTCGCCGTCGTCCAGCAGTGCCTGCATCGACATCTGGATCAGCTCGGAGACGCCGTTGCCGAGGTAGATGTCGTCGACCGAGAGGTCGATGCCGCGGGTCTGGTAGTGCTGCATCACCGCGCGGCGCGCGGAGAGCAGGCCCTTGGCGTCGCCGTAGCCGTGCGACGTGCCGACCGTGCGGAGGATGTCCTCCAGGATCTCCGGCGGGCAGTCGAAGCCGAACGCGGCGGGATTGCCGGTGTTGAGCTTGAGAATGCGATGACCTGCTGCCTCCAGCCGCATCGCCTCCTCAAGAACCGGGCCACGGATCTCGTAGCAGACGTTGGCGAGCTTGGTTGACTGGATCACCTGCATGTCCGCCACCTTACGGGCGTGCGACGCGCCCCGCCTGGTGTTATGGGCCACGCCGGGGGCGGCGGGGGAGTGGGCGCCGGGTGGCGCCCACTGCCCCTCGCTGCACATTCCAAGCCGCGCGCGACACCGCACCGATATTTCCCATGTGCTCACCATCGAGTGCTTCGCCATCGAAGCCGCACAACGGAATCCGCAGCGGGGGCCGGGCGGTCCGCCGACGGAATGTGAGCTTCGACATGTCCGCCGGTACGGGGTTCAGTCGCGCGTCGCGGGCGTCCGCCGCACCGACCGTCCCGCCAGCACGTCCGTGCGCCTGCCGTCCTCGATCACGAAGCGGCCGTCGATGAGCACGTGCGGGATGCCGACCGGCAGGGTGCGCGGCTCCTCGAAGGTCGCGCCCGCCGCCACGGTCTCCGGGTCGAACAGCACCAGGTCCGCGCGGTACCCCTCGCGGACCAGCCCGCGGTCCGGCAGCCGCAGCCGGGCGGCGGCCCGCCCCGTGAGGTGCGCGACGCACTCCTCCAGCGAGAGGATGCCCAGCTCACGGACGTACCGGCCCAGGTACTGGGGGAACGTGCCGTACGCACGCGGGTGCGGCTTGGCGCCCTGCAGGATGCCGTCGCTGCCGCCCGTGTGCACGCGGTGCCGCATGATCTGCCGGACGTTCTCCTCGTGCCCGACGTGCTGCAGGATCGTCGAGCCGAGGCGGTCCTCGATGAGCAGCCGGCGGGCGGTCACCCACGGTTCCTCGCCGCGCTCGGCGGCGCTCTGCGCGACGGTCTTCCCGACGTACGCGTCGAGCTCGGGGTGCGCGACGCCGGAGATCTCGATCGCGTCCCACTCGATGGGCACGCCGTGGCAGCCGTCGGCGCCCTCGACCTCCACCACCTCGCGGATGCGGGCCGCCTCGGCGTCGTCGCGCAGCCGGGCCAGGATGCCCTCAGGACCGCCCTCGCTCGCCCAGCTCGGCAGCATCGCGACGAGCGTGGTGCAGCCGGGGGTGTACGGGTAGGTGTCGAGGCTGATGTCGGCGCCGGAGTCCAGCGCCTTGTCCAGCAGCGTCAGCAGCTCGGGGGCGCGGCCCTTGTTCACGCCGAAGTTCATGGTGGCGTGCGCGAGGTGCAGCGCGCAGCCCGCCTCGCGCGTGAGGCCGACCATCTCCTCGTACGCCTGGAGCGCGCCCGCGCCGTACGAGCGGTGGTGCGGGCAGTAGTAGCCCTCGTAGCGCGCCACCACCCGGCACAGCTCGGTCAGCTCGGCGTCCGAGGCGTACATGCCGGGGGTGTAGGTGAGTCCGGAGGAGAGGCCGACGGCGCCCTCCTCCAGGCCCTCGGCGACCAGCCGCCGCATGCGGGCCAGTTCGGCGTCGGTGGCGGGCCGGTCGTCCCAGCCCAGCGCCAGCATCCGTACCGTGCCCTGCGGGATCAGGTACGCGGCGTTGATCGCGATGCCGTTGCCGTCGAAGCCGTGGTCCAGCCGGTCCAGGTACTCGCCGACCGAGCGCCAGCTGAAGTCGATGTCCGACCCGTCGCCGTTCCAGCCCGCGATCTGGGCGCGGACCTCGGCGAGAGTGCGGTCGTCGACGGGCGCGTACGACAGCCCGTCCTGGCCGATGACCTCCAGCGTGACGCCCTGCGCGGCCTTCGCCTCGTGCCCGGGGTCACGCAGGAGCGCGAGGTCGCTGTGGGCGTGCATGTCGATGAAGCCGGGGGACAGGGCGAGACCGTGCGCGTCCACGACGCGGCGGGCCGACGGGCGTGCGCCGCCGTCTCCCGCACGGTGGATGGCGGCGATCCGGCCGCCGTCGAGCGCCACGTCGGCTCGGTACGAGGGCGCGCCGGTGCCGTCGATGACGCGGACGTCGCGAATGACGAGATCCATGGTGGGCGGCCCTCTCAGAAGAACGTACGGACGAAGTCCGAAACCGTGCCGTCGGCCTCGACCAGCGGGATGAGCTGCCACTTGTCGAAGGACGTGCACGGGTGGGACAGGCCCATCCCGATCCAGTCGCCGACCTCCAGCTCGGCGCCGGGCTCGGTGCGTACCCAGGCGTGCTGGTCGGAGAGGCCGGTCACGGCGATGCCGTCGGCGGGGCGTACCGAGCCGTCGCGGCCGGACCGCACCACCTGCGCCTCGGGGAGGTCCAGGTCGTACGCCGCGTCCCGCTTGCCCGCGTTGGCGAACGCCTGCTCGCCGTTGGGGCGCGAGACGACCTGCGCCCAGAGCCGGAAGGCGGGCTGGAGCGCGCCCTCGTCGGGGTGCCGGTTGAAGGGGGTGAGATGGCGGTAGTGGCCGTCGTCGTGCGAGACGTACGCACCGGAGCGCAGCAGCTTGAGCACCGGGCGGGTCAGCTCGGGCACCTCGGCGAAGACCTCGGCGACCGTGTCGAACCACGCGCTGCCGCCCGCGCTCAGCACGATCTCGTCCAGGTCGGCGAAGCGGCCCGCCTTGTCGAAGTCGACGACGAGCGCCACGAGGCGGCGCAGCCAGGCGGCGACCCGCTCGGCGTTCGCGTCCGGCACCTCGCCCTCGTACCCCGCGATGCCGACCAGGCGGAGGGTGTCGGCGGCGGCGACGGCGTTGGCCAGGTCCAGGCAGGTGGCCTCGTCCCGTACGCCGGTACGGGCCGAGTCGCCCGCGCCCAGCTCGATGACGACGTCCACCGGGCGGGTGGCGCCGGCCTCGACCAGGGCCGCGTTCATCAGCTCGATGCCGCGCAGCGAGTCGACATAGCAGATGAAGCGGAAGCCGGGGTCGGCGTCCAGCTCGCCGGCCAGCCAGCGCAGCGCGGCGGCGTCCACCAGCTCGTTGGCGAGGAAGATCCGCTGGATGCCGAAGGCGCGGTAGACCCGGGCCTGGTGCGGCACGGCCGCGGTGATGCCCCAAGCGCCGTGCTCCAGCTGCCGTGCGAAGAGCTGTGGGGACATGGAGGTCTTGCCGTGCGGCGCGAAGGCGAGGCCGTGCCGGGCCGAGTAGGTCTCCATGAGCGCGAGGTTGTGCTCGACCGACTCGGCGGACAGGGCGAGTACCGGGGTGGTGAAACCGCCGGTGAAGAGGTTGCGGCGCTGGGCCGCCAGGTCGCCGACCGTGAGTCCCTCCGCGTCCGGGGGGAGGGCCTTGAAGCGGTGGTCCACCCGTTCGTCGGCGAGCCGTCCGACTGCGTTGTCGGACCGGGGATCGGCGGCCATGGGATTCTCCTCAAATTCCTTGTTGCAACATCTGCAACGCCCATTGCGCATATCGCTAAACGCTGTCTAGCATCCGATTCATCGTCGGGTCAATGGTGGGAAACAGGGAGCTGAACACGCGCTCCGCACCACCGGGACCCCCAGCACACACCGCGAGGAGCAGGGAAACACCGTGACCACAGTGACCACGCCACCGAACGTCACCACCGACGTCGTCTGCCTGGGCGAGTCCATGGTCACCTTCCTGCCCGCACGCCCCGGCAGGCTCGCCGACGTGCCCTCCTTCGACCGCGCCATCGGCGGCGCCGAGTCCAATGTGGCCTGCGCGCTGGCCGCCATCGGGCACCCCGTGCGCTGGATTTCCCGGGTCGGCACGGACGGCTTCGGTGACCACCTCCTGGAGACCGTCGCCGCGCACGGGGTCGACGTCGGCCACGTCCGGCGCGACCCGCGGCGCCCCACCGGCATCTACTTCCGTACGGCGGGCGAGCGGGCCACCGGCGCGGAGGGGGAGCCGGACAGGCAGCAGCTCGCCGAGGTCGTCTACTACCGCGCCGGCTCCGCCGCCTCGGCCCTCGGCCCGGACCTCGCGGACGAGCGGGCCCTGTGGGACGCCCGCGTCGTCCACGTCACCGGCATCACCGCGGCCCTCTCCGACACCTGCCTCGGCCTCCTGGAGAAGATCACCGAGCGCCGCCCCGGCCGCCCGCTGGTCTCCTTCGACCTCAACTACCGCGTCGGCCTGTGGAAGGACCGCGCCGAGCAGGCCCCCGGCATCCTCCTCGGCCTCGCCCGCGGCTGCGACCTGGTCTTCGTCGGCGAGGACGAGGCCGCGGCCGCCTGGGACGTGCACGGCCACGCCGCCGTGCGCGAGGCCCTTCCCGAGCCCGGAGTGCTCGTCGTCAAGCAGGGCAGCGAGGGCGCCACGGTGTACGAGCGGCAGCCCGACGGCACCGACACCGTGACCTTCGCGCCCGCGCTGCGCGTCGAGGTGGCGGCCCCGGTCGGCGCCGGGGACGCGTTCGCCGCCGGGTTCCTCTCCGCGACCCTGCGCGGCCTGCCGGTCTTCGACCGGATCCGGCACGGCCACCTCATCGCCGCCGCCTCCCTCACCGTCCCCGGCGACCTGGCCACCCCGCCCGCGCGGGAACTCGCCGACCACCTCGTCGCACTCACCCCGGAGGCCTGGGGGACACTGCGACTCGGCCCCGGATGGACCGAGGACGGGGCCGTGGACGTACGGGTGGAGGTCCCTTCATGAGCCAAACAGTCGACCGCGCATTGAGCATCCTGCCGCTGCTCGCGCAGGGGCCGGCCAACCTGGAGCAGGTCGCCGACCGGCTGGGCGTGCACAAGTCCACCGCGCTGCGGCTGCTGCGCACCCTCCACGAGCACGGCATGGTCTACCGCCAGGCCGACCAGCGCTACCGCCTGGGTGCCCGGCTCTTCGCCCTCGCCCAGGAGGCCGTCGAGAACCTCGACGTGCGCGACATCGCCCACCCCCACCTCGTCGCGCTCAACGAGAAGGTCGGCCACACCATCCACCTCGCGGTGTACGAGGAGAACGAGGTCCTCTACATCGACAAGGTCGAGAGCCGCTACCCGGTACGGATGTACTCGCGGATCGGCAAGCCCGTCGCGATCACCGTCGCCGCGGTCGCCAAGCTGCTGCTCGCCGACCTCCCCGAGCCGGAGCGGCGCGCCGTCGCCGAACGGCTCGACTACCCCCAGTACACAGCCCGTTCGACCCCCGACGCCACGGCCTTCCTGGCCGAGCTGGCCAAGGTGCGTGAACAGGGCTGGGCCACCGACCTCGGTGGCCACGAGGAGTCCATCAACTGCATCGGGGCACCCATCCGCGGTGCGGACGGCCGGCTGGTCGCGGCGATGTCGGTCTCGGCACCGAACGTCGTCGTCTCCGCCGAGGAACTCCTCACACTGCTCCCGCTGGTACGCCGTACCGCGGATGCCATCAGCCGGGAGTACTCCGGCAACGGCCCGGTAAGAACCCCGCAGGACCACAAGGAAGCCTGAGAACCACCATGACCGAGAAGATCGCCCTCACCCCGGCCACCCACACCACCCCGCCCGCCAAGTTCTCGCACGGCGTCAAGAAGGGCAACATCCTTCAGGTCGCCGGCCAGGTCGGCTTCCTCCCGGCGGAAGAGGGCAAGGCGCCCACCCCCGCGGGCCCGACCCTGCGCGAGCAGACCCTCCAGACCTTCGCCAACGTCAAGGCGATCCTGGAAGAGGGCGGCGCGTCCTGGGACGACGTCATGATGATGCGCGTCTACCTCACGGACGTCGACCACTTCGCCGAGATGAACGAGATCTACAACGCCTACTTCGAGGAGCAGGGTCTGAAGGAGGCGCCGGCCGCGCGTACGACGGTGTACGTCGGCCTGCCCAAGGGCCTGCTCATCGAGATCGACGCGCTCGCCGTCCTGAGCTGAGCCGCGTACCCCCTCCCGCTTCTGCACGGAAAGAGGCCCCGGTCCCTTGCCGTTAGCGCGAGTCCACCCCCCGCACCTGCACGACCTGCCGCACGGCGCGGTGCCCCGTACCGACGGGGCGCCGTGCCGCGGTCCCCCCTGCCTGGAAACCCCCTGCCTGACAACGGAGTCCTGCCATGTTCCTCGCCGCGGCCCCCACCCCAGCGCCACCACCGCACACCGGCGGTCTGCTCGCCCTCATACCGGGCACGGCCGGTCTGCTCACCGTCGCCGCGCTCGGCATCGTCCTGCTCCTCTTCCTGATCATCAAGGTCAGGCTGCAGCCCTTCGTCGCGCTGCTCTCCGTCTCCATCGCGGTCGGCCTGGCCGCCGGCCTCTCCGTCACCGAACTCTTCGGCACCGTCCAGAAGTCCGACGTCGTCTCGATGATCGAGAGCGGCATGGGCGGCATCCTCGGACACGTCGCGATCATCATCGGCCTCGGCACGATGCTCGGCGCGATCCTTGAGGTCTCCGGCGGCGCCGAGGTGCTCAGCGCCCGGCTGCTGCGCCTCTTCGGTGAGAAGCGCGCCCCGCTCGCGATGGGCCTGACCGGCCTCATCTTCGGTATCCCGGTCTTCTTCGACGTGGGCATCTTCGTGCTCGCGCCGATCGTCTACGCGGCCGCCAAACGGTCCGGCAAGTCGGTCGTCCTCTACGCCATGCCGCTGCTGGCCGGCCTGTCCATGACGCACGCCTTCCTGCCGCCGCACCCGGGCCCGGTCGCCGCCGCCGGCCTGTTCAAGGTCGACCTGGGCTGGATCATCCTGATGGGCCTGGTCTGCGGCATCCCCGCCGTGCTGGCCGCCTGGGCGTACTCCGCGTGGATCGGCAAGCGGGTCTTCGTGCCCGTACCGCAGGACATGGTCGAGGCCGCCGAGGAGGCCAAGGCCGCGGTCGCGGCCGAGAAGGCCGCCGCGGGCGTCGACGCCCACGAGAAGCCCGTGCCGCTGGGCACCGTCCTCGCCATCATCGGCACCCCGCTGATCCTCATCCTGCTCGCGACGTTCTCCTCCATCGGGCTGCAGCCGTCCTCCGGCCGCTCGGTCATCGAGTTCTTCGGCCACCCCTTCGTGGCCCTGACCATCGCGCTGCTCCTCGCGTACTACCTGCTCGGCATCCGCCGCGGCTGGTCCCGCAAGTCCCTGGAGACGGTCTCCACCGCGTCCCTGAAGCCGGTCGGCAACATCCTGCTGGTCGTCGGCGCCGGCGGAATCTTCGGCGCCGTCCTCAAGGGCAGCGGCGTCGCGGACGCCCTCTCCGACACCTTCCACGACGTGGGCCTGCCCGTCATCGTGCTGGCCTGGCTGCTGTCCGTCGTGCTCCGCGTCGCCCAGGGCTCCGCCACGGTCGCCATCGTCACCACCGCCGGCATCGTCCTGCCGCTGGTCGAGGCCCAGCACCTCTCCCAGCCGCACCTGGCCCTGGTCATCATGGCCATCTCGGCGGGCTCGATCTTCGCCTCGCACGTGAACGACGGCGGTTTCTGGATGGTCTCGAAGTACTTCGGGATCTCCGAGCGCGACACCCTGAAGACCTGGACGGTCCTGGAGTCCGTGCTCTCCGTCGCGGGCTTCGTGGTGGCCGCGGCAGTCAGTCTGGTCGTCTGACGCCCCATTGCCTTCACCCCCCGGCGCCCGGAGTATGTGCATGACAACACCGGGGGGTGAAACCTCCGGTACGCATACCGGAGAGGACCCCACATGCACAGACCTCTCAGCACCGCTCTCGCCGGCGCCCTACTGGGCGCGGCCGCCCTCGTCGGCGCCGGCGCCGGGCCCGCCGTGGCCGACGCGCATCTGCCCGGCGGCGACGGCCGGCCGGTCACGGCCGAGGTCCAGGTCGAGCTCACGCAGCACAAAGCGGCGCCGCGGGCCGTCGACTTCGCCGGCACCGTGGCGCTCAGCAACTGTTCCGGTTCGGTGGTGCGGCTGCCGAACTCCCAGGACACCGACAAGGCACTGGTCCTCTCCAACGGCCACTGCCTGGAGTCGGGCATGCCGGGGGCCGGCGAGGTCGTCGTCGACAAGGCGTCCAGCCGCAGCTTCACCCTGCTCAGCTCGACCGGCGCCAACAAGGGCACGGTCCGGGCGAGCAAGGTCGCGTACGCGACGATGACGGACACCGACGTCTCACTGTACGAACTCACCTCCACGTACGCCGACATCCAGCGGAAGTACGGCATCAAGGCGCTTGCGCTGGCCACCGAGCGGCCGGCCCAGGGCGCCTCGATCAAGGTCGTCTCCGGCTACTGGAAGAAGATCTACTCCTGCGGCATCGACGGCTTCGCGCCGACGCTGAAGGAGGGCGAGTGGACCTGGAAGGACTCGGTCCGCTACACCTCCAGCTGCCACACGATCGGCGGCACCTCCGGCTCACCGGTGGTCGACACCGCCACCGGCAAGGTCGCGGCCGTGAACAACACCCTCAACGAGGACGGGGCGCGCTGCACGCTGAACAACCCCTGTGAGGTCGCCGCCGACGGCACGGTGACCATCCATCAGGGCATCGGCTACGCCCAGCAGACGTACGGGATACCGAAGTGCTTCGGTACGGGCAACAAGCTCGACCTGAACCGGGAGGGGTGCACGCTGCCCAGGCCGGCCGGGGAGTGACCGCCCCGCCGTGAGAGGGAAAAGGACCCGCCGCCGGGGAGAGCCGGCGGCGGGCCCGTTCGCGGGCGGTGGGGAGACCCGCGATGTGGGGGGTCCGGGGGAGGCGGACGACTGTCAGAGGCCGTGCACGTGCCCGCCCACCTCGTTCGCGAAGGCGTTGCCGTTCGCCGCGTCCCAGTTGGTCGACCAGGTCATGGCGCCCCGCAGCCCGGGGTAGGTCTTGGACGGCTTGAACGCGCCGCAGCCGGTGCCCTTGGTGAGGCAGTCCAGCGCCGCGTTGACCACGGACGGCTCGACGTATCCGCTGCCGGCCGCCTTCGAGGACGCCGGAACGCCGATGCCGACCTGCGACGGATCCAGGCCGTTCTCCAGTTGGATACAGGCCAGCGAGGTGAGGAAGTCCACCGAGCCCTGGCTGTAGACCTTGCCGTCGCAGCCGTTCATGGAGCCGCTGTTGTAGTACTGCATGTTGACGACCGTGAGGAAGTCCTTGATGGCCAGCGCTGTCTTGAAGTACTCGTTCTGCGGCGACTGCATGTCGACGGTCTGCGGCGCCATGGTGACCACCAGGTCGCCGTGCGCGTCGTGCAGCGACTTCAGCGCCTTGGTCATGTAGGTCGAATTGAGGCCGTTCTCCAGGTCGATGTCGACGCCGTCGAATCCGTATTCCGACATCAGCTTCCCGACCGAATCCGCAAACTTCTGCGCGGAGGCGTCGTCGGCGACCGAGACCGCGCCCTTCTCGCCGCCGACCGAGACGATCACGGACTTGCCGGCCGCCTGCTTGGCCTTGATGTCCGCCTTGAAGTCGTCCACCGAGCCGTAGCCGAGCGCCGGGTCGAGGGTGAAGCCGACCTCGCCCGGCGTACCGGTGGCATCCGCGAACGCGACGGCGATGATGTCGTACGCGTCGGGGACGTCCTTGAGCTTCTGGACGGTGGCGCCGTTGTCGAAGTTCTGCCAGTAACCGGTGAGCGCGTGCGCAGGTGGGGCGGCGGCCCGGGCCTCGTCGACGGCGCCCGCCGCGGTCAGCCCCGCGGTCGTCAGCGCGGCGGCGGCAAGACAGCCGAGCAGTCTCTTCGTGAGCGTGAACATTCTTGGACGTGCGCGAACCACAACAGCCTCCGTGGGGGGAAGTCGGGTGTTACGGAGTGCGCGCTCAGGGGCCCCTGCGTGCTGCCGTACAACGTGGTCCAGACCAATGGTTCTGTCAAGAGCCGTACTCGAATGGGGAATTGATCGTGATCACTTCCGGGGGAGGTTTCCGGCGGTCGCCCGATGAATTCCGGGCGGTCGATGTGTTCCGCAGTCCATTCCGGTGAGAAGGGGGAAATTCCGGCGATGCGGCGCCGTCGCGAAAGGGGCGCAATGGTGGCGAAGGGGGTGGTACGGCCGGGCGCTGAAGGGGTGTTGTAGGGGGCTACGGTGCAACTGAGCGCTGTATAGCGCTGGTTGTCGGCAATGTCGCGAAATAGGCGGTACGCATCTGCGGATGCACGTGCATTTGCGCGTTCTTTTTCAACGGTCATGGATAGATCGAGGTTGATCGGTAAATGATCCTCAGAATGGCTACCGTGAGAACGCTGCCGTGGCGGCCTCCGGAGCCGGCGAAGTGTTTTCTGGCGCCTGGGACGCGGCTAAAGTCTGCGGAAGACAGGACACCGCAGCGAGGGAAGTTGTGGAGCGAGTGACGTGGTGAAACGGGGACACACACATGCCGACCGCGATAGCAGTCACCAGTCCTGATCTGGTGCTCGCGCCCCCCGACCGGATCACGCCCCCGGCGCATGTGCTCGGCCCCCCGGAACGCCAGTCGCTGGACGACGCCCTGTCCCAGATGCACTTCCTCCTGGAGCAGCACGGCCACGTCCTCGTGGTCCACTCCCGCGCGGTGTCCGAGGAGCACGTCCGCCGGCTGCACACCCTCCGCGCCGTCCTGGAGAGCGACCGGATCGCCCTGATCGGCAGCGACTTACCGCCGCTCGGCGTCGGCCTGCTGGTCCGTCAGCTGCGCCAGCTGTCCGTCTGCGACGTCGGTCCCGGCGTCCTGGGCGCCGCGGCCCGGCTGCTCACGTACTACATCCACGCGGGCGCGCTGCTGAACAGCGTGACCCGGCTCGACGCCGTGCCCGTCAGCCTCAAGGCGCACGCCCGGTCGTGGGTGCCCGGCTCGCAGTTCGCCGTGCTGGCCCACCCCACCCCGCAGCTGGTCATGCCCGGCGCCGAGGACGCCCGGCTGCCGGGCCCGGAGTTCGCCACCCACATGACGGTGGCCGAGGGCCAGCTCACCTCGGAGTGGCTGCACACCCTGGCCGGCCAGTGGGCCGTACAGGCCGTGCACCAGGCCGAACTGCCCGCGGAATCCGCGCGCTGGTGGGGGACCGGCAGGCTGACCGAGTTCGCGGCCGGCATCGCGGACACGGCCGTACTCGCTCAGCTGGTCGCCTCCGTGCACCGCTTCCCCTGCCCCTGGTGCGGCCTGGAACTCATCGGTGACCGCTGCGCGTTCTGCGCCGCTCCCGTGCTTCCCGCCGAACACCGCAGCCCCTCCGGCACCGCCGCAGCGCGCGGAGCCGGACCGTCCGGCCGGTCGCGGTAGCGGCCACCCGGTGCGGCGGCCACAGTGGGCACATGGACGGATTACTCGGCGACGGCGGCACTCCGCCACCCGGTCACGGACCCACCGCTCCCGCGCCTCCCCTGCGTCATGCCCCGCCCCGCTCACCGTAACCGCCCTGAACGAGGTAGTCCGCAACCATGAACTCACGCCAGCGCCGCGGCATCATCCTGCTGCTCCTGTCGGTCCTGTGCGCATTCGGCGCCTTCGCCGGCGTCCTGTCGGTGATCAGCGACGTGGAGTCCAAGGTGGGCCCCGAGGTCTCCGCCTACGAGCTCAGGACCGACGTCGCCGCGTACAAGACCCTGGAGGCGGGGCAGTTCCGGAAGATCCGGCTTCCCGAGCGCTGGCTGCCCAGAACCGCGGTACGGAACCTCGACGAGGTGGTGGGCCGGATCGCGGTCAACCCGCTGCGCAAGGGCTCGCTGCTGCAGAGCGACATGGTCGCCGACCGGCCGGCCCTCCAGCCCGGCCAGCAGGAGATCGCGATCATGATCGACGCCGCGACCGGCGTGGCCGGCAAGATCACGCCCGGTGCCACGGTCAACATCTACGCCACCTTCGCGGGCAAGGAAGGCGACGCCGACAGCTCCAAGGTCATCGTCAGCAACGCCAAGGTCATCGACGTCGGCCGGCTGACCGCGCTCAAGCCGCGGCCCGGCGAGGCGGCGAACGGGGGCGGCGAAGCGGTGCCGATCACCTTCGCGCTCAAGACCCTCGACGCGCAGCGCGTGGCGTACGCGGAGTCCTTCGCCACCCACGTACGCCTGGCGCTGGTCGCGCCGGGCAGCGACGCCACCATCCCGGACGACCAGCGGGACTACACCCTGGCCGGGGACAAGTGAGGTAACGGATGGTCACACGAATCCTCCCGGCCGTCGGGGACGCCGACGCGGCCCGCTCGGTGACGACGCTGCTGAGCCAGCTGCCGGACGCCGACCCCGGCCGGCCCGTCGCCGATTCGACGCTGCTGCTCGACACCCTCGGGCAGCTCGCCGACGAGTCGGTCGCCGACCTGCCGGAGGTCGTCCTCGTGCACGAGCGCGTCGGCCCGCTGCCGGCGCTGGAGCTGGTGCGCGAGGTGGCCCTGCGCTTCCCCGCGGTCGGCGTGGTCCTGATGACCGCCGACGCCGGGCCCTCGGTGTACTCCGCCGCCATGGACGCCGGCGCGCGCGGCGTCGTCGGGCTGCCCCTCTCCTACGACGAGCTGTCGGCGCGGCTCCAGGCCGCCGCCAACTGGGCCACCGGCGTGCGCCGCCACCTCACCGCCGACCCGACGCTGCCGGCCGGTGCCGGCGGCACGGTCATCACGGTCAGCGGCGCCAAGGGCGGCGTCGGCACCACCACGCTCGCCGTGCAGCTGGCGCTGGCGGCCCGGTCGGTGGGCACGCACGTGGCGCTGGTCGACATGGACCTCCAGAGCGGTGACGTCGGCTCCTACCTGGACGTGCAGTTCCGCCGGTCGATCGCCGACCTGGCCGGTATCAAGGACATCTCGCCGCGGGTCCTCCAGGACGTGGTGATGCACCACGAGACGGGCGTCGGGCTGCTGCTCGCGCCGGGCGAGGGCGAGCGCGGCGAGGAGGTGGACGAGCGGACCACCCGGCAGATCATCAACGCGCTGCGCAGCCGGTACCACGTGGTGATCATCGACTGCGGGTCCCAGCTGACCGGCGCGAACGCCGCCGCCATCGAGATGGCCGACGGCGCGGTGCTGGTCGTCACCCCGGACGTGGTCACCGTACGGGCCGCCAAGCGCACCGTACGGATGTGGGACCGCCTCCAGGTGCGCAAGGCCGAGGACACCCTCGCGGTGGTCAACCGGCACAACCGCGGCACGGAGATCCAGCCGCCGCTGGTCCAGCGGATCGTCGGCACCCGGGTGGCCCGTACGGCGGTGCCCGCGGGCTTCAAGGAGCTCCAGCCCGCGGTCGACTCGGGCCGGATGCAGGACCTGGACGACCGCGGCACGGTCAAGCAGGCGATGTGGGCGCTGGCCGGCGAACTGGGCCTGGGCCAGGGCCCGGACGACGGGGCGCCGGGGCACGGCCGCAACAGGCGCGGCCGGTACCGCAACGACCGCGGCTCGATCGGGCTCCGGCGGCGCCGGGGCGGCGCGCCCGCCGCCGGCAGACCGGCAGGGGAGGGCTGACGGATGACGGCCTGGCGGGTACGGGTCGCGCGGCGCGTACGGCGAGCGCGGGAGGACCGGGGGCAGGTCGCGGTGGAGTTCCTCGGCATGCTTCCGCTCATCGTGATCACCCTGGTGCTGCTGTGGCAGTGCGCGCTGGTCGGCTTCACGTACACGCTGGCCGGCAACGCCGCCGACGGGGCCGCGCGCGCGGCGGGCTCCGGCGGCCCCGGAGCGTGCGAGCGCGGCGGGACGCAGGACCTGGGGGCGAGCTGGCGGGCCACCGCCGCCGTCCGCTGCAGCGACGCGCCCGGCCTGGTCAGGGCCCGGGTCACGCTGCGGGTCCCGGTCCTCTTCCCGGGCTCCTTCGCCTTCCCGTTCGACGTCACCGGCGAGGCCGCCGCCGTACGGGAAGGGGACTGAGCCATGGTGCTGCGCGCGAAGAAGAGGGGCGACCGCGGACAGACCGTGGTCGAGTTCCTCGGCATGCTGCCGGTGCTGATCCTGGTGGGTCTGGCCCTGGTCCAGTTCGGCATCGCGGCGTACGCGATCCAGCAGGCCGGTACGGGGGCGCGGGCCGCGGCCCGGACCGCGGGGCTGGACGAGCCGGAGATCGGTTACGTCCAGGCCGGGAAGGCCGCGATGAGCGCCTGGATCGCGGACGGGGCCGACTTCGTCGAGCGCCCCGCGCCGGACCGGGTGTCCGTCACCGCGAAGGTGACCATCCCTTCGGTCATCCCGTTCGTCGACGGCCTCGCCACCGAGAAGACCGTGACCATGCCGCGTACGAAGGAGTCCGCACCATGAGCCTGAGGGCGCGCATCAACGCTCCCGAGGCCCCCAACGGCCAGCAGGAGGAGAACCACCTCGTCGCCGTCTACCGCGGCAAGCTGCTGGAGGAGATCGACCTCGCGGAGATGTCCTCGCTGGCCGCCGCCGAGCGGCGGGCCCGGCTGGAACGCGTACTGGGCCACATCATCAGCCGCGAGGGCCCGGTCCTCTCCACCCACGAGCGGGCCATGCTCATCCGCCGCGTCGTCGACGAGGCGCTCGGCCTGGGCATCCTCGAACCGCTGCTGGAGGACGCCTCGGTCACCGAGATCATGGTGAACGGGCCCGACCAGATCTTCGTCGAGCGGGCCGGCAAGGTCGAGCTGCTGCCGCTGCGGTTCGCCTCCAACGAGCAGCTGATGCAGACCATCGAGCGCATCGTCTCCACCGTCAACCGCCGGGTCGACGAGACCAATCCGATGGTCGACGCGCGGCTGCCCTCCGGCGAGCGGGTCAACGTCGTCATCCCGCCGCTCTCGCTGTCCGGCGCCACGCTCACCATCCGCCGCTTCCCCCGCTCCTACACCCTCCGGGAGATGATCGGCCTCGGCTCGCTGGACGAGCACATGCTGATGCTGCTCTCGGGCCTGGTGCGGGCGAAGTTCAACGTCGTCGTCTCCGGCGCGACCGGCTCCGGCAAGACCACGCTGCTCAACGCGCTCTCCGGGCTGATCCCCGAGGGCGAGCGCATCATCACCATCGAGGACTCCGCCGAGCTCCAGCTCCAGCAGACGCACGTCATCACGCTGGAGGCCCGCCCGGCCAACGTCGAGGGCAAGGGCCGGATCACCATCCGCGACCTGGTGCGCAACTCGCTGCGGATGCGCCCCGACCGGATCATCGTCGGCGAGGTGCGCGGCGGCGAGACGCTGGACATGCTCCAGGCGATGTCCACCGGTCACGACGGCTCGCTGGCCACCGTGCACGCCAACAGCGCGGAGGACGCGCTGATGCGGCTCCAGACCCTGGCGTCGATGTCCGAGGTCGAGATCCCGTTCGTGGCCATCAAGGACCAGATCAACAGCGCGCTGGACGTCCTCGTCCAGCTCACCCGGCACGCCGACGGCACCCGGAAGATCAGCGAGATCGCGATCGTGGACTCCCGCGGCCGCGAGGACTACCGCATCGTCTCGGTCGCCAGATTCGTGCCGCAGCCGATGGGCCCGGACGGCACGGTGCACGGCGCCTTCGAGTACTACCCGCTGCCCCGCCGGGTCGCCGAACGCCTCTACATGAAGAACGAGCCGCTCCCCGCCGCCTTCGGCGTCGCCGACGACGCCGGACAGCTCGTCGTCCGCAAGGGCGAGTACCCCGCCTGACCCTCCGTCCGCCCCCGCCCCCTTCCCGGAGGATCCCCCGCCGCCATGGACAACCTCGCGCTCCTGACCATCGGCGCCACGCTGGTGTGCTGCCTGCTCGCCGTCCTCGGCGTACACGCCGCCGCCTCGGGCCGCGCGCAGCACGCCGCGCTGGTCGACCGGCTCGACCGGTCGGGGCAGCCGCGCGCGCCGGGCCACCGCCGTGCCTTCCACGGCCTGGACCGCAGGCTGCGCCGGACACGGTTCGGCAAGCGGCTGGAGACCCGGCTCGCCGCCACCGGGCTGGACATCACGCCCGGCGCGTTCTTCGTCGCCATGGTCGCCGCGGTCCTCGGCCTGTGGCTCCTCGCCAGTGTGCTGCTCGCCCCGTTCTTCGGGCCGATCGCCGGCGCGACGGGGCTGTGGGGAGCTTTCGCGTACCTCGGCTGGCAGCGCCAGAAGCGCACCGAGCGGTTCATCAACCAGCTCCCCGAGCTCTCCCGCGTCCTCGCCAACGCCACCCAGGCCGGACTGGCGCTCCGTACCGCACTGGCCATGGCCGCCGAGGAGCTGGAGGCCCCGGCCGGCGAGGAGCTGGGCAAGGTCGCCGACCAGCTCGCCATCGGCCACTCCGTGGAGGACGCGCTCGGCGCGCTCGCCGAGCGGCTGCCCTCCCGCGAACTGGTCGTCCTGGTCACCACGCTGGTGCTCTCCAACCGGGCCGGCGGCACGGTCGTCAGCTCGCTGCGCAACCTCACCGAGACCCTGGAGGAGCGCAAGGAGACCCGCCGCGAGGTCCGTACCCAGCTGTCGCAGGTCACCGCCACCGGCTACATCGTGCCGCTGATGGGCCTGGGCGCGCTGCTGGTCATGAACAACATCTGGCCCGGAGCGCTGGACAAGATCACCGGCAGTGTCCTGGGCCAGGGCGCGATCCTCGTCGCGCTCGCCCTGTACGCGCTGGGCTTCTTCCTCGTCCGCCGGCTCGGCAAGATCGACGTCTGAGAGGCCGCACCATGGGACTCCTCTTCGCCCTCCTCCTCGGCCTGTCCGTCCTCGGCGCCGTGTACGGCTGGCGGCTGTACCGCTCCGAGGCCAAGCTGCCCGGCGACCTCGTGGTCGCCCTGGAGGTCGGCTCCTCCCGCACCAGCGCGGCGGGCTCGGCCATCGACCGGCTCGGCATGCGGTACGCGCCGGCCGTACTGCGCCTGATGGGCCCCAAGCGCGTCGACCGGCTGCGCAAGCGCATCGACATGGCGGGCAACCCCGGCGGGCTCACCGTCGACCGGTACGCGGCCCGCCGCTTCGTCTACGGCGTCACCGGCGCGCTCGGCGCCCTCGCCATGGCCGCCAACGGCCAGGTGATCCTCGCCCTCCTCATGATCGCGTTCGCCGCCTGCTGGGTCGAGGTCTCCCTCTGGGCCGCGATCCGGCAGCGCAAGGAGTCCATCGAGCGCACCCTCCCCGACTTCCTCGACGTCCTCGCCGTCGTGGTCTCCGCCGGGCTCGGCTTCCGCCAGGCGCTGGACCGCACCGCCGAGAAGTACCAGGGTCCCTGGTCCGACGAACTCCGCATCACCCTGCGCCAGATGGACATGGGCGTCAGCCGCCGCCAGGCCTTCGAGGAACTGCGCAGGCGCAACGACTCCGAGCAGGTGGCCATGTTCGTCACCGCCCTCCAGCAGGGCGAGGAGCTGGGCGCCCCGATCGTCGACACGCTCATCGCCATCGCCAACGACATGCGGCGCACGGACGCCCAGAACGCCCGCCGCAAGGCGGCCAGGGCGGTGCCGAAGGCCACCACCACGATCACCATGGTCATGGTCCCGGCCACCATCCTGCTGATCGGCGCCGGCATGTTCCTGGGATCGGGGCTCCTGGGGTGAGGAGCGGGGCTGTGCGGCGGGACCGGCGGCGCGTGGTGTTCCGGCGGGGAGCCGCCGCGCCCATCACCGCCGGCGGCCCGCTGCCGCCGCACGGCCCGGAGGGCACGGCACCGCCGCCCGAGGAGCCGACCCTCCGGCTTCAGCTGAGCGCCCTCCAGGCACTGTGCCGGCAGGTCTTCGGCTTCCGGCTCGCGATGATCGCCCTCGCGGCGCCCTTCGCCATCCTCGGGACCAAGCGGGGCTGGCCCACCGTCCTGATCTGCTCCGCCGTGCTGTTCACCTTCATGGCCTCGTACCTGCTCTTCCGCGACTGGGAACGGTTCGGACCACTGCTGCTGCACCACCCCGTCCTGCTCGCGGTGGACGCCGCCTTCGGCGCCCTGCTGCTCTTCACGGCCTCGCCCGCCAGCCCGCTCAGCTACGTCACGATGTGCACGCCGCTGCTGGCCGGTCTGGCCTACGGCTGGCGCGGCGCGGGCGTCTTCGCGTCCCTCACCGTGTGCATCGTCCTGCTGGCGTACGTGGGCGACGCCGACCTCGAAGTGACCCTGGCCGGCTCGACGTTCCTGCCCGGCGTCTGCGTCGTGGCCGGCGCGGCCGGCGTCACCCTCCGCAATCTGATGCTGCGCTTCGGCGCCGCGAGCCAGGCGCTCACCGAGACCCGCTCCCGGCTCGCCGTCCACGAGGCCGTCGAGTCCGAACGCGCCCGCCTCGCACGCGAGATGCACGACTCGGTCGCCAAGACCCTGCACGGCCTGGCGATGGCCGCCGACGGGCTGGCCGGCTCCGCCGACCGTACGGACCCCACGACCGTCAAGCGCCGGGCGGAACTGGTCTCCCGCGCCGCCCGCCGGGCCGCGGCCGAGTCCCGCGAACTCCTCTCCGACCTGCGGCGCGAGACCGGCCTGTGCGGCGGTGTCGACGTAGCGGGGGAACTCTCCGCCAAGGTCGCCGACTTCGCCCGCCGCGCCGACATCCCCGCCTGCTACCGCCCGCTCGGCGACGGCCCCGCGCCCCAGGTCCCGCACGCCATCGCCCGCCAGCTCCTCACCATCGCCACCGAGGCCATGGACAACGCCCGCCGGCACGCGGCCCCCAGCCGCCTGGACGTCGCGGCGGGCGTGGTCGAGAGCAGCCTCCGCATCAGCGTGTACGACGACGGCTGCGGTCTGCCGCCCGGTACGACCCTGGACGGCCTCCGCAGGGCCGGCCACTTCGGCCTGGTCGGCATGGTGGAACGGGCGGCCGGCATCGGCGCCCGCATCCGCATCGGCCGCGGCCGCGCCACCCGGGGCACCGAGGTCCGGGTGGAGCTGCCGCTGGCGGCGGTGGTGCCCAAGCCGCTCATACCGCCGTTCACACCCGCACCCGACCAACCGACCCGTCCCCCCGCCAGGCCGTGAGAGGAGGCCGCGCCATGCCGGAATTCCGTGAGTCGGGCGGAGCGCCCGCCACCGACCCCTTCGCCCTCGTCGGCGACTCCTTCGTCTTCGAGGACCCGTTCGTCCTCGATGACCCCTCGGTCTTCGACGATCCCTCACCCTTCGACGGCTCTTCAGCTTTCGGCGGGGAGGGCGGCGCCTCGCCCTTACCGGCGGCCCCCTCCGCCGCCGCGCCGGCCGACCCCTTCGCCGTGCCCGGCGGCCACGCGCCCGAACCGGGCCCGCCGCTGCGGGTGGTCGTCGCGGACGACAACCCCGTCGTACGCGCCGGGCTCACCGTCCTGCTCTCCGGGCGCCCCGACATCCAGGTCGTGGCGGAGGCCGCCGACGGCCGGCAGGCGTACGAGGAGGCGCGGCTGCACCGCCCCGACGTCATCCTGCTCGACGTCCGCATGCCCGGCGTCGACGGCATCTCCGCCCTGCCCCACCTCGCCCGGCTGGCGCCCGTGATGATGCTGACCTACAGCCGGGAGAGCGACATCGTGCGGGAGTCGCTGCGGCTCGGCGCGGGCGGCTACCTCGTACACGGCGAGTTCACCGCCGACGAACTGGCCGCCGCCGTACGGGACATCACCGCGGGCCGCGCCCGCTTCACCGCCACGGCCTGCAACGCCCTGCTGGCCCACGTCCGCGCGGCCCCGCCCGCACCGGACGCCTCGTACGGGCCCCTCCCGGAGGGCCTGGGGTCGGCGTACGGAGCGGACGGCACGGGCGAGACGCGGTACGGAACGGGCGATGCGCCGTACGGAACGGACGATCCGGGCCGCGCGGCGTACGGAACCGGCCAAGGAGCCGGGGGTTCACCTTCCGGCCAACGCCGGGCGACACCGGAAGAACGCGCTGCTCCTGCAAATGGCAATTCCGGTCAGAATGGCCCCGCGAGTGGAGCAAGTCCGCAGTATTGCGGGGCGTACTCGGTCTCGAATTCATCGCGACCCTCGCAAACCACTTCGCAACCGCAAGCCGGTATGGCACAGTCTGCGACTGGGCCGTACGGCGCGGCCCCGGTGGTCCCCGCACAGCGGGACGGTGGGGGCCGTGCCCCGCTGACACCGCGGGGAAACGGTACGGACCGGTTCGGGCTGAGCCATCGCGAGGCGGAGGTGATGGAACTGATCGCGGCAGGCATGACCAACGCGCAGATCGCCGCCACGTGCTTCATCAGCGAGAAGACCGTGAAGAACCACATCAACCGGATCTTCACCAAGCTGCCGGCCACCAGCCGCAGCCAGGCCATCGCCGTCTGGCTCGGCACCGCCCGAGGGGAAACGCAGAGCCATGGCTGAAGAGGGAAGGGCCCGCCCGGCACACCGGGTGCGCGGCACGTCCCGCGCCGGGATGCGGGCCCAGGGCCGGGGTCGGGGCTGGGCCCGGAATTGGGCCCGGATTTGGGCCCTGAAGGGGGTTTGGGCCCGCGATTGGGCCCGGGGGCCCATGCCGGGCGGGGTGTTCCCGGCGTACGTTTCCCGGGACGCCGGCGGTACCGGCCGCGCGGACGCGGCGGCCGTCACGACGGTCGGCGTGAACGCTTGCGCGCGGGCCGGCTGCCGGCCGGCCGAACCCGGAGGGGAACACCACCATGAACCAGCGGATGCTGAAGGCCACGACCGCCACCCAGGTGCGCATCGGGTCCTGGCGGGACGCCTGCATCGAGCGGATGTACGGCCGCGAACGCTCGAAGGGGCAGACCGCGGTGGAGTACATCGGCATGATCGTGGTGGTCGTGGCGATCATGGCGGCGATCGCCGGGTTCACGGACATCGGCACCACGATCAAAACGAAGATCAAGGAAGCTATCAGCAGCGTGAAGACCGGCGGCTGACCGATGCCGCGGCGCGGACGCGCCGTGACTTCGGCGATTCCGGGCAGGCCCTCCCCATCTACATCACGGTGGTGGCGGGCCTGCTTTTTCTTGCCTTCGCCTACTTCGCCGTAGGCCAGGCGGCGGCTTCCAGGAACGGCGCCCAGTCCGCGGCCGACGCGGCGGCGCTCGGGGCCGCACAGGACGCCCGCGAGCAGCTGCGCGACGGTCTGCTCGCCTCCCTCCACGAGCCCGCCGACTGGGCCGTGTTCCTCCGCGGCGAGGTGTACGACGCGGCCCGCGCCTGCGTGGCGGCCGGCAGCTTCGCCGCGCACAACGAAGCCCAGGTGGCGGGCGGCGGCTGCCGGCAACTCAGCGACCAGCGGCAGGGTTTCACCGTCCAGGTGCGCACCACCGGCGGCATGGGTGCCTCGGTCATCCCGGGCACCGAGAACGAGCAGTCGGAGGCGAAGGCCACGGCGGTCATCGAGCCGAAGTGCGCGGTGCCGGAGGAGGAGCCGGAAGAGGACGGCACCGGTGACCCGGATCCGGCACCCGGCACGGACGACAAGGACAAGGACAAGGGCCGCGACTCCCAGCGCCTGTACCTGATGTGTGACGGCCAGGAGTGGTCCATCGATCCCGACGAACCGGGCCCCGCGCGTCCTGACTTCCCGCGCGCCGCGGACCTGTTCGCCGTAAGGCTTGCCGACTGAGCCCGCTCGCGGCTGACGGCGCGAAGACGAGTAGAGGACGAGTTGATGAGTATGTGGCAGATCACCCGGGCGCGACGGATGGTGGCCGCCGCCTCCCTCGCGGCGGCACTCGCCTTGACACTGTCCTCGTGCGGTGAGGACGGGAACCGGAGTGCCAACACTGCCGCCGGCCAAGGCACCGAGGGCGGGAAGGGCGAGGACCGGGCGAAAGAGCCGGAACAGGCCGAGCAGCCGGAGCAGCCCGACGACAGCAGGGTGATCGCCACGCTCAAGGGTGCGGACGGGATAAGCCTCGACGTTACCTCGGCGACGCGCGACTCCGGCGGCTTCGTCACGGTCAACGGCGTCATCAAGAACAGCTCCGACTCCGAGTACTTCGGTACGGACTTCTGGACGGGGCCCGAACTGGCCCTGCAGAAGGGCGCGGGCGGCGGCTCACTGGGTGGCGCTTCGCTGATCGACAAGGCGGAGAAGAAGCGGTACTACACCCTCCGGGACACCGAGGACCGCCCGCTGACGACGCTCGGGCTCTCCAGCATCAAGCCCCGCTCGGAGAACCGGGTCTTCATGCAGTTCCCGGCCCCGCCGAAGAGCACCACCGAGGTTGACCTGCAGATTCCCACGTTCCAGTCCGCCTCGCTCGCGCTCACGGACGCGTGACCGATGAGGACGATATACCGGAAGCGCACTCCCGCGCTCCTGCTCTCCACCGTGCTGGCCACGGGGTTCTCGGCAGCCGCCGTGCCGACAGCGGTCGCCGACGACGTACCCCCGGCGCCCTCCGTCTTCATCGGCAAGGTCGACGTCAACGACCCCGACCTCAAGCTCCCCGAAGGGAAGTCGCTCGCCGCGCCCAAGGTGCTGGACATCAAGACCGTCGTCGGGGACGAGCGCGGTACGGAGCAGCGGGAGGACTCCAACTCCGATGTGAAGTTCCAGCTCCAGGCCGAGGTGCTGTTCGGGAAGGACAGCGCGAAGCTGTCGGACGTGGCGAACGACCGGATCCGGCAGATCGCCGAGGAGATCAAGAAGCAGCAGGCCACCAACGTGACCGTGGCCGGCTACACCGACGACCTCGGCTCGTCCGAACACGGGCTGAAGCTGTCCAAGGAGCGCGCCGACGCGGTGCAGCAGCAGCTGAACGAGGACTTGGACGGCAGCGCCATCACCTTCGAGATACGCGGCTACGGCGAGGACGCGCCCGTCGCGAGCAACGACTCGGAGGACGGGCGCAAGAAGAACCGCCGCGTGGAGGTCTCCTTCCCGCGCGCCGAGTGACCGCGATCGCCACCACGCCGCTTCACGCGGCACGCGGCACGGGCGTCCGTGACGGGCGCCTCGATGTGAAGACGCACCACATATCCCCTGAAGGTGGTGGAGAAGAGAGCAGGACGGACTCGACGCGGCCGGGGGGCGGATGACAGCGTGCATCCGGACCGGGCGAGCGCCGGCCTGATGGCTGCCGTACGTGCCGGACGCAACGAACGGCAACATACGGAACACCGGAGTGGAGCTCACATGGCACTGGATCTGACGGTCGGCGGTGTCTGGGGGCCGCGGCAGGAGAGCCCCGACCAGCTCGCCGAGCGCTGGCTGCGTCTCCTGAGGCGGCTGGCGAAGATCGCGCCGGAGGACTTCGCCGGCTGGCGGGCCGAGGCGGTCGGGCAGGCCGAGCAGCTGCCCGAGAACGCCGACGCGGCCTGGTTCACCTCGTACCTGGAGCGCGTCAACCCGCAGGACGACGCCGCCACGATCGGGTACTCCGCCGTCCTGGTCGCGGCGGCCCCCGGCCGGCCCATCATCACCCTCAGCGTCGGCGCGGGCGGGACACCGCAGTTCGCACCGCAGACCGCGGTCATCACCGTGCGCTCCGCCGACCTGAACGATTCGGCCCCGCTGGTCGCCCGGCTCCCCGAGGTGCTCACCGCGATCGTGGAGTCCTGGGACGCGGACTGGGGCGACATCGCCGACGACGACCTCCTCGGCGTGCTGGAGAAGGAGTACGAGCTGGACAACTCCACGCCCCGCTGCGGCCGGGCGGTCTACCTCTCCAGCGGGCGCAGCGCACTGGTCCCGGAGGACGTACCGGGGCGCCGGTCGGTCACCGAGCACGGCGGCCTGGTGCTCGACCTGAGCCGGCCGGACGGCTCGGCGCCCGACGCCGACCATGTGCTCGCGGTCAACGGCCTGCTCCGCAAGGCCGGCGCGCTGGAGGAGCTGCCGTACCCGATGGACCGCGCGAAGTGGTGAGAGCGGGCCACCCGCTCACCTCCCGGCACCGGTAGCCCCCGGCACCGGTCACGTCTCGACCGTCAGGCGGGTGCCAGGGCGCAGGCCCCAGGCGGCCATCGCGCCCGCCTCGGCCTCCAGGACGTGCCGGGAGCGCAGCCGGGGGCGGCCCAGCCGGTTCGGCCGCATGGTGCGGACGGCGAGGACGGTCAGCCGGCGGTCCAGGTACGCGACGTCGATCGCGAAGCGCATGCGGAAGGTGTGCACGCTGCTCGCGGGCGTCAGCAGCAGGGCCCCCTCGATCCCGTCCCGGCCCAGCAGGCCGCGCGTGCGCGCACGGTAGGACGCCGCGACCTCCAGGGGGAGCGGCGCCCGGGGGGCCGCTCCCCCGGCCTCGTCCCCGCTCCCGGTCCCGCTCCCGCCCGCGAGCCACAGCCGCCCCCGGCCGTCGTGCCATCTGCCCATCGTGTTCCCTCCCGTACGCCGCGGCCCCCGCCCGGCCGGCCGGGGATGCTACCGGCGCGGCGTGCGGTGGCGCGCCGCGAGCGGCCGGTGCGGCCCATGGTTGCCCAGGGTTGGGCCCCAGGGCCCATGACCGGGACGGTTTCTGGCCGTACGTTCGAGGGGTGCATCCGCTCCTGATCGCCCTCGCCGCCGCGTACGGGGCCGCGGCCGGGCTGCTCGTGCCGCGCGCCGCGTACCGGCTGGCCGTCGAGCCCGAGGAGGACCGGCGCACGGCGTGCCCGGACGGCCACCCGATCACCGGCGTGGCGCGCGGCTGGCTGGGCCTCGCCCGCTGTCCGGCCGTGGCGCCCGCCGCGCTCGTCCCCGCCGCCGTTCCTGCTCCCGTCGGCCGCCCGCCCGCCGCCTGCCGCGCCTACGGCCCCGCCCGTACCGCTGCGCCCCTCGTCGCCGCTGCGGCCTGCGCGCTGCTGGCCGCGGCCGCCGGGCCCCGCCCGGAGCTGGCCGTCTGGCTGCTGCTCGTGCCGGTCGCGGTGCTGCTCGGGACGGTCGACGCGGCCGTGCACCGGCTGCCGGACGTGCTGACCCTGCCGGCGGCCGTGGCCACCGCCGCGCTCCTCGGGGCCGCGACCCTGCTGCCCGGCCACGGCGGGACCTGGACCGGCGCGCTGCTCGGCGGGCTCGGGCTCGCGGGCGGGTATTTCGTGCTCTTCCTGATCCGGCCCGACGGGCTGGGCTTCGGGGACGTGAAGCTGGCCCTGACGCTGGGGACCGCGCTCGGCTGGTACGGCTGGGGCGTGCTCTTCCTCGGCGCCTTCGCCGGCTTCGTGCTGGGGTCGGTCTACGGGATCGGAATGATGATCGTGCGGCGGGTGGGCCGGAAGTCCGCGATGCCGTTCGGCCCCTTCATGGCCCTGGGCGCGCTGCTCGGCCTGCTGCTCGGGGCGTACGGCGTGTCCTGACGCTCCCGGGCAGCCGTGTGCCGTATGGGCCGTCCCGTGGCAACGGGGGTAATTGCGCGGCGTGAAAAGGGAAGTTGGCCGGGAAGATAGTACATACGGGGGGTATGTGCCCTATGGTCGTTTCCGCACCGCTCGCACGCGATCAGCTGGAAGCGCATCACGCGGGCTGTCCGCCGCCTCCCGAAGGGGGGCGCGGGGCCCGTGGTGACGAGCCACCAGCTGATGTGCGGGTCGTCGACGCGGTGCTGCCCGGACAGGGCAGGACGTGAGGACGTGACGATTGGGGGTCGCGGAGGACCGAGACGGAACGACCGCATGACGACCGGGGGAGTCCGTTACGAGGACCGGGGTCCGGTGCGACCGGCCGGGAAGTCCGGTCATGCCTCGCGCTCCGGGTGCGCCGCGCCGCGCCCGGAGCGCTTCCCTTTGCGCCCCACCGCCGCGCCGCCGCCCGGCCGTCAAGTACGCGACCGCCGGGCTGTCGCTCCTGCGGGCTACCCGTACCGGGCCGGCGAGAGGTGTGTCACGCGGGCTGGGCGGCGGGGGCCGCGGGGCGTGGTGCCGCGCCGTTCAAGATCGTTCGAGCCGTCGGGCCCGCCATGGAGCGGGCGAAGCGGCATGCATTCAAGATCGTTAAATGAATTCGCGGGCCGTTTCCGTGTCCGCCGCACACCTTGATCAACTTTGCGACGCGCGGGCTGACCGCCTCTGATGCGCGAAGCACACCCCGCGCGGGGTTATGGTGGGAACCCCCCCTCGGGCCGGTCCGTATCCCCCCCACGGACCGGCCCGCTTTTTCTTCCCGGGGTCCGGAGCGCCGCCGGTTACCGCCGCGCCCAGATGTTCACGCCGTCCGTCGAGGTGGCGAATTCTTCGATCTCGGCCAGCTCGGCGTCGGTGAGCGCGGCCCCGCCGAGCGCCGCGACGTTCGCCTCCAACTGCGCCACGCTGCTCGCCCCGATCAGCGCCGAGGTCATCCGCGGATCCCGCAGCACCCACTGGAGCGCGAGCTGTGCGAGGGACTGGCCGCGGCGCGCGGCGATGTCGTTCAGCCCGCGCAGCCGCCGTACGACGTCCTCGGAGAGCAGCTTCGGATCCAGCGACTTGCCCTGCGAGGCGCGCGAACCCTCGGGGATGCCGTTCAGGTACTTGTCGGTGAGCATGCCCTGGGCCAGCGGCGCGAAGGAGATGCAGCCCATGCCGGCCGCCTCCAGGGTGTCCAGCAGCCCGTCGTCCTCGGTCCAGCGGTTGATCATGCTGTACGAGGGCTGGTGGATCAGCGGGCGCACGCCCATTTCCCGCAGAATGCGGGCCGCCTCGCGGGTCTGCGCGGAGTTGTAGGAGGAAACACCCACATACAGGGCCTTGCCCTGCTGTACCGCGGAAGCCAGCGCGCCCATCGTCTCCTCAAGGGGAGTGTCCGGGTCGAATCGGTGCGAGTAGAAGATGTCGACGTAATCGACGCCCATCCGGCCGAGGGACGCATCCAGCGACGAGAGCAGGTATTTCCGGGATCCCCATTCTCCGTACGGACCGGGGTGCATCAGATATCCGGCCTTCGTGGAAAGGATCATTTCGTCCCGGTAGCGCCGGAAGTCCTGCGCGAAGATCTTCCCGAAGTTCAGCTCGGCCGAGCCGGGCGGCGGACCGTAGTTGTTCGCCAGGTCGAAGTGGGTGATGCCCAGGTCGAAGGCGCGGCGCAGGATCGCGCGCTGCGACGACAGGGTGCGGTCGTCGCCGAAGTTGTGCCAGAGCCCGAGAGAGATCGCAGGGAGTTTCAGACCGCTGCGGCCGGTGCGGCGGTACTCCATGGAGTCGTACCGGGAATCGTCGGCCAGGTAGCCGGAGGTGCTTGTCATGCTTCACTCCTTATCACGGAGTTGTGACACACCTGATTGGGTCATTGCCACCCCTGAGAAGTAAAGTTGCGGCCTTGAGGCGACGGGGGCGACCGCCAATTGGCACGGAGGGGCTGGACCACACATGCTGCGATCTTCCGGGATGGGTATCCCGTATCCCCCTGTTGTGCGGGAGTTCGTGTACAAGCTGTACGAACGCCGGGTGGAGCGCCGGCTGGACCACTCCCAGGTGCCCAAGCACATCGGCGTCATCCTGGACGGCAACCGCCGCTGGGCCCGTGCCGACGGCCTGACCACCGAGCAGGGGCACCAGGCGGGCGCGGCGAAGATCGAGGAGATGCTCGGCTGGTGCGAGGAGACCGACGTCCAGGTCGTCACCTTGTGGATGCTCTCCACCGACAACCTCGACCGGCCGGAGAAGGAGCTGAAGCCGCTCCTCGGCATCATCGAGAACACCGTGCGGCGGCTGGCGGCCGACGGCCGCTGGCGGGTGCACCACGTCGGCAACCGTGACCTGCTCCCCGCCGGCACCCAGCGGGTGCTGAAGGAGGCCGAGGAGGCCACCGGCGACATCGGCGGCATCGTCGTCAACGTCGCGGTCGGCTACGGCGGCCGGCAGGAGATCGCGGACGCGGTCCGCTCGCTGCTGCTGGACGAGGCCGGACGCGGTGCCTCCGTCGAGGAGATCGCCGACGGCGTCGACGTCGAGAAGATCTCCGAGCACCTCTACACCCGCGGCCAGCCGGACCCGGACCTGGTGATCCGTACGAGCGGCGAGCAGCGGCTGTCCGGCTTCATGCTGTGGCAGAGCGCCCACTCGGAGTACTACTTCTGCGAGGTCTTCTGGCCCGCCTTCCGCAAGGTGGATTTCCTGCGGGCCCTGCGCGACTACGCCTACCGGCACCGGCGGTACGGCGTCTAGGACACCCTCTCGGAGCAGTCGGGGCGGGCCTCTCGGGGGCGGCGACGGGCTGTCAGGGGGCGGGCCCGATGCGTCACATGGGCTCAGCGGTTCATCCGTAACCACGAATTCACTGGCCGTGCGACCTGTGCCGGGGCATGCCCGCAGGTGTTCCCGGGAATATCCCTTCCAGGACGGCACCCGAAAAGCCAGGTCCAGTGGGTGCCGCTCGCAGCGGACGGCATGGGGCCGTCCGCCCGGGAGGCCCGTTGCGCACCACGGACGATCGTGCGAACCGCACGTCCGACGCGGAGGGCCGGTGCCCGGCCCGCGCTTCGCGGCCCGAGCCCGGCCCCATCCCCCGCGACGCCGTCGCACCCCGACCTCATCCGAGGGGGTTCGTCCACCCGTGGTGAACAGCAAGCAGCGCCGTGAGGCCGACCGGCGCACCTACGTCCTCGACACCAGCGTCCTGCTGGCGGATCCAGGCGCCATGGCCCGCTTCGAGGAGCACGAAGTAGTGCTCCCGGTAGTGGTCGTCACGGAACTGGAAGCCAAGCGGCACCATCCCGAACTCGGCTACTTCGCCCGGCAGGCGCTCCGCCTCCTGGACGACTACCGCGTACGGTACGGCCGCCTGGACGCCCCCATCCCGATCGGGGAGGTCGGCGGCACACTGAGGGTCGAACTGAACCACTCCGACCCGGGGGTGCTCCCCGCGGGGTACCAGCTCGGGGACAACGACTCGCGCATCCTCGCGGTCGCCCGCAACCTCCAGGCCGAGGGGTACGACGTCACGGTCGTCTCCAAGGACCTGCCGCTGCGCATCAAGGCGTCCTCGGTCGGCCTGCTGGCGGAGGAGTACCGCGCCGAACTGGCGATCACGGACTCCGGCTGGACGGGCATGGCGGAGCTGACGATCACCGCCGAACAGGTCGACGACCTCTTCTCCGTGGAGAGCGCGTACGTCCCGGAGGCCGCCGAGCTCCCCGTCCACACCGGCCTGGTGCTCCAGTCGGACCGTGGCAAGGCGCTGGGCCGGGTCACCGCCGACGGCCGGGTGCGGCTGGTGCGCGGCGACCGGGAGGCGTTCGGCATCCACGGCCGCAGCGCCGAGCAGCGGATCGCGCTGGACCTGCTGCTCGACCAGGAGGTCGGGATCGTCTCGATGGGCGGCCGGGCCGGTACGGGCAAGTCGGCACTGGCGCTGTGCGCGGGCCTGGAGGCCGTGCTGGAGCGCCGGCAGCACAGAAAGGTGATGGTCTTCCGGCCGCTGTACGCCGTGGGCGGGCAGGAGTTGGGCTACCTGCCGGGCACGGAGGCGGAGAAGATGGGCCCGTGGGCCCAGGCCGTCTTCGACACCCTCACCTCCGTGACCTCCGCCGACGTCATCGAGGAGGTGGTGGGCCGCGGGATGCTGGAGGTGCTGCCGCTCACCCACATCCGCGGCCGGTCGCTGCACGACGCGTTCGTGATCGTCGACGAGGCGCAGTCCCTGGAACGGAACGTCCTATTGACCGTTCTGTCCCGAATCGGGGCGAATTCGCGAGTGGTGCTCACCCATGACGTCGCGCAGCGCGACAACCTCAGGGTCGGGCGCTACGACGGTGTGGTCGCCGTCGTGGAGAAGCTGAAGGGGCATCCGCTCTTCGCGCACGTCACACTCAACCGCTCGGAGCGCTCGCCGATCGCCGCTCTGGTGACCGAAATGCTGGAGGACGGCCGCATCTGATCCTGTATAGGGGCCGCGCCCCGAATGAGGCGGTCGGAGGGGTCCGACCCGTTGTGTGACCTGCGCCGTCCGGCGAAGCCAGAGAGCCTAGCCGGGCGGCGTTGTCGCGCGCGGCGATATCCGGAAAGTCTGTGGCGTAAACGAGGTGTGAGCTTTCACACCCGGCTCGGAATTGATTCCGTGCGTCCGCTTCGGGCAGAGTCTGGGACCTGTCAGGCCCCGCATACGGCACATCAGCACCCCCAGCGGTGTAGAACCACAGAACTGAAAAGCGTTCGCCGTATGCCGCCCGAGCACCACGCGGACCCCCGAGGGGGACGTACCGGGCCAGTGCCTCCTGTGACCAGCCGACCCCACCAGCACTTCGGGGACGGAGCAATACGGAGGCCAGCGTCAGGGGCACGATTGCGTCCGCGATGGTCACGTCGCGGTCGACGCTGGAAGGAAAACGTGTGAGCCGGATTTCGGTCCGGGGATTCGCCGTGGCCTCCGCCACCGCGGTCACCACAGTCGGCGCCGTTGTCGGCGTCGCGTCCGGCAGCCAGCCGGGCTCGGTCGCCAACACCGAGGCCGCCGCTGCCGACGCGACGATCGCCGACATCCCCGCGGGCCAGCAGGCCCAGGTGGAGACGGCGTCCCTCGTGCAGCAGGCGGATGACCAGTCCACCCAGGCGGATGCCGCCGCCCTGAAGTCCGCGCAGGAGGACGCCCGCAAGGCGGCCGCCAAGAGCGCGCAGGACAAGAAGGAAGCGGCCGAGAAGCAGGTCGCTGCCGAGAAGCAGGCGGCGAAGGAGCGCGCGGAGGCGAAGGAGCAGGCCGCCAGCCGCTCCGCCGAGCGCGGCTCCCTCGGTGACATCGCCGTCAAGGCCTCGTACTCGGTCGCCGAGACGCAGGCCATGGCCCGGCAGATGATGCCGTCGGACCAGTTCCAGTGCTTCAGCAACATCGTGGACCACGAGTCCGGCTGGAACTACCGTGCGACCAACGCCTCGTCCGGCGCCTACGGCCTCGTCCAGGCGCTGCCCGGCTCGAAGATGGCCTCGGCCGGCTCCGACTGGCAGACCAACCCGGCGACCCAGATCAAGTGGGGCCTGGGCTACATGAACGACCGCTACGGCAGCCCCTGCGGCGCCTGGTCGTTCTGGCAGGCCAACAGCTGGTACTAGACCGGCTCGCAGTACAGCGACGCGAAACCCCCGACCGGACAAGGGTCGGGGGTTTCGCGCGTCGGGCCCGGGTAACGTCGTTCCGACAGTGACGCGTAACGAGGGGGGAAGAGGAAGCGACATGTCCAGACTGCCTCAGTGGGTCGGCGGTGCGGGTGCCGGCCTGTCGCGGCTGGCCGAGCGCCTCGAAGAACGGCGCCGGCGCACGGAGGCCGCGGCCGCAGATGGTGATCAGCGGCTGGGGCACAGCGCGCGGAACGGTCACGAGGTGCCGCCCATGCCGCTGGAGCCGCCCGTCGTGCCCGGCCGGCCCGTGCCGAGCGGCGACGACGGCCACGCGGAAGCGGCCAACGGGCCCGTGGAGGCGGCCACCGGGCCCGCGGAAGGGCCGTCTGCCGCTTTCCCCGCCTCGGACGTCACAGCAGCCACTTCCGGCGCCACAGCGTCCGCTGACGGCGCCGCCAAGGCCGGCGGGAACGGCAGCACGGCCGACGACGGCCGGCCGCCCGCCGCGTCCGTGCCCGCGCCGCCCGCCTACGCACCCGCCGTTCAGCGCCGGCCCGAGCCGGTGGACGCGGTGCCCTGGGGGATACGGGTCGCCGCCGAGGCCGGCTGGCGGCTGCTGGTACTGGCCCTCGCCGTGTACGTACTGGCGCGTGCCATCACCAGCATCCAGCTCGTGGTGCTGGCGTTCGTCGCGGCGCTGCTGATCACCGCGCTGCTCCAGCCGACGGTGGCCTGGCTCCGGCACCGGGGGCTGCCGAGGGGGCCGGCGACGGCGATCACGTTCATCGCCGGCTTCGTCATCATGGGCCTGGTCGGCTGGTTCGTGGTCTGGCAGGTCATGGACAACATCGACTCGGTCTCCAGCCGCGTGCAGGACGGCATCAGCGAGCTGAAGGACTGGCTGCTGAAGAGCCCGTTCCATGTGACCGAGGGCCAGATCAACGACATCGCGAAGAACCTCCAGGACGCCATCGGTTCGAACACCGAGGAGATCACCAGCGCCGGTCTGGAAGGCGTCACGGTCGTCATCGAGATGCTCACCGGCATCCTCCTCGCGATGTTCACCACGCTCTTCCTGCTGTACGACGGGCGGCGCATCTGGGAGTGGCTGCTGAAGCTGGTGCCGAGCGCGGCGCGCGGAGGCGTGGCGGGCGCCGGGCCCCGGGCCTGGCGGACGCTGACCGCCTATGTGCGGGGCACGGTGATCGTGGCCCTGATCGACGCGATCTTCATCGGCATAGGGCTCTACTTCCTGAACGTGCCGCTGGCCGTGCCGCTCGCGGTCTTCATCTTCCTGTTCGCCTTCATCCCGCTGGTCGGCGCGGTGGTTTCGGGCGCGCTGGCGTGCGTGGTCGCGCTGGTGACCCAGGGCGTGTTCACCGCCCTGATGGTGCTGGTGGTCGTGCTCGCCGTACAGCAGATCGAGGGCCACATCCTGCAGCCCTTCATCCTCGGCCGGGCGGTGCGGGTGCATCCGCTGGCCGTGATCCTCGCGGTCGCCGCGGGCGGCCTGGTCGCGGGCATCGGCGGCGCGGTGGTCGCGGTGCCGCTGGTGGCCGTCACGAATACGGTGGCGACCTACCTGCGCGCGTACGCGCACGAACAGGCCCTCCGCACGGCCCCGGCACCACACGGCGCGACGGCCGCGAGCGTGATGCCGTCCCGGGACGCCGACGCCTAGGCGCCGTTGGGCCCGCCCTTGTAGCCCGGCTCTCCCGCCGCGCTGGTCGCTCGCGCAGTTCCCCGCGCCCCTTCAGGGGCGCGGGGAACTGCGCGACCGGCCACGACGGTGGCGCGCTCGGCCACGGGGCCGGGCCTCTACGGCGGGCCGCCGGGTTACCCGGGCGGCATGCGCGCGAAGGCCCCCGCGGACGCGATGTCCGCGGGGGCCTTTTGGATGCGGGGGCCGGTCAGCCGGCCCGCAGCAACCGGTACTACTCGGCGGCCAGCGCCGCCTCCGCGTCAAGCGTGGTGCCGACCGCCTGCAGGACGGCCGCGATCTTGAAGGCCTCCTGGATCGTCTCGCGGTCCACACCGGCCTTGCGCAGGACCTGCTCGTGCGAGTCCAGGCACATGCCGCAGCCGTTGATGGCCGAGACGGCCAGCGACCACAGCTCGAAGTCGACCTTGTCGACACCGGGGTTGCCGATGACGTTCATGCGCAGGCCGGCCCGCAGGTTGCCGTACTCCGGGTCCGACAGCAGGTGCCGGGTCCGGTAGTAGACGTTGTTCATCGCCATGACGGCGGCGGCGGACTTGGCGGCGGTGTACGCCTCGGCGGAGAGGTTGGCCTTGGCCTCCGGCTCCAGCTCGCGCAGCACCTTCGGCGAGCGCGACGCGATGGCGCAGGCCAGCACGGTGCCCCACAGCTGCTGCTGCGGCAGATCGCTGTTGCCGATCACCGAACCGAGGTTCAGCTTGAGGTCCTTGGCGTAGTCCGGAACGGCGGACTTCAGGTCATCGAGAGCCATGTGCGTTCAGTCTCCCTTTCACTCGCCCGAGAGCAGCGCGACCGGGTCCAGGGTCTCGTCGCCCTTGCTCCAGTTGCAGGGGCACAGCTCGTCGGTCTGCAGGGCGTCCAGGACCCGCAGGACCTCCTTGGGGTTACGGCCCACGGAGCCGGCGGTGACCATGGTGAACTGGATCTCGTTGTTCTGGTCCACGATGAACACGGCACGCTGCGCGAAGCCGTCCTCGCCCTCGATGCCCAGGTCACGCATGAGCTCGTGCTTGGAGTCCGCGAGCATCGGGAAGGGCAGGTCGGTCAGGTCCGGGTGGTCCTTGCGCCAGGCGTGGTGCACGAACTCGGAGTCACCGGAGAAGCCCAGGATCTGGGCGTCACGGTCGGCGAACTCCTCGTTCAGCTTGCCGAAGGCCGCGATCTCGGTGGGGCACACGAAGGTGAAGTCCTTGGGCCACGCGAAGACGATCTTCCACTTGCCCTCGTAGGTCTTGTGGTTGATCTGCTCGAACTCCTGGCCCTTCTCCAGCGAGACACAGGCAGTCAGGTCGAACTCGGGGAACTTGTCACCGACAGTGAGCACGCGCACTCCTTGCAGGGTCGGAAATCCCTTTTGGGGCTTTCCTGGGGGTTGGACGCTGTCCACAGTGCCACAGTGAGCATTGATCAGGGAAATAGCTAGACTCGGGGGTGTTGATCGGAGGTGGTTATCAGTGGCCTCACCCACTACCCCGGCTGCCGGACGTCCCCGGCAGCCCTCGCTCTCGCAGCTCCGCGCCTTCGCCGCGGTCGCTGAGCACCTGCATTTCCGGGAGGCTGCCGCCGAGATCGGTATGAGCCAGCCCGCGCTCTCCGGTGCGGTCTCGGCGCTGGAGGACGCGCTCGGCGTCCAGCTTCTGGAGCGTACGACCCGCAAGGTCCTGCTGTCGCCCGCCGGTGAGCGGGTCGCGGCCCGGGCACGCACAGTGATGGAGGCGGTCGGCGATCTGATGGAGGAGGCCGAGGCGGCCCGCGCGCCCTTCACCGGCGTCCTGCGCCTCGGCGTCATCCCGACCTGCGCGCCGTACCTGCTCCCCGCCGTGCTGAATCTCGTCCACAGCACCTATCCCGACCTCGACCTCCAGGTGCACGAGGAGCAGACCGCCTCGCTGCTGGACGGGCTCGCGCACGGCCGGCTGGACCTGCTGCTGCTCGCCGTCCCCCTCGGCGTCGCGGGCGTCACCGAAGTACCGCTCTTCGACGAGGACTTCGTGCTGGTCGCGCCCAAGGACCACTGGCTCGGCGGCCGGGGCGACATACCCCGCGACGCGCTGCGCGAGCTGGACCTGCTGCTCCTGGACGAGGGGCACTGCCTCCGCGACCAGGCGCTGGACATCTGCAGGGAGGCGGGCCGCGAGGAGGGGGCGGCGGTGACGACGAGCGCGGCCGGGCTCTCCACTCTCGTCCAGCTGGTGGCCGGCGGCATGGGTGTCACGCTGCTGCCGCGTACCGCGCTGCGCGTGGAGACCGGCCGCAACGAGGCGCTGACCACCGGATACTTCGACGACCCGGCACCCTCCCGGCGGATCGCCCTGGCGATGCGGACGGGCGCGGCGCGGCAGCGCGAGTTCGAGGAGTTCGCCGCGGCGCTGCGCGAGGCCCTGCGGCCGCTGCCGGTACGCATCGCGGCCTGACGGCGGGCGCCCGGGGGACGCGCCCGCCGGCCGCCCCCCCCCGCCCGCTCCGTCACTCCGTACGCAGTCCGTCCGGGCGCATCATGCGCCACAGCGGCGGCAGGCTCAGCAGGGTGACCAGCAGGATCAGCCCGGCGCCGCTGCCCGCGAGGCCGGCGACCACCGGCCAGTCCACCTGGACGCCGGTCTTGTTCGTGGTCAGCAGGACCGTGCCGAGGCCGACGCCGGCGGTGACCGCCAGCCCCAGTCCCAGCACCACGGGGATCGCGGTCTGCCACAGCACCGACCAGCCCATCGTCGAGCGCGGGGTGCCGTACGCGTCCAGCACGGACAGCAGCCGTCGCCGCTCGCGCAGTTGCTCGACCGTGGAGACGATCAGTCCCGCGCCGATGAGCAGCAGGACCACCACGGCACCGACGTACACCGCGGTGCGCACCCCGGCGTACTGCCGGTCGTGCGGGTTGTCGATCGCGGACATTTCCCGCATCCCCGGGTTCGCGCGGAACGCCGCCGTGCGGATGCGCTCCACCGTGGCGGCCTCCCCGGCCTTGTCGTACCCGACGCGCAGCCTCATCTCGGGGGCCTGAAGCAGGGCGGGGGACAGGGCGCCGGGGGTGGCGAGGAGGTCGCCGGGCAGTTCCTCGCCGGGGCGCTGGACGGCCGTCACCCGGCGGGCCGAGTCCGGGACGGTCCACGGCCGGGGCGGGCCGGGCGTGGTGTAGCCGCCGGGCGGGTTCAGGTTCAGCCGGGCGCCGGGACGGATGAAGTCGGCCCGGTCGGCGTGGCTGCCGCGCGGCTCCGTCACGAAGACGTCGCCGTCCCGGCAGCTGCCGACCCGGGCCAGGCGCCGCAGTTCGGCGCAGTCGCCGACGGTCACGAAGGCGCTGTCGGAGCTGACGAAGCCGTCGGCGCCCCGGGTGCCGCGGTCGCCGGGCCGCCCCACCAGCGCGTCGACACTGCCGTGTGCCGAGGTCACGCCCGGTGTGTCGCGCAGCGCGGCCAGCACCTTCTCGGTCCCCCGCCAGTCGGCGGCGCTGCCGCTCAGCTCGATCACCTGGCGGGACGCGGTCTTCGCGTACGCGTGCGCGAAGCCGGCCTGGTAGGTGGTGAAGACCATGTGGATGGCGATCGCGCCGGCCACCGCGACGGTGATGCCGGCGACGGCCCGGTTGGCCGCGGCGCTGGACAGCTGGAGCCGGCGCACGGCCAGCTGCCAGGGCACCGGCCCGCCGTGCAGCCGCCCCACCACGGCCTCGACCAGCCAGGGCAGCAGCGTGGTGACCCCGAGGAGCAGCAGGGCCGAGCCGACGCCCAGCCGTACGGCGCGGAACCAGACCGGGTCCGGCGCCCAGATCAGCGACGACAGCAGGCCCAGGCCGGTAAGCGGCAGGACGAGACGCCAGGCGATGCGCCGCCGCCGTGCCGGGCGGTCGCGGACCACGCCCAGCGGCTCGGCGGTCACCGAGCGCTGCGCGAACAGCGTGACGCCGACGGCCACCGCCGGTACCAGTACGGCGATCAGGGCCGCGAGGGCCGGGGCCGGCACCACGTCGGCGGGGAAGACGTTGACGTCCCAGAGGGTGACGGCGCCGGCCGCCTGCCGCCCCGCGAGGAAGACCATCAGCCCCACGGCCAGGCCGAGCACGGCGCCGACCACCGCCTCGCCCGCGGCGATCCGGCGGGTGGTGGGGATGTCGGCGCCGACCAGACGGAGCGCGGCGAGCCGGGCCTCGCGCCGGTCGCTGCCGAAGCGCACGGCGGTTCCGACGAACACCATGACCGGCATCAGCAGGACCACGCACGCCAGGACGATGAGCAGGACGAGCCGGGTGCTCGGCGGCCGCGGGTCGAAGATCTTCCCGAAGCGGCTGATGCGGTACGACTCGCCCACCGACCGGTCGTCCATCCCCGCGACGAACGTCAGCTCCTGCGGGCCGAGCAGTCCGGCGTCGCCGATGGTGCCGACGGCCTTGTAGTCCAGGCGGTCGCGGAGCGGCCCGCTGCCGGGCTTCGCGAGCAGGTCGCGCAGGGCGGGGGAGACCACCATCTCGCCGGGGCCCGGGAGCCGTTGCAGCCCCGGCGGTACGGGCGGGTGGGCGCCGTCGGGCCTGACCAGGCGGCCGCGGACGGCGTCGCCGTGGAAGGAGGTGTCGGCCTGGGCGTAGCGGAGGGTGTGGTCGGAGGCGCGCGGCTCGTGCAGCTGGCCGAGGTTCTCGCGGGCCTTCTCCCGCCCGTGCCAGGCGTTGAGCAGCGTGGGGGCCGAGGCGGCGAGCAGCAGCACCGCGACGCCGATGCCCACGCCGACCGCGCTGAGCGCCGTACGGAACCAGCCCTCGCGGCCGCCGGTGACCGCGAACCGGGCGCCCAGGGCGAGATCGCGCAGCCAGGCGGCGGGACCGCCGGACGGGCGGTGGGGCGCGCGGCCGGACCGGCTGCCGGTGCCCCGCGTGTCGAGCAGGGCCATCACAGACCCGCCAGGAATTCCTTGACCCGGCCGTCGCGGACGGTGATCTCGCGGTCGGAGTAGGCGGCGACGCGGGCCTCGTGGGTGACGAGGACGACGGCGGCGTGGGTGTCGCGGGCGGCGTCGGTCAGCAGGGTCATGACGCGTTCGCCGTTGAGGGAGTCCAGTGCGCCGGTGGGTTCGTCGGCGAAGAGGACGCGGGGGCGGCCGGCGAGTGCGCGGGCCACGGCCACGCGCTGGCCCTGGCCGCCGGAGGTCTCGCCGGGGCGGTGGCGGGCGAGGTCGTCCACTTCGAGGCGGGTGAGCCATTCGCGGGCGGTGGCTTCGGCGGCCTTGCGTTTGGCGCCGTTGAGCCGGAGGGGGAGGGCGACGTTCTCCAGGCAGGTGAGTTCGGGGACGAGCTGGCCGAACTGGAAGACGAAGCCGAAGTCGGTGCGGCGCAGGGCGCTGCGCTCAGCGTCCGGCAGGGAGGTCAGCTCGCGGCCGTCGTAGTGGACGGTGCCGGAGTCGGGGCGGACGATGCCGGCGAGGCAGTGCAGGAGCGTGGACTTGCCGGAGCCGGAGGGACCCATGACGGCGACCACCTCGCCGGGGTGGACCGAGAAGTCCGCGCCGTCCAGCGCGGGAGTGCGCCCGTAGTGCTTGTGGAGTCCTTCGCCGGAGAGGACCGAGCCCTCCGGCGTCATGTGCGGACCGCCTGCGCCAGCTTGTCGAGGCGGGCCGCGGTCAGCTCCAGCCAGCGCAGATCGGCTTCGAGGTGAAACAGGGCGTGGTCGCAGATCAGCTGGTCGGCGAGGTCGCCCTTGCGCTTGCGCTCGGTCAGCCCGCGCATCAGCCGCAGATGCTCGGTGCGCTGGGTGTCCAGCAGCTCGGCGGCGTCCCGGCCGGTCAGCAGGGCGAGCACCACCTTGGTGTAGAGGGTGGACTGCAGGTACGGCTCGGGCTTCTCCGGGCGGTGCAGCCACTGGGCCACGTCGGTCACGCCCGCGTCGGTGATGGCGTACCGCTTGCGCTCGGGCCCGGCCCCGGCCTCGACGCCGTCCACCTCCACCAGGCCGTTCTTCAGCAGCCGGGACATGGTCGAGTAGACCTGTCCGTAGTGCAGCGGGCGGTCCTGGCCGAAGTGCTCGTCGAAGGCCCGCTTCAGGTCGTAGCCATGGCGGGGTCCGGACTCCAGGAGGCCCAGCAGGGTATGACCGATAGACATGCGACTCACTCTACGTCGTGGTGTGCGCTGCGTGTATACGTGCTGTGCATAGCGGGCGGAGCCGTCCGGCTCCGCCCGCACTGCCTCATTCCGTACGCAGCCCGTCCGGCCGCATCATCCGCCACAGCGGCGGCAGGCTGATGAGGGTGACCGCCAGCACCAGCGCGGCGCCGGTGGCGACCGGCGGCCAGAGCACCGACAAGTCCGGCGCCGACTTGCCGACCAGCCCCAGCAGGGTGACGCCCAGCGCGCTGCCGCCCGCGACGGCCAGCGCCAGCCCCAGCCCGACCGGCAGCGCGGTCTGCCAGAGCACCGACCAGCCCAGCGTCGTCCGCCGGGTGCCGAAGGCGACCAGTACCGACAGCAGCCGGCGCCGTTCGCGCAGCTGCTCCACCATCGAGATCAGCATGCTCGCGGCGATCAGCGCCATGGTCGCGGCCGAGCCGATCAGCAGGCCGGTGCGCACGCTCGCGTAGTTCTTGTCCCGCTGGAGGTTCTGCAGCGTGGAGACCTTCATCAGCGGGTCGATCCGGGCCGCGGTGTTGCGGACGTACTCGGCGGCGTCAGGCACCCGCGGGTCGGTCTTCACCATGGCGCGGGCGACGGGCGAATCGAGCAGCCCGGTGTCCACGGCGCCCGGGGTGGCGAAGATGCCGAACGTGGTGCGGCCCGCCGGGTCCTTGCGGGAGTCGACCGGACGAGCGGACTTCGGGAGGGTCCACAGCCGCGGCGGGCCGTCGGGCTTGTCCGTCGTGGCGTCCAGGTTGAAGATCACCTGCTTGCCGGGGCGCGCGGTCTCGCCGATGTAGTCGTCGGGGACCATGCCGGTGCTGTCGTGGACGATGAAGACGTCGCCGTCCCGGCAGGAACCCAGGTGCGCCATCTCGCGCAGCGAGGGGCAGTCGCCGACCGTGAACCGGGTGCGCGGGATGAAGTCCTCGCCCTTGCGCAGCGGTCCGGGACGCGCCGCGTCGGCCTCGATGCCGGCGATGATGCCGCGTACGCCCTCGGTCCCGCGGAACTCCTTGACCATCTGCCGGGTGGTGCCGACGTCCGCGGTCGGCAGCGACAGATCCAGCTGGGCCCGGCGCCCGTCCTGGCCGGTGACCTTCATGAAGTCCGCCTGGATCGCGCCGAGGAGCATCTGCAGGGCGATCGCGCCGGCCACCGCGACGGTGATCCCGCTGACCGCGCGCGCCGCGCCGCCGCCGGACAACTGGAGCCTGCGGACGGCCAGCTGCCAGGGCACGGGGCCGCCCGAGAAGCGGGCCACGACCGCTTCGACGGCCCACGGCAGCAGCAGCGCGAGGCCGAGCAGCACCAGCACGGTGCCGCTCGCGATGACGAATGCCGGGGCCGCCACCCCGTCCTTCTTGAGCGCCCTGGCCAGCAGCAGGATGCCGATGCCCGCGAGGGGCATCGGGAGCCGCCACCACATGCGCCGCCGCGGGGCCACCGTGTGCCGTACGACCCCCAGGGGTTCGATGGTCACGCCGCGCAGCGCGAAGAGCGTCACCACCACGGCGGCGAGCGGCACGGCGACCACGATCAGCGCGGCCAGGGCCGGTACCGGCGTCATGTCGGCGGGGAAGGCATTGACCTCCCAGACCGTGAACGAGCCGATGAACTGCCGCCCGGCCAGGAACATTACGGCGCCGGCCAGCAGCCCGCACACCGCGCCGAACAGCGCCTCGCCGGCCGCGGTCCGCCGCGTCGTCGCGGCGTCCGCGCCGATCAGCCGGAGCGCGGCCAGCCGCCGGTCGCGGCGCTCGCCGCCGAAGCGGACGGCGGTGGCGATGAAGATGGCCACCGGCATCAGCAGCACCACGCAGGCCACGACGATCAGGACGGAGAGCAGGGGGTTGAGCGGCTCGGGCTCGGAGTGCGTACCGAAGGACGCGATACGGTGCGCCGCGCCGCCGGTGAGGGTGTCACTGCCCGCGTAGTACGTCAGCTCGGCCGGGCCCACCAGCCCGGCGTCCCCGATGGTGCCGGTGATCCGGTAGTCCAGCCGGTCGCGCAGCAGCCGGCCTTCGGGGGAGGACAGCAGCTCGCGCAGGGCGGGGGAGACCACCATCTCGCCGGGGCCCGGCACTTCGGTCATACCGGGCGGGACCGGCGGCCGGGAGCCGTCGGGGCGCAGCAGCGTGCCGTGCACCGTGTCGCCGCGGTAAACGGTCTCGGCCTCGGCGGCCAGCAGGGTGTCGTCCCCGCGGGACACCGTCTTCGTGCTCTCCGGTACCTGGCGGGCGTCGCCGCGTTCCGCCCGGTTCTGCAGGAGGTTCGGCACGGACGTGGCGGCGAGCAGGAGGGCCACGCCCAGCCCGACGCCGACGGCGGTCAGCAGCGTACGGGTCCAGCCCTCGCGGCCGCCGGCGAGCGCGAAGCGCACACCCATCGACAGGTCGCGCAGCCGGACGGTGACGCCGGAGGGTGGGGCCGGCGCGTTCCCGGCGCGGACGCGGGACCGCTGGTCGGTGGTGCTCATGCGGTGCCCGCCAGTTCCCGCGCGGTGCCGTCGCGGACGACGACTTCGCGGTCGGAGTAGGCGGCGACGCGGGCCTCGTGGGTGACGAGGACGACGGCGGCGTGGGTGTCGCGGGCGGCGTCGGTCAGCAGGGTCATGACGCGTTCGCCGTTGAGGGAGTCCAGTGCGCCGGTGGGTTCGTCGGCGAAGAGGACGCGGGGGCGGCCGGCGAGTGCGCGGGCCACGGCCACGCGCTGGCCCTGGCCGCCGGAGGTTTCGCCGGGGCGCTTGCCGTGGACGTCGTCGACCTCCAGGCGGGTGAGCCATTCGCGGGCGGTGGCTTCGGCGGCCTTGCGTTTGGCGCCGTTGAGTCGGAGGGGGAGGGCGACGTTCTCCAGGCAGGTGAGTTCGGGAACGAGCTGGCCGAACTGGAAGACGAAGCCGAAGTCGGTGCGGCGCAGGGCGCTGCGCTCAGCGTCCGGCAGGGAGGTCAGCTCGCGGCCGTCGTAGTGGACGGTGCCGGAGTCGGGGCGGACGATGCCGGCGAGGCAGTGCAGGAGCGTGGACTTGCCGGAGCCGGACGGGCCCATGACGGCGACCACCTCGCCGGGGTGGACCGAGAAGTCCGCGCCGTCCAGCGCGGGAGTGCGCCCGTACGCCTTGCGCAGGTCGCGGGCGGCGAGCAGGGAACCGGCCGGTGTCATGCGCGGGCCTCCGGACGAACGGACGGGTGGGGGTGTTCCAAGAGCATGCGGAGCACACTACACGAGATGTATACATCGAGTGTATAGATGGGTGAGGGTGAGCCCCGAAGGCCGGTCGGGCCTTCGGGGCCGTTGCGCTCGGGTCACTCCTCGGTCGGGCCGTCCGAAGGTCCGGTCTCCTCGGACGAGCCGTCCGCGGGGCCGGTCTCCTCGGGCGCCGGTTCCGGGTTCTTCGGCGGCCGCCCCCGGCGCCGCATCGCCCCGGCGTCCTTGGGCAGCCGGCCCGCCTCCGCCAGCGTGCCGCGCAGCAGGAACTCGATCTGCGCGTTGACGCTGCGCAGCTCGTCACCGGCCCACCGCGCCAGCGCGTCGTGGACGGCCGGGTCGAGCCGCAGCAGCACCTGCTTGCGCTGCCGCGGCCGCCGCCCCGGTGCCCCGGGCTCCTCACTCACTGGTACAGCGAGCCCGTGTTCAGGACGGGCTGCGCGGCACGGTCTCCGCAGAGCACCACCATCAGGTTCGAGACCATGGCGGCCTTGCGCTCCTCGTCCAGCTCGACGATGCCCTGCTCGTTGATCCGGTCGAGCGCCGACTCGACCATGCCCACCGCGCCCTCGACGATCTGGTAGCGGGCCGCCACGACGGCGCCGGCCTGCTGCCGCTGGAGCATCGCCGAGGCGATCTCCGGGGCGTAGGCGAGGTGGCTGAAGCGCGCCTCGATGATCCGGACGCCGGCCGCCTCGACCCGCGCGGTCAGCTCGGCGGCGAGCTTCTCGGTGATCTCCTCGGCGTTGCCGCGGAGCGAGAGCGCGTCCTCGTCGTGCGCGTCGTAGGGGTACTCGATCGCGATGTGCCGGACGGCCGCCTCGGTCTGCGTGGCGACGAACTCCAGGAAGTCGTCCACCTCGAACAGCGCCTGCGCGGTGTCCTCGACCTTCCAGACGACGATCGAGGCCAGCTCGATGGGGTTGCCGTACGCGTCGTTGACCTTCAGGACCGCGGTCTCGTGGTTGCGGACCCGGGTGGAGATCTTGGTGGCGCTGGTGAGCGGGTTGATCCAGCGCAGGCCGTCGGTACGGATCGTGCCGACGTACCGGCCGAAGAGCTGGATGACCCGCGCCTCGCCGGGCGCCACCATCTTCACGCCGCCCATGCAGAAGAGCGAGACGAGCAGCAGTACGACGCCGACGACGATCAGCGTGACGCCGAGCGCCCTGCTGCCGCCCGAGGCGGACGCCCCGCCGAGGATCGCCAGCGCGATGCCGCCGATGAAGCCGACGACGGTCAGCAGCAGGCCGAGGCCGCCCGGGATGCTGTGTGCGGTGACCTCCCTGACCTGCGGCTCCGGCAGCTTCGGGGCGTCGGGATCGGTGGCGGCGGGCGGTGTGGGCGTGGAGTCGGACATGGGTCCCCCGTTCCGTACGGCACTCCGTGGCCGTACTCGTCAGCGTGCTTTCACTGGTCTAGCAAAGTGATAGCTATTTAAGCCCCTGGGTGGCGGCGGCGCAAGCAGCGGCCGGGCGCGATCGAGGGAAGCGTCGAACGGTTGCACAGGAATGGGGTGCTCATTGTCACGTCCGGAAAATGCTTGATCGATGAGTATGTGATGACACCAGGGGGTTAGCTTCGGAGGCTGGGTCAATGGGGGCGGAACGACTGGAGTGACGACAGAGATGGGCCGAGCCGAGGCGAGACGGGCGCAGAAAAGGGGCAGGCGCCGGGCGAAAGCGAAGAAACGCGGCGTGGGCCGCTTCTTCACCTTCAAGAAGCTGCTCGGGGCGTTCTTCACCGTCTGCCTGCTGGGCATCGTCGGCTTCGTCGGCCTGTACCTCTTCATCGACGTGCCGGCCTCCGCCAACGGCCAGGCCGCCGCGCAGAGCAACGTCTACAAGTACGCCGACGGCTCCGTCCTGGCCCGTACCGGCTTCAACCGCGAGAGCGTGCCGATCAGCGACATCCCCAAGGATGTCCAGCACACCTTCGTCGCCGCCGAGAACAAGTCCTTCTACAAGGACTCCGGCATCGACCTGAAGGGCACCACGCGCGGCATCCTCAACACCCTGCGCGGCCGGGGCAAGCAGGGCGGCTCGACCATCACCCAGCAGTTCGTGAAGAACTACTACCTGACGCAGGAACAGACGGTCAGCCGCAAGCTCAAGGAGATCGTGATCTCCCTGAAGGTCGACCAGAAGCTCGGCAAGAACGAGATCCTGGCCGGCTACATCAACACCAGCTACTACGGCCGCGGCGCGTACGGCATCGAGGCCGCGGCGCAGGCGTACTACGGCGTCCACACCCGCGACCTGACGGTCGCCCAGGGCGCGTACCTGGCCTCGCTGCTCCAGGCGCCCAGCCAGTACGACTGGGCGAGCGCCACCGACGCCGGCCGGAAGCGCGTGCAGGCACGCTGGAACTACACCCTCGACAACATGGTCGAGATGCACTGGCTCGACGCCGGGAAGCGGCAGGGCCTGAAGTTCCCCGTGCCGGACGACCCCAAGCCCAGCTCGGGCCTGAAGGGGCAGAAGGGCTACCTGGTCAAGCTCGCCGACCAGGAGCTGGAGAAGCAGGGCGTCACCGAGGAGGACCTCGCGGCCGGCGGCTGGACCGTCACCCTCGGCGTCGAGAAGAAGCGCCAGAAGGCGATGGAGTCGGCCGTCAAGGAGAAGCTGACCAGCAAGCTCGACCCGAAGGTCCGGGACGTGGACGCCGACGCGCAGGCCGGCGCGGTCTCCGTCGACCCCAAGACCGGCCACGTCGTGGCGATGTACGGCGGCAAGGGCTATCTGGAGCACTACCTCAACAACGCCACCCGCGCCGACTACCAGCCCGCCTCCACCTTCAAGCCGCTGATCCTCGCGACCGCCCTGGAGAAGAACTCCACCACCCAGGACGGCACGCCGATCAACCCGAGCACGGTCTACGACGGCACCAGCCGCCGGCCCGTCAAGGGCAGCGCCATCGGCTTCGCGCCGCCCAACGAGGACGAGAAGGACTACGGCCCGATCAGCGTCCAGACGGCCATGAACAACTCCGTCAACTCCGTCTTCGCGCAGATGGGCGTGGACGTCGGCCTGGAGAAGGTCCGGCAGACCGCCGGGCAGCTCGGCATGGACGCGGAGAAGATGTCGTCCCGCCCGGCCATGACGCTCGGCTCGATGGGCGCCAGCCCGCTGCAGATGGCCGGCGTCTACGCCACGCTGGACAACCACGGCAAGAAGATCACCCCGCAGCTGGTGACGCACGCGCAGCGCGGCGAGGAGGACCCGGTCGACCTGCCGGACCCGGTCGGCGGACAGGTCCTCAACCGGACGACCGCGGACACCGTGACCTCCGTGCTGACGGGCGTGGTCAAGGACGGCACCGGCACCGCGGTCCGCAACACCGACTACGACATCGCGGGCAAGACCGGTACCTCCGACGACAACAAGTCGGCCTGGTTCGTGGGCTACACGCCCCGGCTGGTCACCGCCGTCGGCCTCTTCGGCGAGGACGCGGACGCGCCGCACCCCCAGGTCACGCTCAAGGGCGCGGGCGGCGGCGGCCGCGTCAACGGCGGTGGCTACCCCGCGGAGATCTGGGCCGCCTACACCCAGAACGCGCTGGGCGACGACCTGACGGCCCGCTTCGACCTGGACACCGACATGGGCGCCGGCGTCGCCCCGCCGCCCAGCCCGACGCCGACCGAGACCGAGGAGTCCGAGTCCCCCTCGCCGTCCCCGTCGGAGACCTCCGAGTCCCCCTCGCCCTCGGCCTCCCCGTCGCCGAGCGAGTCGGAAACCAGCACGTCCCCCTCGCCCTCCACCTCCCCGTCACCGAGCGAGTCCGAGGACCTCCCGCTGCCCGGCGGGGACGAGGAGGACAACGGAAACGGAAACGGCAGGCACCCGATGCTGGGCGACTGACCCGGTCACGCCGTGCGGCCCCCGCCCTCTTCGGAGGACGGGGGCCGCACGCGTACGCGGAACCGGGCGGGCGGCTACTCCCGCCCCGGCAGCCGCCGTGCCACGGGCGGCATCGACAGCTCGAACCACACCACCTTGCCGGTGCTCAGGCGGGTCGCGCCCCAGCGCCGGGCCAGCCGGTTGACCAGGTACAGGCCCCGGCCGCCCTCGTCCGACGGGCGCGCCTGGCGCAGCCGCGGGAGCTGCGGCACGTCGTCACCGACCTCGCAGCGCAGTACGTCCGTGCGGAGCAGCCGCAGCGTGATGGGCCGCTCCGCATACCGTACGGCGTTGGTCACGACCTCGCTGACCAGCAACTCCACCTGATCCGTGAGCTCTTCGAGCCCCCAGCGCTGCAGGGCTCTTCGGGCCAGCCGGCGGGCCTGCCCGGCGGTCTGCGCCTTCGGGTCCAGATACCAGTACGCCACGTCGCTCGGCGCGATCCCGTCGAAGCGGGCCGCGAGCAGCGCGATGTCGTCGTCCCGGTCGCCCGGGCCGAGCATGTCCAGCACCTCGTCGCAGAGCGGCTCCAGCGGCGGCGGGTTCGGACCGGTCAGCCGGGCCGTCTCCGTCAGCCGCTCGCGCAGCTGCTCTATGCCGGTCCAGACGTCCCGTATCCGGGACTCCACCAGGCCGTCGGTGTACAGGACGAGGGTCGCCCCGGCGGGCGCGTCCAGCTCGACGGCCTCGAAGTCCACGCCGCCGACGCCGATGGGCGCGCCGGGCGGGACGCGCAGCACCTCGGCGCGGCCGCCGCGGTGCAGCATGACCGGCGGCGGATGCCCGGCGTTGGCCACGATGATCCGGTGCGCGACCGGGTCGTAGACCGCGTACAGGCAGGTCGCCATCCGGTCCGTGCCGAGCCGCTGGGCCTGCTCGTCGAGGTGGTGCAGCACCTCCTGCGGCGGCAGGTCGAGCCCGGCCAGGGTCTGCGCGGTGGTGCGCAGCTGACCCATGATCGCGGCCGAGGTCATCGAATGGCCCATCACATCGCCGACGACCAGGGCCACTCGGGACCCCGGCAGCGGGATCGCGTCGTACCAGTCGCCGCCGACCCGGGCGGTCTCCGCGGCCGGGAGGTACCGGCTGGCGAGCCGGACGCCGGTGGGCTGCGGGAGGGAGTCGGGCAGCATCGTGCGCTGCAGCGCGTCGGCGATGTACGCCTCGCGCCCGTACAGCACCGCCTTGTCCACGCCGAGCGCCGTGTGAGTGGCCAGCTGCGCCGCCACCAGCAGGTCGTCCGGCTCGAACGCGGGCCGGTCGGGGCGGCGCAGGAAGACCGCGGCGCCGATCACCCGGCGGCGGCCGCGCAGCGGCGCCAGGATGACGCGCTGGCCCGGCGGCATGCGGGTGCCGGTACCGAGCAGTTCGGGCAGCGCCGCCTGCGCGGCCTGCGCCTCACCGAAGAGCGGGCGCACCCCGCGCAGCACCTCGGCCAGCGGCCCGCCGGGCACGACCTCGGCCAGCTCGGCCGCCGACCCGCCCATCGCCGGGCCCAGGTCGGGCTGCGCGGGAAGGGTGGGCAGCCGGCCGCCGTTGGTGTCCGCCTCCTCGGGGATCCGGTCGGTACGCCGCAGCCGCAGCACGACGGGGCCGGCCGGCCGCTCGTCGCCCACCGGCAGCGGGTCGCGCAGATACACCAGGATCGCGTCGGCGAACGTCGGGACCGTCGCCCGGCACAGCCCGAGCACGATCTCGTCCAGGTCGATACCGCGTGCGATCCGCCGGGTGGCGGCGCCGACGAAGCGCAGCCGGTCCCCGCCGGGCTGCCGTGCCGGCATCGGCTCACCCCCCTCGGCCGGATGTGCCGAACGGGCCGGCGGCGCCTCCGGGCGCACCGGCTCCTCGGCCTGCCGGCGTGTTCCGCCGCCGTTCTGGGTGCTGCGGCCGCGCCGCGGCCCCGCGGGCGGTACCGCGGAGTCCTGCGGCCGCTGCCGGGCCCGGCCTTCGCCGTCCCGGGGCCGGCCGATGCCGCCCGGACCGCCGTTCTCGTGCGCGCCGGAGCCGCTGTCCGGCTCCTCGGCACGGGACCGTGCCCCGCCGTGCGTGGCACCGCGGTCCCGGGCCGGGTCGCCGACGGGCTCGCCGCCCGGCCCGCCGGCCTGGGTGTGGCCGCCGGCGCCCTGCGCGGCGTTGTGGTCCGCGGCGTCCGCGGTCCGCCGGTCCCGCTGGCGTCGGCGCTTCTTCCCGCTGCGCCCCGGGGGCGCGGGCAGTTCACCGGAGCCGCCGGTGCGCTCGGGCGGACCGGCCGCCACGGAACCGGGCAGGGCGGACCCCGGCAGGTCGGCAGGGGCGGGGCCGACGGGCCGCTGCAGGGCGTTGCGCGGATCGGCGGCGCCGTGCGCCGTCGTCTCCGGCAGCCCCCGCGGCGACATGGCCGGGGGCGCGGCCGGCAGGGGTGCCGGTCGCGAAGGGTGGGAGGTGGGGTGCTCCGTCACGCGTGGGATTCCATCCGTCCGGGGCTGCGCGCCGGGCGCGCTGCGTCTCAAGCGCGTCGCAGGTGCAGAAAGAGCTGGATCTCGGGTGGCACGTCCGTACTGGCCGGGGCATACGCATACGAGTCCTCCCCGGTGACTTCGAAACCCGCGTCGCGCACGACATGGCGCAAGTCGTCCCGCAGGTAACCCGATACCCGGATCGTGTTGCCCAGGAACGGAATCGGGTAGTCGTCCACGTCGGACTCGACCATCGACAGGGCGAGCAGCCCTTCCGGCCGCAGGAGTGAGTGCAGCATCCGCAGCGCGTACGGGATCTCCGCGCGCGGCAGCATCAGCAGGGAGAAGAACGCGGCGATGCCGTCGAACGAGCCGGGGCCGCCGAGCCGGCCGTCCCGCAGATCGGCGAGATCGAGGCGGTGGAACTCGGCGGCCGGAACGTTCTCCCGCGCCATCTCGATCATGGTGGCGGAGAGATCGACACCGACGACGTGGTGGCCGGCGCCGGAGAGCTGCTGAGCGGTGGGCAGGCCCGTGCCGCAGCCGACGTCCAGCACGCGGGCGCCGTCCGGCAGCGCGGCGGCGAGCCAGGCACCGGCGGCACGCTGCCCCTCCTTGTGGGGGAACGCGCTGTCGTAGGACGAGGCGATCGCGTTGAACGCCTCGGCCTGCCCGGCCCGGTCCAGTGCTAACCGGTTCAGGCCCTCGTACCCGTCGTAGCTGTCGCTCACGACCCCGCCCCTCCTGCGACCGCGGTCAAGTTCGGTTTCCAGTTCTGGAGTTGCGTCTGTGCCTTCTCGGCCTCTTGCGGAGGACGATCCTACGTTTGAACCCGTGGGGCGCAGCAAGGGGGCTCGCCCCTGAGCATGGCGCAAATGGGAACGCATGTTCCCCGAAGTCCCTGCAATTCGGACGGTTCCGTCAGCCTTGAGGCCCGCCGCTTCACTCCCGTGGGTGCGGATTCCGCACAAGCGGCCGCTTTTTGACGAGGGGTCGCTCACGAAGGGGCGCTCACGAGGGGGAGTGGCCGGACAGCCGGGCCCAGTCGTCCGGCAGCGCCGGCAGGGTCCACTGCGGGTCCGGCCGCCAGTGCTCCCAGCCGTCCGCGAACGGGGCGCCCCACTCGCCGATCCGCTCGACCGCGGCGCGGGCCGCCACCCGTACCTCCTCGGCCTGCGCGGTCGGCATCAGCCCGTCGGCCTGCGCCTGCGCGAACTCGTCCTCGTCCCGCCACTCCCAGTGCCGGTCCGGGTAGACCGCGATGTCCAGGAAGTGGTCCTCGGAGTCCACGCCGCCGGCCCAGCGGCGGCGCGGCTCCTCCAAGTTGACGTACCAGTTCTTGAACAGCCAGCCGCGCTCCCAGAAGAGCCACACCGACCACGGGTCGCCGGGCCGGGCCAGCTTCAGGACGCCGGTGCCGAACCAGCGGTCCCGCACCACGCGCCGCGGCTTGGTGTACCGGCTGGCCAGCGGCTCGCGGTGGACCGGCGTGCCGTCCGCGAGCACCGGCTTGACGCAGTCGGTGCCCGGCGCCAGCCACACGGCGAGCAGGTCGTCGGTGTCCTGGACGACGGTGACGGGACGGCAGATGTGAAAGCGGTCGGTGGCATTGCCGCGATAGCGCCACAGGATGTGCTCGCCGGGCACCCAGCGCGCGGTCCCGGACGTATGGCCATCCCTTGTCTCCACCGTATCCGCTGTCATGCGCAGATCTTAGGGGCGGAACCGCCGCACTGCCGTGACGTGGGCCGCAGCGACCGTCATGGATGCGTCATGCGCAACACGTCCAGGGCCTCGTCCAGCTGGGCCTCGGTCAGCGCGCCGCGTTCGACGTATCCGGACTCGATCACCACCTCGCGGATGGTCTTCCGCTCGGCCAGTGACTTCTTGGCCACCTTCGCCGCTTCCTCGTAGCCGAGGTACTTGTTGAGCGGAGTGACGACCGAAGGGGAGGACTCGGCGTACTCCCGCGCCCGCTCGACGTCGGCGGTGATGCCGTCGACCGTACGGTCCGCCAGCAGCCGCGAGACATTGGCCAGAAGTCGCACCGACTCCAGGACGTTTTTGGCGATCACCGGCAGCATGACGTTCAGCTCGAAGTTGCCCGCGGCGCCCGCCGCTGCCACCGTCGCGTCGTTCCCCGTCACCTGCGCGGCCACCATCAGCGCCGCCTCGGGGATGACCGGATTGACCTTCCCCGGCATGATCGAGGAGCCCGGCTGCAGATCCGGCAGCTGGATCTCCGCCAGCCCCGTACGCGGCCCGGAAGCCATCCACCGCAGATCATTCGCAATCTTCGTCAGCCCGACCGCGATCGTGCGCAGCTGGCCGCTGGTCTCCACGATGCCGTCCCGCGCGCCCTGCGCCTCGAAGTGGTTGCGCGCCTCGGTCAGCGGCAGCCCGGTGGCCTGCGCCACCTCCTCGATGACCGCGGCGGCGAAGCCGGGCGGGGTGTTGATGCCGGTGCCCACCGCCGTGCCGCCCAGCGGGAGTTCGGCGAGCCGGGGCAGCGAGGACCGCAGCCGCTCGGCGCCGTACCGGACCTGCGCCGCGTACCCGCCGAACTCCTGGCCCAGCGTCACGGGCGTGGCATCCATCAGATGCGTACGCCCCGACTTCACGACGTCCTTGAACTCCTCCGCCTTGCGCTCCAGCGCGGCCGTCAGATGGTCCAGGGCCGGGATCAGGTCGGCGGTCACCGCGGCGGTGGCGGCGATATGAATCGAGGAGGGAAAGACGTCGTTGGACGACTGGCTGGCGTTGACGTGATCGTTGGGATGCACGTCCCGGCCCAGCCGCTCCGTCGCGAGGGTCGCCAGCACCTCGTTGGTGTTCATGTTGGAGGACGTGCCGGAGCCGGTCTGGAAGACATCGACGGGGAAGTGGTCGTCCCAGCGGCCGTCGGCGACCTCGGCCGCGGCCTCCTGGATCGCCCGGGCGACGTCCTCGTCCACCACCCCCAGCTCGGCGTTGACCTTGGCCGCCGCGGCCTTGATCCGGGCCAGCGCCTCGATGTGCGCCCGCTCCAGCCGTTGCCCGGAGATCGGAAAGTTCTCCACCGCGCGCTGAGTCTGCGCCCGCCACTTGGCGCCGGCCGGGACCCGTACCTCGCCCATGGAGTCGTGCTCGGTCCTGTACTCGGTAGTGCTGTCGGTCATCGTGGGTGCACCTCCATGACGGCCAGCATCGCGCGGATCTTCCCTATTCCGGCACCGGCGCTCCGGCGACGTACTCGTCGTCGTCACGGAAGACATCGGCGGGCCCACCACCGAAGGCTGCGCGGCCGAGCCAGCGGTACAGAGTCGTCGCACTCGGCGACGCGCTGCCGTTCCGCGGGGGCCAGCGGCACGTCTCGCAGCTCGGTCATTCCGCCTGATCCGTGACGTCGCCCGCTTCCTCGGCGAAGACCTCGTGGACGTCGGCGGCGGTGATGGCCCGGAGGAACCAGCGGTTGAGGAGCTCCAGGTCGCGGCAGTCCGCGACGCGTGCGTGCTCCTCGGCGGAGATCACGAGCCCCCGCGTGTGCAGCACTTGGAGAAGGTCCTCGGCCTTCCCCTTCACCGCTCCCTCCTGACGGCCTTCCTCGCGGCCCTGATCGCGGAATCCCTCCGCGACCCAGGACCGGCTGTTCGGGAGATCGAAGAGCTGGGTTCCCATGAGTTCCCTCCAGAGTTCGGCCGCGGGGCTGCCGCTCATGCCGTTGGTGATGAGGTCGGCGTAGACAGTGAGGGCGTCGTCGTTCGTCGCCTACTCTGCGGACAGTCACCGAGGTTGGCCCGGGGCCGGGCAGTCCCAGCAGATCGAAGGCTCAGGCACTGAAGTCAAGCCGCTGGCATATGCCTACGGGAAGGCGTATGCCAGGAACTCACCCGTACGGGGAAGCCGGTGGTTGATGCGCTGAGGGCCCGGCCATGTCCGGCCGGGCCCTCGGTGTGAGGCGTGGTGCGGGGCGGTCAGCTTCCAGCGCGGACCGGAATGCTGGTGAAGGTCGGGGCGGGGGCCGGGTCCTGGAAGAAGTCGTTGCCCTTGTCGTCCACGACGATGAAGGCCGGGAAGTCCTCGACCTCGATGCGCCAGACCGCCTCCATGCCCAGCTCCTCGTACTCCAGGACCTCGACCTTCTTGATGCAGTCCTGGGCGAGGCGGGCCGCCGGGCCGCCGATGGAGCCGAGGTAGAAGCCGCCGTGCGCGTGGCAGGCGTCGGTGACCTGCTTGGAGCGGTTGCCCTTGGCCAGCATGACCTTCGAGCCGCCGGCCGACTGGAACTGCTCGACGTACGCGTCCATCCGGCCGGCCGTCGTCGGGCCGAAGGAGCCGGAGGCGTAGCCCTCGGGGGTCTTGGCCGGGCCCGCGTAGTACACCGGGTGGTTCTTCAGGTACTCCGGCATCTCCTCGCCGGCGTCGAGGCGCTCCTTGATCTTCGCGTGCGCGATGTCGCGGGCCACGACGAGGGTGCCGGTGAGCGAGAGGCGGGTCTTTACGGGGTGCTTGGTCAGCTCGGCGAGCACGTCGTCCATCGGGCGGTTCAGGTCGATCTTCACCGCGTCCAGGTCGGGGCCCGCGCCCTCGGTCAGCTGCTCCTCCGTGGTCTCCGGGAGGAAGCGCGCCGGGTCGGTCTCCAGCTGCTCCAGGAAGACGCCCTCGGCGGTGATCTTCGCGACGGCCTGGCGGTCGGCGGAGCAGGACACCGCGATGGCGACCGGGCAGGACGCGCCGTGCCGGGGGAGACGCACCACGCGCACGTCGTGGCAGAAGTACTTGCCGCCGAACTGCGCGCCGATCCCGATCTTCTGCGTCAGCTCGAAGACCTTGTCCTCCAGCTCCTTGTCGCGGAAGCCGTGACCGGTCGGCGAGCCCTCGGCGGGCAGCTCGTCGAGGTAGTGCGCGGAGGCGTACTTCGCGGTCTTCATGGCGTACTCGGCGGAGGTGCCGCCGACCACGATCGCGAGGTGGTAGGGCGGGCAGGCGGCCGTGCCGAGCGAGCGGATCTTCTGCTCCAGGAACTTCATCATGGAGGCCTCGTTGAGGACCGCCTTGGTCTCCTGGAAGAGGAAGGACTTGTTGGCCGAGCCGCCGCCCTTGGCCATGAAGAGGAACTTGTACGCGTCACCGTCGTTCGCGTACAGCTCGATCTGGGCCGGCAGGTTCGAGCCGGTGTTCTTCTCGTCCCACATGGTCAGCGGGGCCATCTGCGAGTAGCGCAGGTTCAGCTGCGTGTACGCGTCGTAGATGCCGCGGGAGAGGGCCTCCTCGTCGCCGCCCTGGGTGAGCACGTTCTGGCCGCGCTTGCCCATGACGATCGCGGTGCCGGTGTCCTGGCACATCGGGAGCACGCCCGCCGCCGCGATGTTCGCGTTCTTCAGCAGGTCCAGCGCGACGAAGCGGTCGTTGGCCGAGGCCTCCGGATCGTCCAGGATCTTCCGCAGCTGCGCGAGGTGGTCCGGGCGCAGGTAGTGCGCGATGTCGTGCATCGCCTCGGCGGCGAGCTTGCGCAGCGCCTCCGGCTCGACCTTGAGGAACGTCCGACCGTCGGCCTCGAAGGTGCTGACACCCTCCGACGTGACGAGGCGGTACTCGGTCTTGTCCTCGCCCGTGGGCAGGAGGTCGGTATAGGCGAATTCCGGCATTACGGATAATCCTCACTGGACGGTGACTTCGCTGTCATCAACGGCAGCCTCAACACCTTAGAACCCCTTACGGGCGTCGCGGCTGTGAGGTAAGGCTCACCCGGGCCCACTCGCGGCCGTTCCGGTGCCGAGCCCGCCTCCGGGGCGCTTCTTAGATCTCCCTTAGAAACCCCGCGCACAGTGCCGTCGCATGACACGTTTCCTGAAAGCTGCGACAGGCTCCCGGAAGCGGCGGGCCGTGCTCGCCGCGCTGGCCGGGACCGCGCTGACCGCGAGCACGTTCACGGCCCTCCAGGCGTACGCCGGGCCCGCGGAGCCCGGTGACGACGGCGGCGCGGTCGCGCTGCGGATCAAGGGCGGCGAGGCGCACGTGGACCCCCGCACCCTGCGGATCACCGCCCGTACGGCGAGCGGTGCCGAGTCCGAGCTCTCCGCGGCGGCGGGGGAGTCGCTGGGCACGGTTTCCCGGGTGACCCGCAGCGGGTCGACCGCGCGCTGGTCCTATCCCGACCGCGGCCTCGACGTCTCGGTGGCGGCCCGCGACGGGCGGCTGGTCGTCCGCATGCACGCCAAGAAGGACGGCAGCATCGCCTGGCCCGCCGGAGGCGCCGCACAGCCGCGGGGCACGGCCTACGAGCTGCCCCGCGGGGAGGGGCTGCGGATCCCCGCTGCCGACACCTTCTGGAACTCCGGGAAGGCCGGGCTGACCGGCGCGGACGGCATCGACCTCAAGGACCTGACGATGCCCTTCTGGGGCACCACGGCGGGCGGCCACGGAGTGAGCACCCTCGTCCCCACCGACCTGGGCACCAACCTGCGGTTCGTCTCCAGGGACGGGAAGCTGCGCACCGCCGCCTCCCACGACTTCCGCCGCGCGGACGGCACGGACGACTACACCGTGGCCTTCTCCCTGACCGACGGCTCGCCGGTCGCGGCGGCCAAGGACTACCGCCGGTACCTCGCCTCGAAGGGGCAGCTCGGCAGCCTGAAGGCGAAGATCCGCAAGAACCCCGAGGCCGCCAAGTTGATCGGCGCCCCGCACGCCTACGTATGGGGCGACGGCCGCAGCAAGGAGACCGTCGAGCGGCTCAAGAAGCTCGGCGTCTCCCGGATGTGGCTCGGCTACGACGCCGACGGCGAGCCGATGACCAAGGAGGCCGTCGCCGCCGCGCAGCAGGCGGGCTACCTGGTCGGCCCGTACGACAGCTGGGACAACGCCCAGGACCCCAAGAGCGCCGACACCAGCGTGGCGAAGTGGCCGGACCGGCTGTGGCCCGACGGCTGCGTCCACGACGCCGACGGCAAGCCGGAGGGCGGCTTCGGCGGCCGCGGCTGCTACCTCAGCTCCCAGGCGCTCGCCGACGCCGAGCCGGGCCACCACTACCTCGCCGGCCGCGTGCGGGACATGTCGGCGAACGGCGTGCACAGCTACTTCCTGGACGTGGACGCCACCGGCGAGCTGTTCCGCGACCACACGCCCGGTCACCCGATGACGCAGGCCGGGGACCGGGCGAACCGTCTTGAGCGGATGCGCGGGGTCTCCGACGGCTCCCTCGCCGGCGGCCGTCCGTTCGTCCTCGGCTCCGAGTCGGCGGGCTCCTGGGCGAACCAGGTGCTCGACTTCAGCCACGGCTCCAGCACGCCGGTCCACGACGGCCTGTGGAAGGCCGAGCGGGACAAGGAGACCTGGGGCGGCTACTGGCCCAAGGGGCGGCCCGGCATGTTCTTCAAGGAGGCAGAGCTCGACGCGTCCGTCGCCAAGGCCATGTTCGACCCCGCGTACCGGGTGCCGCTGTACGAGACGGTGCTGCACGACTCGGTGGTCAGCACCGACCGCTGGGAGCTGTCCCTCTACAAGCTCCCCGAGCAGAAGCGGGACCGCGCGCTGCTCGCCATGCTCTACAACACCCCGGTGAACCTCGCGCTCGACGGCAAGGTGCTGGACGCGCACGGCAAGGAGATCGCGGCGATGCAGCGGTTCTTCGCCGGCCTCCAGAAGGCCGCGGGCACGGAGGCGATGACGGACTTCCGCACGCTCACCGCCGATCGGAAGGTGCAGCGGACCACCTTCGGCGGCAGCGGCGGACTGAAGATCACCGCCAACTTCGGCAGCACGGCGTACCACGGCCTGCCGGGCGGCTGCGTCCAGGCCACGAGCAGGGCGCACCCCGCTCCCCAGCGGTTCTGCCCGGAGAGCTGAGGCCTGCGCTGTCCCCTGGTCGCGATCTATCGCGTTTCGCTACGCTGTTGAGGTGGACGCATCAGACAACGGGGGACAGCGCCCCGCACCCGTGGAACTCACCAAGCCCGCGCCGGCCCCGCCCGCCGACGCCGGGCTCCGTGCCTCCGACGCCGACCGGGACCGGATCGCCGGGATCCTGCGCGAGGCGCTGGCCGAGGGGCGGCTGGACGCCGAGGAGCACGCCGAGCGCATCGACGGCGCCTACCGGGCCAAGACCATGGGTGAGCTGGAGCCGCTGATCAGCGATCTGCCGGCGGCGCGGGAGGCGGCGGGCACACCTCCGGCGGCCGGTGCGGCGTACGGCCCGGAGTCCGCCGCCGGCCCCGGGGACACCCGTCTCGTCGGGGTCTTCGGCGCCGCGGTCCGCGCGGGCCGCTGGCGGGTGCCGGGCCGGCTGATCGCGGTATCGGTCTTCGGCTCGGTCGAGATCGACCTGACCGAGGCGATCTTCACGCAGCAGCACGTGCACATCAACGCCACCTCGATCTTCGGCAGCGTGGACATCCGGGTGCCGGAGAACGTGACGCTGCGCGGCAGCGGTTCCGGCGTGCTCGGCTCCTTCGAGATCCGGACCGACGAGTCGGACGACCCGGCCGCCCCGGTGATCACCGTGGGCGGCTTCGCCGTGCTCGGCAGCGTCGAGGCGAAGCCGAAGCGCGGCAAGTGGGTGCGGGACCTGCACAGCATGCTGCGCGAGCGCCGGCGCCGGCACCTGGGGCACTGAGTCGCTGCCGGTCCGCAGATGGGACCCGCCTGTAAGGCGCGCCGCAATCCGACGCTGCTTTCAAACCGTACGCCACGGTGTGCATAGAGCCGCGTACAGCGGGTAGGGCTGGTGCATCGTCTCTCGTACGGCTGCGGGGTGTGCGAAACGTCGTGCGCAGCGAGACGGGCAAGTGGTGACTGAAATCGCCGAGCCGTCGTCAGGAGTAGACCGTGCTGCTACCGCATCAGCCCCTGCAGGACGCCGCCGTCGTGCCCGCCCAGCGAGTGCCCGCTCGGGACGAGGCCGGCCCCTGGCACTCCGAGGCGGTGTGCCGACGGGACGAGGCCGGACTCTTCTTCGCACCGTCAAAAGAGCCGACGGCGGCCCGCCTGGCCAGGGAGGAAGCCGCGAAGCGGGTCTGTGCCCGCTGCCCCGTGATGATCGAGTGCCGGGAGCACGCGCTGCTCCAGCCCGAGCCGTACGGCGTCTGGGGCGGCCTGACCGCCGCCGAACGCCGGGTCGTCCTGGCCCGCCGCCGGCGCCGCGACGCCGAGCTCCAGCGCTCGGCCCGTATGCCTGCCGCGGGCTGAACCCGGTACGAATCCCCGACGGCCCGGTGCCCCTCCGCGAGAGCGGGGGGGCACCGGGCCGTCGGCCGTACGGAGCGCTGTCTCAGCTGGGCCGCTCGAAGTCGACCGAGCTGTAGGCGCGCAGCTTGGAGAGCCGGTGCACGGAGTCGATCTGCCGGATCGTGCCGGACTTGGAGCGCATGACCAGCGACTGGGTGGTGGCGGTCTCCGCGCGGTACCGCACTCCGCGCAGCAGCTCGCCGTCGGTGATGCCGGTGGCGACGAAGAACACGTTCTCGCCGCTGACCAGGTCGTCGGTGTGCAGGACGCGGTCCAGGTCGTGGCCCGCGTCGATCGCGCGCTGCCGCTCCTCGTCGTCCTTGGGCCAGAGCTTGGCCTGGATGGTGCCGCCCAGGCACTTGATCGCGCAGGCCGTGATGATGCCCTCGGGCGTACCGCCGACGCCCAGCAGCAGGTCCACGCCGGTGCCTTCGCGTACGGCCATGATCGCGCCGGCCACGTCGCCGTCGGCGATGAACCTGATCCGGGCGCCGGCCTCGCGGATCTCCTTGACGATGCCCTCGTGGCGGGGGCGGTCCAGGACGACGACGGTGACGTCCTCGGGGCTGGACTTCTTCGCCTTGGCGATACGGCGGATGTTCGCCTCGACCGGAGCGTTGATGTCGACGTAGTCGGCGGCCTCGGGGCCGGTGACCAGCTTGTCCATGTAGAAGACCGCGGACGGGTCGAACATGGAGCCGCGGTCGGCGACGGCCATGACGGAGACGGCGTTGGCCATGCCCTTGGCCGTCAGCGTCGTGCCGTCCACGGGGTCCACGGCCACGTCGCACTCGGGGCCGGTCCCGTCGCCCACGCGCTCGCCGTTGAACAGCATCGGCGCCTGGTCCTTCTCGCCTTCGCCGATGACGACGACGCCGTTCATCGAGACGGTGTGGATCAGGGCCCGCATGGCCTTGACCGCGGCGCCGTCCGCGCCGTTCTTGTCACCGCGGCCGACCCAGCGGCCCGATGCCATCGCACCCGCCTCGGTGACGCGGACCAGTTCCAGGGCGAGGTTGCGGTCGGGGGCCTCGGGGCTGACCTCAAGCTGGGACGGCAGATGATGCTCGGTCATCGGAGCGCACCTTTCTGTACGGCGACGGCCGGTTAGATGAGGGTTCGCTTGACCTTATCGCTATGTCGAGATTATGAGCAGGGCGCCCCACGTATGAGCAGTGCGCACCGGCCCCGGAGAGCCGTGCGCGTGGCCCGGTGCGTGGCCGGAGTGGGGGTCTTGTCCGATGCGTTCCCGGCATGGGGGACCATAGGGGGCGTGGCTGGTATGCGAGGCAAGCAAACGGTGCGGGACATGGTCCTGTCGATGGCCGTGATCGGCATCGTCGTCGCGGCGATCTATCTCTTCATCCCGCACAACGACAGCAAGGACGCGGAGAAGGCCGCGGTGAAGACCGTCGGCTACCGCGTCGAACTCGCGACGGCCCGGCGCGCGGCCCCGTACCCGGTCGCCGCGCCCGAGGGGCTGCCCAAGGGCTGGCGGGCCACCTCCGTCTCGTACAAGGCGGACAGCGACGGCAAGGGCGGCGCCTGGCACCTGGGCTTCCTGGACCCGAAGGACCAGTACGCCGCGGTCGAGCAGAGCGACGCCCCGGCCCGCGACTTCGTCAAGAAGGTCACGCTGAACGCCACCCCGGCCGGCGGCGGCCAGGAGGTCGACGGCGCCCGCTGGGACCGGTACAAGGGCGATACGTACAAGGCCCTCGTCCGCAAGGAGTCCGGCCACACCACGGTCGTCACCGGCACCGCGTCCTACGACGGCCTCGCGGAGCTGGCGGGCGCGCTGAAGGCCGAGAACGGGAAGTAGCCGAAGGCGCGAGAAGCAGCCGAAGGCCGAGAGCCAGAAGCAGCCGAAGGCCGAGGAGGAAGCAGCGGCCCGGCCCTCGCCCCGTACGCACGACCACCCTTGAGCACGACGAGGCCGCCGCACCCGGTGCGGGTGCGGCGGCCTCTTGCTGTGCGAGGCGGCCGGGGTGCCGGCCGGCGCCGTGGCTCAGACGGTGGCGGCGGCGTCCTCGAAGGACAGGCGCGGCGAACGCGGGAAGAAGGCGTCGGCGCCCGGCTTGCCGACGTTGATGACCATGAAGGACTTCTGCTTGCCGTCGCCGAAGAACTCCTTGTCGATGGCGGTGAAGTCGAAGCCGGTCATCGGGCCGGCGGCCAGGCCGGCGGCGCGGATGCCGAGGATGAAGTAGCCCGCCTGGAGGGTGGCGTTCTGGGTGCCGGCGACCTCACGCGCCGCGGCCTCGGAGAAGAAGGTGTCCTTGATGCCCGGCGCGTGCGGGAACAGCTCCGGCAGCTTCTCGTGGAAGTCCAGGTCCACGGAGAGGATGACGGTCAGCGGGGCCGACAGCGTCTTCGGGCCGTTGGCGCCCATGGCGTGCTCGACGAGGCGCTTGCGGGCGTCCTCGGAGCGGACCAGCGTCAGGCGCAGCGGCGACTGGTTGAAGGCGGTCGGGGCGAACTTCACCAGGTCGTAGACGGCCTGAACCTGCTCGTCGGTGACCGGCTCGTCCGTGAACGTGTTGGCGGTCTGGGCCTCACGGAAGAGGAGGTCAGCAGCGGCGGCGTCAAGGGCGAGAGTCATGAAGGGCACCTCGGTGATTCGTGGTGGTTCCGGGCCGGGCCGGTCCGGTTTGTACACCCTCCACTCTAACGTCGATAGATTAAGTTTCAACTAAAGCGAGAGGGTTGTGAGCGGTTTCACATGGCCGCGTTGCGCGAGCGAAGGGAAGAGTGTCGCGCGGGCTCCTGACAGCGCCCGCGCGGCGACCTCAGTCCTCCTCGGACTCCCCGGCCCCGTCCTCGCCCTCGTCCTCCGCCAGCGCCGCGTCCAGCCGGGCGCGGGCGCCGTCCAGCCAGCGTCGGCACACCTTCGCCAGCTCCTCGCCGCGCTCCCACAGCGCGAGCGACTCCTCCAGCGTCGTGCCGCCCGCCTCCAGGCTGCGGACCACTTCGATCAGCTCGTCCCGCGCCTGCTCGTACCCGAGCGTGGACGTCACGTCCGGCGCGCCCGCCGCCCCGGCGCCCGCCGCGCCGTCCGTCTCCATGCCCGTGTCCGTCTTCGCCTTGGCCATGGGCCCCAGCCTAAGCGGGGGGTGTGACAGAGCCGTCCGTCCGACGGACCGTGAAGTCGCCCTCGGCGACCCGGGCCCGCAGCTCCTCGCCCTCGCCGACCTCCTCGGGCGTGCGGACCGCATGGCCGTCGGCGCGCTGCAGCACGGCGTACCCCCGCTCCAGCGTGGCCTTGGGGGAGAGGGCCACCACCCGCGCGAGGGTGTGCGTCAGCTCGGAGTCGGCCCGGTCCAGCAGATGGCCCAGCGTGCGCCGGCCGCGCTCCAGCACCGCGGTGACCTGCTCCTCGCGCGCCTCCACCATGCGGTGCGGCTCCCGTATGCAGGGGCGGTTCAGCGCGCCCGCGAGGCCGCGCTCCTCCCGGTCCAGGAAGCCGGTGACCGCGCGCAGCGCGCGCTCCCGCAGCTGCTGGATGCGGGCCAGCTCCTCGCCCACGTCCGGTACGACCTTCTTCGCCGCGTCCGTCGGCGTCGAGGCGCGCAGGTCGGCGACCAGGTCCAGCAGCGGGCTGTCCGGCTCGTGCCCGATGGCCGACACGACGGGCGTTCGGGCCTGGCTCACGGTCCGTACGAGCTGCTCGTCGGAGAACGGCAGCAGGTCCTCCACGCTGCCGCCGCCCCGCGCCACGATGATCACGTCCACGTCCGGCCGGGCGTCCAGCTCCCGCACCGCCTCGACCACCTGCGGCACGGCGTGTATGCCCTGCACCGCGACGTTGCGCACCTCGAAGCGGACGGCCGGCCAGCGGTGCCGGGCGTTCTCCAGTACGTCCCGCTCCGCCGCGCTCGCCCGGCCGCAGACCAGCCCGATCAGCTGCGGCAGGAACGGCAGCGGGTGCTTGCGCTCAGCCGCGAACAGCCCCTCGGCGGCCAGCGCCTTCTTCAGCATCTCCAGCCGCGCCAGCAGCTCGCCGACGCCGACCGGCTTGATCTCGGCGGCCCGCAGCGAGAGCTGGCCGCGGGGCGCGTACCACTCCGGCTTCGCGTGCACCACGACCCGGGCGCCCTCGCTGATCACGTCGGCGACCTTGTCGAAGACCTGGCGATAGCACGTCACGCTCACCGAGATGTCGTGCGACGGGTCGCGCAGCGTCATGAAGACGACGCCCGCGCCGGGCCGCCGCGACAGCTGGGTGATCTGCCCCTCGACCCACACCGCGCCGAGCCGGTCGATCCACCCGCCGATCAGCCGCGACACCTGACCGACCGGGATCGGTGTCTCTGCGGACGTCTGTAGAGCCATGGGAACGAGCGTATCGGCGAGGACCGACAGTCCGGCGACGCTCCGCTGCGGGCCGCGGTGGACGCCCGCGGCGGCGGGCGACAGCTGCGGCGGCAGTCACACGCCCGGCAGGTCGGCCCTCCGCCCCCTCGCGTACTGCACCGCCAGCACCGCCAGCCCGATCACCAGCCACACGCCGCCGACCACCTGGGCCGTCGGGGAGGCCTCGACGATCACCGCGACCACCACCGCGAGCCCCAGCAGCGGGATCACCACATGGCTCAGCACCTTCGGCGCGGCGGCCCGCTTGCGCAGCCAGAAGTAGCCGATCACCGACGCGTGCAGCAGCCCGAAGGCGGTCAGCGCCCCGACGTTCACGATCGAGGACAGCTGGTCCAGGCCGTCGTCCCGGCGTGCCGCCCACACCGCCGCGACCAGCGTCACCACCGCCGCGCCCAGCAGCGCCCGGCGCGGCACCCCGCTCCCCGCGTCCACCTTCGACATCGCCCCCGGCAGCCGCCGGTCCCGCGCCATCGCGAAGAGCAGCCGCCCGGCCGCCGCCTGTCCGGCCAGCGCCGCGAACGCCGCACCGATCGCCTTGCTCGCCGCGACCAGCTTCTGCAGCCACTCGCCGGCCGCCGCGTTCGCCGTCGTGTAGAAGGCATCACCCTGCTCGGCCGGCTTCGCCGCCAGCTCTGCCGCCGACATCGGGGCGAGCAGCGCCGCGAGGTACGTCTGCACCGCGAACAGCACACCGGCCACCACCAGGCAGGTCAGCACGGCCCGCGCCACCCGCTTCGACCCGCCGGCCGACTCCTCCGCGAACGCCGCGATGGCGTCGAACCCCAGGTACGACAGCACCGCCACCGACACCGCCGCCAGTACCGCACTCGCCGAGAAGCCGCCCTCACCCGTCAGCGGCACCGTCCAGCCGCGCTGCGCGCCGTCCGTCGCCAGCACCCACACGGCCGCCACGACGAAGACCACCAGCACGACGATCTCCATCGCCAGCACCAGGAAGCCCACCACGGCCGCCGTCCGTACGCCCCACAGATTCAGCAGCGTCGTGACGACGACCGCCACCGCCGTCCAGATCCACTGGTGCACCGACGGCACCAGGGAGTGCAGCGCGATCCCCGAGAAGAGGTACGCCACCGCCGGGATCAGCAGGTAGTCGAGCATCGCCATCCAGCCCGCGACGAAGCCCGCGCCCTCGCCCAGGCCCACCCGGGCGTACGTGTAGACCGAGCCGGCCTGCGGGGCGACCCGCACCATCTGCGCGTACGAGTACGCCGTGAACGCCATCGCGATCGTGGCGACGACGTACACGAGCGTGATCGCCCCGTGCGACTTCGCCTGCAGCGTGCCGAAGATGCCGACCGGTGCCATGGGGGCGATGAACAGCAGCCCGTAGACGATCAGGTCCCGGAAGGACAGGGTCCGCCGCAGCCGGCCCCCGGCGGCCACGGTCGCCCCGGCGGGGTCCGCGGGGCCGGCGGGATCGGGAACGCCGCCGTGCGGGGGCTGCGGCTCGGCCGTTGGGGGCATGACGGACACCTCTGCGTGACGAACGGTCCGGCGGCGCTCGCCGGCCTCACATGATCGTCGGCCGTCCCGTCGTTTCGGGCAAGCCGCCCTGCCGTGCGGACATATGCCCTTGTTATGGCCTGGTAACGGCCTGTCCCCACCCCTGGCCAGGCCTTCCGTGGGACACCACCCCGACCCGTACGATGGGAACCATGACCACCCCGACTTCCCGCCGCGTCCTCCTCGCCGCCCCTCGTGGATACTGCGCCGGCGTGGACCGAGCCGTCATCGCCGTCGAGAAGGCCCTGGAGCAGTACGGCGCCCCCGTCTATGTGCGCCACGAGATCGTCCACAACAAATACGTGGTCAAGACGCTGGAGAAGAAGGGTGCGATCTTCGTCGAAGAGACGGCGGAGGTGCCCCCGGGCAACATCGTGATCTTCTCCGCGCACGGTGTCGCGCCGGTCGTCCACGACGAGGCCAAGCGCGGACAGCTCGCCACCATCGACGCCACCTGCCCGCTCGTCACCAAGGTCCACAAGGAAGCCGTCCGGTACGCCAAGGAGGACTACGACATCCTCCTGATCGGTCACGAGGGCCACGAAGAGGTCATCGGCACCAGCGGCGAGGCCCCCGAGCACATCACCCTGGTCGACGGCCCCGACGACGTGGAGAACATCGAGGTCCGCGACCCGGACAAGGTCGTCTGGCTCTCCCAGACCACCCTTTCGGTCGACGAGACCATGGAGACGGTCGGCGCCATCAAGGGCCGCTACCCCAACCTCCTCTCCCCGCCCAGCGACGACATCTGCTACGCCACGCAGAACCGCCAGACGGCCGTGAAGCAGATGGGCGCCGAGTCCGACCTCGTCATCGTCGTCGGCTCCAAGAACTCCTCCAACTCCGTCCGCCTCGTCGAGGTCGCGCTCGGCGCCGGCGCCAAGGACGCGCATCTGGTCGACGGCGCCGAGGAGATCGACGAGGCCTGGCTGGAGGGTGTCCGCACGGTCGGCGTCACCTCCGGCGCCTCGGTCCCCGAGGTCCTCGTCGAAGGCGTCCTGGAGTGGCTGGCGCAGCGCGAGTACGAAGACGTGGAGACCATCACCTCCGCCACGGAGTCCATCCACTTCTCGCTGCCCAAGGAGCTCCGCCGCGACCTGCGCTCGGAGGCGAAGTCGGCGACGGAGGCGAAGCCGGTGACGGAGACGAAGCCCGAGGGTGAGTCCGCGCCGGAGGTGTGAGGTCTCCCCTCGTCGTCGCGGCGGCGTGAGGTTTCTCCCTCGTCATCGCCGGGCCGGTTCGCCTTTTGACGGGTGAGCCGGCCTCTCCGCGCCTAGCCTTTTCCCCATGAACGTATTCGGTGTGGACATCGGCGGGTCGGGCATCAAGGGCGCGCCCGTGGACCTGGAACGCGGCGAGCCGGCGGAGGAGCGCTTCAAGGTGCTCACCCCGCACCCGGCCACCCCGGAAGCCGTCGCCGACGGCGTCCAGCAGGTCGTGGAGCATTTCGACTGGTCGGGGCCGGTCGGGGTGACGTTCCCCGGCGTGGTCACCGGCGGGGTGACCCGCTCGGCCGCCAATGTCGACAAGTCCTGGATCGGCACCGACGCCGCGAAACTGCTGACCTCCCGGCTCGGCGGCGAAGCCGGACCCTGCCCGGTCACCGTGCTGAACGACGCCGACGCCGCGGGCCTCGCCGAGGTGCACTTCGGCGCCGCGCGCGGCCGTACGGGCACGGTCATCATGCTGACCCTGGGCACCGGCATCGGCAGCGCCCTCTTCACCGACGGGCAGCTGGTCGCCAACACCGAGCTGGGCCACCTCGAACTGGACGGCCACGACGCCGAGACCCGCGCCTCGACCCGGGTCAAGGACGAGGAGGACCTGAGCTGGCACGACTGGGCGCACCGGCTCCAGAAGTACCTCCGTCACGTCGAGATGCTCTTCACGCCCCAGCTGTTCGTGATCGGCGGCGGGGTGAGCCGCAAGGCCCACAAGTTCCTGCCCCTGATCAAGGGCGTCAAGGCTGAGATCGTGCCTGCGCAGCTTCAGAACAACGCGGGGATCGTTGGGGCCGCAATGGCCGCCCGGCGGGCTTGCGCCCCGGCTGCCGCCGCTCCCGCTCCGGGGCGGGACGCCGGTCTCGGGGCCGCCGATCCCGGTCCTGCCGGACGTCCGGACGCTGCGCCCGCCGCCGGAGGATGAGCAGACACTTCCGTACGCCGACGAGCAGCACGCTCAGGGCCGTACCGAGGTAGAGCCAGCCCGCGTTCACCGCGAGGACGGTGAAGACGCCCATCAGCAGGCTGCCCGAGCCGCCGGCGCCGGCGATGGGGAGGCAGCCCACGGTGTACGCGATCGGCAGCGTGACCGGCGCGACGACCAGGTCGTACGGACGTACCCACAGCGCGCCCGCGGCCCCCGCCAGCACGAAGCAGACGCCGTACACGGTGGGCGAGCCGCCCGCCAGCAGCCGGTCCAGAAACGCCAGGGCCAGCAGCGCGAGGGTGGTCAGCAGGGCACAGCCCAGCCCGGTCAGCTTGGCCGCGGGCAGCCTGCGCACCAGCGCGGCGACCGGCCCGGGCAGCACGCGCCGGGCCCCCGCCCGGTAAACGGTCGAGGTCTCGGCGATGGCGGGACCACCGTCTGCCCCGTCCGCCGCGCTCGACCTGGCCGACCTGCCCGATGCGCTTTGCGCACCCTGCACGGCGGCCTGAGCGCTCTGTACGGCCTGAGCGTCTTGCACGCCCTTTGCGCCCTTCGCGCCCTGCACGGCCTTCGCCGGGGGGCGGCTGCCGCGGGCGACGGGGGGCGCCGCGGCGGGGCGGTTCCCGACGGCCCGCCCCGCGGCCGGACGGCCGGTCCGGGACGGGGTGTGCTGAGGTGCGCGCGCTTCGTGTTGCTCCACTCGCCAACGGTAGGCCGCTAAGTGGGATTAATAGCCCGTAGGACACGCGCTTTCCGCGACGATGCCGCCGGATCACCATCCGGAAGCGGTACGAACGTCGTACGTGTGGGCGTGTCGGTACGACGTTCACCGGGGCGCCGGACCGGGGCCGCGTCGTAGGTACGGGGGTGCGAGCGGGCCGCGGGACCGGGGCTGCGTCGTAGGTACGGGGGGCGGGCGAGGCGCAGGACCGGGGCGGCGTCGTAGGCGCGGGGATGGGGACGGGCCGTCGGACCGTCGCGCAATGGCCACCCGCCCTGCCCCGTAGACTGGTGGATCGGCCCCCCTTGGGCACTGCACTGCTTGCCCGTCCGGGGCGGTGCCCCACCGGGGCCATTGCCCAGCAGCCGGGCGCCGGCCCCCGGGCCGATGCCCGCCCACCCCACCTCCCGTCGGAAGTCGAGTCGCCAACGTGTCGCTCACGATCGGAATCGTCGGTCTGCCGAATGTCGGCAAGTCGACCATGTTCAACGCCCTGACCAAGAACGACGTGCTGGCGGCCAACTACCCGTTCGCCACCATCGAGCCCAACGTCGGCGTCGTGGGCGTCCCCGACCCGCGCCTGACCAAGCTGGCCGAGATCTTCGACTCCCAGAAGGTCCTCCCGGCCACCGTCGACTTCGTCGACATCGCCGGCATCGTGCGCGGCGCCTCCGAGGGCGAGGGACTGGGCAACAAGTTCCTGGCGAACATCCGCGAGTCCGACGCGATCTGCCAGGTCATCCGTGCTTTCAAGGACGAGAACGTCGTCCACGTCGACGGCAAGGTCTCGCCCCGGGACGACATCGAGACGATCAACACCGAGCTGATCCTCGCCGACCTCCAGACCATCGAGAAGGTCCTCCCGCGCCTCCAGAAGGAGTCGCGCATCAAGAAGGACGTGGCCCCGAAGGTCAAGGCCGTCGAGGAGGCCAAGGAGATCCTGGAGCGGGGCGACACCCTCTTCTCCGCGGGCATCGTCCAGGGCTCGGGCAACGAGGAGCTCCTGCACGACCTGCACCTCCTCACCACCAAGCCCTTCCTCTACGTCTTCAACGTCGACGAGGACGAGCTGACCGACGAGGACTTCAAGAACGAGCAGCGCGCGCTCGTCGCCCCCGCCGAGGCGATCTTCCTGAACGCCAAGCTGGAGGCCGACCTCGCCGAGCTCGACGAGGAGGAGGCCCTGGAGCTCCTCCAGTCCGTGGGCCAGGAAGAGCCCGGCCTCGCGACCCTCGCCCACGTCGGCTTCCGCACCCTCGGCCTGCAGACCTACCTCACGGCCGGCCCCAAGGAATCCCGCGCCTGGACCATCAAGAAGAACGCCACGGCCCCCGAGGCCGCCGGCGTCATCCACACCGACTTCCAGAAGGGCTTCATCAAGGCCGAGGTCATCTCCTTCGACGACCTCGTCGAATGCGGCTCGGTCGCAGAAGCCCGCTCGGCAGGCAAGGCCCGCATGGAAGGCAAGGACTACGTGATGCAGGACGGCGACGTCGTGGAGTTCCGCTTCAACGTCTGAGTCGTTTGGCGAAAGGCCGTCTGACCTGCGGGGGAGTGGGTTGGGCGGCCTTTGTGGTCCGCGCATAGTCCGCAGCGTGCTGACGTCGGTCGGCGTGTGGGGGGAGTGGCTACGCCGCTTCGGCGGCCTGCTCCGCGCCCGCGTCGGATCGGTCCGCGTACGCCTTGTCGACGGCGGCCCGCGTCCGCTCCTCGGAGTCGGGCCACAGGTGGGTGTAGATGTTCAGCGTCATGGCCGCGTTGGTGTGGCCGAGGCGCTCGGAGACGGTCTTCACCGACTCACCGTGCTTGATCAGCAGGCTCGCGTAGTGATGCCGGAGGGCGTGAGGCCCGGTGCCCTTCGCGATGCCGGCCCTCGCACAGGCAGGCCGCCACGCCCCGTCCATGAAGTGCGTGTAGACCACGGGACCGCCCTGCGGTGCAGTGAAGACCCAGCTCTCCGGACCGTCGACCGGGAACTTCCGCAGGTGGGCCTCAACGGCATCGACCGCCACCCTCGGCAGCGGCACGGTGCGATACGAACGCGCGGTCTTCGGCGGCCCGACGTACACCCCGTGCTTCGCCGTCTGCTGGATCTGCTGCTCGACCGAGACGGCCGCATGCAGCAGGTCGATGTGGCGGAGCTGGAGGCCGAAGAGTTCGCCAGGCCGGAGTCCGGTGGCGGCGCCCAGCAGCACAAGGCCCTTGTAACGGGCGGGCACCGCCTCGGCCAGCGTCCGCACCTGCTCGACCGCCAAGGGCGCCACCTTCTTCCGAGGCACGGCGGGTAGCTTCGCCTCGGCACACGGGTTGTGGGGGATCATGCGGTCGCGGACCGCCGCGCGGAAGACCGCGTTGACCGTGTTGAAGACGGTCCGTGAGGTGCTCGCCGCGAGCTTGTGGTTGGTCGTCAGGCTGGTGACCCACGTCTGTATGTCACCGGGCTTGATGGCGCCGAGAGCCCGCTTGTCCCAGATCGGGTAGACGTAACAACGCAGGTGCTGGGCCACGGCCTTGGCCGTCGAGGGTCGGTGCGGCTGACTGGCCCGCCACTTCTCCGCGTACTCCTTGAACGGCGTCTTGGCCGACCGCGGATCGACGTACTGACCCGTGATCACGCTGGCCGTAACCTCATCGATCCAGCGCTGGGCGTCGACCTTGCGGTCGAAGTGACGAGCGTGCTCCTTGCCGTCGAGGTCGCGATAGCGGGCGCGCCATTTGCCGTTAGGGCGCTTCTGAATGTTCGCCAAGTGGTTCTCCTTGGGGTGGGTCAGTTGTGGTGGTAATAGCCACCGTCCTCGATGTGCTGGGTGAGAGCGCGAGCGTCGCGTTCCTCGCCCGCGAGGCGGAGACACTGCTTGTGGAAGGCACCCGAGCTGTCGGGGTGGGCCCGGATGTATTCGGCGGCCAGGACGACCGCCTGGTGCAGGTGGTCCTGCGCATCGCGAGCCTTGTAGAACGCATCCACGGCTTCCTGGACACACCGCCTTCCTTCGATGTCGAGTCCCTCCTGGGGCGGGGACATCAGCTCTTCCAGGGGCAGCTCGAAGACGCGGGCGAAGCCAAGGGCCTCGTCGAGGGTGATCTTCCGTCGGGGCGTGCCGTTCTCGATGCGCCAGACCGCGGTCTGGTTCATGGGGACGCCGGCCTCGGTCATCCGGGCGGCGAGCTCTGTCGTGCTCCACCCTCTGACCTCGCGCTCCAGCGCAACCCGCTCGGCCGCGTTCCCCTCGCTGTAGAGCAGCGGTACCCCTTCGCCAACAGGCGGTGTGGCCATGCCAGCCTCCCTCTCTTCCATCTCTCACCGTCGCTATCCCGATTGAATCAAACCCTCTCCGTTTTGCCTAACCGCTGATCGTCGGGTACAGCTATGCGTACCGACTCGATGCCTAGCCGAAAGGGAAAGATGGACCGCTACCTGACCACCGCCGAGGTCGCCGAGCCCTACCGCACCGCAGCCAGCACCGTGCGGTACTGGCGACACCAGGGGTACGGGCCGCGCGGAGTGAAGGTGGGTCGCCGCGTGCTGTACAGCGAGGCCGAGCTGGCCCGCTTCGACCGGCAGCTTCTGGAGCAGGGCCCGCGGCAGTGGGGATGGGCCGCATGAGAAGCCCCGGCCCCGGACACGGCAACGGCCCCCGGCGCGTCAACACCGAAGGCCGTCCGAAGTCCCACGAGATCGCCCACTGCTGAACGACACCTGAGGTGGTGCGGGGCCTTGCCCGCATCGCACCACCGGTGAGGACCTGTTGTGCCCCACCCTACGGCCCCTCTCCCGGGTCCGTCACCCGAGCCCGCAGACGCCGGAGGGCAGGCACCCCCGCACGACGCCGATGCCGAACGGGTCGTGCTCGGAACCTGCATGCACCACGTCGAGAGCATCGCCGAAGTGCGCGAACTGCTCGACGGCACGGACTTCTACCGCCCTGCCCACGAGACGATCTGGTGCGCTCTGCTCCAGCTCCATCAGCAGGGAAATTCGACCGACCCCATTGCCGTCTCCGACCTGCTTCAGCGCCAGGGCGACCTCAAACGGGTCGGCGGCGCGACCGCCGTCCACGGCCTGGCGCACGCAAGCGTGGCGTCCGGCAGCGCCGGCTATTACGCCGACATCGTGGCGCGCACGGCACGGTTGCGCCGCGTAGAGAGCGCCGGTCTGCGCGCCGCCCAGCTTGCGAGCGATCCAGGCGGTGACCCGGAAGAGCTCCAGACCGCCTTGGAGGACACGCTTCGCACCGAGCGTGAGCGTGTCCGGAACGCCGGTACCTCGCGTCTGGACCGGTACGTCTCGGACGGCCGGGCGTTCGTCTCCGACATCGGAGCGGAAACCGAGCCGCTGTGGGGCACTCCGGAGCAGACGGCCTGGGCAGCGGGCGAGAGCCTGATGATCGTGGGGCCGCCGGGCGTCGGCAAGACCACGCTCGCCCATCAGGTCATCCTGGCCCGGCTCGGCGTGTACGCCGCCGTACTGGACCTCCCTGTCGCCGAGAGCCGGCGCGTCCTCTACCTCGCCATGGACCGACCACCGCAGATCGCCAAGGCCCTGGCACGCCACCTGGGCCCCAAGGACGAGCCGACGCTGCGCGACCGGCTGCGGGTGTGGTCCGGCCCGCTGCCCACCACTCTCGATAAGGATCCCCACCTCCTCGCCGAACTGGCCGCCGCCCACCAGGCCGACACGGTCGTGATCGACAGCCTGAAGGACGCGGTCAGCCGCCTGACCGAGGACGAGGCCGCCATTGCCTACAACAACGCCCGCCAGCACGCCCTGCGCGAAGGCGCCCAGCTCCTGGAGCTGCATCACCAGCGCAAGTGGACCGGTGACACACCCCGCGACCAGCGCCCTGTCCTGGACCGGGTCTACGGGTCAACCTGGTTCACCTCCGGCGCGGGCAGCGTGCTGTTCATCGCCGGAGAGTCCGGCGACCCGGCGGTCAAGGTCCACCACCTCAAGATGGTGACCGGTGAGATCGGTCCCCTGCCGGTCATCCACAACCACCAGCGCGGCACCTCCTACGTCGAGCAGACCCTCGACCCGCTCGCCCTCCTGCAGGCCAGTCCCGAGGGGCTGACCCCGCGAGATCTGGCCGCCCACCTGGCCGAGGAGGCAAAGCCCAGCCGCGCGGACGTGGAGAAGGCCCGCCGCAAGCTGGACCAGCTCGCCCAGGCCGGACACGCGGAGAAGTCCCAGGGCACCGCCGGCGGAGCGAGCGGCGGTCAGCAGGCCACTTACCGGGCCCGCCGCCTGGTCGCCGTCTCCTGATCTGACCGACCGCTCACCGAGCCGCAGGCGCGCATCCGGCGCACCTGCGGTCGCCTCTCTTCCGACCGCGGCCACTCCCGGTCAAAGCCCCGGTCAGCTCCGGTGGCCTGACCGGACCTGACCGGACTCCGGTGACCGGCCGGACAACGCACCGACCGCCCGCTGAGGCACCCCCGCAACCGCCTGCCGGACCGCAAAAAGCGTTCACGGAACCGTTCACGCCCACCGTGTGCGTGACCCCCTGCACGGACCGATCACGGCGTTCACGAACCACAAGAAACCCCAGGTCAGGCGATCACGCCACCGCACACGGCGTTCACGCCCCGGACCGTTCACGCGCGTGCCCCCTCTTAAAGGGGGGCACGCGTGAACGCTCCTCCGTGCACGCCTTCCTCCTACCAAATTCCCCTCCCTCTCTCAGGAGCGATCCATGCCCCGCCACACCGGCCTCCCCAAGCCTCATCAGAGCACTGACCCGGCCCCGGACAACTCCGACACGACCCAAGCTCATCGCATCAGCCGACTGACCAACCACGCCATCCACGCGCCAGCAAGGTATCCCGTTGGACCGTCCACGGACGGCGCCAACGGGGAAGCCAGCGCCCCAGGGGTGGCGCAGGCACTCGGGCTCGGGCACCAGGGGGTGCCCGAGGAGGCCAAGCCCGTCGATGCGGCCGCTCCGCCACTGCCGCGCGCCGCCGACGTAGCAGCCCTGCATCGCATCGCCCGCCGCCGCCCCTACGGCGAGGGGCAGCGCAAGGAGCGGGTGGACGCCCGCTACAGCGTCGAGGAGAAGTCGAAGATCCGCGCCAAGGCCCAGTCACTGAACATCACTGGCGCCTACCTCGTAGGTGCTGCCGTCATGGCCTACGTCGACGGTGATCTCTCCGTGCCCGGCCAGCGCACCCCCACCGACGACTACATCGACGAGCTCAACGCCCTCCGCGCCCAGGTCGCGAGGATCGGCAACAACGTCAACCAGATCGCCCGCGTGCTCAACTCCGGCGGCAATCCACACGCTGGGGATGCCGCCACCCTGGCCCAGGCCGAACGCACCCTGAACACCGTCCGGAGCACCATCGGCGGCATCGCGGCGGCCGCAAACCGAGCCGTCTCTGCGAAGGCGGCCGCGTGATCGCGAAGATCAGCAGTGGCAAGAGCACGACCGGCCTGATCCGGTACCTGTTCGACACCAAGAAGGCCAAGGACCACACCGACCCGCACCTGGTCGCCTCCTGGGACGGCTTCGCCCCCGACCCTGGCCGCGCCGCCGACTTCGACGCCACCAAGAAGCTCCTCATCCAAGACCTCGACCTGCACGTCAAGCAGGCCAGGAGGCTCGGCCGGACTCCCGAGCAGCACGTGTGGCACTGCTCGCTCCGTGCCGCACCCGAGGACCGCATCCTCAGCGACGAAGATTGGGACCAGATCGCCCGTCGTGTCGTCGCGGCCACCGGCATCGCCCCCGCCGCGGATCCCGACGGCTGCCGGTGGGTCGCCGTACGGCACGCTCCCGACCACATCCACATCGTCGCCACCAAGGTCCGAGCAGGCCTGCGCCCTGCCCGCCACTGGAACGACTACCTGACCGCCGACCGCGAGCTCGCCGCCGTGGAGAAGGAATACGACCTTCACCGCGTCGTTCGCGGTGACCGCACCGCAGCCCGACGCCCTACCCGCGCCGAACAGGAAAAGGCCCACCGCGCCGGCCACCAGGCCACCTCCCGTGAGCGCCTGCGCACCACCGTCCGCACCGCTGTGGCGGTGGCCACCGATCCCGAGGAGTTCCTCACCGTGCTCGCAGGCACCGGTGTCCTCGTCGACGTGCAACGCTTCCCCTCCGGTGACATCCGCGGCTACAAGGTCGCCCTCGACGGCGATACCAACGCCGCAGGCCAGCACATCTGGTTCTCCGGCTCCAAACTCGCCCCCGACCTGTCCTTCCCCAAGATCCGCGAACGCCTGACCGCCACCGACGCAGACCCCGCCGACCAGCAGCCGGGAAGCCGACGGCAGCCCGACCCATGGCACCAGGCCACCGCCGCAGCCGAACGCATCCCCGCCCTCCTCGACCAGGGAAACGATGCGGCCGCGCAGGCCCACCTCGCCGCCTTCGGCGAAGCCCTCGACGCCCTCCCCGTCCTCGCACCCAAGAAAGTCCGGCCCCACCTCGGCCAGGCCGCCCAAGCCTTCGAACGCGCCACCCGCTCCCGCATCCGCACCGAACACCACCACGCACGCGCACTACGCGGGGCCGTCCGCTCCATGCTCCGAGAACCCGCCCCAAGGACGGAGCCACCCTCGCGATGTTCCTAGACGCAGCCGTCCTCGTTGCCATCGCCGCCGCCCGCTGGCACCAGGCTCGCCGCCACGACCAGCAGGTCCTGGCCGCCCGCGAGAGCCTGCTGCACATCCAGGCCGCCTACGACCAGGCCGCAGCCGTACCCCTGGCCGCCCTCTCTCAGCGCACCCCACCCGCTCACACCGCCGAACACCACGCCCAGCAAATCCGCGCGATCTTGCCCCAGCGCGCGGAGGTAATCCTCGAAGATCCCGCCTGGCCGGCCCTCACCGCAGTGCTCACCGACGGTGAAACCGTCGGCCACCGGCCAGGTATGCTCATCGAGCAGGCTGCCCGCCAACGCTCGCTGGACGACGCCCGCTCACCTGCAAGGACGCTGACCTGGCGCATCCAGCGGTTCGGTCACCGTCCCGCACCCAGCGCCAGGCCCTCGCCGCCCAGGCCCGCAGCGGCTACGCGACACAGGTGCGCCCCACCACGCTGCCCTCGCAACCGCGACCCGCAGCTAACGAGGTCACTCACCGGTCTTGCGCTCCGCGCCGCTGAACACATGACGGCAGGCGCCTCGGCCGCCAGGTTCTTCCATCGAGGCGACAACACAGAGCAGTCAGACGGCGTGGTGGCGGGTTGCGATCCAGCTCCAGCTTCCACGCCATAGCTGCTGAGATGGGCGTGGGGCAGGTTGCCCCAGTGCGCGGTAGTGGAGAAACTCGCAGGTGAGCTGCATTTGGACGGGCTTTCTTGAAAATCTTGCGCAGCCACCCGGTGGGCCCCGGTCGGCAGGCGACCGGCCCTTTAGACTGGTCATCCCCACTGGTCGCGTTCGCGGTCAGCTGTACGTCTCAGTCGCGATGGACTTCCTGCCGCGCAGCTGGGATGTTCGTGCGACAGACGGACCCGTTCGCACGTTCGAGTCCGGCCCGCCGAGTGCAGCCGAGTAGGCGGTGGGCAGTGCGCGTGTATGGAGGACGTATGACGGATCTGCATGTGGTCGAAATCTGTGCGGGAGCGGGTGGGCAGGCCCTTGGTTTGGAGCGCGCAGGCTTCGAGCACGCCCTGGCGGTAGAGCTTGACGCAAATGCCGCTGCCACGCTTCGTCGGAATCGTCCGGCCTGGCATGTAGTGGAAGGCGATGTCGCAGATCCCGGAACATGGACCCCCGAGGACTACCGCACCGTGGACGGCGAGCAGCTGGACTTGCTCGCGGGCGGTGTGCCCTGCCCCCCGTTTACGATCGCAGGCAAGCAGCTCGGCGCCACAGATGAACGCGACTTGTTCGCCTGGGCAGTCAACCTGGCCGGGCGGGTCCAGCCGAAGGCCCTCCTGCTGGAGAACGTCCGAGGCCTGAGCGCTAACCGCTTCGCCGCATATCGCCAGAATGTCCTGGACACCCTGCAGAGTGCAGGTTACGCGGCCCAGTGGAAGCTCCTGCAGGCTTCCGACTTCGGCGTCCCCCAGCTCCGACCACGCTTCGTGCTCGTAGCGCTACTCCCCGAGTACGCAGAGTACTTCTCCTGGCCGGAGGAGCTCCCTGGCCTTCAGCCAACTGTGGGCGAGGCGCTCTACGACCTGATGGCAGCCCGGGGGTGGGAAGGCGCCCGCGCCTGGGCAGACAGCGCAAACAACATCGCGCCCACTATCGTGGGGGGATCGAAGAAGCATGGCGGAGCGGATCTTGGCCCGACCCGAGCCAAGGCAGCGTGGGCGAAGCTGGGCGTAGATGCCATGGGCGTTGAAGACGAAGCCCCTGGACCCGGTTGGAAGCCAGCCGCTGGCAAGCCCGGGCCGAAACTCACCGTCGAGATGGTCGCACGCATCCAGGGGTGGAAGCCCGAAGACAAGTGGGTCTTCGAAGGCCGCAAGACCACCACGTACCGGCAGGTGGGCAATGCCTTCCCGCCTCCCGTCGCCGAGGCTGTCGGTCAGTCCATCGCCCGGGCTCTGCGGAAGGAAGGCGAGCGGAACGAACTCGTGGAAGCCACGGAGGCCGTCCACGACCCGGTATACAGGCTGCTTCGCGGCTTGGAACGCCCTCTCGGCGTCGATCAGATCATCCGGCGGCTGGAGAAGCAGGGGCAGCACATGTCCGAGCCGGAAGTCGAGAGGCGCCTCGCCCACCTGGAGCGGGATTTCGTCATCACCCGCGTTCCGCGCTCAAGCGGTGCCCTGGGATACAAGCTCGGCGAATTCAAGGCATTTGTGGGCCAAGAAGGCCACCAGCGGCACGAGCTCTTCGCAATGAACCAGGCGAAGATCAGCTGATCGCTGCGCTGCTGCCGCAGCCACCCGGTGGCAGGGACGGCTAGCCCTGGCGCTTCAGCGGCGCAGCCCCCTGCCGCCGTGCGGTGACGGCTTCGACGACAGTGCGGGCGCACGTGTCCGGATCGAGGTGCTCCCAGAAGCGGAGCACCAGCCAGCCGGCCTCGCTGAGGCGGTCATCTGTATCACGGTCGCGCTGCATATTCCGGCCGATCTTGTCCTCCCAGTACGGCCGGTTGGTCTTGGGCATCACGAAGTGCTCTGGACAGCCGTGCCAGAAGCAGCCGTCGATGAAAACGGCCACCTTCACTGGGCGGAAGACGATGTCAGCGGTGCGGCGCATCTTCGGAAGCGGTTTGGCAGCAACCCGGTAGCGCAGTCCGGCAGCGTGCACGAGCGAGCGGAGGAGTAGCTCGGGTGCGGTGTCCCGATTCCGGTTGCCGAGCATGCTCCGCCGGTTCGCGGCCGAAGACGCCCAGGATCCCTCGGGAGGCGTCCACTGCTCGTTCTGCGCTTCTGGTAGTCCTTGCTTGCTCATATCTCCGGCAGTTTAGGGACGGCTTCCTCCGGGTCATCCGGCTTGGCGAGGACCCATTCTTGTCCACCCAGCTCTATTCTCGGCGCCTCCCCGTGGTGGGGGCGGGCAGCCGCAAGTCGTGCACTCACCGACTCGCCCGAACCCGGTACGGGCAGACCGAGCGCTTCGGCGATCCGGCCGTGGCTGGAGTAATGACCCAGGATAACGATGCCCCGGGGTTGAAGTCGCGAGCGCGCTCCGCCGTTGTAGCGGACGCGCTTCATGTAGTCCTCCTGCATCGCCACAGTAGCGACGACAGTACGGCTGATCCGCAGGCCCTGAGCTCGCAGAAAGAGATCATCTACTCGGCGCTGGCCGCTCTTGTGAGAGAAGATCGCTTTGATGTCGGCTTCGGAGAGCCGCAGCAGCATGTTCTCCTGGAGGCGAGCCCGGCGGAACAACCACCGCACGGCAGTCCGTCCTGCAGCGTTCAGCGTCTTCTTGGAGTCCCGGTTGCCGCCGTTGTTCAGCCTCTCGGGCAGGGCGCGCACGAGACCAGCGGACCAACTGGACTCTTCGTCGCTGGCCCAGACGACAAGCAGTAGGTGGCCGAGGGCCTCTGGCGGGATCATCCACCCGCCGAGCGTCTGCGAGTACTTGCAGTCGACATCGGTGCCGGCGATCGAGTAGTCCATTTTGAGGCCGTCCGTAAAACCGAACTCGCGCTGGACGTTGATTTCGATCAGGGTACCCAAGTGGGCCTTCTCGGTCTTGTACAACTGGTCCCACCGGAAGCGACCAGTGTGCTGGCCGTCCAGGAGCATGTCGATGCTCCGCCGGATCGCCGCTGCAAGCCTCCTGCCGTGCGGGTCGGCGGCAAGGACCTGCTGCACAACTGCATCCAGTTCTGGGTCGTCGGATTCGTCAACAGGCCACAGGGCCGCCTGCGTGCTCATCGCTTCGCCGTCCACGGCGGGACTCTATCCGGGCTCCTGGCGGCACGGCAGCCCAGCCTGCGGTGGGAAACGGCGGACTCTGGCTGCGATACGCGAACCAGCAGAACTGCAGATCGGTGACGAGGGCCGAGCGTCCCTGCCGTTGGGGCACCTGGCGGGGGCGGGGCTGGACGCAGGCGGCCGGATTCCGGCCTTCAGCAACGGCGTGGGCGCATTGTGCTGCAGCGAGAAGCGGATGCCGTCGAGGCACTGCTGCGATACGGGACTCTCTGAATCGAAATTCCGCCGACGCTAAGCCGCTCCCGCCCCTAGGTGCTCCAGAAGCGCTCGCACGTCGGCGACATCCATCCCCGCGGCAAGCGGGAGCTCCTCCTCGGGGTCGCCGAGTTGCTGCACCTCCGGATCGTCGAGAATCCGCCCCATGAAGTCCAGCTTCTCCGCCAGTCGAAGAGCTACTACCTCATCGACGCTGCCCTCGGCTGCGAGGATCGTAACCCGTGTCTCCGTGTCCGGGGCGAGGCCGAGGCGATGAACGCGGTCAAGGCTCTGCAGGAACCGGCCGGCCTGGAAATCACGGTCCACATAGACCGCGTCATGGCATACCTGGTGAAGGCTGATGCCCTCGCCGAGGGTCGCCGGATTGGAGATCAGGACCGTACAGCCCGGATCTTCCCGGAAGCGGCGCAACTCAGCTTCCCGGTCGGGGGTGCCCCCGTGCACAGCTGCTGGCTGGAACGGGGCCAGCAGTACTCGGAGCGACGTGATGCTGCGCACGAAGCTCGTCCATACCAGAGTCTTGCGTCCCGCCGCAGCATTGGCGGAGACGATGGAGAGAGTCTCCTGGTACTTGGGCGGCAGCTCGTAGTCGGGGAGCTGGCGAAGGAGCATGGAAAGCGAGTCCTCTTCGGCGACCTGCAACGGTGGCACGCGGAAGTGCAGAGGCTCGTGGCGTGTGGAGCCTGCCACTATCAAAGCCGGGCTGGTAGCCGCCATCAGTAGGCGAAGCGCCGTTTTGCCGAGCGCTTCGAAGTCGGTTCGGTCCGCCGCCGCCCTGGCCGAGAGCCTGCCCACCAGAGCGTCGTAGATCTCGCGGTGTAGTGGCGGCATCGGGAGACGGCGCGTTCTCGTCTCCACGGGAGGCAGCCCCAGCTCCTCCTTGGTCGTTCGCGTATACAGCGGGCGCAGTACTCGGCTGGCATGGGCGAGGTCCCCGCCGTCGACGGCCTGGGTGACCGCGCGCCGACCGTGCCCCGGCCAGACGAAGGAAAGCAGGTTCTCCAGGTCCTTGGCGCCATTAGGCGCAGGGGTACCGCTGAGGATCATCCGGACTCGACTGAGAGGGCCCAGAGCCATGCACGCGGCGCCGTACACCCCAGCTCCCCCGAGCTTCATGCGGTGCGCCTCATCGAGGACGAGCATCGCCGGAGCTGCCTTCAACCACTGGGACAGCCCGGCGAGAGCCCGGTCCAGACGCTCGTAGTTGACAAGGAGGATGTCCGCCAGAGTTGGCGCCGACTTGCCGAGCACCTGCACGTCGAGCTGAGTGGAAAAACATTGCTCGGCCTCCCCTTCCCATGCCTCGTAAGCGGACTTGGGGCTCACTACGAGCATGCGATCCACAGCTCCGCGCTCGCGGAGCGCAGAAAACACAGCGAGAGAGACGCGAGTCTTGCCGGCGCCAGGCACGCTGAAGTTGGCGCCGTGGCCAACCGAAAGCAGTCGAGCTACGTCACGGAGCTGGAACGGGGTGAGGGGACCGGTCCAGTCGTCGCCCAGCAAAGTCGGCACCGACTCCAGCTCGACGGTGTCCTCTTCGGGAGAGCCGCTGAGGAGTCGTTCCGCCGTGTCCGCCGTGTCGAGCATCTCGGTTACAAGGAGGCGGAAGTCTCCCTCCCAGACAACGCTGTCCGGACGGGGCCAGGTCCCGAGCGCGCTAATACTGGCGAGAAAGCCGTCGATGGGGACAGATGCCGAAAGTTTGTCGGTCATCCGGCCGCTGGGGAAGCTGGCGATCAACTGCCCGAGCGCACCACGGCACTCGGGCACAGTCCGCAACGCTGCCTGGGTGCGAGTGACGTCGAAGCCGATCGTCAGACTGGGTTCGTCGGCCATCTACTGCGCCTTACCGAACGTCTCCAGAAACCACGTCACAGCGTCTCCGGGTTGCTGCACGGTGCGCTTCACCTCAGCAGCGAGCTTCTCCAGCTTCTGCCGCAGGTCAGTGACGGCGTCGTCGAACGATTCCTCGTCCAGGCTCCGCTGCGCCCGGGACAGGGCCAGGTCAGTAACGCACAGCTCGATGCAGCGGCCGGCCTCAGCCAGGCGGGCAGGAGCAGCCTGCTTACGCTTCTTGATACGCGCGTCTCGGCCGGCGAAGCTGATGGCCTGGTCCATCGCCTCCTGCAACCGCCTGACCTCTTTTTGTGCCTCAGCCGCGACTTCTTGCGGGGCCGTGCTGTCCGGTCGGCTGACAACTCGTGCGTGCAGGACGGCGTCTGTCAGCGCTATGGCCGCGCTAAGAGAGGCGGACGGACCCTTCACGGCCCGCCCCAGACCGGGGATCGCCACACCCTCCGACCCCATAGACGGGGTCTCACCGTTAGGCAGTGTCCGGGAGAGGTAGCGGTCGCGGAAGTCGTGGTCGATGAACCGGACATCGGTCTTGGCGAAACCCAGGAGCATGGCCGCCATTCGGTTCTCCAGCAGCAGATCTGCCTTCTCGGGATTGACCGCATACTGCTTGGCGTAGGCGCGTTGCAGTTCTCGGAACTTCTCGGCCTGGTCCTCGAAAGCGACCAAGGACAGCTGCTCGCCGGCCGTCTTGCTTCGCTCGATCAGCGACTCGATCCGGGCGAGCACCCACTGATCCTGCCGACAGCGTTCCGCGGTCGTGCGAAAGGTAGCGGCGATGACTGCGAGGGGCGTTCCTTGATCTACCAGCTCCTGAACCGCGAGCAACCGGTTGATGTACGAGTAGTCCCGCCGGTGTTCCTTGCGCAACTGGAGCGATAGCTCGATTGCGGCGATGTCCTGCCAGTCGCAAGAAGGCGGCAGTACAGCCACACGCATGGCGTGGTTGGGGCCGTAAAGCTGCATTAGAGCAGCACGCCGGGTATTGCCGTTGACGAGGACGCCTTCGTGAGTGATCAGCCCAGGCTCGGTCTGCCCGTACTCCTTCAGGCTCGCTGTCAGCTCGTCGAACTCAGGATCAGTCCGGGCGGGGTCTGCCGGAAGCACTTGTAGGAGGCGGGCCAGGTATGCCTGGCTGTCGCTGCTCCAGGGGTCGTCCACAAGCACTGCCGCCTGCTTCGGGTCGTGGCCGGCCTGTGCGCGGATGCGGTGGGTTGCCGGGTTGTAGTAGAGGCTGCCCACCGGCATCTGGATGACTTCCAGATGCTCCGGCCCGCCCCGCCACTCGACAGTGAAGGTTTCCCGAGGGCCGCCGCCGGCCGCGATCTCCTCCAACCGGGACCGGACGAGGGCGCGGTTCTCCTCGGCACTCGGCGGCAGACCGTAGCCCTTGACCATGTACTTGCTCCTGCTTCCGTTCGCGTTCTTACGAGGATTGTTCCGTGCAACCGGACTGCTCAGCTAACTCCCAGTTCCGCCCGGAGCTGCGCACGCGACGCCTCAGGCAGAGAGCGGTAGTCGCTCCAGATTTGCTCCAGGCGATTGAACTCCCGTTGGTCGGCCGCCATCCAGTTGGACAGTACGCTGCGCTCGGCCGGGTCAAGAGCGTCGGTTGCTTTGAGTACCTTGTCGAGATCCGCGGCGAGCGACCTGCCTCCCACCCGGCACCGCTTGCACTCGGTGACCAATTCCGTGGCCTCGGTGCCGTCCGGCTTCACCACTTCCCTACGGGCGATGTCGAGCTGGGCTGCCTCATAGGTGCCGGCGTAGATCTCGCCGGGGGTGATGCCGCAGGAGCGGCACATGTTCCCGTCCCTAGCCAGCACCTCGCGTCGGCGCGCTGCCCCGATCGCGATCGTTCCTGTCTTGCGGGTCGCGCGGCCCGGCTCCCAGACAGGATCGCCGGGCTTCACGAAGCGCTGCTCGTGAGAGTCAAGCTCCTCGTCTTCCCTGTTGGTGGCGATGAGCCAACCGAAATTGCGGAGGTCTCGCATGCGGCGGTCGACTTGGGACACCCCGGGAAAGGCCGTACGCAGGTCCTCCTTGGTGAAGGTGTTGCCTTCACCGACCACGGAGACCAACCACAAGGCCACGCGCTTCATCGTTCCGAGGCCGGCATCCTGCCAGGACGGCATGAAATCTCCATTCGCGAGGCCTCCCGCCGGGAGACCCTTGGGGTGGCGCTGGTGGGTAGTGGACTGCGGGCATTCATTACTAGCACGGCCCTGCGCACTCATTCCAGCGATTAGAGGTCTTTACTCGGACGAGGGAAAAAGGGGAGTCCGTAAAGATCCGATTCGGCATCGTTTGTCGTCATCGGAGTTGAAAGTCCCCTCGTGAAAAGTAGTCAGGGAAAAAGCGCGGAACCGTACGCCATGGAGCCCGGGGGTGGCTAGGCTTCCGGTGATCACCGGTTCTCTCCATAGGCGATTTCGGGCGAGCGGAAGGGTTCGTTTGGCATGCCGTCACTTGGATCGATTAGCACCACCTGCGCGCCCGGGGCCACGGAGGAGGTGCAGGACTTCGCCAACACCCTCAAGCGCCTCATCCACCATGTTCGCCCCGGCACGACGATGGCGCAGAAGGCCAAGGCCCTGCACGTCTCGCCGCCGCTCCTCTCCCACTGGCTCAACGGGCGGCGGCTTCCGCGTCTGGCGGCCGTGGAGGATTTGTCCAGGCTGGCGCTGGAGGAGGTGACGAACGATCAGGATGTCGCCGCACTGGCCTGCGAGTTTGCAGTGCTCAAGTCGCTCCTCCATGCAGCCCGGCGGACGGCGGGGGCCCGCACTTGCAACGAGGCGGGAGCCAAGAGGGACCGGCGCAATATCGTTTCCGACACCGCCGACGAGGGGGACCGGCGCAACGGCCCCCTCGGTACCCCTGCTGGCAAGAGGGACCGGCGCAACGGTCCATCAACCGCCGCGCCGCCGTGCGGAGAGCGCAGTGCGCTGCTGCCGAAACCGGATTTCCCCGCGCGCCTGGCGGCGATGGCTGTTGCCGACCGCGTCGATATTCTGCAGAGCTTGGCAGCGGCACTGAGCGAGGCGGAGGTCGGCGCCGCTGCAGATGCCCTCGCTCGTGCAGGCATGAAAGGAGATATGGAAATCCTTATTCGCTCTGCGGGGTCTGCTGGAAGGAATTCGATGGAGATTGCAATCGCTCTCGGCGGGCTCCGTTAGCATCTCGAATGATTGGTTCTCAGTCGAATCAGAAACAGAGGGGCATGTATGCCCGGCAACAGCTGCGGGGGATGCTGCGGCCTTCTTGATGGCAACTGTCGCGCACCCCCGCCCGGCAGTGCAGGGGAGGCCCGGTCGGAAGGGTCTGCAAAACCATAACCGCGACCTCCCCTGCCGAAACACCCGTTAGAACGATGACCAACTAGGAGTTTCGTCTTGAATAGTAAGGCCCTCCTGGCTCGACTGGCCAGGACAATCAAGGCTGTCTGTCGACAGCTCCGCGCTGCCGTTGGCCCCAGGAGGCGTCTCGGGCTCCAGTGGGGAAAGGTGTGCCGCCGACTCCGCTTCCTCCGCTGGGCCCTGGTGCTCCAGATCCTCAAGGGTGCCGCGTTCGCCGGCGGTGGCGTCATTATCCAGGTCCTGGCCACTCGGTTCCTCAACCGCTGAGGCCGACTCGCTGCTCACCAGTCGCGGCTGCGAGTGGTGAGCAGGCGATGGCCGACCGGCCGTTCGAGCCATGGGAATTTGGATGACCGAGCAGTGTGCGACGCCCGGTGGTTATATGGACGCCGCACACTGCTGACCTGCATCAGGTAAACGGTTGGCGTGTGCACCACCGTCCGGCCTCGAATGCAACGCTGCGGTGGGGCCGGCGCCGCCCCGGGGGCCAACCCGCCCTCCGAGCCTCTTCGAGCTTCCCGCGACACCAACCGATCCCACCCATCTGACCCGCGGAAATGTCATCCTGGCTGGCGGGATCAGCAACCGGGCCTCGTTCGGAGGTCGTGAGTTCATATCCCGCCGCGCCGATAGCTTTCCGTGCGTGAGCGGACGGCGGAACATGAGGCACTGAGAGGCGCCCCGTTAGGCCGGGTGGTACTGACCTGCGAGGACAGCACCACCCGGCAGGCACGAACACCCTCGATCGGTGAATCACCGCCACTTGTAGAGCGAAGGTTTCGGTTCGAGGCCGACAGGGGATCCGAAGCGTTAGTCGCGCCCCAGCTATCCATCGGAGGGTGTACCCGTCCCACAGGGGGCCGCCGACCTGGTCCGACACCCTGCCGCGATCGCGGCGAAGACGCCCGTGTGCCCGGCAATCGCTTGCTCTGCGGCCTCGATCAACGCCTAGTGCAGCCCGGGGTCGGCAGCGTCCAACCGCCGCGACAACCACTTGCCGCCGTCGAGCCACTGTCCGCCGACCAGCAGGGTTAGGTCGGTTGTGATGGACTCTTGGACGGTGTCGCGGAGCCAGATGACGATGGCGGCGACGGTCAGCGTGACGGTGAACAGGTAGCGCGTTTGTCGAAGCGGGTGGCCACAGTCCGAAACTGCTTCCACTTGCTCACGCAGCGCTCGACCGCGCTGCGGTGCCGGTACTGGACCTTGTCGAAGGCCGGCGGGCGCCCGCCGGATCGGCCTCGCCGTCGGCGGTTGCCTCGCTGGTCGCCCGGCTCGGTGATGGTGGCTTCGATGTACCGACGTCGTGAATGGGCCCGGTTTACGCGGCTGAGGTAGGCCTTGTCGCCGCGTAGGCGGCGTGGGCGGCCGGACCGCGCCGCGGAACGCGCAGGCAGGCCCTGCAGCAGGGCTTGAGCATGGGCTGTCGCCGCGTTGGCCTGGAGTGGTCAGCCAGGTCAGCGGGCGAACCCGGTCGTCGGCCAGCAGGTAAATCTGGTGGTAAGTCCGCCCCTTGAGTGCCTCAGGGCCTCCCGCCCTTCGGCCTCCACACGCGCCCCCGGCCCCTTTTCCGGGAAGTCCCGCGGCGGTCGGTGCCGGCGCCGGCCGCGTGCTGGTGGGCCCGGAAGGAGGCGGAGTCGATGCTCACCGCCCACTCCTGCTCCGGGCTACGGACCAGGGTGCCGCCGAGGCGCTGGCATCGGCCTCGATCTGCAGCTCGGCCAGGATTCGTTGCCAGGTGCCGCTCGTTCTACCAGCGGCGATGCCGATCGTAGACGGTCTGCCAGGGGCCGCACCCTTCCGGCAGATCTCGCCAGGGCACCCCGGTACGAGCCCGGAACAGTACGCCGTTCACCACTGTCCGACCACTGCCCGCCAAGTCGGCTGTTGGTCGGCAACAACGGCTCGATCGTCCGCCACTGCGCGTCGGTCAGCCATGTCGTCGCACTATGCCCGATGCCTGCCCGGCTCGCGGCTTGGTCCACTCCGCCCGAAAAGAGCCGTCAGAAGCGGCCTAGGAGGTTTCGTTTGGATCAGGGGGTCGGGTGGTGATGGTCGTTCGTGGGTGGCAGTCTTGGGCGATGAGACCCTGGAACACCGCCAAGGACGACCTGCGGCATCTGCTCAATGAGTGGGATCCGATCGGCGTGGCTGACGATGTGCAGGACGAGTACGACTGCATGCTCGCTCCTCTGCTCCAACGGCTCCGGTCCGGTGCCGACCGGACCGAGATCGGTGAGTTCCTCCGGCACGAGCTGGAAGATCATTTCGGTCTCGACCCTCTGGGTCTGCGGCCAGAGGCGATGGCCGTCCGCGTGATCAACTGGTGGACGTCGACCGGCAGGGCCGGTGACGTGGCCGGCGTATAGCCGCTCCCTTCCGATCGTCTGATCGTTGGTCGGGTGTGCCGTTGACTGACGCGCAGTGGGCGCGGATCGAGCCGTTACTTCCGGACCGCTCCCCGAAGCGGGGTGGCCGGTGGCGGGATCACCGTGAGGTGATCGACGCGATCGCCTACAAGTTCCAGACCGGGACGCAGTGGATGTACCTGCCGGAGAAGTTCGGCAACTGGCGGGGCGTCTACAACCGGCTGCGGATGTGGGCGGCCGACGGCATCTGGGAGCGCGTGTTCACCGCGCTGATGGCCCAGGCCGACGACGAGGACGACCTCGACTGGGTGGTGTCGGTCGACTCCACGATCGTCCGTGCTCACCAGCACGCTGCCGGGGCCCGCAAAAAGGGGCCCCGACAGGCGAGCCGGCCGACCACGCCATCGGTCGGTCCCGCGGAGGACTGACCACCAAGATCCCCCTTGCGGCCGACGGCCGCTGCCGTCCTCTGGTGTTCGTCCTCACCGGCGGGCAGGCCAACGACGCGCCTGCCTTCACTGAAGTGATGGCACGTCTGCGCGTCCCCCGTCACCGGGGCAGGCCCCGCACTCGGCCGGGCGTGGTCCTGGCAGACAAGGCGTATTCCTCCCGCGCGATCCGCGAGCGCCTGCGCAGCCGTCGTATCCGGGCAGTCATCCCCGTCCGGGCGGACCAGAACATCCACCGGCTGCGGCGAGGCAGCCGAGGCGGGCGCCCTCCCGCCTTCGACCGTGAGACCTACAAGCAGCGCAACACCGTCGAGCGGTGCATCAACCGCCTCAAGCAATGGCGAGGGATCGCCACCCGCTACGAGAAGACTGCGACCATCTACCTTGCCGGCCTCCATGTCGCAGGCATCTTCCTCTGGTCAGCCCGCTGATCCAAACGAAACGGCCTAGCCGGCTAGGCACGCTGCAGCATGTGCGAAACCAAATACATGTGCTCGGCAGCATCCGAGCAGCCAAGCAGGCCATCGAGCAGATCGGTCAGGGCGTACCGCTGACGGTTCCGCTCACGGTCCGAGAGCGGCGGCGGGCCCGCAGCCCAACGCTTTCGTGCCTCGGCCTGGAACGAAGTGCCCAGCCCAGCCTTGTCCACCAGGAGTATGCCCTCGGAACACATGGCGAGCAACGGCGAACTCCCCTACGCGCTCTCCTGGTCGGCGAAGCTGTGCCCGGCAGCCGTTTGCACGAACAATTCCACTGGCCAGCTGCGGTACAGCAAGTTCTCCCGGTAGGGCGCGGGCGGCTCGTTTAATAGGACCACGATGTCAAGAGCGGACCTAGGCGTCCGGCGGTCGGCCAGCACGCTGCTGGTGAGGAAGGCTGCCTGGGCGGCAGGAAATCGATCCCACACCAGTGTTCGCGGGCGGTGAGCACGTGATCGTTCATGGCCGCAGCGTATGTGCCGACGATAGCCTGTTGGGAGGGCAAGCGCGCCTCCGGGATGCACGCGACGGAGGCATGAGTGCTCGGACAAACGGGGTGGAACGTCACCATCCCGCGGCACTTGGCGGGACCGGCACGACGGTCACCACGTACCGATGGTCGTCGCCCGGGCCCTGAAGAGCCGTGGCCTCATCAGCATGCCGAGACATGGTGGGAGGCGGCAGGAGGAGATCACTGAAAACGGCTCTTCCTACGTGGAGCATGGCCACCACCCGGACCGCCCCCAGTCCGCGGCGCTTAGCGCTCATCGTTCGAGCACAGATGTACCACGTCGAGGTACCGCCGGCCCCGACTCGGTCTCGTCCGATATGCGGGATGGGGTTCGCCGGCAGCGTCAGGCACCTTCGGCGTGCCACTCCTTGATCAAGTTCCCTTCCTCGTCCCATTCGGTCCGAGCCAGTTGCCGCAGGCCATCGGCGCTCATGACCATTCGCGCGGCCAGAGTGCCATTGGGGTGCCACTTCTTGGACTCGCCCACGGGGAAGCCGCCTCGCATGGTTCCCTCGGATTCCAGAGTTCCATCCGTGTACCACTCTTTGACGGGGCCATCCTCGACGCCGTCCTTATAGGTGATGAGGCTCACGAGTGCCCCTCGCTGGTATTCGACGACTTCACCTGTGAACGGAACGCCCGCGTAGAAAAGCGTCTCGGCGGCGTCCATTTCCACTTCGGGGTCATCGATATCGATCCGCTGCAGCGTCATCAGGGAATCCAGTTCTCCGGGCCGGGTGGGTCCTTGAGGTAGCGCCCATAGCTACTGGGCACTCCTTCCAGCATATGGTTGCAGTTGCCGCAGAACGGTGCGGGGCGTGGACGTACGCCTGTTGCCATGTCGGGCATGAACGGGAACTGTACCGAGGCGCGCAATTCCGTGAGCGCGGAGGCATCGTCCGGAAGCCCGGCCTCCCTTCGTGCCCACAACAGTTCATTGGTGGCCTTGACCTCGGCATGAGCTAGGATCGGCGCCCTGTGCGGGGGTGCGTCAGCGATCATCTCGTAGCGCTCCAGCAGCGTGGGATGCAGCCGGTCCATGGGAAGCTCCCCGAGGCTGCCCTTCGGCCCGTTGATTCCTTCGATCACTTTGCCGGTTCGCAGGTCGACGACCGAGCCGACGCACGCGCCGGTCTTGGCACGAGGGAAAGTGCCGTTTTCCTTTGCTTCGAGGTACTTGAGTGCGCGTTCGTGCGACAACTTGTCCAGGAACTCGTTGACCGGCTGGTCGTCGACATGAGAAATGAGGCCGTCTTCCGAGCGCCGGACCCGGTCCTCCGGCAGGTCTCCGAGCAGCTTCTCGCCCGGTCCCGGCGGGGGCGCGGGTTGGTCACCGACCTGGATGTCGTCGGCAGCAGCCTCGCCGCCGTGTGGATCGGATGAGTGATGCCCCTGGCCGTGGCCCTGGTGGTCGCCGTCAGCAGGAGTGTCTGGCGAAGCTCCGTCGTCCCCGTGTCCACCCGCGCCAGATTCGTGGTGGTGAGGATTCGTGTGATGAGGCCCGTCGTCACCATGGCTGTGAGGCGTCGCATCGTCGTGGTGCGGACGCGAGTGCGTAGGGTCGTGCGGTCCGCTGGGGCCATCACCATGTCCACCGGAATGGCTGCCGTTCCCGGTGTGCGGTTCATGGCCACCTGAGGGGCTGCGCCCGAGATCGCCGGCATGACCACCGGGTAGGTGGTTCGCGGCGTGGCTGCTGGGAATGTGGTGTGCGCCGTTGCCTGGCACGTTGTCGCCGGCGTGGGCGGTCGGCATGTCGTGGCCCGGGCCGGAGCCCGGGAGGCGGTGGCCGCCCGCAGCGTCTCCGACGTGCCCGCCCGGTATGGCGGTGTCGTCGCCCAAGCGGCCCACGTCGTCGACGCTGCTGCCCAGGTGGACGGGTGTGGCGTCGTCGGCCATGTGGGCGGCGCCCGCACCGACCAGGGCGGGCTCGCGGGCGGGAGCCTCCACCCGTGGGGTGTCGGCATCGGTGGTCGGGTGGGGGTTCGGCGAGCCTTCCTGCGGCGCGTCGGCGTGATGCTGCTTGAGCGCGCCGGTCTCGTCGTACAGGTTGCCCTTGGGGTCGGCCAAGACGGTGTTGCCGTCGAAGTCGGTGAGTTTGACCGTGCCTTCGGGGAGGGGGACGGAGCCTTCAGGAAGCTTGACGCTGCCGTTCGGGAGCTCGACCGCGCCGGCGGGTACCGCCGAGCCCTCGGGCAGGTGGACCGTGCCGTCGGACAGTGCTACCGCGCCCTCCGGGAGTTCGACGGCGTTCTCGGGAAGTGGAGGCATGTCGACCTTGCCGATGCCCTTGATGCTCTTGGCGATGTCGCCGATCTTGGAGAGGCCCGCGCCGGCGGCCTTTCCGACGTACGTCATGGGGTCGATGACCCTGCCTGCCTTGCCCGCCACCGACAGGGCCTTGACGACCGCGCCGGCCTTGCCCGCGCCTGCCGCGGCGCCGCCCGCGCCGCCGGTGAAGACGGTGGTCAGGACGTTGAAGGTGACGCCGCCCGCGGCGCGGCCGGGGTTCTTGCCCCATTCGTCCCAGGCGACCAGGGCCTTGCCGGTCTGCTTCATCGTGTTGCGGGAGTCGCGCAGCCAGGAGGGCAGCTTGTCGTCCGGAAGGGCCATGAAGGCGGCTGCCCCGGGGCCACCGATGGTCAGGATGGCCAGGCCGGTACCCAGCTGCGCCAGACCCTTCCACGCCTGCCCGGCGGCATCCCAGCCGTCGACGCCCACCAAGGTGCCCAGGCCCTTGATCGTGCCCCAGATGCCGTCGACGACAATGCCGTCCCACGCGAACGACTTCACCCAGTGGCCGACGTCGTACCAGTGGTGCTTCTGCTCCACCGGGTCGCCCCACGGCACCTTCGCGTTCTTGAGGTCCTCCGCCTTGAAGCCGTACTGGTGCTCCTTCTTGGAGCCGTCCCCGGCCACCATCTTGGGACCGTTCCAGAGAGCGACGATCTTGTTGTAGCAGGTGCGTTCGGCGGCCCAGAACGCGGCGACGGTGGCGTTGATGTCGTCGCGGATCTGATTGTGCTCGGCGGTCAGCTCGTCGTCGTAGTCCGCGTCGTCATCGTCCTTGTGGTCGTGGATGAATGCCTGGGCCTTCTTCTTCAAGCCCTCCAGCTTGGTCTTCAGCGGCCGGACCTCATCCGCGTAGTCCGCCAGGGCCGAGGCAACCGTCTCCAGGTCGTCGGCGAATTCGTCCGCGCGGTCCTTGACCGGCTTGGTGGTGGCGAAGAGCTTCTCCGCCTCGGGGGCCTTGTAGAACGCCGACAGGCCCTGGAAGTGGGAGTGGACGTCCGCGCCGGTGGTGCGGACGTGGCCGGCGTCCTTCTTCAGGGCCGCATGGTCCTTTTCCAGCTGTTCCAGGTCGCCGGTGTACTGCGGGATCTCCTCCGGCTTGAGTTTGATGTCCAACGCTTTCGCCCCCGCCCCCGACTGCGGCCTACCGCCGATACGTTTTCCGCTCGCCGTCCGTCCAGCATCCGATCGGCTGGCGTCTTGGTCCGGACGTCAGCACGGCGTCCAGCAGGCGCCTTCTCGCACCCGTGTCAGTTGTGTCGGTCACCTGTGTCGGTACTGAACGAACATCACTTTTTGTATCACGAGGTACTGACAGTCACTCCCGTCCAGTCGGTTCCCTCAGCACCACCGGAGCATCCACGTGGCCCCCTCACCCGTTTCAAATGCCGCATCAGGCGTTCGGACCTGCCCGCCGGCGAGAGGCCGGAGGGGGCTGCTGGGGAGCGGGTAGTACATGGCCGGGCGGGTCTTGGGGCCGAGCTGGACGGGGGCTCGGACAGGAGGTGTTTTGGGTGCGGTCGCCGGGCATCTCGCGGACCTCCTCCGAGCCGGGGAAGAGGGCCAGGCACTGGAATCGACGTAGCCTTGATCGCGGACTACGAAGGCAGGCCGGTGCCTCCAGATCCCGGCCCCGAGTGACGAAGAGCGCGCCCGCCACCACAGGGCACTCGACGCCGCGCTCAGCGCATTCGATAGAGAATCAGCGCACTATGGATGCCCGCGATCGGCAGCCTCGATCAGTCCGCATACAGTCCGCAGGGCCCCCGTAAACGCCAGCCGATGACCAACGCAACCAAACGGCGAAACCCCAGGTCAGCCCTGTAGAGGGAGTCCCGCCACAGGTCAAAATCAGCCGCCCGACGTTCCGCTTCAACGTGTGATCCATGCTTGGAACCGGGGTCGTTCTCTTGGAGAGCGGCTCCGGTTCTTTTCTTCGGTATTTCAGCGTGTGGAATGTGCCGCTTGTGCTGATGACCCTCCGAATTCACGAGGCCGACCAGGTGGGGGTGAAACATGGGCGACTTCACGACTGTCCCGAACTGCTGGTCCATTGGTCGGGGAAGGTGACGAAGCTCCCTCTGCGCTATACAGAGGTGGGAACACGTAGTCAGAAACTCTCGCGAACGACGGTGGCCGTCAGTGTTGCACCGGCATCAGGCGCGGCGCGCACCGAGCGGGCTCAGAGCATGACGCGTACGCCCAACTCTTGTAGAAGCAGTGTGCAGAATCCGCACGGTTCCGTGGTTCGGCCGTGGTCGGGGTGGCCCTGGCCGCGAACCATCTTCGAGATGAGTACGGAACCCTCGAAGTGCGGCGCCGCCTCACGAAGGGTCGTTGTCCGGCCATCATTTCGCGCGCTGTCGATTGCCCACAGCTGATCGGACACCAGGGCGGATTCAGCGCAGCGGGCGGTGAACGGCATGCGTTGCTCCGGTGACAGTTCCTCTGCGAACTTCCAGATGGAGGGGTGCAGGTTCGGACGTTCGCTGCCGACGATGCTGGTGTGGCTGACCACTGTCCCATGGATCAGCAGGGATGAGGCGACGGCGGGGAATTGCTCAGACAAAGAAGTCCTCCACGTCCGGAGTGTCGTCCCCGGTCATGAATCGAGAGAAAGCGTCGTATTCGTCCTCTCCCAGGAAATACCCTCCTGTGTGATGCAACAGGAACCAGCGCCCTGTTTCATCGACAAGGAGTAGACCGTACTCCGACGACTCGAACCCGACCGGAAAGAGTTTCTTACCCAATCCCGACGCCATCTCGGCGATTTCCCGGGCGTCGCCTTCGTACCCGCCTGTCGGCTCCATTTCGAATGCCGAGTCCGATGCCCTCGGATGCGTCAGCTTCAGCAGCCCGTAGGTGCGGATGATGCGCACTGCGGCTTCCACGGCCTCTAGTGGGAAGCCTTGCTCGGCGGCGTCCTGTAGACGTACGGAGATGAGGTGCTGCGCCTCGTCCCCAATATCCCGCCCGTCGAACCAGCCGTGCTGCGTCAGCCATGCCAACACGTCCGGGGGTGGCGTGGTCGGAGTCATTCTTTCCCTCCAGGGGGCGTGCCCTCACTCATGCGCGCGAATGCCAAGTTGCGGAAGAATATGCTTGCAGGTGTCGCATGGCGGGAAATAGTCACCGTGCCGGTTTCGCACCTCTCCGGTCTTCTTGATGACGAAGTCTCCGATACGCCTGGTGTGCATGACACTCCCGTCGAACACGCGGCGGGCGTCATCAATTGTACGGACCTGTGTACCGGTCGGATCCAGCTGCCGCAGCCGGTCACTGATCAGGGAGATCTCCGCACATTTCCCGTGCCCGCTCCCCTTCTTCTCGATGACGCCGGCCTTTGCGTCGTCCGCGATCTTCTGAAGCATGTCGTCCAGCACCTTGTGCGTGTGCGGCAACGTCTGACCGTGCATCTTAGTCGTGCTGGTGTGCACGGTGATCACGTTGTCGTGCAGCAAACTCCCCGCACATCCGGTGTCCAGATGATTCTGGCCTGGGGGCGCCTCTCCGGCCGGTGCCTTGCGGGCCTCGTCGGCCAGCTCTACTGCCTCTCGCTCCAGGACGGCCAGCCGTTCCTCCGGGGTCAGGTGCGACACATCCAGCGCAGGGCGCCGGTAGTGGCGCATTTGGTCGGCGCTCTGACCGTGCCAGTCGGGCTGCGGTTCCAGAGATGTGCCTTGAGGCCCGTCGGCCGTGTCGTGGGAAGGCCCACTGTCCGGCCCGTCCACGGCGTCGCCATGGTGCGGGAGGCTGTCGTCCGTGGGCATCTCGTTGTGATCAGTGCGGTCCGTGTGCGGTTCATGACTGTGTCCGGGGCCGTCATCGGAGGCGTGGTGGATGCCGTCGGCGGCGTGATTGCCGGGTGTGGAGTCGCTGTGACGAGGCGGCGTGGGAGCGTGCGCCCCACCGGAGCCACCGTGACCGCTGCCACCGCCCGGACCGTCGCCGCGCGCGCTGGTGGGCCCATCACCGTGGGCACCGGTGTGGCCGCCGCTTCCCGTGGGCGGTTCGTGGCTGGCTGAGGGGGTGTGGCCGAGGTCGTTGGCGTGGCCGTCGGGAAGGTGGCCGGCCATGCCGCCGGGAGCGTGGCCGCCGACGTGGCCGGGGCCGTGCCCCGGGGGATCACCGACGTGCCCGCCCGGCGTGGCTGCGTCGTCGCCGAAGCGGCCCGTGTCGCCGAGTTGTGAGTCCAGGCTGCTGCCCAGGCGTACGTGGGCGGCGTTGTCCGCGGTGTGGGTGGCGCTGGCGCCGACCAGGACGCGGTCGTTGGCCGGGGTTTCCACTCGGGGCGTGTTTGCGTCGGCGGGGGCGTGGGGCGTGCTGTCGACGATGTCCTGGGGGGCTTCGGTGTGGTGTTGCTTCAGGGCGCCGGTGTCGTCGTAGAGGTTGCCCTTGGGGTCGGCGTAGACGGTGTTGCCGTCGAAGTCGGTGAGCTTGACCGTTCCTTCGGGGAGGGGGACCGAGCCTTCGGGGAGCCGCACGCCTCCGTCGGGGAGTTCGACGGCGCCCTTGGGGAGCGCCGCGCCCTCGGGCAGGCGCACCGTGCCGTCGGGCAGTGCCATCGCGCCCTCCGGGAGTTCGATGGCGTTTTCGGGGAGGGGAGGCATGTCGATCTTGCCGATGCCTCGGAGGCTCTTGGCTATGTCGCCGATTTTGGAGAGGCCCGCGCCGGCGGCCTTGCCCACGTAGGTCATGGGGTCGATGATCTTGCCGGCCTTGCCGGCCACCGAGAGGGCCTTGGCGACGGCGCCGGCCTTGCCCGCGCCGGCCGCCGCGCCGCCCGCGCCGCCGGTGAAGACGGTGGTGACGACGTTGAAGGTGACCGCTCCGGCGGCCCGGCCGGGGTTCTTGCCCCACTCGTCCCAGGCGACCAGGGCCTTGCCGGTTTCCTTCATGGCGGTGCGGGAGTCGCGCAGCCAGGAGGGGAGTTTGTCGTCGGGGAGGGTCCAGAAGGCGGCGCCGACGCCGGGGATGGAGGAGATCGCCAGGCCGGTGGCCAGCTGCGCCAGGCCCTTCCAGGCCTGGCCCATGGCGTCCCAGCCGCCGAAGCCGACCAGGGTGCCCAGGCCCTTGATGGTGCCCCAGATCCCGTCCACGATCAGGCCGTCCCAGACGAAGGACTTCACCCAGTGGCCGACCTCGTACCAGTGGTGCTTCTCCTCCACCGGGTCGCCCCAGGGAAGCTTGGCGTTCTTCATGTCCTCGGCGCTGAAGCCGTACTGGTGCTCCTTCTTGGAGCCGTCGCCGGCGACCATCTTGGGGCCGTTCCAGAGGGCGACGATCTTGTTGTAGCAGGTGCGTTCGGCCGCCCAGAACGCGGCGACGGTGGCGGTGATGTCATCGCGGATCTGATTGTGCTCGGCGATCAGGTCCTCGTCGTAGTCGCCGTCCTCGTCGTCCTTGTGGTCGCGGATGAAGGCCCTGGCCTTCCGCTGCAGCGACTCCAGTTTCGGGACGAGGGGGCGGATCTCGTCGGCGTAGGAGGAGAGGGCGGAGGAGACCGTTTCCAGGTCGTCGGCGAATTCGTCGGCGCGGGTCTGGACCGGCTTGGTGGTGGCGAAGAGCTGCTCCGCCTCCGGGGCCTTGTAGAACGCGGAGAGGCCCTGGAAGTGGGAGTGGACGTCGGAGCCGGTCTTGCGGATGTGGCCGGCGTCCTTCTTGAGTGCGGCGTGGTCCTTCTCCAGCTGAGGCAGATCGCCGGTGTACAGCGGAATCTGGTCCGGCTTGAGCTCGATCTTCATCGCTACCGCCCCCCGACTGTGGCATATCCCTATGCCGATACGTTTCGCCTCGCTGTCCGCCCCCGGAACCGGCCCCCACCGGCCGCTCCGGCGCGGCGGTCACCCCGCGTGACGGACATGACTTTTTGTATCACGAGGTACTGACAGTCGCGCCCGCCCCGTCGGTTCCCTCGGTTTCACCGAGGCGCCGGGTTCACGCCCCCTTCAAGTGCCTCATCAGCCGTTCGAAGTCCTGCCAGCCCGAGAGGTCGGAGGGGTCGCCGGGGAGGGGGTAGTAGAGAGCGGGACGGGTCTTGGGGCCGAGTGCTACGGGGGGCTCGGAGAGGGGGGTGTGGCGGGCGCGGTCACCGGGCATTTCGCGGACCTCTTCGGCGCCGAGGACGAAGGCCAGGGGGACGCCGGGGCCCTCGAAGCGCGGCGGGACGGCCAGGTCGCGGCGGGCCTTGCGGAGCTGGACCAGCATCGACTGGAGGTGGTGGCGGGTGGCCAGTACCTCGGCGGTGCGGGTGAGGGCGTCCACCGGAGGTTCCTCGCCGGGGCCGTAGCCGAACGCGAGGGTGACGTCCTCCTCGACGCCGCCCTTGGTGCGGGTGATGCGGACCGTCGCGAGCCCCGGCCGCTCCGGGGAGCCGACGACCACGACCCAGGTCGGTTCGGGGGAGCGGTCGTGCGCGAGGTCGGTGAGCTGGCGCAGGGACCAGGGGAGGTTGGCGGGTTCGGCGGTGCCCCAGCCGGCCGGCGGCTCGCCGGTCAGCTCGCGCCAGACCGACTCCAGCGCGCCGCCGAGCACCAGGCGGTCGTCGGCGGGGTGGACCGTACGGAAGGAGACGGCCAGCTGGCGTTCACCGGTGTCGGTGACCTCCTGGAAGGAGGCGGCCAGCGGGGTACGGGCGTCCATCGGGGTTGCGCCCTCGCCCTCGACCGGGGCGAACAGGCCGTTCTGGAAGCGGAGTACGGCGCCGGAGAGGCCGTCGTAGTAGCCGTCCCGCTCGTCCTGCACGACCCAGCGCGACGGCCAGCCGGGCAGGCTGTTGCGTACGGCGGGGGAGAGGGTGGTGCCGGCGGGCGTGACGATCTGGAGGCCCAGTTCGGCGTTGGCGACGGCGCGGAACGCGTCCGAGAGCCAGGCCGTCATGGCGACCACCGGGCGGTCCTGGATGACGACGGCGACCTTGTCGGTGAGCACGTCGACGGCGGGCTGCGCGGCCGCGGGCGTGGGCGCGACGCTCACCCCGTCGGTCTCCACCACGGCGAGCGAACGCGCGGCCTCCGGGGGCCAGGCGGAGCCGCCGGCCAGGGAGGCGAGCCGCGCGGAGAAGGTGCCCGCGAGCCGCTCGGCCTCCCCGACGCCGGTCGTGGCGCGCGCCTCCGTCCACCAGAAGGGCAGCGGCGGCGGCGTGGCCCCGAGCAGCCGCTCGGCCTCGCCCGCGACCTGTACGAGCAGGGGGGCCTCGACCGACATCAGCGGGCGGCCCTCCGGGTCGCAGAGCTGCACGACCGCGTCCTCACCCGTCGTCCCGACGAGCTTGTCGGGACCACCGGACAGCAGACCCGCGAGCACGGTCATCGGGTCGGGCATCTTCGGGGTGAGGGTGATGACGTCCTTGGTCATGAGCGCGTCCGGTTCCTGGTCATGGTCAATTGTCGTGGTCGTGGTCGGAAGGCTGTGCCGGTCGGGGGCCGCTCCGTACGGCAGCGCCGGCGGGCGGCCGCCCGGCCCTTCTCGGCGAAGGACGGCCGGTGCGGGCCGCCCCCGTCACCCCTCCGTGTACACCGTCTGGATCAGCCGGTTGGGCCGGCCCCGCTGCATGAAGATGCCGCGGCCCGGGGGCTGGAGGGAGGCGTACGTGCCGGGGAACAGCTGGCCCTCGCTGCGGTCGCCCGACATCAGGAGCGCCGAGGCGCCCGACTCGCGCAGGCTCAGCATCAGGGGTTCGTACATGCCGCGCGAGGCGCCCGCCACGCGGCGGGTGAGGACGAAGTGGAGTCCGATGTCGGCCGCTGAGGGGATGTAGGGGAGGAAGGGTTCGAGGGGGGCCTGGCCGGCGGTCGTCAGGACGTCGTAGTCGTCGACGAGGACGACGATCCGCGGGCCGCCGCCCCAGCTGCCCGGCTCCAGGTCCTCCACGTCCGTGCCGTCGCCCGGCAGCCGCTTCTCCAGCTGGCCGGCGACGCCGTGGGCGAGACCCGCGCACATCTTGGGGTTGTACGCGTAGCCGCCGCGGAACTCCTCGGGGATCGCGCCGCGCAGCCCGCGCCGCGGGTCCATGACCGCGAAGACCAGGTCGTCCTCGCCGTACCGCTCGATGAGACCGTTGGCGACGGTCTTGAGCAGGTTGGTCTTGCCGCACTCGCTGTCGCCGAGGATCAGCAGGTGCTGGTCGTGCTGGAACAGGTCGACCATGACGGGCGCCAGCGCCGTCTGGTCCAGACCGATCGGGACCCGCTGCGGCTCGGCCGCCGGCCCTGGCAGCAGATGCGGCTCCAGGACGCGCGGCAGGACCCGTACGGGCTGGGCCACTTCGCCGCTCCAGGTGGCGCGCACGGTACGGGCCGTACGCTCCAGGACCGCGCCCAGCTCCGAGGTGTCGGCCAGGCCGTCCGTACGGGGCAGCGCGATCTGCGCGAAGAGCTTGCCGTCGGTCAGGACGCGGCCGGGCTCGTCGGGCGAGAGGGTCTGGGCGAGCTTGCGGTCGATGCTGGACTCGCTGGGGTCGTTCAGCCGCAGCTCGACGCGGGTGCCGAAGTACGACTGGGTGGCGATCCGTACGTCGTTCCAGCGGAGCATGCCCGCGACGACGTGGATGCCGTAGCCGCTGCCCCGCTTGAGGATGTCGGCGACCGCCTCGTCCAGCTCCTCGAAGTCGTCGCGCAGCGCGCCGAAGCCGTCGATGACCAGCACGATCTCGGCGGACGCCAGCTGCGGCAGCCGGCCGGCGGCGTGCAGCATGCGGAGCTGCTCGACGGAGTCGATGCCGTGCTCGCGGAACAGCTCCTCGCGCAGCCCGAGCATGTTGCGCACCTCTTCGACGGTGCGCCCCGTGCGCTCGCGGTCGGCGCGGCCCGCGACACCGCCCACGTGCGGCAGTTCCGACAGCGCCTGGAGGCCGCCGCCCACCAGGTCCAGGCCGTAGATGCCGACCTCCTGGGGCGTGTGGGTCAGCGCGGTCGACAGCGCGAGGGTGCGCAGCAGCGTGGTCTTGCCGGAGGCCGGGCCGCCGATGATCGCGGCGTGGCCGCCCGCGACGGTGAGGTCCAGGACGTACTGGCCCTGCCACTGCTTGGTCGGGTCGTCCAGCAGACCCAGCGGGATCTGCAGCGGCCCGCGGCGCGCGGCCAGCTGCATGCCGCGCGCGCCGACCTCGACCGGGCCCGCGGCCTTGTCCAGGGGCATGGCGGCGGGCAGCGGCGGCAGCCAGATCCGGCGCACCTGTGCGGCCGCGCCTTCCAGCTGGCCGACCATCACGCCCATCTCGGTCGGGCCGGTCTCCCGGCGCCGCACCGTCGGCTCCTGCTCGCCGGTGTTCTCCGGCTCGGCGAGGGTGTTGAACGCCTCGTACTCCAGGGCCAGCGGCCCGGTGTCCTCCTCCTCGTGGCGCTGCACGGGCCCGCGGTAGGCACCGGACACGTAGCTCGCCTTGAAGCGTTCGTAGTGCGTGGTGTCGACCTTGAGGTAGCCGAAGCCGGGCAGCGGCGGCAGGTGGAAGGCGTCCGTGGTGTCCAGGACCGTACGGGACTCGTCGGCGGAGAAGGTGCGCAGGCCGAGCCGGTACGAGAGGTAGGTGTCCAGGCCCTTGAGCTTGCCGCCCTCGATGCGCTGGCTGGAGAGCAGCAGGTGCACGCCGATGGACCGGCCGATCCGGCCGATGGACAGGAACAGGTCGATGAAGTCCGGCTTGGCGGTGAGCAGTTCGCCGAACTCGTCGATGACCACGAAGAGGTGCGGCAGCGGGTCCAGGTCGGGGCGCTTCTCGGCCCGCAGCTGGGCGTAGTCGCCGATGTCGGCGACGTTGCCCGCGTCCTTCAGCACCTGCTGGCGGCGCTTGACCTCGCCGGCCAGCGAGGCGTGTACGCGCTCCACCAGGCCCGCCTGGTTCTCCAGGTTGGTGATGACGCCGGCGACGTGCGGCAGGTCGGCGAAGGGCGCGAAGGTCGCACCACCCTTGTAGTCGACCAGGACCAGCGCCAGGTCCTCCGGCGGGTGGGTGGCGACCAGCGCCAGTACGAGGGTGCGCAGCAGCTCCGACTTGCCGGAACCGGTCGCGCCGACGCACAGGCCGTGCGGGCCCATGCCCAGCTCGGAGGACTCCTTGAGATCCAGCAGCACCGGTTCGCGGGAGTCGCTGATGCCGATCGGTACGCGGAGGAAGGCGCGTTCGCCGCGCGGCGCCCACAGCCGCGACAGGTCCAGCTGCGCCACGTCGTCGATGCCGAGCAGCTCGGCGAAGTCGACGGGGCCGGACAGCGGGGCGTCGACGAGCGATTCGGCGGACAGCCGCATCGGCGCCAGCATCCGGGCCAGGCCCTCGGCGAACGGGACGCTGACCTCGTCCACCGTGCCGTGCGCGCTGATCGGCTCCTGCTCGCGCAGGTCCTCGATGAAGACCTCGTCGCCGTCGACGGTGATCCGTACGCTGATCTGCCCCGGCTCCTGGATGCGCTGCTCCAGGAGGTGCAGGACGGTAACGCCCATGTCCCGCAGGCCCACCGCGTCGTCCGGGCGCGGCAGGTCCACGGCGTCCTCGCCGTGTCCGTCGGTGACGACGAGCAGGCGGGAGTTCATGGCCAGCGCGTCCCGGTTGGACAGGCCGCGGCGCACCTCGGCCGCGTACGAGGCGCGGCGGCGCAGCTCGGGGCCGATCTGCCGGGCGAGCTGGGGCGCTGAGGGGGCGATCCGGCGGGCCGCCACCGGGCCGTCGAACTGCTCGGTGTCGAGCAGGTGCGGCATCCACTTGGCCCACTCCCAGTCGGGGAGCCGGGCGCCCGGTACGGCCAGCGCCATCGCCACGTCGTCGGGCGCGTGGGTGGCGGCGGTCTGCACGAGCAGGGCGCGGGCGACGCGCAGGCAGTCCTCGCGCGGGCCGACGACGCTGATGTTGCCGACCCGGTCGAGCGGGACGGTGAGCGGGAGTTCCGTGCCGGTGCGGAAGCGGTCCATCAGCGCCGACGCCTCGTTGAGCATGAAGCGGTCGGGCGGGGTGAGGACCGAGGAGCCCTGCTGGGCGACCTGCAGATCGCGGACCGGCATCTCGCCGGTGCCGACGCGTACCCGCAGGAAGTCCCCGTCCATCCGGCGGCGCTCCCACAGCCGGGCCGGGTCACGGACTATGTCGTACAGCGCGTCCGGCGGCGGGTTCAGCACGTCGGCCTGCTCGCGCCGCTCGCGCTCCTCGGCGGACAGCTCCTCGCGCAGGTCCTCCAGGTAGGAGAGGTACGCCTCGCGCTGGGTGCGGCGGGTGCGCTGGGCCTTGCCGCGCTGCGAGAAGGCGAGGCCGAGGGTGCCGATGAGGGTGACGACGACGATGATCGCGCCGAGCCCGGCGAACTGGCTGTTGCGGACGACCGTCATCATGATCACGGACGACAGCACGCCGGCGACGGGCAGCAGCGACATCGCGATGTTGCCCGACTTCCCCTCGGGGAGGTTGGGCGGGGCCTCGATGGTGCGCGCCTCGGCCGCGGCCTGGGGCCGCGCGGTACGGGCCGGGCGGTGGATCAGTCGGGTACTCATCGGCGTCCGTCACTCACGGTCGGGCTCGGCATGGGGATCAGTGGCGCTGCTGGGAGAGCCGGAACGCGTCCGCTGCGAGGCGGGTGGCGGCTTCCCTGGTCGCGTGGGCGAGGAGTTCGGTGCGGATCGTGCCGCCGGCCGCGAGGTGGCGGTCGTACGGCATGATCAGGACGCTCGCTCCGGTGGACTTCAGCTTCTCGACGGCCTCGTCGAGGTCGAGCCCGGAGTGCGGCACGAGCTCGCTGAGCACCACGACCGTGCCGGCGATCACGTGCGGGGGCAGCCCCTGCATCCACTGGAGGATCGAGTACGTGCTGGTGATGCCCTCCAGCGTGGCGGGCGCGGTGAGCACCCGGGCCTGGGCGGCGGAGAGCGCGACGCGAGCGACCTCGGCGGGCAGCGTCTCGCAGTCCACGACGGTCACGCCGAAGTAGCGGCGCAGCGAGACCATGACCCGCTCGTACGCCCTGGTCTCCAGCATCGCGCCGATCTGGCCCTGGCTGCCGGGCAGCAGCCAGGCGTTGTTGGGCAGCTGGACGAGGTAACCGGTCACGTCCAGCAGCGACATCTGCGGCTCGACGATGCCCGCCAGGTCGCCGGTGGTCCAGCGCAGGGTCTCCGCGCCGAGCCGCAGCGGCAGCGAGCCGAGCGAGGGGTCGGCCTCGACCATCAGGACGGGGTCCTGCCGGTAGTGCGCGTACGCGGTGCCGAGCAGGGCGGCCACGGTGGACTTGCCGGAGCCGCCCCGGATGGAGGTGACGGCGATCTGCCGGCCGGTGGTCACCGGCTGCTGGAGCACCTCGGCGGTGGCGGTGGTGTCGGCCACCTCGCGCGCGGCCGAGGAGGAGACCGTGCGACGCAGGTTGCGGGTGGCGCGGGCGGCGAACGACTCGCCGTGCCGCGGCTTGCGCCCGGCGACGGCCAGGCTCTTGTCGACCACGGGCCGGGAGTCGGGGGTACGGCGCGCGGGTGCCTGCGCGTATCCGGCCTGGGCCGGCACCTGCTGCGGATACTGCGCTTCCTGCGGGTACTGACCTTGCTGGTACTGAGCCTGCTGGTGCTGGGCCTGCTGGTACGGCTGCTGCGGGTACTGCTGGTTCGGCGCGGCCTGGTAGCCGGCCGGCTGCGGCTGTGCCTGTGGCTGCGCCTGGGGTTGAGGCTGCGGCTGCGGCTGTGCCTGTTGCGGGGGTGCGGGGTGGCCGGGGGTGGGGGTGGCCTGGGGCGCGGCTTCGCGCCCCTGCCCGCCCTGCTGCTGCCCGGCAGGTCCCTGGGCGCCCTGGGCACCCTGCTGCTGCCCGCCCTGCGGCGTGGCACCGCCCCGCAGGTCACGCAGCACGTCGCCCTGCCAGTTGTCTCCGTTCGGCATGTCAGCCCTTCTTTTCCGCCCTGCTGCCCCGCCCGGAGCGCCTGCGCGTCGTTCTCAGAACCTGTTGAGCGTTTGTCGAGCGTCAGAACTTGTCGAGCAGCTGTCCGTACACGCCGAACGCGCCCACGGCCAGCGGGAAGAGTCCCACCACGCCGATCGACTCGACCAGGTCGGCCACGCGGCGCAGCCGGACCTGCACGTGCTCGGGCGGCCGTACCGCCAGCACGAGCAGCGGCAGCACCGCGGCCGCGCACAGTACGACGAGCGGACCGGCGCCCCCGGCGTGGTCCATCCACACCATCACCAGCCGTACGACGAGGACCGCCGCAGCGGCGAACAGCGCCACGACCTCGGCCACCAGCGGGAAGGCGCGCGCCCTGGAGAGCAGCACCAGGGCCACCAGCGCGGGCAGCGCTACGGTCCACACGGTCGGCGTCTCCGCCCGGGTGAGCAGCCAGCTGCCGGCCGCGGCGGACGCCGCCGTGACGATCGTCGCGAGGGCGAGACCGCGGTGGGTGGCCGCGAGCGCGTTGGCCACTTGGTGGCGGCTGACGGAGGTGCCGCCGGAGCGGCGGTCGTCGAGCGCGGTGAGCCCGGACGCCATCAGGGCGAGCCGTGGCAGCAGCCCGAGGAGGATCACGGAGAAGACGGCCATCACGGCACCGAGCCGGACCGGATCGTCCTGGATCGCGGCGACGGCCTCCCACACCACACCGATGCCGGCGGTGGCAGCGGCGCCGATGAGCCCGCCGCGGCCGAGCGGCGAGAAGTACCCGAGCAGCAGCAGCATCACGACGAGCGCGCCCGCGACGGCCGCGAGCCGGGTGGTTCCCGACCAGTCGTACGCGTCGGCAGCGGTCCATGCGGTGAGGACGCCGAGGCCGCCGGAGGCGAGCAGCAGCGCCGTGGCGAGCCCGCGGTTGCCCTGCCCGATCTTCGAGACCAGGGCACCGGCCGCGAGCAGCAGGAGCGTGACCGCGATGAGCACGCCCACGAGCGAGCCGAGCGCGAACTCCTGGCGGGCCAGTACCGCGGCGGTGAGGGCGAAGGCGACGGTCGCCACGCCCGCGCTGATCCGGCGGGTGGCGGGCCGCCAGCGCCAGGCCTGGAGATCCAGGTCGTCGGCGACCAGGTCGGTGACGTCGTGCACGACGGGGGCCGGGGGCGCGGAGTGCGCCCGGACGAGCCGGAGCACAGCGCCGTCCGCGACCTCCGCCGACGCCAGCGTGCTGTCGTGCGGCAGCGCGGAACCGTCCGACGTGATCAGCTGCCGGGTCATCGGCCGCGACGCCGCCCGGTCGTCGAGCAGCTGCAGGATGTCCGGCAGCAGCTGTCCGATCGGGGTGTCGGAGGGCAGGACGATGTCGGCCCGGCGTCGCTCGCCGACCAGAGTCACCCGGCTGAGTTGCGCCCGGGATGTCGTTGCTGTGCTCACCACTTACGGGAACCTATCGTCGCGGCGTTGAGGAGTCGGGCCTGTGCGGCGTTCATGTTACTAGTGCCGGGCCCTTTCCCCATTTGCGTGGAATTACTGATCCGAGCGCCGGATTCCCGCTTTGTGCGAGCGAGTTGCCGACCGTCGAAGATCCGGTGAATGCTGCGAACCCGGAGAAACCTACGAACTCGCGTATGCCCACGGACCCGCGTAAGCCCCCGAAACCGGGGGTAGCCGGCGAATCCGAGTACGAATCCGGTTGAGCCTACGAATCCGGAGAATTCTTCGCGTTCTTCCCGGAATCCTCCGGTTTCGCCGTCTGAGCCGGCTGCTGGTACTGCTGTTCCTGGCGCTGCTGCTTCTCCTGCTCGGCCTTCTGCTTCGCCAGCGTGTGCTGGAGGAAGGACCAGCCGACGCAGCCCGCGCACAGCACGGCGGCGATGGCGATCCCGGCGAACACCTTGCCCAGCCGCTCGTCCGCCGTCCGCCGGGCCCGCTGGGCGCCGAACAGCAGCGCGTCCCGCATCCTGCGCCGGCGTACCGCCACCGACTCCAGAAGCTGGCTGTCGTAATCCCGTGCCATCCGTCTTGTCGTCCGTTGCCTCAGTCGTCCGTTGCGTGGGTCGTGGTCCCTGGAACATATGGCATGCGCGAGGAAGCAGTACAGCCCAGGGTCAGGACCCGCCGATCCCCTGGAAGATCAGAAAACAGATCCACAGCACGGGAATCAGCGCGACGTACGCGAGCGGCCGCTGGTACATCGGCTTGCCCGGATCCTTCTGCTGACCGTGCTGCCCCGGCGCCGGCCGCTGCAGCCTGCTCACCTTGCCGCGTGCGACGAGATTCCAGATCACCGTGAACGGCGTGAAAATGAACAGCGAGAACGGGCTCCACCAGCCCTGCCACAGGGTGGCCGTCAGCATCGTGCGATAGACGGCCATGCCGCAGGTCCCGCACATCGGACCGTCGTACTTGAGGAATCGCATCAGAATGAGAAACCCCTGATGCGCCCGGAACGTGACCCGCGCCGTCGGCATTCCTCCACAGAACCTGCACGGCTCGTACCCGGCCTGCGGCGCCATCCCGTACGGGGCCTGGCCGTACTGCGGCTGCCCGTAGGGGGCCTGGCCCTGCTGCGGGAACTGAGCCTGCTGCGGATAGCCGTACGGCTGCGGCGTCATCCCCTGAGGCGCGGGCGGCATCCCGTACTGCGGCTGCGCCTGTTGCGGATAGCCGTACTGCGGCTGGCCGGGCTGGGGCGGGGCGGGCTGCTGGGCGTAGGGGTTGGCCGACGGGGGTGTGGGCCGGGGCGGTGGTGGCGTGGTGATGGTGTTCCCCGTGTGGTGCGCAAGTGGGTGGGTGGCGTACTGCGGTGCCGTGCGGGCTGCCGAGGCCCCAGGCGCGGCGGGCTCGTGCGCGGAGCGCGCGCCCTCGGTCGCGTACCAGGTGCGGAGCGACGCGACGGCGGCGTCCAGGAGGCCGCTCTGCAGCGCCTCGTCGATCATTCCCTCGCTGACCCGCTCCCCGAGCACCAGCGCCATGGCCACGCGGACGGCGTCGGCCGGTGACAGCCGGCCGTCCGACGACAACTGGGGGAGGGGGTTGGCCGACCACCGGTACTCGGTCGTGACGACAACGTTGCGCAGCGCGCTGACGGCCCGCAACAGCGCCTTGCCGTACCGCGGATACGAGATCTGGATGGCGCCTCTGGCGTTCTTCTCCCCGCCACCCCACTCGACCTTCCGGTCCTCGTCCGTCAGCGCGTCGAAGGCATCGGCGAGCGTACGCCAGGCCGCCGCGTCGACCCGTTCGAGCGCGGCGATGAGACGCCGGTCGTCGGCCGGGGTGACGGTGCCGGCGAGCTCCTCGACCGCGGCCGCATCGGGGGCCGCGGTGACGGGGCCGACGCCGGGCACGCGACCGAGGCGGCCGAGGATGTCCACGGGGGCGAGGCCGCGTTCCCGCGGCTCACGCACGTGCGTCTCGTACCACTCCAGCCCCGCCTTGTAGGCGTCGGCACTGCTCGCCTTGCGGTCCGCCCAGCCGACACCGTCGCCGCCGAACCAGGCATACCCCATCACCTGCCCGTCGGGGGCGGCGACGCTGACGTACTGCACCGGACCGGAGACCTCGGGCCGTTCGACCGGATCGGCTTCAGCCACCAGAGGCCAGTTCCTTGAGCGCGGCGAGACTGGGGGCCTCCGCCAGGGAGCCGGCGACGACATGACCGGTTTCGATGTCGCTCGCGTTCCTGACCAGCTCGTCCAGGGCCACGGTGGGAGCGATACCGCGCGCCTTGAACTCACGCAGCTTCATCTCCCACAGGAATCCGCCGTTGAACGCCTTGGGGCCGGCGGCGGGCCGCGGCTGCCAGGCCGCGGCGTCGTCCTCGTCATTGGCCCACACGTATCCCAGTACGGTGTCGGTCTCGTCCGCCACGGCGAAGTAGCGGACGGGCTTGTCCGTCCGGTAGCCGTAGTCGGGAGGCCCGGCGCTACGCTCGAAGTGCAGATCCTCGTTCAAGCGCGGGTTGAGACGGTCCTCGTTGCTCATGTCTGTGCCTGTTCTCGCTTACGTCCTGGGAAGGACCTCACCGTAGATCTGCCACCGGCCGCTGTCATCCATGAAGACACGGGACACCTTGTACTCGGTGCCGCGGCCGAGAAGCAGTTCGCGCTCGCCCTTGCCGAAGGCGCTGACCTTCTCCACCCACATGCTCGGGGTCCCCTTGGGGACGCGCAGGCGGAGGATGGCTTCCTTGCCGGCGAAGCTCGGTACCGGGTGGTTGCCGAGCGAGGTCGACATGTACCCGTGGTCCGGGTACGTGTTGCCCGCCATACGCACCGGGCTCGGTACGTCGATGTGCCCCAGACCCGTCCCGCGGACGACCATGATGTCCTCGGGCATGGTCCTTCCCGCCAGGGCCTTGTCGATCTCTTCGACCTCGTGCCGCACCTGCGGGGTGTCGAAGTCCGAGTTGCCGCGCAGGTAGCCGTTGATCTCCTTGTAGGTCGGCGTCGGCTGCGGGGGCTCCTTCGTGTAGTCGAAGACCGCGTCCTTCTGCGACTGCGGCATGTTCTCCGCGTAGTCGTTCCAGTGCCCCTGGCCGTACTTCTCGGCGGACATGTCACTGGGGAAATCCACCGTGCCGTCGGACAGTTCCGCAAGCGCCACCCGGTGCTTCTCCGCAGCGGAGAGTTTGGCGAATTCGGCGTCCGACATGTGCGGCTTGTACTCGAACGGTTCGCCGGCGCCGTGGCCCGGTACGTCCGTGCCGCCGTGGCCCGGGGCGGTCGGGGTGTCGGTGCCGTGGTGCGCGCCGCCGTCCCCGAAGTCCGGGTGGTCGCCGGCGTGCGCCGCGTCGTCGCCCGCGTGGGCCGCGTCGTCGGCGTGGCCGCCGCCGTGCGAGCCGTCGTGGCCGTGCCCGCCGTGCCCGCCGTGCCCGCCGGGGCCGTCGTGGCCCGGGCCGTGGTGCGGGGCGTCCGGGGTGCCGTGGCCGCCGGTGCCGGGTACGTCGTGACCGCCCGGGTGCGGGGTGGTCGGGACGTCGTGCGTGACGGAGTTCGTCGGGGTCTGGTGGTACCAGGCGTTCGGCGTACCGGGGTGACCGGCGGCGCCGGGTACGTGCTGACCGCCGGTGGGCACGTGCTGCCCGCCCGTCGGGGCGTGGTCGGGGACGGCGCCCCTCGGGACGTGGCCGGCCGGGTCGACGTGGGTGGCCGGTACGTGGTTGCCCGCGTTGCCCGGGACCTGGTCGAACGAGCCGCCCGTGGGTCCGAACGAGCCGCCGTGCGGGCTGTACGGACCGCCGTGGGGACCGTACGAGCCGCCGCCGTGCGGGCCGAAGTCTCCGCCGGACGGGGGGCCGTAGGAACCGCTGGGCGGGGGCCCGAAGGAACCGCTCGGCGGGGGGCCGTACGAGCCGCTCGGGGGCGGGCCGTAGGAGCCTGCCGGGGCGTGGTGCGCGGCGTTGACCGGGGTGTTGTTGTGGCCGCCCGTCGGGAACGAGTCGTTGGCGTGCGTGACGCCGGGGAAGCCGTTCCCCGTGTGCGCGGCCGCTGCCGCCGGCTGGTCGATCGTCCAGGACTGGGGCAGACCGGTGCCGGGGACCGTCTGGTGCGGGACCGAGGGCGACGTGGGGATGCCGTTCGCGGCGGGCAGGTGGCCGCCGGTCTGCGGGAGCTGTCCGTCGGGCAGGTGCAGTGAGCCGTCGGGCATGGTCGGCAGGTCCACCTTGCCGATGCCCTTGATGCTCTTGGCGATGTCGCCGATCTTGGACAGGCCCGCGCCCGCCCCCTTGGCCACGTAGGTCATCGGGTCGATGACCTTGCCGGCCTTGCCCGCGACGGACAGGGCCTTGGCGACGGCGCCGGCCTTGCCCGCGCCGGCCGCCGCGCCGCCCGCGCCGCCGGTGAAGACGGTGGTGACGACGTTGAAGGTGACGGCTCCGGCGGCGCGGCCGGGGTTCTTGCCCCATTCGTCCCAGGCGACCAGGGCCTTGCCGGTCTCCTTCATCGCGGTGCGCGAATCCCGCAGCCAGGACGGCATCTTGTCGTCGGGGAGGGTCCAGAAGGCGGCGCCGACGCCGGGGATGGAGGAGATCGCCAGGCCGGTGGCCAGCTGCGCCAGGCCCTTCCAGGCCTGGCCCATGGCGTCCCAGCCGCCGAAGCCGACCAGGGTGCCCAGGCCCTTGATGGTGCCCCAGATCCCGTCGACGATCAGGCCGTCCCAGACGAAGGACTTCACCCAGTGGCCGACCTCGTACCAGTGGTGCTTCTCCTCCACCGGGTCGCCCCAGGGAAGCTTGGCGTTCTTCATGTCCTCGGCGCTGAAGCCGTACTGGTTCTTCTTGTCCGAACCATCGCCGGCCACCATCTGCGTGCCGTGCCACAACGCAGTGATCTTGTTGTGGCAGGTCCGCTCCGCCGCCCAGAACGCCGCCACGGTGGCGGTGATGTCATCGCGGATCCGATTGTGCTCGGCGATCAGGTCCTCGTCGTAGTCCCCGTCCTCATCATCCTTGTGGTCGCGGATGAAGTTCTGCGCCTTGGTCTTCAGCGCTTTGAGCTTGGGGACCAGGGGGCG
>NZ_JBITXI010000018.1:0-167330 GCF_044544605.1 Streptomyces sp. NPDC053560 | reverse complement strand
CGCATTCGGTGAATTCCAGGGGGGCGGATCCGGTGGCGGCGATCCGTGAGCTGACCGGTGGTTTTGGTGCGGATGTGGTGATCGAGGCGGTGGGGCGTCCGGAGACGTACAAGCAGGCGTTCTATGCCCGTGATCTGGCGGGGACGGTGGTTTTGGTGGGTGTGCCGACGCCGGAGATGATGTTGGAGTTGCCGTTGTTGGATGTCTTCGGGCGGGGTGGGGCGTTGAAGTCGTCCTGGTACGGGGACTGTCTGCCTTCCCGGGATTTCCCGATGTTGGTGGATCTGCATTTGCAGGGGCGTCTGGATCTGGGGGCGTTCGTGACGGAGACGATCGGGATCGAGGACGTGGAGAAGGCGTTCGCGCGGATGCACGAGGGTGACGTTCTCCGCTCGGTGGTGGTGCTCTGATGGTCGCCCGGATCGAACACCTCGTCACCTCCGGCACGTTCTCCCTCGACGGGGGCACGTGGGACGTCGACAACAACGTCTGGATCATCGGGGACGACAGCGAGGCAATCGTCATCGACGCGGCGCACGACGCCGATGCCATCCTGGAAGCGGTGGGCGGCCGACGCCTGCTGGCGATCCTCTCCACCCACGCGCACAACGACCACATCGACGCCGCGCCCGAACTCGCCGAGCGCGCGGCCGCCCCCGTCCTGCTCCACCCGGACGACTGGCCGCTGTGGAAGCAGACCCACCCCGAGCGGCTGCCGGACGGTGAACTGGGGGACGGGCAGATCTTCACGGTGGCCGGTACGGAGCTGACCGTGCTGCATACGCCGGGGCACGCGCCGGGTGCCGTATGCCTGTACGCGCCCGCGCTGGCGACCGTCTTCACCGGTGACACGCTCTTCCAGGGCGGGCCGGGCGCGACGGGCCGCTCGTTCTCGGACTTCCCGACCATCGTCGAATCCATCCGCGAACGGCTGCTGACCCTGCCGCCCGAGACGAAGGTGCTGACCGGTCACGGCGACAGCACCACCATCGGGGACGAGGCACCGCACCTGGAGGAGTGGGTCACCCGCGGCCACTGAGCCGCCACCGCTCCCTCACAAGGACCGTCTCCGCTCCCTCACACGGGCCCGTGGGACGTCAGCCGCTCCCTCACACAGACCCGCAGGACGTCAGTCGCTCCACTCGCCGCATCACCTCGCGGCAGAAGCGGCCGACGTCCTGCGGGTCGTCGGTGAACTGGGACGGCTTGATGCAGAACGTGCCGAAGCCCTGGGCCATCTGTTCCGGCACGCTCTCCAGCGCGCGGCCGAGGTCCGCCACCGCGTCCGGGCCGGGGAAGACCGCCCGGGTGCCGCCGACCATCTCCAGCTCGTCCATCGAGCGTCCCGCCTCCGCCATCGCCGCGCGCAGCTTGTCCAGCTCCTCCGGGGCCGGGCGGCCGAGCGGGTTGAAGCCGTGGCCGTGGCGGACCAGGCGGCGCAGCAGCGGGCCGTGCAGCGAGCCGCCGCCGAACCACAGCTCCGGGCCGCCGGGCCGGTACGGCTTGGGCTCCAGGTAGACATCGGAGAAGGCGTAGTGCTCGCCCTCGAAGGCGGCGGGGGAGGGGCGCCACAGGGTTTCCCAGGCGGCCAGGTGCTCGTCGAGCAGCTTGCCGCGCCGCGCGAACGGCACGTCGAGCGCCGCGTACTCGTCGCGGCTCCAGCTCACCGTCGGGAGGACGATCAGCCGGCCCTTGCTGAGCAGGTCGAGGGTGGCCAGTTCCTTGGCGAGGAGGAGGGGGTGGCGGAGCGGGGCGAGGATCGCTCCGGCGACCAGCCGCAGGCGTTCGGTGACGGCGGCGATGGCGCTGAGCAGGACGACCGAGTTGGGCCACGGGGTGTGCGGGTCCTGGTTGCCCGGGAGGGCGTACTCGCGCGGGTTGGGCATGACGCCGAGCGCGCCGGAGTCGGGCCCGAGGACGAGGTGCTCGCTCAGCATGACGGAGTCGAACCCGGCGTCCTCCGCCTCACGGGCCCAGCGGACGACCGCGTCGAGGTCGCAGCGGCCGCCGGTCATGGTCCAGTTCTCGCTGAGTACGAGCAGCATGCGGGGGGACGGCATACGCGGCCTCCAGGTCGGCATCGTTCGGCGTCGTTCAGTATCGGGCGGTATCGGGCGGTATCGGCGTCACCGTTTCGTGCTGTTGTTTGAGGTCAAACGATATGCCGGAGGGGTGGCCGCCTCAAGGGGGTGGCCGGCACGCGAGCGCCAGTAAATTTGATCCCAAACGGTTGCCTGATCGATCAGCCGAACGATTGGCCAACCGATCAGCCCTACGAGTCGAACGAGGTTGCCGTGACGAAGCGCGCCCTGGTCATCGCCCACGATCACCTGTCCACCGCCGGTCATGTCGGAGACCGGCTGGCGCAGCGCGGATACGCGCTTGAGGAGCTGCTCGTGGTCCCCGCGGAGCGGTACGCGACCCCGGACGTCGAGCCCCGATTTCCGCCGGTCACCGAATATGACCTGATTCTGTCGCTCGGCGCGCCCTGGTCCGTGAATCGCATGAACGCCTGGATACGGGCCGAGCTGGACCTGCTGCGGGACGCGCACCGACTGGGCGTGCCCGTGCTCGGCATCTGCTTCGGCGGGCAGCTGCTGGCCGCCTCGCTCGGGGGCTCAATTGAGCGCGCCCCGCGCTTCGAGCTCGGCTGGACGGAGATCGAGGCGGACGAGCCGGAGCTGCCCGGGCCCGGCCCGTGGTTTCAGTTCCACGGCGACCGCTGGCTGTTGCCGCAGGTCGCAGGGGGTGGAGAGGGGGCCGCACTCCGGGAGCTCGCGCGTAATGAGGTGGCTTCCCAGGCCTTCGTGTGCGGGCGCTCGCTCGGCGTGCAGTTCCACCCGGAGCTGACGCCGGAGGTGCTGCAGGCCTGGTTCGACGGTGATGACGAGGGGATCGCGGACGAGGTCGGGGTCGACCCTGAGGCGCTGGTCAAGGAGGTGCGGGCGGCGCTTCCCGAGGCGCGGGAGCGGGCGTATGCGCTAGTGGACGCCTTTCTGGCGAGGGTGGCGGGCGGAGACGTATCGGCGGAGTGACGTCGGCATGACACGTCCGTCGGTGGGTCCGGATCGTGGGATCAGGGGTCGCCCTGGCGCGTGATTCTCGCCACCCTTGATCAGGGGGCCGCTCAGATGAGCATGTGGCGAGGGGTTCCATCTCTCCAATGCTGGCACTGGGTGCCAGGCTTCATTACTTCAAATGATCAAGACTTGTATCGCTCTACGTGGAGAATCGGCATGGTCATCGGCACCCTTCGGAGTCATTCATTCAGAAGATGAATGCATGTCGCCAAGATCGTTAACTTTCGATCTGTTGGCTGACGCCGGGTTACGGGCGTATGTCGACCGAGTGGACGTACCCAGACGCCTTCGATCTGGGTATGTTCCTCGCCGTCAGGGCAGCCGTCCGCGAGGAGTTCAGTCCCGTGTCGGAAACACAAGATCCCCACGTAACCCAGTCGGCCGAGGCTGTGAAGTCGACGAAGTTCGTCTACGACTTCACCGAAGGCAACAAGGATCTGAAGGATCTGCTCGGCGGGAAGGGTGCGAACCTCGCCGAGATGACCAATCTGGGACTTCCCGTCCCGCCCGGGTTCACCATCACCACCGAGGCCTGCAAGGAGTACCTCGAGAGCGGTGCGGAGCCGGCGGCACTGCGTGCCGAGGTGTCGGGTCATCTGGACGCCCTGGAGCGCCGGATGGGCAAGCGGCTCGGGCAGGCCGACAACCCGCTGCTCGTTTCGGTGCGTTCCGGTGCGAAGTTCTCCATGCCCGGCATGATGGACACCGTTCTGAACATCGGGCTCTCGGACGAGTCGGTCAACGGCCTCGCCCAGCAGGCCGGTTCCGAGCGCTTCGCGTGGGACTCCTACCGCCGTCTCATCCAGATGTTCGGCAAGACCGTGCTCGGCGTCGACGGTGACCTCTTCGAGGAGGCGCTGGAGGAGGCCAAGCGTGCCAAGGGCGTGAAGGTCGACGTCGAGCTGGACGCGGCCGACATGAAGAAGCTCGTCGGGCAGTTCAAGGAGATCGTCTCCAAGGAGACGGGCCGGGAGTTCCCGCAGGACCCGCGCGAGCAGATGGACCTCGCGGTGCGCGCGGTCTTCGAGTCGTGGAACACCGACCGGGCGAAGCTGTACCGGCGCCAGGAGCGCATCCCCGGCGACCTCGGCACGGCGGTCAACGTCTGCTCGATGGTCTTCGGCAACCTCGGCCCGGACTCCGGCACCGGCGTCGCCTTCACCCGCGACCCGGCCAGCGGCCACCAGGGCGTCTACGGCGACTACCTGCAGGACGCGCAGGGCGAGGACGTCGTGGCCGGTATCCGCAACACCGTCCCGCTCGCGGACCTGGAGCAGCTCGACAAGAAGTCGTACGACGAGCTGATGCAGATCATGGAGACGCTCGAAACGCACTACAAGGACCTGTGCGACATCGAGTTCACCATCGAGCGCGGGAAGCTGTGGATGCTGCAGACCCGCGTCGGCAAGCGCACCGCGGGCGCCGCCTTCCGCATCGCCACCCAGCTCGTCGACCAGGGCCTGATCGACGAGGCCGAGGCGCTGCAGCGGGTCAACGGCGCGCAGCTCGCGCAGCTGATGTTCCCGCGCTTCGACGAGAAGGCGAAGACCGAGCTGCTGGGCCGCGGCATCGCCGCCTCGCCGGGTGCGGCCGTCGGCAAGGCCGTCTTCGACTCGTACACCGCGGTGAAGTGGTCGCGTTCGGGCGAGAAGGTCATCCTGATCCGCCGCGAGACCAACCCCGACGACCTCAACGGCATGATCTCCGCCGAGGGCATCCTCACCTCGCGCGGCGGCAAGACCTCGCACGCCGCCGTCGTCGCCCGCGGCATGGGCAAGACCTGTGTCTGCGGCGCCGAGGAGCTGGAGGTCGACACCAAGCGGCGCTGCCTGACCGCGCCCGGCGGTGTGGTTATCGAGGAGGGCGACGTCGTCTCCATCGACGGCTCGACCGGCAAGATCTACCTCGGTGAGGTGCCCGTCGTGCCCTCCCCGGTCGTGGAGTACTTCGAGGGCCGCATGCACGCCGGCGCGGACGACGCCGACGAGCTGGTCAAGGCCGTGCACCGGATCATGGCGTACGCGGACCGGGTGCGCCGGCTGCGGGTACGGGCCAACGCCGACAACGCCGAGGACGCCGCGCGCGCCCGCCGGTTCGGCGCCCAGGGCATCGGCCTGTGCCGCACCGAGCACATGTTCCTCGGTGAGCGGCGCGAGATGGTCGAGCACCTGATCCTCGCCGACACCGAGGAGGAGCGCGAGGCCGCGCTCTCGGAGCTGCTGCCGCTGCAGAAGGGCGACTTCGTCGAGCTCTTCGAGTCGATGGACGGGCTGCCGGTCACGGTGCGCCTCCTCGACCCGCCGCTGCACGAGTTCCTGCCCGACATCACCGAGCTGTCGGTGCGCGTCGCGCTCGCCGAGTCCCGCAAGGACTCCAACGAGAACGACCTGCGCCTGCTCCAGGCCGTCCACCGGCTGCACGAGCAGAACCCGATGCTGGGTCTGCGCGGCGTCCGCCTCGGCCTGGTCATCCCCGGCCTGTTCGCCATGCAGGTCCGGGCGATCGCGGAGGCCGCGGCCGAGCGCCGGGCAGCCAAGGGCGACCCGCGTGCGGAGATCATGATCCCGCTGGTCGGCACCGTCCAGGAGCTGGAGATCGTCCGCGAGGAGGCCGAGCAGGTCATCGCCGAGGTCGAGCGCGCCCACGGTGTGGACCTGGGGCTCACCCTCGGCACGATGATCGAACTGCCGCGTGCGGCGCTCACCGCCGGGCAGATCGCCGAGTCCGCCGACTTCTTCTCCTTCGGTACGAACGACCTCACGCAGACCGTGTGGGGCTTCTCCCGGGACGACGTGGAGGCCAGCTTCTTCACCGCGTACCTGGAGAAGGGCATCTTCGGCGTCAGCCCGTTCGAGACCATCGACAAGGACGGCGTGGGCTCGCTCGTACGCAACGCCGCCGAGGCCGGCCGGGCCACCCGCCCCGACCTCAAGCTCGGCGTCTGCGGTGAGCACGGCGGCGACCCGGAGTCGGTGCACTTCTTCCACGAGGTGGGCCTGGACTACGTCTCCTGCTCGCCGTTCCGCATCCCCGTGGCGCGGCTGGAGGCGGGCCGCGCGGCGGCCGAGTCCAAGGGCAGCGACAGCCGCTGACGCGGACAGTGGCCGGCGCCGTGCGCGCCGGCCGCACGAAGACTCGTCTGCCGGCCGGTGCACGAAACCCGGTCGGCAGACGGTAGGCGGCCGGACCCCGGCCGTGGACGACCGGAGCCGCTGGATGGGCCCCCGACCCTCAGCCGATCGCAGGGGCTCCGGTTCGTGCGAAACGAGGGCGGCACCTGTGCGGAGGTGCCGCCCTCGCCTTTTCCGGACTCCCCCCTCGGGAGCTGCCGCCGCCAGCTCGGCCCGGGCGGCGGCCTTCGGCGGGTAGCGGGGCGGCCGGTGATGGCTCGTCACCCCCCACGGGTCCGAGCAATCCGTGCCGTCCGTATCGCCGCCGAATTGAGTATCAGCATTCCGGGAGTTCGGTCCCGGCGCGACCCTTTTCAGATCTGGCCAAAAGGACGTGGTGACGCCGTGTGGCCGAGTGCATACTCGGGTGCTCGGGGGGCCGACGACTGATGGCGATGGTGGGGTTTCGGTGCTGCGCGTCCATTTCAGTGGACCGGATCTGGCCCGCGTGCGGATTGCCGCACGCCCTGATGTGCTCTGGGAGACCGTTTTAAGTTTTCACCGACTTCGCGACCGGCAGGGTGGTACGGCGCTCAACGAATGGCGTACGGAAACCCGCTCCCGGTTGAATGGTGAAACACGGTACCTCGCCCCGCTGGTACCGGCCAAGGGATATTTTCCCGATTTCCTTACGCCCCCCGAAGGGCTGCTCGGAATCGATGACGCACTCGACGCGCTGAAAGCCACTCCGGCCCCGCGGCTGCACCGGGATCTCACCCGGCTCGCCGACGGCCGCCCGCCCCAGCCGTGGCTCGCCGACCTCGCCCAGGGCGACACCCGGCCGCTGCACCGGCTCACGGGCGTCCTGCGGCACTACCATGACGCGGCCATCGCGCCGTACTGGCCGCACGTACAGGCTCGCATCGAGGCCGACCGGGCGGCCCGCGGCCGGGCCCTGCTGGACGGCGGCGCCGACCGGCTGCTCGGCTCGCTGCCGCCCATGATGCGCTGGCGGCCGCCCGTCCTGGAGGCGGACTACCCCGTCGACCGGGACCTGTACCTGGACGGGCGGGGGCTGCTGCTGGTCCCGTCGTTCTTCTGCCGCCGCACCCCGGTCACCCTGTACGACCCGGACCTCACGCCCGTCCTGGTCTACCCCGTCGAGCACCACGCCCCGCGGCCCACCACGGCGGCGGCGCCGGGCCGTTCGCTCGGCCGGCTGGTCGGCCGCACCCGCTCCGCGATCCTGCGGGGTATCGGCGGCGGCTGCACCACCAGCGAACTGGCCCGGCGCGCCGAGGTGTCGCTGGCCTCCGCCAGCCAGCACGCGACCGTCCTGCGGGAGGCCGGGCTACTGGTCACCCTGCGGCAGGGCAACGCGGTACTGCACACCCTCACCCCGCTGGGCGCCGCGCTCATCCGCGGCGGCGCCCCGGCGGACCCGGTACCGGCGGCTACGCCCGGAACGGCCCCGTGACCTCATAGGTGATGCCACCGGAGGAACTGCCGGTCGTGCCGCGCTGGCTGGAGAAGTACAGCCGCTTCCCGTCCGGCGAGAACGCCGGACCGGTGATCTCCGAGCCCGACTGGCCGTTGATCCGCACGAACGGCGCCACGACGCCGTCCGGCGTGATCACGCAGATCTCCATGTTGCCGCCGTCCTCGGCGACGTAGAGGTCGCCGGAGGATGCGCCGGTGACGTTGTCGACCCCGGTCAGCGGCGCGTTCCCGCCGGTGACCAGCGAGTCGTCGTACGCCAGCTCGTACGTGCTGTTCGTCAGGTTCAGCTGCCAGAGGCGGTTGTCGCCCTTGGTGGTGAACCACACCGTGTCGTTGGCGTAGTGGCAGCCCTCGCCGCCGTTGAAGTGCTTGGCGCCGGAGACCTGGGTACGGGTGGTGGCCGGCGAACCGTCCGGGTCGGGCACGTCCGCCCAGCTGAAGGAGCCCGCTGTGGCGGTCCCCGCGGCCAGCACCTGCAGCCGGCCGGCCGACAGATCGCCCCACGTGGTCGGCACGAAGCGGTACAGGCAGCCGTCCGACTCGTCCTCGGTCAGATAGATCGCCTTGCGCACCGGGTCGGCCGCGGCCGCCTCGTGCTTGAACCTGCCCAGCGCGTCCCGGCGGACGGCCGCCTTCACCCCGTACGGGTCCGTCTCGTACACCGCGCCGAGCGAGACCTCTTCGCAGGAGAGCCAGGTGTTCCACGGGGTTCTGCCGCCCGCGCAGTTCTGCCGGGTGTTGGCGAGGATGCGGTACGCGCCGATGATCGCGCCGGTCGCGTCGAACTTCACCGCGCTGACGCCGCCGCCCGGATTGATCTCCGAGTTGGAGACGTAGATCCACCCTCCCCCACTCTCGGCTTCGCTCGAGCGAGCGGTATCCCCATCGTCGGCGAAGCAGGCACCGCCGTCGGGGGCGTTGTGCCAGGTGTAGCCGGTGCTGCCGACCTGCTGGCCGGACCGGGCGATGATGCGGCCGGTGAAACCGGCGGGCAGCTGGATGCCGTTGGCGTCCGCGGCGCCGAGCGCGCCGTACGGGCCGGAGCCCGGCTGGGCGGGCGCCGCGTACGCGGCACCGGGCGTCAGGGTCCCGCCGAAGGCGGCCGCCGAGGCGCCGATGACGGCTCCGCGCAGGAAGGTACGACGTTCCACGGTCACTCCACGTGTGTCGTGAGAGCCCCGGCCGCCGGGTGGCGGCCGGGGGAGACGCGAAGTGCACCGTAAGAGACACGAGTTGACGTGGCCTCAACAAGTGGTAACGGGAGGCCGGACAGTCCTACTGCGGCCGGTCGCCCGCGATGGCGACCCGCTCCGCCACTCGTCCGTGCGGCGCGTAGTCGGCGACCGCGTAGTGCTGCGTCGCCCGGTTGTCCCAGAAGGCGATGTCACCCGGCTGCCAGCGGAACCGCACCTGGTACTCCGGCACATGGGCCTGCTGGAACAGCAGTCGCAGTACGCGGTCGCTCTCCGCCCGCTCCCAGCCCACGATGCGGGTGGTGAAGGAGGTGTTCACGAAGAGCATCTTCCGGCCGGTCTCCGGGTGCCGGCGCACCACCGGGTGCTCGACCGGCGGGAACTGCTCCTGGAGCGGGGCGAGCCGCTCGGCCGGGTAGAAGCGCTCGAAGCCCGGAATGAAGTCGTGCACCGCGCGGGCCCCGTCGATGCGCTCCTTGATGTCCAGCGGCAGGTTGTCGTACGCGGCGGCCATGTCCGCCCACATCGTGTCCCCGCCGAACGGCGGCACCTCGCGCAGCTGGAGGACCGCGCCCAGCGCGGGCCGCTCCCGGAAGGTCACGTCCGTGTGCCAGACGTTCTCGAAGGTGGGCGCCGTGGGGTCCTTCTTGTCGAACCGCACCACGTCCTCGGAGTCGCCCCGCGCGAGCAGCGGGTTGGTCTCCAGCTCGCCCCAGTTGCGGGCGAAGTCGCGCTGCTGGGCGGAGGTGAGGTGCGCGCCGCGGAAGAAGAGCACCTTCCACTCCAGCAGTGCCCGGTTCAGCTCCGCGCGGAGCCCGTCGTCCAGCGGGCGTGAGAGGTCGACACCGCGCAGCTCGGCGCCGATGGTGCGGGCCTGCGGGACGACCTCGAAGCGCTCGTACGGGCGGTCCTCCCAGCCGTCGGGCAGCCGGTGCAGGACCCGCTGCCCTTCGTAGAGGCCGTCGGCGGGGATGCGGTGGTCGCGCAGGGCAGGGGCGGTGGACACGGCGAGAGCCGTCATCTGATCCTCCTGAAAGAGACCAAGGGACAGGGAACGTGCGGAAGCACGAGAAAAGGGAGAAAAGGGTGGAACGGGGTGAAAGGGGGAGAGGGGAAGCGCCGGGAGCCGGTGGCTCAGTGGCGCGGGAGACAGCAGGCCGGGGGCGAACCCACCCGGCCGCGGCGGCGCAGGAAGCTCATGCCGCGGGGCGCGCACTCACCGTGGGGGCCGCAGGTCTGCGGCTCCCGCACACGGGAGGTCGGTCGCGCCATCATGCTGGCACCGTACATCAATCATCGATGCCTGTCCGCTCCACCCCCGCGACGATGTACCGCTGGAGCAGGAAGAACACCAGGATCAGGGGGAGGATCGAGACCGCGGCCGCCAGGAACAGCTCATGCAGATTGACGTTCTGCGCGGTGGTGAACGTCGACAGCGCCACCTGCACCGTCCACGCCTCCCGGTCCTGGCCGATCACCAGCGGCCACAGGAAGGCGTTCCACGCCCCGATGAAGACGATCGTGCCGACCGCGGCGAACACCGGCCGCGAGTTCGGCACCACCACCCGCCAGTACGTCCGCCAGTACCCCAGCCCGTCCACCCGCGCTGCGTCCTCCAGCTCGCGGGGGAAGCCGAGGAAGTACTGCCGGAAGACGAAGCACGCGAAGGCGGAGAAGAGGGTGGGGATGATCAGGCCGCGCAGGGTCGAGATCCAGCCGAGGGACGAGACGAGGACGAAGCTGGGGACGAAGGTGACCGCGGCCGGGACCATGAGCGTGCCGAGGATCGCGTAGAACACCGCGTTCGCGTGCCGGTACGGGATGCGGGCCAGGCCGTACCCCGCCGGCGAGGCCAGCAGCAGCGTGCCCAGCGTCGTGGCCACCGCGATCACCGTGGAGTTCAGCAGCGCCCTGCCCATCGGCAGGTTCGGGTCCGCGAACAGCTCGCCGATGTTGTCCCACCGCAGCGAGCGCGGGAAGAACGTCCAGTCCGGGGCCGTGATGTCGGCCTCGGTCGCCAGGCCGTTGCGCAGCAGCAGGTAGAACGGGATCAGGAAGAGCAGTGCGAGGACGAGCAGCACGACCAGCCGCAGGGCCCGGCCCGCCCGGATGAGTGCCTGGTCCACCGGTCAGTCCTCCTTGCGGCCCAGCCCGAACCAGCGGGCCTGGACGATGGTCGCCACCGCGATGATCAACGCGAGGATCACGGCGCCCGCGCTGCCGAGCCCGAGGTTCTGCTCACTGCCGAGCGCGATGTAGTACAGGTAGACCAGCGGCGGCCGGGCGTACGGCGGGTAGCCGCGGGAGTCGGAGAGCAGGTTGTAGAACTCGTCGAACGCCTGGAAGGCGTTGATGACGAGGAGCAGGACGACCGCGACGGACGTGGCCCGCAGCTGCGGGAAGGTGATGTGCCGGAAGATCTGCCAGCCGGGCTTCGCGCCGTCCACCGCTGCCGCTTCGTACAGCCGGGGCGAGATCCGCTGCAGCCCGGCCAGGAAGAGGATCATGTAGAAGCCGGCCTGGAGCCAGAGCCGTACGGTGACGATCACCAGCCAGTACCAGGGCGGGTGGGTCGTCGACAGCCACGCCGTCTGGTCCGCGCCGAACCACCCCAGCACGGTGTTGGCCAGCCCGAACCGCACCCCGTTGAAGATCGACAGCTTCCACACCAGCGAGGCGACGACGTAACTGCACGCGGTCGGCAGGAAGAAGACCGACCGGAAGAACGCCTGCGCGAACCGCACCCGGTTCACCATCAGGGCCAGCCCCAGCGACAGCGCGTACGTCGCGGGCACGATGAACGCCGAGAACAGCAGGAACGTGCCCAGGCTGCGGAGGAACGCGCCGTCGCCCAGCATCGAGGCGTAGTTGTCCAGCCCGACGAACTCCGTGGGCGTCACGGTGTTGTGCGCGTCGAAGAAGCTGAGCCACACGCTCCACAGCAGCGGTACGTACGTGAACAGGGCCAGCCCGACCGCGAACGGGCCGACGAACACCCAGAACCACAGGTTGCGGTTCTGGGGTCCCAGCAGCGTGCGGATCACTTCTTCTTGACCCGGTCCAGCTCGGTACGGGTCTTCCGGACGACCGCCCTCAGTTCGCTCTCCGGGTTCGCGCCGTCCTTGATGATCCGGCTGACCGCGTCCTGGTAGGCGGTCTTCGACGCGGTGGTCCACAGCAGCGGCTCGGCGTGGCCGAGGTCGGTGGCGTAGGAGACGGCGTCGGCCGCCGGGCCGGAGCGCAGCTCCTTGGCCTTCTCGGCGAGCGAGATCCGGGCCGGGATGTGGAAGCCGTAGGACAGCGCGAAGTCCCGCTGGTAGTCCGTGCGGTCGATCCACAGCCACTTCGCGAAGGCCGCCGCCTCCTTCTTGTGCTTGCTGCGCGCGCTGACCGCCGAGCCGTACGCGCCGACCGGTACGGCGTTCTCGCCGCCGGAACCGTCCTTGGGGAAGGGCAGCACCCCGAAGTCGTCCCCCAGCACCTTCTTCACCTGCGGCAGCGCCCACAGCCCCGACCACTGCATCGCGGTCAGGCCCTGGGTGAAGGCGGCCGGGTCGGACCAGTCGGTGGGCGCGCCGAGGAGCAGCGACTGGTCGGCGTACAGGGCGTGGATCTTCGCGAGCGTGCGGGCCGCTGCCGGGTCGTCGAAGCCGACCTTGCCGTCCTCGGTGACGATCGACAGGCCGGCGGCGTACAGGGGAGTGCCGCCGAGCGCGCCCGCGCCGCCGTCGTTCCCGAGGAAGAGCCCCTTGACCTTGTCCTTCTTGCCCTTGGCCGTCAGCTCGCGTGCCGCGTCGACCAGTTCGTCGAAGGACCGGGGCGGCTGCACCCCGACGTCCTTCAGCATGCTCTTGCGGTAGTAGAGCAGCTGCATGTCGACGACCTGGGGGATCGCCCAGATCTTGTCCTGCCAGATCTTCGGCGCGAGGACGGCCTGGTTGAAGTCGTCCTTGACGGGCTCGACGGCGGACGTCAGATCGATGACCTGGCCGCCGCGGATCTGGTCCAGCGTCGGCCCGTTGACCTCGAAGACGTCCGGCCCCGAGTCGGTCAGCAGGGCCGCGGAGGTCTGCCGGTCGTAGTCGCCCGGCCGCCACTGAACGGTGACATCGGCCTTGTCGTACGCATCGGCGTACCGTTTCACCGCCTGTTCGGTGCCGGTCTCGCCGTACTGGTGGTACCACTGGCTCAGCGCCGGTCCCGAACCGCCGCCACCGCGGCCGGTGTTGGAGCCACAGGCCGCCAGGGCGCCGGTGAGCGCGATACCGCCGCCGGCCGCCAACAGCCGCCGTCTGCCGATGTCCGTCATGCCTGCTGTCCCCCAGCGCTCGTCAATGATCGACCGGTGCGGCGACCACTCTGCCGCACCGGTGTGATGCACGCATGGCAACAACGTGAAACGCGCGGGGGATCATTCCGGCCGGGCCGGTGACACCCCGGGCCGCGCACGTCACTCCAGTTCGGCGAGCACATCCTGGGCGATGCCGAAGGCGGTGTTGGCGGCCGGGACGCCGCAGTAGACGCCGCTCTGCAGGATCACCTCGCCGATCTCCTCGGGCGTCAGGCCGTTGCGTACCGCGGCCCGTACGTGCATCGCCAGTTCGGCGTGGTGGCCGTGGGCGATCAGTGCGGTGAGCGTGATGCAGCTGCGGGTACGGCGGTCCAGCGTGCTGCCGGTCCAGATCTCGCCCCAGGCGTAGCGCGTGATGAAGTCCTGGAAGCGGGCGGTGAACTGCGTCTTCTTCGCCTCGGCGCGGTCCACGTGCGGGTCGCCCAGCACGGCCCGGCGTACCGCCATGCCCGCGGCCCGGCGGCCCGCGTCGTCGACCGGCCTCCCCTCCGTATCGGCGGCGTCCGGCTCCGGCGCGAAGTGCGCGGCCAGCGCGGCGGTCACCGGGCCCGGCCGGTCCACGCCCGCGAGGTGGTAGGCGCCGCCGACCTCGGTCAGGCTCGCGCCGGGGACGGCGTCGGCGATCTCCCGGGCGTGCGCGGGCGGTGTCGCCGGGTCCTCGCGGCCCGCGACGACCAGCGTGGGCACGGTGATCCCGGCGAGCCGGTCCCGGACGTCGTACGAGGCCAGCGCCTCGCAGCAGGCGGCGTACCCGGCCGGGTCGGTGTCCAGCAGGTCCTTGACGAGCGCCTGCCCGCGGGGCGCGGCGGCGAACTCGGGCGCGAACCACGTCCCGGGGCGGCTTCCCGCCATCGCCTCCGTCCCCTCGGCGCGGACGAGCGCGGCCCGCTCCCGCCAGGTGTCCGCACCGCCGAAGTGGGCCGAGGAGCACACGACCGCCAGCCTGGTCAGCCGCTCGGGGTGATCGGCGGCCAGCGTCAGGCCGACCGCGCCGCCGATGGAGATCCCGGCGTACGCGAAGGTGTCCCAGCCCTGCGCGTCGGCCAGCCGCAGCACGAGCCGGGCCAGGTCGGCCATGGCCGCCTCGGCGGGCACCAGCCCGGCCGCCGAACCGCCGTGCCCCGGCAGGTCCCAGCGCAGCACCCGGTGCGTCCGCGTCAGGGCCGCCAGCTGCGGCTCCCAGACGTCGAGCGAGGTGCCGATGGACGGGCCGAGGATCAGCGGCGGGGCGTCCTGCGGTCCGTCGAGTCGGTGGTGGGGGAGCTCGGTCACGGGGTCTCCTCGGGGGAGTTGCGTACGGATGGGGTACGGGTGCCCGGCGGGGCGGCGGTCAGGCGCCGGGAGCTGCCGGCGGGGGTGCGGTCGGGGCGGTGACGGTCATACCGCCGGGCCCGGCCGGCGCAGGGCCCGGTCGGTGAGGGCGGCCGCCGAGCCGGTGTAGCCGGCCGGGTCGGCCAGCGCCGCCAGCTCCTCCGAAGGCAGCGCGCCGGTCACCTCCGGATCGGCCCGGAGCACCTCGGCCAGCGTGCGGTCCTCCTCGACGGCCGTGCGCGAGGCGCGGGTCAGCGCGGCCTTGGCGGCCTGCCGGCCGAGCGCCGGCGCGAGCGCGGCCGACAGCCGCTCGGCGGCCATCAGGCCCTTGGTGCGCATCAGGTTCGCGCGCATCCGGTCCGGGAAGACCCGCAGGCCCCCGGCCAGCTCGGCGGCCTGCTCGGTGGCGCCGCCCGCCAGCCGCAGCAGCTCGCGCAGCGGCTGCCACTCGGCGTGCCAGGCGCCGGCCGGGCGCTCGTCCTCGGCGGCCAGCGAGCCCAGTACGGTCGCGGCCAGGTGGGGCGCCTGCCGGGCCGCGGCGGTGAGCAGCGTGGCGCGTACCGGGTTGGCCTTGTGCGGCATCGCGGAGGAGCCCCCGCCGCTGCCCTCGGCGACCTCGCCGCACTCGGTGCGGGAGAGCACCAGCACGTCCGCGGCGATCTTGCCGAGCGCGCCGGTGGTGAACGCGAGCGCGGACGCCAGGTCGGCGACGGGCGTGCGCAGCGTGTGCCAGGGGAGCGCCGGCTCGGCCAGGCCGGTCTCCGTCGCGTACGCGGCGATCAGCCGCGGCCCGTCCTCGGGCGCGAAGGTCTCCGACAGCGCGCCGAACGCGGCCAGTGTGCCGGCCGCGCCGCCCAGCTGGGCCGGCAGCCGGACCGCGGCCAGCCGCTCGTACGCGTCCAGGACCAGCGCCCGCCAGCCCGCCGCCTTCAGCCCGAAGGTGGTCGGTACGGCGTGCTGAGTGAGGGTGCGGCCGGGCATCACGGAATCGCGGTGCGCGTCCGCCAGCCCGTACAGCGTCTCCGCCGTACGGGCCAGGTCGGCCAGCACCGTCGCCACCGTCCGCCGCGCGACCAGCATCGCGGCGGTGTCCCAGATGTCCTGGCTGGTGGCGCCCCGGTGGACGTACCCGGTGGCGTCCGGCGCCGACTCCTTGACCGCCGCGGTGAGGTCGGCGACCAGCGGGATCACCGGGTTGCCGCCGGAGCGGGCGCGCAGCGCCAGGTCGCGCACGTCGAACCGGCGCACGTCGGCCGCTGCCGTCACGGCGCCGGCCGCGGCGGCGGGGGCCTCGCCGAGCGCGGCCTGCGCCCGGGTGAGCGCGGCCTCCGCGTCCAGCATGGCCTGGAGGAACGCGGCGTCCCCGGTCGCGGCCTCGGCGGCCGTGCCGGCCCGGACGGGGGCGAGCAGCCCCACGTCCTCCGGCGCCGCTGCCGCGGGATCAGTCGAAGGCAAGGAAGACCGTCTCCTTGTCGCCCTGGAGGTGGATGTCGAAGCGGTACGTACGGTGCTTGTCCGGCTCGGACCTGGCGAGAAGAGTCTCCCGCCGCGCGGGCTCCAGACCCGACAGCAGCGTGTCGCCGGCGGGTTCGGCGAGGTAGGCGCGGGTGAAGAGGTGGTGGGTGAGGCCGCGCGCGAAGACGCAGACGGAGAGGTACGGGGCGCCGCCCGGCGGCAGCGTGCGGACCGCGTAGTGGCCGTCGGCGTCGGTGGGCACCCGGCCGAAGCCGGTGAAGTCCACGCCGTTGCGGCCGTAGTGGCCGCCGGTCACCGGGTCGCGGCGGAGCGAGCCCGGCGCCCCGGCGAGCGAGCCCGCGGGGTCCGCCTGCCAGAACTCCAGCAGCGCGTCCGGTACCGGCTCGCCGGCGCCGTCGTACACGCAGCCGTGCACGGTGATCGTGTCCGGGTGTCCGGCGGGCGCGATCTCCCCGCCGTCGGGGAAGGGCAGCGCGTAGCCGTAGAAGGGGCCCACGGTGTGCGAGGGCGTGGGGGCGAGCGCGGGGGAGTGCTGCTCGGTCATCAGCGGCCTTCCTCGATCCAGGTGGCGGACGGACCGTCCAGGACGATGTCCCAGCGGTAGCCCAGCGAGAACTCCGGCTGGGACAGGTCGTGGTCGTAGGTGGCGATCAGCCGCTGCCGGGCGGTCTCGTCGGTCACCGAACGCAGGATCGGGTCGTACTGGAACAGCGGGTCGTTCGGGAAGTACATCTGCGTCACCAGGCGCTGGGTGAACGCGTTGCCGAACAGCGAGAAGTGGATGTGGGCCGGGCGCCAGGCGTTCTCGTGGTTCCGCCACGGGTAGGCGCCGGGCTTGACGGTGGTGAAGGAGTAGCTGCCGTCGTCCCCGGTCAGTACGCGGCCGACGCCGGTGAAGTTGGGGTCCAGCGGCGCCGGGTGCTGGTCGCGCTGGTGGGCGTACCGGCCGGAGGCGTTGGCCTGCCAGATCTCGACGAGCTGGCCGCGCACGGGACGGCCGCCGCTGTCCAGCAGGCGCCCGGAGACGGTGATCCGCTCGCCGAGCGGCTCGCCGTGGTGCTGCTTGGTGAGGTCGCTGTCGAGGGCGGTGACGTCGGTGCTCCCGAAGACCGGCCCGGACAGCTCGACGGTCTCCGGGTCGCCGCCGCTCACCGCGACGAGCGGCTGCTTGGGGTGGCGCAGGGTGCTGGAGCGGTAGGGGGCGTAGTCCCGCGGCGGGTGGTGCGCGGCGGGAGCGCCGCCGGCCCGCGCCTTGTCGTACGCGTCCTGCACTTCGGCGATTTCGCGGTCGATGTCGGCCTGTGTGAGTGCCATGGTGGTCTCCTACCTCTTCCCTGCGGCCTTGAGCGCGCGCAGCGCGGCCAGCTCTTCGGCGGTGGGCGGTGCGGTGGTGGTGACCTCGTCCGCCACCCGCAGCTCCCAGCCGGTGGCGGCGCGTACCTGCTCGACGGTGACGCCGGGGTGCAGGTCGGTCAGTACCAGCTCGGCGGTCGCCGGGTCGGGGCGCAGCACACCGAGGTCGGTGATGACGGCGGTGGGGCCGGCGCCCGGCATGCCCAGCGCGGCGCGGTCCTTGGGCCCGGCGCCGTGGCCGAGCGTGGTGACGAAGTCCAGCGCCCGGACGAAGTTGCGCGTCGAGTGGCGCAGCACCATCAGCACCCGGCCGCAGTTGGACGCGATCTCCGGCGCGCCGCCCGCGCCGGGCAGCCGGCCCTCGGGCCTGTCCTCGCCGCGGCTGACGACGGTGGTGTTGATGTTGGCGTACCGGTCGACCTGGGCCGCGCCGAGGAAGCCGACGTCGATCCGGCCGCCCTGGAGCCAGTAGTTGAACATCTCCGGCACCGGGACCACCGCGTCTGCGGTCTCCGCGAGTTCACCGTCGCCGATGGAGAGCGGCAGCGCGGTCGGCTTGGAGCCGATGGTGCCGGACTCGTAGATGAGGACGAGGCCCGGATTGACGGTGGCGCGGGCCAGGTTGGCGGCGGTGCTGGGCAGGCCGATGCCGACGAAGCAGGTCTTCGCGCCGGCCAGCGCGCGGGCGGCATTGACCTCCATCAGCTCGTCGCGGGTGAACTCCGCCTCGGGGGCGCTCGCTTCGGACATCAGGCGTTCGCTCCTTCGGCCGTACGGGCAGCGGACTCGGCCCCGCGTACGTGCGTCTCGATCCACTGCGTGAAGGCCTCGCGGTCCCGCGCGATGGGGTCCCAGGCCTGGTAGAAGGCGTTGTCGCGGACGGAGTAGCCGGTGGCGTACGAGGGGTGGGCGCCGCCGGGCACGTGCGCGACCGCGTCCAGTACCCAGGTCGGCAGGGTGACGCCGCCGGGACGCGGCACCAGCTCGTCCACGATCTCCTCGACGGTGACCAGCACCCGGCTCGCGGCGAGCGCGGCCTCCTTCTGCACGCCGGTGAGGCCCCACAGCTGCACGTTGCCCGCGCGGTCGGCCTGCTGGGCGTGGATGACGGTGACATCGGGGTTGAGCGCCGCGACGGCCGCCAGCTTCTCGCCGGTGAACGGGCAGGTCACGGTGGAGACGGTGTCCGTACGGCTCGGGATGTCGCTGCCGCGGTAGCCGCGCAGCACGGCGAACGGCAGCTTGGACGCGCCCGCGACATAGCGGTTGGCCATGCCGGCGTGGCTGTGTTCGTCCAGCTCCAGGGGGCGCGGCCAGCCGTTCTCGACGGCGTCGCGGAAGCGGTGCAGCGAGCCGACGCCGGGGTTGCCGCCCCAGGAGAAGATCAGCTTCCTGACCAGGCCTGCGCCGATCAGCTGGTCGTAGATGACGTCGGGCGTCATCCGGGCGAGGGTCAGATCGGTGATGCCCTGGCGGATGATCTCGTGCGCGGCGGCGAACGGGATCAGGTGGGTGAAGCCCTCCATGGCGACGGTGTCCCCGTCGTGGATGAGGTCCGCCACGGCGTCGTGGAGGCTGCGAATCTCGGCCATCATCACTCCGCGGGTGTGGGTCCAGAAAAGGTACCGACGGTGCGCGCACTGCCGAAGAAATGCTCAGTGCACTGATTAATTCGTCGATGGGCCGTAGACTTCCATCGACTTCCTCATTCGTCAATGGAGGCCCCATGGCCGCGGTCGATCTCAGCACCCATCCCGGGCACCTGGCCCGGCGTCTGCAGCAGGCGCACTCGCTGCTGTGGGGCGCGATGGTGTCCGAGGAGACCACCTCACCGCAGTTCGCGGTCCTCAACGCGCTGGTGGAGAAGCCGGACATCGATCAGCGCACGCTGAGCGAGCACGTGCACCTGGACCGCTCGACCATCGCCGACGTGGTCGCCCGGCTGGTCCGCCGCGGCCTGGTGGAGCGGGTGCGCGACCCGCTCGACGGCCGCCGCAACGTCCTGAAGCTCTCCGAGGAGGGCGCCCGGCACCACCGCAAGCTCGTCACGCGCACGGCCCGCATGAACCGGGTCTTCCTGGCCCCGCTGGAGGAGGACGAGCAGGAGACGCTGCTCCGCCTGATCGCCCGGGTCGCGGACGCGGCGGAGGGGCTGCGGGGCTAGCCCGCCAGGGTGCGCGGCGCCCTCAGCCCATGAGGGGCAGGCCGCCGCTCACCGTGCGGGCGGCCGCCGTCAGCGAGGACACGAAGCGCGGCAGCCGCTCGGCGGTGAAGCGCGCCGACGGGCCCCCGAAGGACAGCGTGGCGACCACCTCGCCGCCGCGCGAGCGCACCGGTACGGCCACCGACGACAGCCCCTCCTCGTGCTCGCCGTGGCTGACCGCGTACCCGGCACGGGCCGCCTCCGCCGCCCATTCGGTCAGCGTGCGGGCGTGCCGCGTGCCGTGCGGGGAGCGGCGTGCGACCCGCTCGACCAGCGCCGGGTCCGCGCCGATCAGCAGGACCTTGGACGGCCCGCCGGCCCACAGCGGCAGCTCGTCGCCGACGCGGACGACGTGCCGCAGGGCCTGCGGCCCCTCCTCCTGCGCGATGCAGATCCGGTGCACGTCGCGCCGTACGTACAGGTGCACCGTCTCCCGGTGCTCGGCGGCCAGCTCGCGCAGCGCGCGCCGGGCGGTGGCCGGGAGACGCCAGCCCTGGTCCGCCAGCCGGACCCAGCGCAGGAACGTCGGCCCCGCGGTGTATCTGCCGTGTTCGTCCAGCCAGAGCAGGCCGTTCATGCGGAGCGTCTGGAGCAGGCGGAGCGCGGTGGTCTTGGGCAGGCCGCTGCCCTCGACGATCTCGCGGAGGGTCAGTGCGGGCCGCTCCTCACCGAAGAGCCCCAGGATGTCGATGGCCCGCTGAACCGTCCGCATGCCGCCGCGCTCGCTCTCGCTCATGGCGACAGTATGGGATGAGGTCCGCTCCGCGGACCAGGGGAAGGCAATCCTGCGGTTACTCGCCGGCAACCTCTTGCAGATAGTCAGCACACGTTCTATCGTCGCCGCAGCTCGGACCGAGTGGTCCGTATAGCGGACCAGACGGACCAGACCCGTACCGCGGCCCTCGATCCGTCCAGCGGACCGGACGAAGGAATCCCCGCATGAGCGCGACCCCGCGCCCCGCCGCCTCGCCCCGCCTTCCCGTGCAGCAACCGACTGGTCGTGAACTGGTTCCCGGGCCGCGAGCGGGGCCGCGCCACCGCCACGTACACCTCCGGCGAGTACCTCGGCCCGGCCGTCGCCGCCCCCGTCCTCTCCCTGCTCACCGTGCGCTTCGGCCGGCGCTCGGTCTTCGTCATCACCGGCGTCGTCGGCCTGCTCGCATACGCCCTGCTCATCGACAAGGTCGAGCGGGTCGAGGGCTGGCCGCGGGCCGGCGTCCCGGCCGGTGCCGCCTCCGGTACCCCGTTTCTGTCAGCAATCCGGCTCGTTGGGTGAAGAAGCGCGAGTCCGGTGCATGGCCGCCCCGGCCGCGCGAGCGACATGGCAACTGACAGGCGACGGAAAGAGCCATAGTGCTTCAGGTACCCATCGGAGACGTGGAGATCGCCCCGGGACATGTCTTCGAGTGGTCGGTGGTGAGCGCGCGGATGCGCGCGGCCGACCCTTCACCGCCGTATGAGATGACGACGTACAACCAGGCGAAACACTTCGCGGTGGCCCATGAGACCCATGGCGACGAGGACGCCGTCTGTGCCTACGTGGCAGGCACGTTCGAGATCCCCGGACCGCTCGACCGGGCAGCGCTGGACGCGGCGCTGCTCCACTTCGTGCGCCGCCACGAAGTGCTGCGCTGCACATTCCAGCAGCTCTCCGGCGACCTGTCCTGCGACGCGCTGGCGCCGGAGGACATCGAGCTGAAGTGTGTCGACGCGGGGCCGACCGGCTCCGCCGAAGAGGTCCGGGAGTACGTGCACCGGTTCTTCCAGCGGGTCGACACGCTGTCCTGGCCGCTGATCACCATGGGCGCGGTGGTCAGGGACGACTCCACCACCGTCTGCTTCGCCTGCGACCACCTGGTGACCGACGGCCTGTCGACGCCGATCGCGGTGAACGACATCGCCACCGCGTACGAGGCGTACGCCCGGGGCGAGGAGCCCGACCTGCCCGAGGTGGGCAGCTACCTCGAATTCAGCCGGGCCCAGCGCGCCGCCACCGACACCATGGACGCCGACGACGAACGGCTGGACCACTGGAAGGAGTTCGTCGCGCGCGGCGACTGCTTCTTCCCGCCGTTCCCGCTGGATCTCGGCGTCGAACCGGACCGGCTGTACCCCTCGGTCAACGTTACGGAAACGCTTCTGCACGACCGGGAGGCCGCCGAACTGGCGGCCCGGTGCGAGGCGGCCGGCGGCAGGCTCTTCATGGGCGTACTGGCCGCCGTCGGGGTGGCCCTACGCAAGGAGGGCGGGCCCGACGTCTACCGGGGCCTGATGCCGGTCAACGAACGCGGCCGGGGCGCCTACGCGCACACCATGGGCTGGTTCATCAACACGATGCCCATCGAGTTCTCGGTGGCCGAGGACAAGGACTTCCCCGACGTCATGCTCGGCGTACGGGACGCCTTCGCGGAGATGCAGCGCCACGCGGACGTGCCCTTCGTCAAGGCGTGGCACCTGCTCGCGCCGCAGGAGGACACCGCGCTGCGCTACTGGCCGTACGCGGTCAACTTCTTCTCCTACCTGGACTTCCGCAAGTCGCCCGGGGCTGAGCAGCACGTCGCCCGCAACGCCCAGAAGCACCTCTGGGTCTCCCGCTGCAACGGCATCTGCTTCTGGTTCCACCGCAACGACGCCGGCCTCCACATGAACGCCATCCACGTCGACACCCCGCAGGCCCGGAAGACCAAGGACGCCCTCGGCACCACCCTCGCCCACACGCTGAGGAACATGAGGACGAACGGCACCTTCTGAGGGACGGGGGGCCTACGGGTGGTGCGGGTGCGTCCCGGCGTGAGGGGTCAGGTCCGCCCAGCGGACCAAGGGGCCCGGCAAGCGGTCCGGCGTCGTTACGCTGGTTTCATGACCCTGACACCGGAACTCCCCGCCGCCACCGCCGGCGACTGGTGGGTCACCACCGACCAGTCGCTGGGCCTCGTCCAGCAGCACGGCGCCGCCGCGCGCACCGCTCCCGACCTGCTGGCCACCCTTGCCGAGATCGGACGGGTGCGGGCCGCCGCCGACTCCGCGCTCGGCGCGGCCGTACGGGCCCTGCTGGCCTCCGGGCACGGCTGGGACGAGATCGCCGACGCGCTCGGGCTGCCCGGCGCGGACGCCGCCCGCCGGGCCACCGCCGACGCGGTCCACCGGGCGGACCGGGCGCTCGACCGGCGCCTCGGCCGTCGCGGCTGACCCGCCTCCCCGCGCCGCTCCCACCCGGAACCACCCGCTGACTGACGATTCAGTCAGCGGGCTCATTGACATGCCCGGTTCCCGCTCCAAATACTGACTCACGATTCAGTAAGGTGCCGCCGTCGCCGCGCCCGGCGCGGCCGTCGCATCCGGAGAGGGAGAGCCCATGCCAGAGCTGCCCACCGAGCTGGTCCCGCTGAGCGACGAGCAACGGGACATCGTCGACCTCACCCGCGCCTTCGCCCGCGACGAGATCCGGCCCCGGGCCCGCGACGTGGACGAGGCCGACACCCGCACCCCCTGGGACCTGTGGCGCAAGGCCGCCGAGGTCGGCATCACCGGCTTCATGCTCCCGGCCGAGTACGGCGGCGGCGGCTTCACCGACGTCTTCACGCAGGTACTCGTCCAGGAGGAGCTGTGCGCCGGCGACCTCGGCATCGGCAACCTCCTCTGCTCCAACGGCTTCTTCGCCGACCCGGTGCTGGAACTCGGCACGAAGGAGCAGCAGCGCACCTGGCTCACCCCGCTCACCGGCCCCGACACCCCCATGACCGCGCTCGCCACCACCGAGCCCGGCGCCGGCTCCGACGCCGCGTCGATCACCACCACCGCGGTCCGCACCGCCGGTGGCTACCTGCTCAACGGCCAGAAGGCCTGGATCTCCAACGCGGGCGAGGCCGAGAGCTACGTCGTCTTCGCCAAGACCGACCCCGCCCTGCGCGCCCGCGGCGTCACCGCGTTCCTGCTGCGCAAGGACACCGCGGGCGTCGAATTCGGCGCGCCCATGCGGAAGATGGGGCAGCGCGCGATCGTCTGCCGCGAGATCTTCTTCCGCGACGCGTTCGTACCGGAGGAGAACCGGCTCGGCGACGAGGGCCAGGGCTTCCACGGCCTCATGCGCACCTTCGACATCTCCCGCGCGGTCCTGGGCGCCGCGGCCACCGGCATCGCCCGCGCCGCCTACGAGTACGCCCGCGACTACGCTGCCAGCCGGCGCCAGTTCGGCAAGCCGATCATCGAGCACCAGGCCGTCGCCTTCCGGCTCGCGGACATGCGGACCCGCGTCGAGCAGGCCCGGCTGATGACCTGGCGCGCGGCCAAGCGGCTGGACGCCGGGCTGGACGCGACCTCCGAAGCCGCGATGGCCAAGCTCACCGCCTCGGAGACCGCCGCGTACTGCACCTGGGCCGCGGTCCAGACGCTCGGCGGCTGGGGCTACTCGCGGGAGTATCCGGTCGAGCAGTGGATGCGCGACGCCAAGCTGGAGGAGATCGAGGAAGGCACCTCGGACATCATGCGCCTCGTCATCGCGCGGGGCATGTGATGACGACGGACATGACGGGCGGCCGCGCCCTCGTCCGGGCGCTGGCCGCGCACGGCGTCACACAGGCCTTCGGCATCCCGGGCACGCACAACCTGGAGATCTACCGCCACCTCGACGCGTACGGCATCGCCCACCTCAACCCCCGCCACGAGCAGGGCGCGGGCTACGCCGCCGACGCGTACGCCCGGGTCACGGGGCGTCCCGGCGTCGCGCTCACCACGACGGGCCCGGCCCTCCTCAACATCGCGGCGGCCGTCGGCCAGGCGTACTCCGACAGCGTCCCGCTGCTCGTCGTCTCGCCCGGCATGCCGCTGCGCCACCCGCGCCTGGCGACCGGCCTGCTGCACGAGATGCGCAGCCAGACGGACGCGCTGCGGGCGGTGGCGGCGTTCAGCCACCGCGTCTCGACGGTCGAGGAGATCGGTGCCGCGGTCGCCCGTGCCTGGACCCTGTTCCGTACGGAACGGCCCCGGCCCGCCCACATCGAAGTGCCGCTGGACCTGCTCACGGAGACGGCGGCGGCCGGTCCCGTACGGCTCGCGCCGCCCGCCGTACCGGCGGCGGCGGGGGCGGGCGCGCTGGCCGCCGCGACCGAGGCGCTGCGGGGTGCCCGCCGCCCGGCCCTCGTCCTCGGCGGCGGTGCCCGGGCCGCGGCACCCGAGTGCCGGGCGCTGGCGGAGGGGCTGGACGCCTGGGTGGTCACCACCGCCAACGGCAAGGGCATCCTCGCCGAGACGCACCCCCTCTCGCTGGGCGTCTCGCTGCACAGCCCGGCGGTCCGGCGCCGGCTGACGGAGGAGTGCGACGCGCTGCTCGCGGTCGGCACGGAGCTGGCCGAGGCGGACCTGTGGACCACCGAACCGCTCGCCCTCCGCGGCCCGTTGCTCCGTGCCGACCTGGACCCGGCGCAGATGTACGCGGGCCTCCCGGCCGACATCGCGTTGGTGGGGGACGCGCGGGAGACGGTACGGGCGCTGCTCGCGGGGCTGGGGGCGGACCGGGAGGCGGGTGCTGCCGCGCGTACGGCCGCGGCGTTGCGCGCCGAGCGGGACGCGGAGACGGCCGAGCGGGACGCGCGCCGGCTCCCGTACCTGCGGGCGATCCGCGAAGAACTCGCGCCGGACGCCGTGCTCACCTCCGACAGCGCCCAGTGCTGCTACTACGGCGCGCTCCCGCACCTCCCGGTCGGCCCCGAAGGCCGCTACCTGCACCCCACCGGCTTCGGCACCCTCGGGTACGCGCTGCCCGCCGCGATCGGCGCCAAGGCGGCGGCCCCCGAGCGCCAGGTCGTCGCGCTGAGCGGCGACGGCGGCCTGCAGTTCTCCGTGCAGGAGCTGGCCACCGCCGTACAGCTCCGGCTGCCGCTCCCCGTCGTCGTGTTCGACAACGGGGGGTACGGCGAGATCCGTGACGAGATGGCGGCCCGCGGCGACCGGCCGGTCGCAGTCGACCTGCCGCCGCCCGGAGTACCGCCCGTCGACCTGGCCGCGCTGGCCCGCGCGTACGGCGGGCACGGAGCGCGCGCCGGCACCCCTGCCGAACTCGCCGACGCGCTCCACGAGGCGCTCCGTACGCCCGGCCCCACCGTCATCACCGTCCCCGAGGAGCCCCTCCGGTGACCCGAGGAGCCCGCCTGACGACCCGAGGATCCCACCCGATGCCCCGAGGAGCCCGCCCGATGAGCAGCACCGAACCCGTGACGTCCCATGCGTCCGATGTCCCGCTCGTCTCGCTCACCTGGACCGACCACGAGACCGGCCATCAGGGGCACCTGGTCATCGACCGCCTCGTACGCGGCGTGGCCAGCGGTGGCCTGCGGATGCGGGCCGGCTGCACCCTCGACGAGGTGGCCGGGCTGGCCCGCGGCATGACGATGAAGGAAGCGCTGCACTACAACCCCGAGGGCCGGTACATCCCGCTCGGCGGCGCCAAGGGCGGTATCGACTGCGACCCGCGCGCGCCGGAGGCGTACGGCGTCCTCGTGCGCTACCTGCGTGCCATGCGCCCCTACATCGAGCACTTCTGGACGACCGGCGAGGACCTGGGCCTGACCCAGGACCTGGTCGACAAGGCGGCCGCCGAAGCCGGGCTGGTCTCCTCCATCCAGGCGGTCTACCCGCTGCTGGACGACGAGACGGCGGCCCGGCAGCGGCTCGCCGACGCGTTCCGGATCGACGTGGACGGCATCGGGCTGGACGAACTGGTGGGCGGCTGCGGCGTCGCGGAGGCCGCGCTCGCCGCGCTGGACCGCGCGGGTGTCCCGTACGAGGGCACCCGGGTGGCCGTGCAGGGCCTGGGCACCATGGGCGGCGCGACGGCGCGCTTCCTCGCCCGCGCCGGGCTGCGCGTCGTCGCCGTCGCCGACATCAAGGGAACCCTCGCCAACCCCGCCGGGCTGGACGTCGAGGCGCTGCTCGCCGCGCGCGACGCGCACGGCACCGTGGACCGTGCCGCGCTGCGCCCCGGGGACCGCGAACTGCCGCGCGACGCCTGGCTGTCGGCCGATGCCGACGTGCTGATACCGGCGGCCGTCTCGTACGCGATCGACGCCGGGAACCAGGCGGACATCACCGCGCGTTGGGTGATCGAGGCGGCGAACATGCCGGTACGGGAGGAGGCCGAGGCGCTGCTCACCGCCCGCGGGGTGACCGTCCTGCCCGACGTGGTAGTCAACTCCGGTACGAACGCCTGGTGGTGGTGGACGCTCTTCGGGGACATCGGCGCCGACGCGGACGAGGCGTTCGCGTACACCCGCCGCTCGATGCGCGCCCTGATCGACCAGATGCTGGCCCGCGCCGAGGCCGTCGGCTGCACACCGCGCGCGGCCGCCCACGGCATCGTCGCCAACCGGCTCCCGGTGATCGCGGAGCGGTTCGGGTGGTACCGATGACGTCCGCGTCCGAGCCGTGTCCACCGGCCGCTTCCCTGGCCTCGCTCTTCGACCCCCGCTCCGTGGCCGTCGTCGGGGCCTCGGCCAACCCCGAGAAGTGGGGGTACTGGCTCGCGTCCGGGGCGCTCGCCGGACGGGCGCGCCGTACGGTGCACCTGATCAACCACCGGGGCGGCGAGCTCTCCGGCGTGCCGTTCCTGCCGGACCTCGGCGCGCTGCCGGAGCCGCCGGAGCACGTGGTCGTGGCGGTACCGCCGCCCCAGGTGCGGGCGGTCGTCGCCGAAGGGCTGGCGGCCGGCGCCCGCTGCTTCACCGTCATCACCTCGGGCGGCCCGGCCCCCGAGGCGGAAGCGGAACTGTCGTCCCTGGTCCGGGCGCACGGCGCCCGGCTCCTCGGCCCGAACTGCATGGGCGTCGTCGACACCACCAGCGACCTCCGGCTGAGCTGGGGCGACTTCCCGGCCGGACAGGTCGGCCTGGTCTCCCAGAGCGGCAACCTCGCGCTGGAGATCGGCCGCCTGCTGGCCCGCGCCGGCCAGGGCTTCTCCCGCTTCGTCTCCCTCGGCAACCAGCGGGACATCGACGCCGCCGACGCCCTGGAGGCGCTGATGCGGCACGGCCCGACGCGCGTCATCGCCGCGTACGTGGAGGACTTCCGCGACGGCCGACGGCTGGCCCGCGCCCTGGCCACCGCCCACGCGGCCGGCAAGCCGGTCCTCCTCCTCACCGTCGGCCGCAGCGCCGCCGCCGGCCGGGCCGCCGCCTCCCACACGGGCGCCCTGGTCAGCCCCCGTGCCACGGTCGAAGCCGTCTGCCGCGACGCGGGCGCCCTGCTGCTCGACACGGCGGGGGAGACGGTGGACACGGCGCTGTGCCTGCTGAGGGCGCACGGTCGCGCGACCGTGCCGGTCCCTGCCCCGCCGCCGGCGACAGCCCCACCACCGTGGCCGGTCGCGCAGTTCCCCGCGCTCCTGAGGCCGCGCCCTGCCGTCGCCGTCGTCGGAGACAGTGGCGGACAAGGGGCTCTGGCCGCCGACGCGTTCGCCGCCCGCGGTGCGGACGTACCGGCGTTCTCCGCAGCCACCGCCGAGGCAGTTGCCGCGCTCCTCCCGCCCGGCGCCGGCTGCGGCAACCCCGTGGACCTCGCGGGCGCCGGCGAAGTCGACCTGGCCACCTATGCGCGCCTCACTCGTATGCTCCTGACCTGCGGCGAAGCCGACGCCGTCGTCCTCACCGGCTACTTCGGCGACTACGCCACCGACGCGCCGGGCCGAGCCGCCCGCGAGACGGAGATCGCCCGGGAACTCGCCACCGCAGCCGAGGCCTCCGGCCGCCCCCTCCTCGTCCACACCATGGCCCGCGACACCCCGGCCCTCGCCGTCCTGCGGCAGCGTGGCGTCCCGGTCTACGAACGGATCGAGCAGGCCGCGGCGGCCCTGTCCGGCGTGACGCGCCTCAGCGCCACCCGCCCCAGGCAGCCGCTGCCGCTCCCGCCCCCGTCCCCCCACCGCCTCCTCGACGGCGATTACGAAACCACCCGCGACCTGCTCTGCTCCTACGGACTGGCCTTCCCCGCAGCGGAGTTCGTCCGTTCCGCCGACGAGGCGGTGGTCGCCGCCCACCGGGTCGGCTTCCCGCTCGCCCTGAAGGCGATGGGGCTGGCCCACAAGACGGAGGCGGGCGGGGTGGCGCTCGGCCTGGCCGACGAGACGGCGCTGCGGGCCGCCTTCGCCCGGATGGCCGCGGTGACGGGTGCGCACCGCTACGCCGTCGAAGCCATGGCCACGCCCCCGTACGCGGTCGAACTGATCGCTGGCGTACGACGCGACCCCGCCTTCGGCCCGGTTCTCATGGCCGGCATCGGCGGCGTACGGGCCGAACTCCTCGCCGACACCGCCCTGGCCCTCGCCCCGCTCACCCCCGACCACGCCCGCGACCTCCTGCTCTCCCTGCGCCTCGCCCCCCTCCTCACCGGCTGGCGCGGCACCCCTCCCGTCGACCTCGACGCGGCCGCCACCGCCCTCTGCACCCTGGCCCGCTGCGCCACCGAACACCCCGAACTCACCGACATGGAAATCAACCCCCTCCTCACCCACCCGGGCGGAGCAGTGGCCCTGGACGCGGCGGCGGTGTTGGCCGTACCTCCGGGAGGGGCTGCCCCGTACCGCTGAGCGGCGTACAGGAAGGCCCGGGCCCGCCGTCCGGCGGAACCCGGGCCTTCCCCCGGTCAGGACCGGTTCTGGAACTCGGTGGCGTTGCAGCCGAGGAGCGGCAGGATCGCTACCCCTTGGCCCGACGGGTCTTCGCCCCCAGGCCGTAGAACACCAGCCCGATGACCAGGAACAGGGCGAGTGGGAGGACCTGGCTGAGGGTGTAGGCGAGGCGTTGGCCGGCGAAGGACGGGGGGAGGGAGTCGGCTGCGTTGCCTGTGCTGCCGAACCAGCCGACGCCGAAGCCCGGCCAGATGAGTACGACGACCGTGAAGGCTACGAGGCCCGTTGCCAGCGCGGTGACCGTCCACAGCCCGAGGCGCCCGCCCGGTACCGCGTACGGGCGGGGCGTGTCCGGGTACTTCCGGCGCAGTACCACCAGGCTCGGGAACGTGATGACGTACGAGATGAACGTCGTGGAGATCGTCAGCCCGAGGCCCGCCGCGAAATACTTCTCGCCGTCCCCCTCGGTCAGATTCAGCGCGAGCACGAAAAGCACCGAGGCGATGACGGCGGACAGCAGATTGACCCGCGCCGGGGTGCCCCGCCGCTCGTCGATCTTGCCGAGCCAGCCGGGCCCCGCGCCGTCCGCGCAGGCCACCGCCTGTGCCCGGTGCGCCCCCATCGCCCAGGTGACCCCGCTGGTCAGCAGCCCGACGATCAGTCCGGCCGCCGCCACGCCGCCGAAAACGGCCCCCGCGCCGCCGAGCGTCACGGTCCCGTCGCTCGCGATGTGCCCGCCGTAGACGGTGAAGACCGCCTTGCAGGCATCGATGAATCCGCCGAGGCTCCCGATTTCCTTCCCCGGCAGGACGAACAGGATTCCCAGGATCGGCCCGCCGTACAGCACCAGCGACGCCAGCCCCGACCGCAGGATCGACAGCGGAATGTCCCGGCGCGGATTGGTCATTTCCTCCGCCGCGGAGCTGGGCAGTTCGAACCCGACGTAATTGAAGATGAGTACGGGCACGAGTGCGATGAATCCGGCGTACGTCGGCGTGAACTCCCCGGCCGGCAGCGGGTGCACGCCGTTTTCCAGCGCGAAGACGACCACGGAGACGAGGAAGAAGCCGAGCAGCACGATGCGCGCGACGGCCCCCGCGATCGGCACCCATTTCCCGAACCGTACGGCCTGCACCACGGCCAGCGCCCCGCCCCAGATGAACACCAGCCCGGCGAGGTATTTCCACGCACCCGGCAGTGGCGTGAAGAATTCCTCCCATGTCGTCAGCGCGATGATGCAGAGGCTGCCGCCCACCCAGACCGGATTGGATATCCAGTACAGGATCTGGTTGAGGCCGGCCGTCAGCCGCCCGAACGCGAGCCGCGTCCAGACGTACGGCCCGCCCTGCACGGGGAATGCCGAGCCCAGCTCGGCGACCAGCAGTCCGTACGGCAGGAAGAAGGCGAGCGCGAGGATCGCCATCCAGGTCAGCCCCTGCGGGCCCTGCGCCGCGACCGACCCGATCGTGTCCAGCCCGACCAGCGTGCAGATCAGGAAGAACAGTACGTCCAGCCGCCGCAGGTCCTTCCGCAGGCGGCCCCGCTGTTCGCCCCACCCCTCGGACAGGTCGGGCGAGCCGGTGTCCGGCCCGGGTCTCCTCCCGGGGCCGGGCGGTGCGGACGACGATCGGGTCTCTGCATCTGTCATGGCGAACTCCAGCGACGACGCGGCACGCGCTCCAACCGAACTCACTGCGACTGTTGCGACTACTGCAACTAACTGAATGGACAGTCAGTAGTGGGTAGTGGGTGACTGTGAACCCGTCGCCGCGCGGTGTCAAGGGTTCTCGCACGCCCCCGGTTGTAGGCTGACGACGTGGCAAGAGTCCGGTTGAACGTGGCGGAGCGGCGCGAGGAGCTGCTGCGTGCCGCCATCGAGCAGATCGAGGCACGTGGCGTCGCGGCGGTCCGCGTCTCCGATGTGGCCTCCGCGCTGGGTGTCTCCAACGCCCTGGTCCTGTACCACTTCGCCACGAAGGAGAAGCTCGTCGCGGCGGCCTTCGCGCACGCCGCCGAGGCCGACCTCGCCCACCTGCGCCGCCTCCTCAACCGCCGCACGACCGCGGTGCGCCGGCTGCGCGCGGCGGTGCGCTGGTACGCACCGACCGGCCAGGCCAAGGGCTGGCGCCTGTGGATCGAGGGCTGGGCGGCGGCCCTCCGCGACCCGGTCCTCCGGGAGACGGCCGGCGGCCTGGACCAGGAGTGGAAGGCCGCCCTCGCCGACGTGATGGCGGAGGGCGCGACGGCCGGCGAGTTCGACTGCCCCGACCCCACGGCCGCGGCCTGGCGCCTCACCGCCCTCCTGGACGGCCTCGCGGTCCAGATGACCTCGTACCAGGGCCCGCTGCCGCGCACGACCATGCTCCAGTGGGCGGAGGAAGCCCTGGCCCGAGAACTGGGCCTGTCGCGCGCCGCGCTCACGGACACGTCGGCGTCCTGAGGCCGACATGAAGGGGGCGCAGCGCCCGCTCGTCCCTGAGGCCCGTGAACCTCATGCGCCCATTGCCCGTCTCCTCTCGTGATCAACGTCGCACGCACGCAGGGGAGAGCGGTTCATGACGCAAGGGGAAGTTCAGCGGAGCCACGGTGAGGGGCCCTGGTGGGCCGGGCTCGGGGCGGTGGGGGCCGTTGGGCTGATTGTTTTCGGGGTTGTTGTCGCTGTATGGGTTTTCTTTCGGTTGCCCGGTACGCCGGAGAACCTGGCGGGTGGGTATTACGGAGCCGCCAAGGTCATCGCCATTGGGGCCGTGGTCGCGGGCAGTGCTCTGTTGGGGCGCGGGCGGCGTTGACGTCTGACGCCGGGAACGGCGTCGCGGCGGTCCGGATGCCGGGTTGCAGCGGTGGCTGCGGTGGGGATTGCCCGGGGCCGGGGGCGGCGGGAGGGTGGGGGTAAGGGCCGGGGGCCCGGGAGCTGGGCTTTGGCCAAAGGTGCGATGCCATGGGGGCCGCCATGGAGCCGGGGACTCTGGGAGCGTTGCGGCAAGCGGTACGGGGACCGGTCGTGGGGCCGGAGGACGGCGGGTACGACGAAGCCCGGAAGGTCTACAACGGCATGCTGGACAAGCGGCCGGGGGCCGTGGTGGCGTGCCGGGACGTGGTGGATGTCCGGGATGTGGTGGCCTTCGCGCGGGAGCGGGGGGTCGAGCTGGCCGTGCGGGGCGGGGGACACAGCGCGCCCGGCCTGGGGATCGTGGACGGCGGGATCACCGCCGACCTGGCGCCGATGCGCTGGGTGCGGGTCGATCCGGCGGCCCGGACCGCGCAGGCCGGGGGCGGGAGCCTCCTCGGGGACCTGGACCACGCGACGCAGGGCTTCGGGCTCGCCGTGCCCACCGGCATCAATTCGACGACCGGTCTCGGCGGGCTGACGCTGGGCGGCGGGCACGGCTATCTCACCCGCAAGTACGGCCTGACGCTGGACAGTCTGGTGGCGGCCGATGTGGTGCTGGCGGACGGGACCCTCGTCACCGCGAGCGAAGACGCGCACGAGGACCTGTTCTGGGCGCTGCGCGGCGGGGGCGGCAACTTCGGCGTGGTCACGTCGTTCACGTACCGGCTGCACCCCGTCGACACGGTCGGCTTCGGCGTCACCGTGTGGCCGGTGGAGCGTACGCGCGAAGTGCTCGGCTGGTACCGGGAGTTCATGCCGAGTGCCGCGGAGGACGTGTACGGGTTCTTCACGGTGCTGGCCGTGCCGCCCGGGCCGCCCTTCCCCGAGGAGCTGTACGGGCAGAAGATGTGCGGCGTGCTGTGGTGCCACGCCGGGGAAGCGGAGCGGACCGAAGCGGTGCTCGGGGAGGCGCTCGCGGGGGCGCGCGAGGCGGGCCGGCCGGCCTTCCACTTCTCGACGCCGATGCCGTACGCGGAGATGCAGCGGCTGTTCGACGAGCTGCTGCCCGCGGGGCTCCAGTGGTACTGGCGCGGCGCCTTCTTCGACCGGGTGCCGGACGAGGCGCTCGACGTGCATCTGCGGTTCGGGGAGGAGCTGCCCACCGGGCTGTCGACGATGCACTTGTACCCGGTGGACGGAGCCGCCGGGCGCGTCGGCCGGGAGGACACGGCGTGGAGCTACCGGGACGCGCTGTGGTCCGGGGTCTTCGCCGGCATCGACCCCGACCCGGCCAACGCGCGGGCGGTCAAGGAGTGGTGCGTGGCGTACTGGGAGGCGCTGCGCCCGTACTCCATGGGCGGGTCCTACGTGAACTTCCTCGGCGAGGGCGAGGGGGAGGACCGCGTCCGGGCCACGTACCGGGACAACTACGACCGGCTGGCGCGGGTCAAGCGGCGGTACGACCCGGACAACGTCTTCCACGTCACCCAGAACGTCAGGCCGGCGCCGGAGAAGTGAAGTCGTAGGTGACGCCGGTCAGCTGTTCCGAGGCGGTCCACAGGGCCTCCGAGGTGGCGTCGTCCTTGGTCCGGCGGGCGCGGAACGAGGGGGCCGGCGCACCGCGGAGGCCGCCCTGCGGGCCGAGGAACGCGTCGGGGCGCATGCCCGGGGCGGTCGCCGCGCAGAGGCTGGGCAGCGCGCCCGCCTCGGCGGGCTGGGCGACGAGCCGGTTGCCGAGGGCGGCGTAGCGCTCGGCGCGGGTGCGGCCCTCCATGCGGACACCGGCCGTCTGGAGGTTGGTGTCGGCGTAGCCCGGGTGCGCGGCGACGGCGAGCACATCGGAGCCGGCGCGGTCGAGCCGGGCGGCCAGCTCGTGCGTGAAGAGGAGGTTGGCCGACTTGGAGCGGGCGTAGGCGATCCAGCGGCGGTAGCGGTTCCGCTCGTAGTTGAGGTCGGTCAGGTCGACGTCGGCGAGGGCGTGGAAGCCGCTGGAGACCGTGACGACGCGGGCGCCGGGGGTGGCGAGCAGCGCGGGCAGGAGCAGGCCGGTCAGCGCGAAGTGGCCGAGGTGGTTGGTGCCGAACTGCATCTCGAAGCCGTCGGCGGTGCGGCGGTGGGGGAGGGCCATCACACCGGCGTTGTTGATCAGCAGGTCGAGGCGAGTGGCGGCCAGCTCGTCGGCGAAGGCGCGTACGGAGGCCAGGTCGGCGAGGTCGAGCGTGCGCAGCTCGCTCTCGGACGCGGGCAGCTCGGAGTGCAGCCGGGCGACGGCAGCGGCGCCGCGGTCCTTGTCGCGGCAGGCCAGGATCACCCGCGCGCCGCGGCGGGCGAGCTCGCGCGCCGTGACGTAGCCGAGACCACTGTTGGCACCGGTCACGACGGCCAGCCGGCCGGTCTGGTCGGGAATATGGGACGTGTTCCAGCGGCGGGCCATTGCCTGAACCTCTCGGTACGTATGGACTCGTCGGTACGTAGGGACTCGGTACGCATGCAGGAGGGTGCCCACGTACGCGGTGCGTATGTACTCGTCGGTAAAGCCGAGGTCAGGTTACGCGGGTGCACCGTGCCCGGCCGTACGCGACCGCCCCGTCGCGCGCCGGGCAGGGCAGGGATGGCGCGGGGCGGGGCGGTCGGGCTGGTGGGGCGGCGGGCGTGGGAGCCGCCGGGTGGGTGGGTCAGGCGGCTGCTGCGGTCTGCGGGGTCAGCCGGGTCTCGTAGACCGGGACCGAGCGGGCCGGGTCGTCCAGGCAGGTGCCCGTCGCCAGGTCGAAGCGCTGCTTCAGGAGGGGGGAGGCGACGTACGGGCGACCGTCGGCGGAGCCGGTGAGGCCGCGGGAGAGGACGCAGGCGCCGGTGAACGGGTCGCGGTTGCCGATCGCGTACGGGCGGCCCGTGCGGTCCAGGAAGACGGCGGCCTGGGTGCCGTCCGGGAGGAGCACGGCCACGCCGCGTCCGGGGACGAGCGCGGAGGAGGCGCAGACGGCCAGCCAGCCGCGGTCCGTGCGCAGTTCGAGGGTGCCGGTCGTCAGCGGGCGTTCGAGCGTCTCGGTCATCGGGAAACGGTCCCTTCGAGGGTGCGTACGGGGAGGGTGGGGCCGGCCAGCAGGTCCAGGTCCGGCTTCATCTGGTCCCGCTCGGGGACGAAGCGGACGGACGGGTCGGGCGCTTCGGGCGCGTTGACGAAGGAGACGAAGCGGGAGAGGCGCTCGGGGTCGTTGAGCGTCTCGGCCCACTCGTCGCGGTAGTGGGCGACGTGGTCGGCCATCAGGGCCTCCAGCTCGGCGCAGAGGCCGAGGGAGTCGTGGACGACGACGTCGCGTACGTGGTCCAGGCCGCCCTCGATGCGCTCCAGCCAGGCGGAGGTGCGCTCCAGGCGGTCGGCGGTGCGGATGTAGAACATCAGGAAGCGGTCGATCAGGCGGACCAGCTCGGCGTCGGAGAGGTCCTGGGCGAGGAGGTCGGCGTGGCGCGGATCGGCGCCGCCGTTGCCGCCGACGTAGAGGTTCCAGCCGTTGGAGGTGGCGATGACGCCGAAGTCCTTGCCGCGGGCCTCGGCGCACTCGCGGGCGCAGCCGGAGACCGCGGACTTCAGCTTGTGCGGCGAGCGCAGGCCCCGGTAGCGGAGTTCGAGGTCGATGGCCATGCGGACGGAGTCCTGGACGCCGTAGCGGCACCAGGTCTGCCCGACGCACGACTTCACCGTACGGAGGGCCTTTCCGTACGCGTGCCCCGACTCGAAGCCGGCGTCGACAAGGCGGGCCCAGATGCGGGGGAGCTGGTCGACGCGGGCGCCGAACAGGTCGATCCGCTGGCCGCCGGTGATCTTCGTGTAGAGGCCGTAGTCGCGGGCCACCTCGCCGATGACGATCAGCTTCTCGGGGGTGATCTCGCCGCCGGGGATGCGCGGCACGATCGAGTACGAGCCGTTGCGCTGGAGGTTGGCGAGGAAGTGGTCGTTGGTGTCCTGGAGCGCCGCCTGCTCGCCGTCCAGGACGTAGCCGCTGGCGCCGAGGGTGGGCGCGAGCGAGGCGATGATGGAGCCGACGGTCGGCTTGCAGACCTCGCAGCCGTCACCGTCCCGGGCCTCCGGCCTGCCGTGCGAGGCGAGCAGCTGCTCGTACGAGGTGAGGCGCAGGGTGCGGACGATCTCGTACAGCTCGGCGCGGGTGTGCGGGAAGCAGCCGCACAGGCCCTTGTCGACGGTGACGCCGTTCAGCTCCAGCTCGTCGTTGACCAGGGTGGTCAGCGCCTTCACGCAGGAGCCGCAGCCGGTGCCGGCCTTGGTGCACTTCTTGACCTCGGGGACCGTGCCGCAGGAGTGCTCGGTGACGGCCGCGCGGATGGCGCCCTTGGTGACGTTGTGGCAGTTGCAGATGACCGCCTCGTCGGGGAGCGCGGAGGGGCCGATGGCGACCGGCGCGCCGGCCCCGGCGGGGAGGACCAGCTGCTCGGGGGAGACCGGCGGGACGGAACCGGTGAGCGGGCGGAGCGTGCCGTACGCCTCGGCGTCGCCGACCAGGACGCCGCCCAGCAGCGTGCCGTCCGCGCCGATGACCAGCTTCTTGTAGACGCCCGAGCGGGAGTCGGCGTAGACCACGTCCAGACAGCCCTCGGCGGTGCCGTGCGCGTCGCCGAAGGACGCCACGTCCACGCCGAGCAGCTTGAGCTTGGTGGAGGTGTCGGCGCCGGTGAAGCCCGCGGTGTCGACCGAGGCGATCGCGGCGGCCGCCGTCTCCGCCATCTCGTAGCCGGGCGCCACCAGGCCGTACACCCGGCCGTCGACGGCCAGCGCGCACTCGCCGATCGCGTACACGGCCGGGTCGGTCGCCGTGCGGCAGGCCGCGTCGACCACGATGCCGCCGCGCTCGCCGACCTCCAGGCCGCAGTCGCGGGCCAGCTGGTCGCGCGGCCGGACGCCGGCCGAGAAGATCACCATGTCGGTGTCGATGCGCGAGCCGTCGGACAGCTCCATGCCGGTCACCGCGCCGTCCGGACCCGCGGTGATCTCCTTGCCGCCGACGCCGGTGTGCACGGTCACGCCCATGCCCTCGATGGTGCGGCGCAGCGCCTCGCCGCCGCCCTCGTCGACCTGTACGGGCATCAGCCGCGGCGCGAACTCCACGACGTGCGTGTCCAGCCCGAGGCCCTTGAGGGCGCCCGCCGCCTCCAGGCCGAGCAGGCCGCCGCCGACGACCGAGCCGGAGGTCACGTTCTTGGCGTACTCCTCGATCTCCAGCAGGTCCTCGATCGTCCGGTAGACGAAGCAGCCCTTGCTGTCCTTGCCGGGGACCGGCGGGACGAACGGGTACGAGCCGGTGGCCAGGACGAGTTGGTCGTACTCGACGGTGAAGCCGGAGCGGGCGGTCACCGTGCGGGTGGCGCGGTCGACGGACTCGGCCGGGTCGCCGAGGCGCAGCTCGATGCCGTGCTCCGCCATGAAGCCCGCCTCGACCAGGGACAGATCCTCGGGGGTGCGGCCGGAGAAGTACGAGGTGAGCTGGACCCGGTCGTACGCGGGGCGGGGCTCCTCGCACAGGACGACGACGCGTGCCGACCCGGTGACACCGCGGTCCGCGAGAGCCTCCAGGAAGCGCTGGCCGACCATCCCATGGCCGATGAGCACGATCGTGGGAGTGGCAGTCATGGTCAGTGGCCTCCATCATTGGTGAGCAGGTGGAGCACGGGAGCGGCGGACAGCGGCTCGTCGCCCTCCCAGGTACGGGCGAGCGCGCCGACGGTGCCGAGATCGCCGAGGAGAATGCCGCCGACCAGCCGGTCCCCGCGGACCACGACCCGGCGGTACGCGCTGCGGGTGGCGTCGCTGAGCCGTATGACGTCGTCGCCGGGGGCCGGGGTGGTCTCGCCGAAGGCGGCGAGGTCGAGGACGGCGGCGGGGCCGGAGCCGGTGCCCGAGCCGCCGAGGGTCAGCCGGGTGAGGGCCCGCGTACCGCGGTAGTCGCGCGCCGCGTCGTCGAGCAGCCGGGCCGCCAGCAGGTCCGCCTGGTCCAGCGCCGGGCCGGCCAGGCCGTACGTCACGCCGTCGTGCTCGGCGCAGTCGCCGATCGCGAAGACGCGGGGGTCGTCGGTGCGCAGCGCGTCGTCGACGACGATGCCACGGCGCACGGTGAGGCCGGCGGCCGCTGCCAGACCGGTACGGGGGCGTACGCCGCAGGCCAGGACGACGAGGTCGGCGTCGAGCGCGTACCTGTCGGCGATTTCGACCGCGCGGACCGCCCCGTTTTCGGTGCGCAGGCCGCGGACGCGGCACTCGGTGTGCACCTCGACGCCGAGGTCGTGCAGGTGGTCGCGGAGCAGGCCGCCCGCCGCCTCGTCGAGCTGGCGCTCCATCAGGTGCTCGCCCTGGTGCGCGAGGACGACCTGCGCGCCGCGCTCGGCGAGTGCCCGGGCGGCCGAGACGCCGAGCAGCCCGCCGCCGATGACGACCGTGCGGCGGCCCTCGGCGGCGGCCAGCGCCCGGCAGTCGTCCAGCGTGCGGAAGGGGTGCACGCCGTGCGGGAGTTCGCCGGCGCCGGGCGCGAAGAGGCCGCGCAGCGGCGGCAGTACGGGGTTGGAGCCGGTGGCCAGGACGAGGAGGTCGTACGGGAGGGCGCGGCCGTCGTCGCAGTGCACGAGGCGCTCGTCGCGGTCGACGCGGACCGCCCGTACGCCGCTCAGCCACCGTGCCCCGCCGACCGCGGGCAGTGCGATCACCTCGGGGGCGTAGCGGCCGGCCAGCACCTCGGCGAGCAGGACGCGGTTGTACGGGGCGTGCGGCTCCTCGCCGATCACGGTCACCGCGTACCGGGCCTGCCGGCCGCCGTCGCCGTCGCGGAGGCGGCGCGCGAGCCGGGCGGCGGCCATGCCGCCGCCGATCACCACCACGCGCTGTTTCGAGGTCATGCCGAGAAGCGTGCGGGGCGGCTGTTACCCGGCCGCATCCCGCCCGTTTCCTGAAGGGAACGCTGCTCTCCTCACACGGCCGGGCGCCGTGTGAGGAGTATTCGGCCCTAGGCCGCCTTCACCAGCCGCCGGGCCGCCAGCTCCGCGTAGACCGCGGCGCCGTCCGCGAGGACCGCGTCGTCGAAGACCGCGAGCGGGGAGTGGTTGTTGGGGGAGGTCTCCGGGTCGGCGCCGGGCGGCGGGGAGCCGAGCGTCAGCATCGCGCCGGGCACCTCGGCGATCACCCGGGAGAAGTCCTCCGAGCCGTGCAGCGGCTGCGGCAGCGGCGCGTAGAACTCCTCGCCGAGCGCCTCCCGCACGGTGTGCGCGACGAAGTCCGCCTCGGCGTGGTCGTTGACGGTGACCGGGTACTGCTCGACGAATTCCGCGTCCACCCCGACCCCGTACGCCTGCGCGATGCCGCGGCAGACTTCCGGCGTGCCCTCCCTGACCTTGCGCTGGGCGGCGGGCGAGAAGCTGCGGACGGTCGCGTGGAAGGTGGCGGTGTCGGGGATGACGTTCTGCTGGGTGCCCGCGTGGAAGGTGCCGACCGTCAGCACGACCGGGTCGAAGACGTCGAAGGTACGGGTGATCCACGCCTGCAGCGCGGTGACCATGGCGCAGGCCGCCTGCACCGGGTCCTTGGCGCGGTGCGGCATGGAGCCGTGGCCGCCCTCGCCCTGCACCGTCACCTTCAGCACGTTGGACGCGGCGAGCGCCGGGCCGCCGCGGGTGCCGAAGACGCCGCTCCGCAGGCCCGCCGACATCACGTGGATCGCGTACGCGGCGTCGGGGCGGCTGCCGGAGGCGTCCAGTACGCCCTCGGCGAGCATCTGCCCGGCGCCGTCGAAGCCCTCCTCGCCCGGCTGGAACATGAAGACCACGTCGCCCGCGAGGCGGTCGCGGTGCGCGGAGAGCAGCTTCGCGGCGCCCGCCAGCATCGAGGTGTGCAGGTCGTGGCCGCAGGCGTGCATCCGGCCGCTGTCGGCGGCGAAGTCCAGACCGGTCTTCTCCGCGACCGGCAGCGCGTCCATGTCGCCGCGCAGCAGCACCGTCGGCCCGGCCTGCGCGCCGCGCAGCACCGCCGTCACCGAGCTGAGGCCGCTGCCGGTGCTGACCTCCAGCGGCAGCCCGTCGAGCGCCGCCAGCACCGTCTCCTGGGTGCGCGGCAGGTCCAGGCCGACCTCGGGGATGCGGTGCAGCGCGCGGCGCAGCTGAACCAGGTCGCCGGAGAGGGCGCGGGCGTCGTCCCGCAGATTCATTTGTGCTCCTTCGGAGTGGGGGTGGCAGCAACGAGAGGACCGCAACGCGGGGGCTTCCACAAGAGGGCCTCCGCGGCGGGGGCTCAGCCCTCCGCAGTCCGGGCCGGGCGGATCAGGAAGGTGCCGGCGAGCGAGACGGCGGCGGCGCCCGCGGCCCACCAGGGCACCAGCGTCAGGTGCCCGGCCTTGGCCAGGCCCTGGGCGAGCAGCGGGAACGTGCCGCCGAACAGCCCGATCGCGATCGTGTACGGCACGCCCATCGCGACCACCCGCACCGCGACCGGGAAGAGCTGCGCGAACAGCACGTTCGTCAGCCCGATGGGCGCCGCGATCAGCGTCAGGTACACCACCGTGACCAGCCACATCGGGAGGGCGCCGTGCGCCAGCGCCAGCATCAGCGGCACGGTGGCGACGGCCAGCAGGCACAGGCCGGCGCGCAGGGTGCGCAGCGCGCCCAGCCGGTCGGCGAGCCGCCCGACCACGACCATCGCCGCGATCAGCAGCACCAGCGGGCCCAGCATCGAGGCGGCCGACTCGGTGCCGGAGACGACGCCGAGCTGCTGCGCGTACTGGGGGAGGTAGGCGGTGCCGTAGTAGTACCCGGCGGTCGCGCCGACCGAGATCAGGAAGACGGCCGCCATGTTGCGCAGGTTCGCGCGGTACAGCGCGCGCCGCTCGGCGCCCTTCGGGCCGTCCGCGCCGGCCTCGGTGAACTCCGCGCTCTCCTGCACGCCCCGCCGGATCCACAGCGCCACCAGGCCGAGCGCCGCCGCGACCAGGAAGCCGATCCGCCAGCCGCCGCCGGCCCGTGAACTGACCGAGTGGCCGATCTCGGCGACCCTGTGGGCGAGCGTGCCCGCCACCCACCTCGCCGAGACGGCGCGGGTCCTGCTGGGCCTGCCCGAGGTGCGGCTGTGCGCGGCCGTCACCGGGCGGCAGAACCTGCTCTTCACGCTCTGGCTCCAGTCGGTCCAGGACGTGCAGCGGCTGGAGATCCAGCTCGGCGAGCGGCTGCCGCACCTCCAGCTGCACGACCGGGCGATCGTGCTCAAGCAGTCCAAGCTGATGGGACGCGCGCTGGACGACCGGGGCCGGGCGAGGGACGTCGTACCGGTCGATCCGTGGGCGGGCTGAGGCGGCCTGTCCGACGAGGACCGACCGCCCGGGCCTGCGGCTGCCTGCCCGACGAGGGCCGCCCGCCCCCGCCTGCGGCTACCGGTGGCTACCGGCCCGCGGCTACCGGTCCGCCGCCTCCTCCAGCAGCTTCAGGTCCGCCGGGCCGAGGGCGAGGTCCGCGGCGGCGAGGTTCTCCTCCAAGTGCGCGAGCGAGCCGGTACCGGGCGTGGGCAGCAGGACGGGGGAGCGGTGCAGCAGCCAGGCCAGCGCGATCTGCCCGTGGCTCGCGCCGTGCCGCTCGGCGGTGATGTCCAGGGCGCGCGCCGCGCCGCCGGTCAGCCCGCCGTTGCCGAGCGGGAACCACGGCAGGAACGCGATCCCCTGCCGCTCGCACAGCGTCAGCAGCTCCTCCGAGCCCCGGTCCAGCAGGTGGTAGCGGTTCTGCACCGAGGCGACCGGGGCCAGCGCCAGCGCGGCGGTGAGTTCGGCCGGGCCGACCGAGTCCAGCCCGAGGTACCGGATCTTGCCCGCGTCCCGCAGCTCCAGCAGCGTGCCCAGCTGGTCGGCGAGCGGCACCTTCGGGTCCAGCCGGTGCAGCTGGTACAGGTCGATCGTCTCCCGGCGCAGCCGCCGCAGGCTCGCGTCGCACATCGCGCGCAGCGACTCGGGGCGCCCGTCGATGTGCCAGGCGTCCGCGCTCGTCCGCACCACGCCGCCCTTGGTCGCGATCACCAGGCCCTCCGGATACGGGTGCAGCGCCTCGGCGATCAGCTCCTCGGCCACCGCGGGACCGTAGTTGTCGGCGGTGTCGATCAGGTTCACCCCGCGCTCCACCGCGCGCCGCAGCACGGCGACCGCCTCCCGCGGATCGGCGTGCCGTGGACCCCAGTAGCCCGGTCCCGCCAGCTGTGCCGTGCCGTACCCGAGCCGCCGTACCGGCAGCCCGCCGCCCAGGGTGAAGATCTCGGAGTCCATAACTGCCCACCCTAGAGCGGCCGGTGGTTCTTAAGATCACCTGGTGCCTGACATATCCCTGACGACCCTGCTCCTGCTCTGCCTGGCCGCGCTGGCGGCCGGCTGGATCGACGCCGTCGTGGGCGGTGGCGGGCTGATCCTGCTGCCCGCGCTGCTCGTCGGCCTCCCGCACGTGCCGGCCGCGTTCGTGCTCGGCACCAACAAGTCGGCGGCGGTGGTCGGCACGACGGGCGCAGCGATCACCTACGTCCGCAGGACGCCGCTGGACGTCCCGGCGGCGGTCCGCATCGGGCTGGCGGCGGCGGGCGGTTCGCTGGGCGGCGCGTTCCTCGCGGCCGGGCTGGACAGCGCGGTGCTGCGCCCGCTGATCATGGTCGTGCTGGCCGGGGTGCTCGTCTTCGTGCTGCTGCGGCCGTCCTTCGGTACCGCGCCCGCGCCCTCCGGCCCGGTCACCCGGCAGCGGGTGCTCGCCGCGGTGCTGATCGCCGGGCTCGGCATCGGCTTCTACGACGGGCTGGTGGGCCCCGGCACCGGCGCGTTCCTGGTCATCGCGCTGGCGGCGATCCTGCACATGGACCTGGTGACCGCGTCGGCGACCGCCAAGGTCGTCAACGTCTGCACCAACCTCGGTGCCCTGGCGATGTTCGCCTACCAGGGCACCGTGCTGTGGGGACTGGGCGCGCTGCTCGCGGCGTTCAACCTCGCGGGCAGCACGGCCGGCGCCCGGATGGCGCTGAAGAAGGGCGCCGGCTTCGTGCGCGGCGTACTGGTCGTGGTCGTCGTGGCGCTGCTGTGCTCCATGGCGTACGACCAGTGGCTGTCCTGAGCCGGTCCGGCCGCCGGGGCACGACCCGGCGGCGCGGCTCAGAGCTTGTTGAGCGCCTGGCGGACGGTGGCCTTGAACGCCGGTACCGGCGCGTGCTCGAAGGTGCCCATCTCGCCCCACTGCACGACCGTGACCGTGCGGCCCGAGCGGCCCACGCCGAAGAGATGGATGCCCGGCTCGGACTCCGGCATCGAGGTGTGGATGCCGTACACCCGGCCGCCGTTCGCCGCGTCGACCGTGCCGTAGTCCTTCCAGGACGCGGTGCCCCCGGGCTTGTCGTGCAGCCAGTCACCGGCACACCGGGCGACCTTCTCGCGCAGCTGCGCGGCCAGCCGGCGCGCGCTGTCGTCGCTGGAGGTCACCACGCTGACCTGCCCGGCGCCGGTGTCGTACTCGGTCCAGTAGCTGCGGTGGTACGTGCCGTCGCCGCCCGGCACCACGCCGCCGTCGAGGCAGAACGGCGCCGGGTCCGGCAGCCCCGGCGTGACCTTCGAGGCGTACCAGGGCGAGGAGGCGTGCGGCGGGAGCTCGCCGGGCGCGAGGAAGCGCGGCGGCGTGCTCGCGGCCGGGGCCGCGACCGCCGCGGTCGTCCCCACGGCGGTGGCGGCCAGGACGGCGGCGGTAGCGGTGAGCGCGGTACGGCGACGTGCGGTACGGCGACGTGCGGAACGAACGTGCATGGACGAGACCTTTCCCCCGTGGCGGTACGTAACAGAAAATGCGGTACCCAGCGGAACTGCGGTACGTAACGGATCTGCAGTACGTATCGGAACTCTCACCCGTCAGACCGCCGGAACGGGGCAAAGGTTGTGCCGCCCGCTGTGCTCACATGCCGTCGACGCGGGTCACCGAGGTCAGCAGCAGGGCGGAGTTCTCGACGGCCGTCACCCCGTGCTTCTCGCGGGGGATCTGCGCGACCTGCCCCGCGATCATGTCCTGCTTGCCGTTGCCCGTCGTGATCTGCACATGTCCGTGCAGGATCTGCATGCTGCCCGCGGGCGGCGAGACGTGCTCGTCCAGCGAGGCGCCGCCGATCAGCGCGATCACGGTCTGGCGCAGCGGCCCGTCGTGCAGGAAGAGCCGGGCGCTGCGGCCGTGCGGGTCGGCCTTGGCGTCGTCGAGCTGCTGGCGGGCGAGGGCGGTGAGGTCGTCCATGGGGGGCCCTTCGGTCGCGGAGTGCCGGCGTTCCGGTGGCATGGTCCTGCCCCCATCCTCGCGGGTGCCCGGGGCGCCGCAAGTCATCGGCGCGCCGTGGTACCCGTGGAGGGGAAGGATCAGGTACCCGCCCGTCCCCGACCTAAAAGGACCCGACCCGTGACCGATCAGCCCGTCGAGACCGCACCGCCCGCGTTCCTGACCGTGATGACGACGACCGACGCCGCGGAGAAGGCCGAGGCGCTGGCGCGCGGCGCGATCGAGGCGCGCCTCGCGGCATGCGCCCAGGTCAGCGCGCCGGTCACCTCGGTGTACCGCTGGCAGAACGCCATCGAGACCAGCCAGGAGTGGCAGGTGCTCCTCAAGACGACCGGCCACCGGTACCAGGAACTGGAGGAGTACCTCCGCGGGGCGCACGACTACGACACCCCGGAGATCATCGCGACGCCGATCGTCCACGGCGGCGCCGACTACCTGGCCTGGATCCAGGAGGAGACCCGCTAGGGGCCTGCGGTTGCTCGTTCAGCCGGCCCAGGTCACCCGCACGACCACGCCCCCCCACGACGTGTTCCGCATCCGGGTCGTACTCCCAGCGCCGGATACCGCTCGCGTACCGATCTCCTCGCCGGCGGTCCGGAGGATGCGGCCGACCTCGCTCGCTGCGGCCGCCTCGGGATCGGAATCCGGATCGGCAGCCAGGTTTTCGCACGCGAGGAACCGCGTGGCCCGTTCCGGCCAGCGGTAGATGTTGACGAGCGTGCCCCAGTGGTCGGTGAAGGCGCGCAGCGATCCGACGCTGCTGGTGCGCTGGGCGCTGGTCGTGGCGCTCACCAGGTGATCGTTGAACTCCGGCAGACGGCTCGGCGCGATCTGCGCGACGGCCCTGCGCAGGGCCTCAGGAGTCAGTTGCGGCATGGGTACCAGCGGACCATCCGTGCCGACCGGCTGACTGCTCACGATGGCTCCTGCTCTCGCGCCTCCCGGCGCGGGCATGCATCGGCATCACGTTCCGGGCCTAGCCCCCGACGGCCCGCACCGGGGCCGGTGCGCCGCACGGCCTCATCCCCCGGGACGCCCCGTTCCGTCGCTCTTCGGAGAGTTGCCCGACCTACCGGACAGCGACGCGTCGCGGCCTGGCATGGTTGCAAGCGGGAAGAACGCACAAAGAGGAGAACCGACCCATGAACGACCGGCCCGCCGAGCACGAGCGGCTGCCCTTCTTCGTCTACGGGACGCTGCGACCGGGGGAGGCCAACCACGCCTGGGCCCTGCGCGGCCGTACCGCCGCCGAGCAGCCTGCGATGATCCACGGGGCGCTGCTGTACGACGGGCCCGGCTACCCGTACGCCGTCCGGGGCCCCGCCGACGCGACGGTGCACGGCCATGTCGTCACGCCCCACGAGGCGGCGTACGAAGAGGTCCTGGCGGTCCTGGACCGGCTGGAGGGCTACACGCCCGGCGCGCCGGACAACGACTACGACCGGGCCGCCTGCGACGCCGACCTGCCGGACGGCAGCACGGTCGCCGCCTGGGTCTACCTCGCCGCCGAACCCCTGGCCGGCCGCCTCCGCGCCGCCGGCACCCCGATCCCCGGTGGCGACTGGCTCGCCACCGGCCGACGTGCCGCCGGCCCCGTGGGCCCCGGCGTCGCCGCCAACGAAGGCCGCGCCTTCGCCGCCGCGCAGGAAGGTGCCTGAGCCGACCATGAACGCCCCCCACCCCCCGGTCCCCAAGGCCGAACTGCACCTGCACATCGAGGGCACGCTGGAACCCGAGCTGGCGTTCGCGCTCGCCGCGCGCAACGGCATCGAGCTGCCGTACGCCTCCCAGGAGGAGCTGCGCCGCGCCTACTCCTTCAGCGACCTGCAGTCCTTCCTGAACCTGTACTACGCGCTGATGGCCGTGCTGCGCACCGAGGAGGACTTCGCCGACCTGGCGCACGCCTACCTCGCGCGGGCGAAGGAGCAGGGCGTGCGGCACGCGGAGATCTTCTTCGACCCGCAGGCCCACACCGCGCGCGGCGTGCCGATCGGCACCGTCATCGAGGGCCTGGGCCGCGCCCTGGACGCCGCTCAGGAGACCTACGGCATCACCACCCGCCTCATCATGTGCTTCCTGCGGGACGAGAGCGCGGAGTCGGCCCTGGAGACGTTCGAGGCGGCCCGCCCGTACCTGGACCGGATCACCGCCGTCGGCCTGGACTCCGCCGAGGTCGGCAATCCGCCGTCGAAGTTCCGCGAGGTGTACGCGCTCGCGCGGGAGGCCGGGCTCAAGTGCGTGGCGCACGCCGGTGAGGAGGGCCCGCCCGCGTACGTGTGGGAGGCGCTGGACATCCTCGGCGTGGACCGGGTCGACCACGGCGTGCGGTCCCTGGAGGACCCGGAGCTGGTGGCGCGGCTGGCCGCCGAGCAGGTACCGCTCACGGTCTGCCCGCTGTCCAACGTCCGGCTGCGGGTCATCGACGACCTGGCCGACCACCCGCTGCCCGCCATGCTGGACGCCGGCCTGCTGGTGACCGTCAACTCCGACGACCCGGCCTACTTCGGCGGCTACGCGCACGACAACTTCACCGCCGTACGCGACGCGCTGGGCCTCGATGAGGACACGCTGCGCCTGCTGGCCCGGAACTCCTTCCAGGCGTCCTTCCTGGACGAGGAGACGCGCACGGCGTACCTGAAGGAGGTCGACGCCCACCGGAGCGCCTGACCTCAAGGCCGCCCCGCCCGGAGCCGCTTGACCTCAAGTGTGCTTGAGTTCCTAGCGTCGCCCTCAACCGAACGGAAAGAGGGCGGAGCCATGGAGTACTCCCACACCGACACCGAACTGATCCGGCAGCCCATCGGCTACTGGAGCGGGGCGGCGAGCAAGGCGGTCGTCACCCGCATCCGAGGCGCACTCGCGGAGCTGGGCATCACCCAGCCGCAGTGGTGGGTGCTGCACCAGGTCGCCTCCGCCGAGGACGCACGGCCCAGAGCGGAGGTGACCGAGCTGCTCAAGAACTACCTCGACAACGCCGAGGTGCTGGCGGAGGAGATCGACACGGTGATCGCCCGCGGCTGGGTCACCCAGGACGCGCGCGCCACCCTGCGGATCACCCCGGAGGGCGGGGCCCTCCACGCCAAGGCCGCCGCCCTCCAGGAAGAGCTGGTGGCGGAGCGGCACGAGGGCATCACCGACGAGGAGTACCTGACCACCATCAAGGTGCTGCAGCGGTTCATCCACAACACCGGAGGGCAGGCCTGGCACCACTGAGGCGCGTCGGGCCCGGCCTCACTGAGGGGCGCGGTGCGCTGCTCTACGGGCCCAGCGGGGTCAGCCGGACCGCGCAGACCTTGAACTCCGGCATGCGGGAGGTGGGGTCGAGGGCGGGGTTGGTGAGGGTGTTGGCGCGGCCCTCGCCCGGCCAGTGGAACGGCATGAAGACCGTGTCGGTACGGATGCCGGTGCTGAGGCGGGCCGGTGCCACGGCCCGCCCGCGCCGTGACTCCACCGCGACCCGGTCGCCCTCGGCGATCCCGTACCGCTCCGCCAGACGCGGGTGGAGCTGCACGAAGGGGCCGGGGGCCGCCGCGTTCAGCTCGGCCACCCGCCGGGTCTGCGCGCCCGACTGGTACTGCGCCAGCACCCGGCCGGTCGTCAGCAGCACCGGGTACTCCGCGTCGGCCTCCTCCGCGGCGGCGCGGTGCGAGACCGGTACGAAGCGCGCCCGGCCGTCCGGGGTGGCGAACCGGTCGAGGAAGAGGCGCGGGGTACCGGGGTGCTCCTCCTCGGGGCACGGCCAGAAGACGCCGTCCTCGGCCGCGATGCGCCGGTAGCTGATCCCGGCGTAGTCCGCCGGGCCGCCCGCCGAGGCCCGGCGCAGCTCCGCGAAGACCTCCTCGGGGTCGGCGGGGAAGCCCTTCTCGTGGCCCAGGCGCGCCGCCAGCCCGCCCAGCACCGCCAGGTCCGTGCGGACGCCGGGCGGCGGGTCCACGGCGCGGCGGCGCAGCAGTACGCGGCCCTCCAGGTTCGTCGTGGTCCCGGTCTCCTCGGCCCACTGCGTCACCGGCAGGACGACGTCGGCGAGCGCGGCCGTCTCGGAGAGGACGACGTCCGCGACGGCCAGGAAGTCCAGCGATCGGATGCGCTCCTCGATGTGCGCGGCGCGCGGCGCGGAGACGACCGGGTTGGATCCCATCAGGAGCAGCGCGCGGACGTCCGTGCCGAGCGCGTCCAGCAACTCGTACGCGCTGCGCCCCGGACCCGGCAGGCTGTCCGCCGGGACGCCCCAGACTGCCGCGACGTGCTCCCTGGCCGCCGGGTCGTCGAGCTTGCGGTAGCCGGGCAGCTGGTCGGCCTTCTGGCCGTGCTCGCGGCCGCCCTGGCCGTTCCCCTGGCCGGTCAGGCAGCCGTACCCGGACAGCTCCCGGCCGGCCCGCCCCGTGGCCAGGCACAGGTTGATCCACGCGCCCACCGTGTCGGTGCCCTTCGCCTGCTGTTCGGGGCCGCGCGCGGTGAGCACCATCGAGGACGCGGCATCGCAGAACATCGATACGGCCGCGCGGAGTTGCGGCACGGGCACCCCGGTGATCCGCTCCACCAGTTCCGGCCAGTGCGCCATCGCCGCGGCCCGCGCCTCGGGCCAGCCGGTGGTGCGCGCCGCGATGAACTCCTCGTCCGTACGGCCCTGCGCGACGACGAGGTGGAGCAGCCCGAGAGCCAGCGCGAGGTCCGTGCCGGGGCGCGGCGCGAGGTGCAGGTCGGCGGCCTCGGCGGTCTTCGTGCGGCGCGGGTCGACGACGATCAGCGTGCCGCCGTTCTCCCGGAGTTCGGTGAGGTAGCGCAGCGCGGGCGGCATCGTCTCGGCGAGATTGGAGCCCACCAGGATCACGCACCCGGTGCGCGCCACGTCCGCCAGCGGGAACGGCATGCCGCGATCCAGGCCGAACGCGCGCCCGTGCGCGGCGGCGGCCGAGGACATGCAGAACCGGCCGTTGTAGTCGATCTGCGAGGTGCCGAGCGCCACCCGTGCGAACTTGCCCAGCGCGTACGCCTTCTCGTTGGTCAGCCCGCCGCCCCCGAAGACACCGACCGCGTCGTTCCCGTGGGCCTCGCGGGCCCGGCCCAGCCCGGCCGCCACCCGGTCCAGCGCCTCGTCCCAACTGGCGGGGCGCAGCTCCCCGCCCTCCCTGACCAGCGGCTCGGTCAGCCGCACCCGGCGGTCCAGCACCTCCGCCGCGGTACGGCCCTTGCCGCACAGCGCGCCACGGTTCACGGGGAAGGCCGGGCGCTCGACCACCCGGACGCCGCCCTCCCCGGGGCGCAGCGACATCCCGCACTGCAGGGAGCAGTACGGGCAGTGCGTGTCGACCGTGCCGGTCGTGACGTCGGCTTTCATGCGGTTACCGTGCACCGCGCGCGTTTCCGGAGCCGCGCCGCGGTGTTACGCGCCCGGCACGGTGCCCTCCCCGGTGAGCGGCCGGCAGCGTGAGGGCGGAGAAATGACTCGTCACCCCTGCGCAACGCCCCGGCAACTCTCCGCTGCCAGGGTTCCTCCATGACGGCGTCGCAAGCGCACCTTTCCGCTTCGGTTCCCTTCGACAGTACGGCGCAGCTCATGACAGAGATCACCGCACAGCTCAGCACGCAGCTCAGCCGGGTCAGACTCCACAGCCGCCGCTCCCTGCCCGGCGGCAGCGGCGCCGCCGGGACGCCGGCACTCGTCGCGGTCGCACACGGCAGCCGTGACCCCCGCGCCCTGGAGACCGTCACCGCCCTGCTGAACCGGGTACGCGAGTACCGGCCCGGACTGCCGGTGCGTCTCGGCCACATCGAACTGAACGCGCCGTTGCTGCCCGACGTGCTGGCCGGCCTGGACGGTGACGCCGTCCTCGTCCCGCTCCTCCTGGGCCGCGGCTACCACCTCAAGCACGACATACCCGCGACGGCCGGCGCGGCGCCCCACCTACGGACCCGCGTCGCCGGGGCGCTCGGCCCGCACTCGCTGCTCGCCGAGGCGCTGCACGCGCGGCTCACGGAGGCCGGGACCCGGCCCGAGGCACCGGGCACGGGGATAGTCCTGGCGGCGGCCGGCTCCCGCGACCCCGACTCCGCCGCCGACACCGGCCGCACCGCCCGCCTGCTGTCCGCCCGGCTCGGCGGCGCACCCGTCGTACCCGGTTACGCGGCGGGCGCCGGGGCCACCGTCGAGGAGGCCGCCGCCGGCCTGCGCGCCCGCGGACTGAGGCCCGTCCTCGCCTCGTACTTCACCGCGCCCGGCCGCTTCGCCACCGCCTCCGCCGCCGTGCTGGAGGCCGCCGCCGCGCCCCTCGGCGACCACCCGGCCCTCGCCCGTCTCGTCCTGCACCGTTACGACCAGGCGCTCCGCTCGCGTACCGGTTCCGACCGTGAGGGGGCCGGTGCGGCTACCGTCGCGGTATGACGGGTACGCCCTTTCAGCCCACCGGCCGTTCGCCGCACGAGGACGGCGCCGCTCCGGTGCCGCACGCCGCAGCGCGCCCCGAGCGGGCGCCGCACCCCGACGCGCGCCCCGGTGCGCCGCGTCCCCCGTACGACGCGCACCCCGACGCGCCGCCGAATCCCACGGATCCGGTGGCACCGGTGCTGCCCGCGTACACCGGCTACACGCCCGCCGACGCCGAGCGCTGGGTGCCCGAGCCGGACAAGCGGCCGGGCCGTACGGCCTTCCAGCGGGACCGCGCACGCGTGCTGCACTCCGCCGCGCTGCGCCGGCTGGCCGGCAAGACCCAGGTCGTCACTCCGGGGGACGCCGCGTCCGGTGCGGCCCGGCCGCACGCCTGGGACGCCACGCCACGGACCCGGCTCACGCACTCCCTGGAGTGCGCGCAGGTCGGGCGGGAGCTGGGGGCCGCGCTCGGCTGTGACCCGGACCTGGTGGAGACCGCGTGCCTGGCGCACGACCTGGGCCACCCGCCCTTCGGGCACAACGGCGAGCAGGCCCTGAACGAAGTGGCCGAGGCCTGCGGGGGCTTCGAGGGCAACGCGCAGTCCCTCAGGCTCCTCGCCCGGCTCGAACCGAAACGGTTCGTCACCGCCGATGACGGCCGCGTCGTCAGCGTCGGGCTCAACCTCACCCGCGCCGCCCTGGACGCGGCGACCAAGTACCCCTGGCGGCGCGGCGGCCACCCCGAGGACCCGCGCTCGACGAAGTTCGGGGTGTACGCCGACGACCTGCCCGTCTTCCAGTGGCTGCGGCAGGGCGCCCCCGAAGGCGCGCGCAGCTTCGAGGCGCAGGTCATGGACTGGTCGGACGACGTGGCCTACTCGGTGCACGACGTGGAGGACGGGTTGCACGCCGGGCACCTGGATCCGGCCGTCCTGTACGCGGACCCCGAGCGCGCCGAGATCTTCGCGGTGGCCGCCGACCGGTACGCGCCCGGAGCCGGCGACGCGGAGCTGGGTGCGGCGCTGGACCGGCTGCTGGACCAGGAGTGGTGGCCGCACGGCTACGACGGCTCCGCGGTCGCCCAGGCCCGCCTGAAGGACGCCACCAGCCAGCTGATCGGCCGGTTCTGCCTGGCCGCCGAGACCGCCACCCGTGACGAGCACGGCGACGGGCGGCTCACGCGCTACCGGGCCCAGCTCGTCGTCCCCGAAGAGGCCCGCCTGGAGTGCGCTGTACTGAAAGCGGTCGCCGACCGCTATGTGATGCAGCGCCCCGACCAGGAGGCGCTGCGTGCCGAACAGCGGGTGATCATCGCCGAGCTGGCCGAGGCGTTGCTCACACGGGCGCCGGACGGCCTCGACCCGCAGTTCCGGTCGCTCTTCGACGCGGCAGGGGACGACACCGCCCGGATGCGGGCCGTGATCGACCAGATCGCGGCTCTCACGGACGCCTCGGCGCGCACCCTGCACGCCCGCCTCACCCGCCCCAGGGGGCACGCACGGGCGGATCGTCCGCCCGCGCGTGACAACTAAGGGTGACGCATCAAGGGCCTACCCTCTTCCCCCATCACGCTCTGTGCGGGACGCTCGAAGCCCGGCGTACTGACGGGCTCGAACGGGGGTAAGACTTTTTCGAACGGGGGCGCCAACGGGGGTTGATCGGGGGGCGTTCAAGGCGCGGACGCACTGCGCCGCAGCGAGGAGGAAGCAAGTGGTCGACGCACACCAGACGTTCGTCATCGTCGGCGGTGGCCTGGCCGGGGCAAAGGCGGCCGAGACCCTCCGGTCGGAGGGGTTCGGCGGCCGGGTGATCCTCATCTGTGACGAGCGCGACCACCCGTACGAACGGCCGCCGCTCTCCAAGGACTTCCTGATCGGCAAGGCCGAGCGGGACAGCGTCTTCGTGCACGAGCCGGCCTGGTACGCGCAGAGCGACATCGAGCTGCACCTCGGCCAGCCCGCGGTGGCCCTGGACCCGATCGCCCGCACGGTACGGCTCGGTGACGGCACCCTCATCGCGTACGACAAGCTGCTCCTGGCCACCGGCGCCGAGCCGCGCCGCCTGGACATCCCCGGCACCGACCTGGCCGGCGTCCACCACCTGCGCCGCCTCGCGCACGCCGAACGGCTGCGCGGCGTGCTGGCCTCCCTCGGCCGCGACAACGGTCACCTCGTGATCGCGGGCGCCGGCTGGATCGGCCTGGAGGTCGCAGCGGCCGCCCGCTCCTACGGCGCCGAGGTCACCATCGTCGAACCCTCGCCGACCCCGCTGCACGGCGTGCTCGGCCCCGAGATCGGCGGGCTCTTCACCGAGCTGCACCGCGAGCACGGCGTCCGCTTCCACTTCGGCGCCACGCTCACCGAGATCACCGGCCAGGGCGGCGTCGTGCTGGCCGCGCAGACCGACGACGGCGAGGAGCACCCGGCGCACGACGTGCTCGCCGCCATCGGCGCCGCGCCCCGTACCGCCCTCGCCGAGCAGGCCGGGCTGGCCCTCGTGGACCGCGCGGAGGGCGGCGGCATCGTCGTGGACGCCTCGCTGCGCACCTCCGACCCGCACATCTTCGCGGCCGGCGACGTGGCAGCGGCGGCCCACCCGGTCCTGGACACCCGGCTGCGCGTGGAGCACTGGGCCAACGCGCTCAACGGCGGCCCCGCGGCGGCCCGCGCCATGCTCGGCCAGGAGGTCTCCTACGACCGCATCCCGTACTTCTTCTCCGACCAGTACGACGTCGGCCTGGAGTACTCCGGATACGCGCCACCCGGCTCCTACGAGCAGGTCGTGCTCCGCGGCGACGTCGGCAAGCGCGAGTTCATCGCCTGCTGGCTGGACGGCGGCGGCCGGCTGCTCGCCGCGATGAACGTGAACGTGTGGGACGTCACCGAGCCGCTCCAGGCCATGATCCGCTCCGGGCGGTCCCTGGACGCGGATGCGCTGGCCGATCCGACGGTGCCGCTGGAGACGTTCCTGTCGTAGCGTGCGGGCATGCAGATCCGCACCGCGCCCGCCCCGGTGGCGGAGATCTTCGACCTCCGCCGGTCGGTCCTCCGCCCCGGGCTGCCCGCCGACGCCGCCGTGTACCCGGAGGACTCCGACCCCGGCGTTTTCCACATGGCCGCGTACGACGGGGACGCCGTGGCGGCCTGCGCGACCTTCTTCCCCGACCCCGTGCCGGGCGAGGAGGACGTCCCCGCGTACCGCTTCCGCGGCATGGCCAGCGCGCCCGAGGTCCGCGGGCGGGGCTTCGGTGCCGCCGTGCTGCGCGCCGGCATCGAGGAGGCGGCGCGCCGGGGGGCCGAGCTGGTGTGGTGCAACGGGCGCGTCGTCGCGCGCGGCTTCTACGAAGGGATGGGCTTCACCACGGACGGCGAGACGTTCGAGATCGTGCCGAGTGGCGCGCATCACCGCTTCGTCCTGAAGATCACCGCCGCCGGCTGAGGAGCGGGAGGGCGGGACGGGACCGGCGGGGGAGCGGACCCGGGAGTTGTCGGTGGTCCCCCGTAGAATTCTCGCGTGGCAGGCAGGATCAACGATGACGACGTGCGGGCGGTGCGGGACGCGGTCCCGATCGACGCCGTCGTGTCCGAGTACCTCCAGCTCCGCAATGCCGGCGGCGGCAATCTGAAGGGGCTCTGCCCCTTCCACGACGAGAAGTCCCCCTCGTTCCACGTCAGCCCGGCCAAGGGGCTGTACCACTGCTTCGGCTGCCAGGAGGGCGGCGACACCGTCGACTTCGTCATGAAGGTCGACCACCTCTCCTTCGCCGAGACCATCGAGCGCCTGGCCTCCCAGGCAGGCATCACCCTGCGGTACGAAGAGGGCGGGTACGCCCCCGGACGGCAGCAGGGCGAGCGGACCCGGCTGGTCGAGGCCCACAAGATCGCCGCGCAGTTCTACGCCGACCAGCTGGACGGCCCCGAGGCCGAGATCGGCCGGAAGTTCCTCGCCGAGCGCGGCTTCGACCAGGCGGCGGCCCAGCATTTCGGCGTCGGCTACAGCCCGGCCGGCTGGGACCACCTCACCCGCTTCCTGCGCGGCCGCGGCTTCACCGACAAGGAGCTGATCCTCTCCGGCCTCTCCCAGGACGGCCGCCGCGGCCCCATCGACCGCTTCCGCGGCCGCCTGATGTGGCCCATCCGCGACATCGCCGGCGAGGTCGTCGGCTTCGGCGCGCGCAAGCTCCGGGACGACGACAACGGCCCGAAGTACCTCAACACCCCCGAGACGCCGATCTACCGCAAGTCCCACGTGCTGTACGGCATCGACCTGGCCAAGAAGGAGATCGCCAAGGGGAACCGCGCGGTCGTCGTCGAGGGCTACACCGACGTCATGGCCTGCCACCTCGCGGGCGTCCGCAGCGCCATCGCGACCTGCGGCACGTCCTTCGGCGAGGGCCACATCAAGATCCTCCGCCGGCTCCTGATGGACAACAGCGGCTCCGAGGTGGTCTTCACCTTCGACGGCGACGCGGCGGGCCAGAAGGCGGCGCTGCGGGCGTTCGAGGACGACCAGAAGTTCGCGGCCGAGACCTCCATCGCGATCACGCCCGGCGGCATGGACCCCTGCGACCTGCGGCTCGCCAAGGGCGACGAGGCCGTCGCCGACCTGGTCGAGTCCCGTACCCCGCTCTTCGAGTTCGCGCTGCGCCAGCTCGTCGCCCGGCACAACCTCGCCACTCCGGTCGGCCGGGCAGCGGCGCTGGACGAGGCCGCGCCCATCGTCGCCAACATCAAGAACAGCTCGATCCAGCACGAGACCGCCGTCCAGCTGGCCGGGCTGCTCGGCATCCTGGACACCCAGTTCGTGGTCCGCCGCGTCTCCCAGCTGGCCCGCTGGGCCCGCGAGCGCGGCCGGGACCCGCGGGAGGCGCGCGACCAGGGCAGGCCGCAGCGGCGCGGCGCCGAGCAGGCGCAGCCCGAAGCGCCCGCGCCCCCCCGCGGCCCCGCGCTGAACCTCCGCAGCCCCGCGCACCGCGTCGAACGGGAGCTGCTCAAGCTCGCCCTGCAGCGCCCCGATCTGGTCGCGCCGACCTTCGACGCGTACGGCGTCGACGAGTTCACCGCGCCGCCGTACGCCGTCGTGCGCCGCTGCATCGAGGACGCCGGCGGCACGGCGGCGGCGGACGCCGGCTTCCTCACCCGCGTCCGCGAGGCCGCGCCCGACGACACGGTCCGTTCGATGGTCACGGAGCTGGCCGTCGAGCCCCTGCACACCCGCCGGGACCCCGACGAGCTGTACGCGGGCGTGCAGCTCGTCGCCGTACGGCTCGCCGCCGTACGGCAGCGCTGCGCCGAGATCCACGGCGCGCTCCAGCGCCACGACCCCCGGTCCGGCGACGACGCCTACACCGCCCTCCAGCACGAGCTGTGGGTCCTGGAGCAGTACGCCCAGTCCCTCCGGGAGCGCGGCGCCGCGGCGCTCTGACGGCCCGCCCCGCCGCCTCCGACGCCCACCGGCGTCCCGCGCGCCCCTGCGGCGGGCCCGGATCGTCCGAGTAACCGCCCGGTCACCCACTGAATGCAAAAAGTCGTCGCACGCCCCTCGTGGCGGGAGTGTGTCGTACTCCACACTGAGGAACGGTGCCTGAGTCCTCGGAGCGCGGCGGATCCGGACGCAACGACCCGGAGTCCGACGCCAACCCGCTCTTGATGTACGGGACGGACGGCGGCTCGGCCGCAGCCGTACCCGACCTTTGTGCCGCCTCAGCAGCGATCACCCTGGAGGTCGCCCCCGTGCAGACCCCGAGCCTCGCCGACGCGCCGGCCGCAGCGGCCGCCACCGTGCCCCAGCAGGCCGAGCCGCCCGCCCCCGAGATGCTGGCCGACGAGCCGGACCCGGCACACGAGACGCCGTCGGAGCCGCCTTCCCGGCCCGACGCGGCCGGTCCCTCCTCCGACCTCTTCCGCCAGTACCTCCGGGAGATCGGCCGGATCCCGCTGCTCACGGCCGCCGAGGAGGTCGAGCTGGCCCGCCGGGTCGAGGCCGGCCTGTTCGCCGAGGCGAAGCTCGGCAACACCCCCGACCTCGACTCCCAGCTCGCCGTCGACCTCGACAAGCTGGTGGTGCTGGGCCGGATGGCCAAGCGCCGCCTGATCGAGGCCAACCTCCGCCTGGTCGTCTCGGTCGCCAAGCGCTACGTCGGCCGCGGCCTGACCATGCTGGACCTCGTGCAGGAGGGGAACCTCGGCCTGATCCGCGCGGTCGAGAAGTTCGACTACGCGCGCGGCTACAAATTCTCCACGTACGCGACGTGGTGGATCCGGCAGGCGATGTCCCGCGCCCTCGCCGACCAGGCCCGCACCATCCGCGTCCCGGTCCACGTCGTCGAACTGATCAACCGGGTCGTACGGGTCCAGCGCCGCATGCTCCAGGAACGCGGGTACGAACCCACGCCCCAGGAGGTCGCCGCCCACCTGGAGCTCCCCGAGGAGCGCGTCAGCGAGGTACTGCGGCTGGCCCAGGAGCCGGTTTCGCTGCACGCCCCGGTCGGCGAGGAGGACGATGTCGCGCTCGGCGACCTCATCGAGGACGGCGACGCCGCGTCCCCCGTGGAGTCCGCCGCCTTCCTTCTGCTGCGCGAGCACCTGGAAGCGGTGCTCTCGACCCTCGGCGAACGCGAGCGCAAGGTCGTCCAGCTCCGCTACGGCCTGGCCGACGGCCGGCCGCGGACCCTGGAGGAGATCGGCCGGATCTTCGGCGTCACCCGCGAACGCATCCGCCAGATCGAGTCCAAGACCCTCAACAAGCTCCGCGACCACGCCTTCGCCGACCAGCTCCGCGGCTACCTGGACTGACGCCGTGCCGCGTGGCGGCTGATTCCGCGGACGCCGCCTTGAAGGCGCCCGGCGGTCTCGTCGTCATCGGTGCGGGTTTCCGCTGGAGAGCGGCCTGCTCGTGTGGGGGCTCCGCGGCTGTCCGGACTGATGCCGTATCGCGCGGCGGCTCAGTCCGCCGACGCCGCCTCGAAGGCGCCCGGGTACGTCTCGTCCCGCACCGTCGCGTACTGCTGCCGCACCGCCTGGCCCACGGCCAGCTCCTCGCCCGGCTCGAACACCTGGCAGGCGGCGGCCGGCCAGGCCGGCGGCTCCTGCGCCGTGTGCGTCCCGTGCGCGAGACCCAGCGCCCACGCCGCCTGCCGGGCCGCGCCCAGCGCCGCGTAGTCCGCCGGCTGGGGCACCACGACCTGCGCGCCCAGCAGCGCGGGGGCCGCGGCCTGGACGGCGCCCAGCTCCGCGGCGGCGCCCAGCAGGAACACCCGCCGCACCTGCACGCCTCTGCCGCGCAGCACGTCCAGCGCGTCCGCGAGCCCGCACAGCATGCCCTCGACGGCGGCCCGCGCCATGTGCTCGGGCTTCATGCTCTCCCGCCGCAGCCCGTGCAACGAGCCCGCGGTGTGCGGCAGGTGCGGGGTGCGCTCGCCCTCCAGGTACGGCAGCAGCACCATCCCGTAGGCGCCGGGCGTCGACTTCAGCGCCAGGTCCGACAGGCCCTCCAGGTCCGTGTTGAGCGCGTCCGCCATGCCGCGCAGCACCCGTACGGCGTTGGTGATGTGCACGACCGGCAGATGCATCCCCGTCGCGTCCGCGAAGGACGTGATCGTGCCCGTCGAGTCCGCCAGCGCCTCGTGGTGGATGCCGAAGACCGAGCCGGAGGCGCCCAGCGACACCACCGCGTCACCGATGCCGACGCCCAGCCCGAAGGCGGCAGACATCGTCTCGCCCGTACCGGCGGAGATCAGCAGGCCCTCGGGCGTCACCCCGGCCGCGTCGGCCGGGCCGAGCACCTCGGGGAGCCGCACCTGGTGCCCGAGCGCCAGCTCGACCAGGTCGGGGCGGTACGTACCGCTCGCCGCCGACCAGAAGCCGGTGCCCGAGGCGCCGCTGCGGTCCGTCGTGCGCCGCGCGGGGCGCCCCAGCAGCTGCCAGACCAGCCAGTCGTGCGGCTGCATGATCTCGGCGACGCGAGCGGCGTTCTCGGGCTCGTTCCGGGCCAGCCAGCGCAGCTTCGCCACCGGCTGCGCGGCGTGCGGCACGGAGCCCACGCCCTGCGCCCATGCGGAGCGCCCGCCGAGCGCGTCGATCAGGTCGGCCGCCGCGCTCTGCGCCCGCTTGTCGTTGCCCATCAGGGCGGGGCGCACGAGGGAGCCGTCGCCGTCCAGCGGCAGCAGGCCGTGCTGCTGGGCCGAGACGCCGATGGCCTGAACTCCCTCCAGGAGCCCGTCGGCGGCCGCCTCGCCGAGTGACATCAGCCACGTCTGCGGATCGACATCGGGCCCCTTCCCGTCAGGATGCGGGGCGTACCCCTGCCTGACGACGGCACCACTCTCGGTGTCACAGACGACGATGCGTGTGCTTTCGGACGAGCTGTCCAACCCGGCGACTATCCCCATGGGGCCTGATGATGCCGCATCGCGGGGCCGGTACGGAAAGCGGTCTCCCCGGGCCGCGCGGCGGCGGCCCGGGGAGACCGGCGGGTCCGGCCGGGTGTCCTCCGGCAGGGCGGGTCAGGTGTTGCTGGTACCCCAGTCGTCCTCCGCGCCCGGACGCTGCTCGCGCAGCGAACGCACGCGGTCCGTCACGGAGTTCGGCATCTTGTCGCCGACCTTGGCAGACACCGCGTCGTACGCCTTGGTCGCGGCCTCCCGGCCGGTCTGCGCCGCGGACTCGGCGGTGTTGCGGACGGCCGGGTTCTGCGCGACCCGCTGGGCGCTCTTGCGCAGCTGTTCGTAGCGCTCCCGCCCGGCCCGCGTGCCGAGCACGTATCCGATGGCCAGTCCCGCGATGAACGTGAGCCGGTAGCGCATCGCTCCACCCTTCTGTCTGGTCGTTCCCGCTCTCCGGTACCCGCCGTCGAAGCGGTGAGTCGCCGGGCTGTGCTCCGTCTACCCGCGGGCCCGCTGATCACCCGTGGCCATACCGATTGGCGAAGCACCCCCCTGCTTGCGCTAATGTATGTGTCGCAGCGAGCGCACGCCGTCCGGAAGCCCGGACCGGAGTGCATTCGAGGCACAGAGAGCAATCCCGCGTAGCTCAATTGGCAGAGCAGCCGGCTGTTAACCGGCAGGTTACTGGTTCGAGTCCAGTCGCGGGAGCGCAGTCCCCTGTAGCTCAATTGGCAGAGCATTCGGCTGTTAACCGGAGGGTTACTGGTTCGAGTCCAGTCGGGGGAGCAGGTGGAAGAGGGCCCCGTGAGGGGTCCTTTTTCGTGTCCGGTTCCGCGTCCGGTGCCGCCGTCGCGGGCCGCTCCCGGAATCGAACACGCGGACCACTCCAAAGAGTGATGCTCTGGGTGGAACCGAACGGTGGGTGATCGTAGTCTTCACGACCGCACGCAGCGATCCGCTCCATGCTCGGCACCCACCCGCACGGGCAGCAGATCGTATGAGCGGCTATGCTGCGGCAGACGGCGCGCACAAATGTGCGCGGCGCGCCGTGTCGGGGGCGGTAGCTCAGCCGGTTAGAGCAGCGGACTCATAATCCGTCGGCCGTGGGTTCGAGTCCCACCCGCCCCACCACAGCAGAATCGATGTGACCTGAGAGAACTCGGTCGAGGCGGCCCGCCGGCACCGAACATCCGTCGGGCTCGGTCGCCTGTTCGATGTCCGCGGTGCACTGAACCGCACTTCTTCCGCCACTCGGCACGTGACGTCCGCTGCGGGCGCGAAGGGCCACGATCTGGCGATGCTGCGGGCAGCGTTCCCGTCCGCGCGCCGCTGACCTGGCCTTTCGCGCTATGTCGGGCAGAGTGGTTTTCGCGTAGCGCCATGGGCGGGCGAGCTGTTCATTGGCCGTATGCGTTCTCGATTACCTTTCCGCGGCCGGGCTGCGGGTGCTGTCGCGCTGGGTGTGGTCCTCACCGCTGTGGGGGGAGGACCCGCGGCGGCCGCGCCGTCGGGTGGGGACGTGGGACCGGCCGGGTCGTTCCGCGCACGGTGGGCGCCGTGTACGGGAGCGGGGCAGGCGGGGTTCGAATGCGCGTCGGTGCCGGTGCCGTTGGACTACGCCCGCCCCAGGGCCGGGGCCATCGACCTGGCGGTGATCCGGCATCGCGCACAGGGGCCGGGGCGCGCGCTGGGCACGGTGTTCTTCAACCCCGGGGGGCCGGGCGGGCCGGGGACGCAGGCTCTGCCGGCGTGGTACTCGCTGTTCCCGGCCGCGGTGCGGGAGCGGTTCGACCTGGTCAGCTGGGACCCAAGGGGGGTGGGCAAGAGCGCGCCGGTGCGGTGCTTCGACGAGGACGCACAAGGGGTGGCGTTCTTCGCCGGCACACCGGTGGGCTTCCCGGTGGGCGGCCGTGAGCAGAACCGGTGGATCGACACGTACCAGAAGTTCGGCAGGCTGTGCCTGCAGCGCAACGGCGCGCTGCTGGAACACGTCTCGACCGCGGACAGTGCCCGTGACCTGGACCGGCTGCGGGCCGCCCTGGGCCGGGCCAGGACGGACTACCTGGGGGTGTCGTACGGGACCTTGTTGGGGGCCACGTACCGCAACATGTTCCCGGACCGGACCGGGCGCATGATCCTGGACGGCAACGTGTCGCCCACGGCATGGACGAACAACGGCGCCGACCGGGCCCGCAACACCACCACGGGCCTGCGGATCGGGGCCGACGGCGCCCGGGCGACCCTGAGGGCATTCCTGAACCGGTGCGGGACGGCAGGACCGGCCCGATGCTCCTTCTCGGCCGGAAGCCCGGAGGCGACCGGAAAGAAGTTCACCTCGCTGCTGGCCCGCCTGAAGAAGGCCCCGATCCGCTATCAGGGCACCCCTGTCAGCTACGGCGCCGCGGTCAGTACCGTCGACGGCCTGCTCGACGTCGTGCCCGCGATGCCGGCCACCGGCTTCCCCGGCTGGAGCTTCCTGGCCGATTTCCTGCAGACGCTCGACCGGGGCGGCAGTGGCGGCCCCGGCGTCCCCACGTCCTACGACCTTCGCGAACAGGGCTACGCGATCGAGTGCAGCGACAGCCCCAACCCTCGCAACCCCCGGGCCTACATCTCCCTCGGCAACCGGGCGCAGCTGTGGAGTGGCCCGCTGGCCCCCGCCATCTCCTGGAACGACGAGCCCTGCGCCGGCTGGAAGGCCACCGCCGCCGAGCGCCACACCGGCCCCTGGAACCGTCCCACCAGCGCTGCCGCCCTGGTCATCGGCAACACCTACGACCCCTCCACGCCGTACCACAACTCCGTGACCATGGCCCGGATCCTCGACCGCGCCCGACTGCTGACCGTCAACGGCTACGGTCACACCGCCCTGCTCAACCCCAGCACCTGCGTCGGCCGAGCCGAAACCGCCTACCTGATCAACGGCACACTCCCGGCCCCCGGCACCACCTGCACCCAGGACAGCCGCCCCTTTTCTTGAGCGCGGCTGTCTTGTCGGAAGGCGCGGCACTGGCCGGCTCAGTCCGCTTCAGGCGGTTCAGTCGAAATAGCCGCTGGGCGCCGCGAGCGCGTAGTGAACGTAGAGGGGCAGATCGTCGTGCGGGTCCAGCGGGACCTCGCGGCTGGTTTCGCGGGAGAGCAGCAGCGCGAGATCCGGGAAAACGGCCACCTCTTCGTCGCTGGTGTCTCCCTCGTGCCCGGCATCGCCGATGCGCTGCACGAGTTCGCGTGCGGGGGCGCGGAAGACGTCCAGCCCATTGAACTCCACGCGCACATCGGCTTCGTCGTTCTCGAAGCGCCAGGCTTCGATCGCGGTGAGGGACTCCCCGTCGTCCGCCATGAGGACGACCTCGAACTCGGGGTGGGCGATCAGCACCTTGAAAGCCGTGCGCCCCGGGGCGGGGTCACCCACCTTGACGTCGCCCCATGCCGAGGCCGCTTCCGTGGCCTCGGCGATCGGCATGCCGAAGCGCAGCGGGCCGGCACCGACGGGCGGGTTGAGATCGAGCTGCATGGTCGCCCCTCACTTGAGCAGGTTGTAGCCGATGGTCCAGCCGTTGCTGCTGAGCACTTCCTGAAGACCGGCGTTGTGCGGAAGGCTAGCCACCATGTCGGCGATGTGCTGGTCGTACTTATTTCCGAAGCGACTGCGAATGTCGTCGATATCCGTCTTCATCGCCTTGTCGAAACGCCCCGCATTGATGAGGTCGCGTTGCTTCTGCTGCCATTCGCGAGCCTCGCGGCCGTAGCCGGTACTGGTCACCAGCCTGTGGTCCGGCTTCTCCATACGGATGGAGGGGCCCATGTGCGGAGTGAGTTTCGGCAGGGCGAGATGTTTGTACGCCGACTTGGCCGGCATGTGGTTGATCTCGTTTCCGTCCCGGGCCGGAGTCATGCCGCCGTACCAGCCGCCACTGTCCGTGCACCCCTTGGGGGCCAGGCCGAGCGGATCCGACCAGGTGTGCGGGTTGTCGACGTAGGTTGCCGGGTTGGGGGCGGGGTGGGACAGCGTGTCGGCTAGTACGACCACTGCCGCGACGACCACGATGGCGGCGAGGATCGGGCCACCGACGATCATCGCGATGATGCCGACGACGGCGACGATGACCTTGCAGACGGAGACGATCGCGTCCCAGCTGTCGGCGACGAACTTGACGATCTCCTCCCACCAACTGCGGTTCTGGATGCCGGCGTCGGAGGCTTACCAAGGGCAAGGGGTGATCCGCCGGTCTGCCCGGAGGCGGCGCCCGGCGGCTACGCCTCCCGGGCCGCCCGTACGGCCACTCGGCCCGCCCGTACGTCCACTCCGTCCGTCCGTACGTCCACGTCCCGGCGCAGCAGGTCCTCGTATGTTTCGCGGCGGACGACCTCGTGGGCCGTGCCGTTGGCGCAGAAGACGACCGGGGGGCGGCGGGCGCCGTTGTAGTTGTTGGAGAGGGAGTAGCAGTACGCGCCGGTGACCGGTACGGCGATGACGTCGCCGGGGCGGGGGTCGCGCAGCGGTACGTCGCGGATCAGGGTGTCGCCCGACTCGCAGTGCCGGCCGACCAGGTCGCAGGGGTCGCCGCCGCCGGCCCGCGCGGCGACCGTGGCCTCGAAGCGCTGCCCGTAGAGCATCGGTTCCAGGTTGTCGCCCATGCCGCCGTCGACCGCGACCAGCGTGCGCGGCCCCGGCTTCACGGTCACCGCACGGTAGAGGGTGAGCGCGGCGCCGGCCACGAGGGAGCGGCCGGGTTCGATGATCAGCCGGGCGGTGTCCGGGAGCTGCGCGCGGGCGGCGTCGGTGAGGGCGCGGACGTACTCCTCGACGCTCGGCGGGGCGTCGTCGTAGGTGTAGCGCACCCCGAGACCGCCGCCGAGGTCGTACACCGCGTGCTCGCCCAGTTCGCCGAGGGCGCCCAGCGCCTCGACGGCCCGGGTGAACGGCGCGGTCTCCAGCAGCTGCGAACCCACGTGCGCGTGCAGCCCTTCCAGGCGCAGCCGGTCGCTCGCGCGCAGCCGGGCGGCCGCACGGACCGCGTCCGGTACCGCGAGGCCGAACTTGGCGCCGCGGTGCCCGGTGGCCATGGCGGCGTGCGTGTCCGCCTCGACCTCCGGTATCACGCGGAGGAGGACGCGCTGTTCCGCGCCCGCCGGCACCAGGCGCTCCAGGCGGTCGATGTCGTCGTGGTTGTCCACCACGATCGTGCCGGCGCCCGCCTCCACGGCCATGGCCAGTTCCTCGTCGGTCTTGGCGTTGCCGTGCACGACGATGCGGGCCGGGTCGGCGCCGGCGGCGAGCGCGGCGGCCAGCTCGCCGCCCCCGGCCACGTCGACGCCCAGGCCCTCCTCGGTCAGCACGCGGATCACCGCCGTGCACGGGAAGGCCTTGGAGGCGAAGACGGCTTGGCTGTTCGGCCAATGCGCGGCGAGGGCGCGTACGTACTCCCGGGCGCGGGCGCGCAGGGCCGCCTCGTCCACGATCACGGCCGGGGTACCGAACCGCTCGGCGAGGTCGGTCAGCCGGCAGCCGCCGACCACCAGCTCACCGTCCCGGTCCAGGTGGGAGCCGGTCGGAAAGAGGTCTACGAGGTCGGCGGCGGAGGCCGGAACGGGCCGGTCGGTCACGGTCACGGGTGCGGACTCCTGTCACTGCGGCGGCGGGGGAGGTGGGCTGCGCGGATATCGTGGCAGGCCGCACGGGCCGGTGCCCCGGCCGATCGACGCAGGAAGCGAGGGGCGCGTTGTCCGATTCGACAACACCGTCCGATTCCCGCGAGCCGTCGCCTGCGGCTCCGGCGGCCGGCCGGGTCCCGGGCGAGCCGCTGGGGGAGCGGGCCGCCGGTACGTTGCGGCTGCTCGTCGAGGGCGCGCCCGGTGTGCTCGTACGGGTGCGGGCCGCCCCCGCCGGGCTGGACGTCCCCGTACGCGGCACGATGATCCACGACCCGGGCGACCCCCTGCCGCCCTCGCCCGCCGCGGTCCTGCTGCTCGTCGGCACGGACGTGACGGACCCGCGGGCCTGTGGGGTGGTGCGGCGGGCGGCCGAGCGCGGGTTCACCGCCGTGGTGGTCAAGGAGCGCGGCCAGGACCCGGCGCGGCTGGCCGAGACCGCCGTTGCCTGCGGGGTCGCGGTACTGACGGTCGGGGACGCGGTGCCCTGGCGGCAGGTGGACGCGGAGCTGAGCTGCGCGCTCGCGGCGTACGGGATCGGCGGCGCGGCCGGCGCGGCACCGGCCGGCGGCGCCGAACTGTTCGCGCTCGCCGACACCCTCGCGGCCGTGGCCGGCGGCTCGGTGGCCATCGAGGACCTGGACCAGAACGTCGTCGCGTACTCCAAGGTCACCGGCCAGCGCATCGACACCCTGCGGGAGCGCGGCATCCTCCAGCGCAGGGTCCCCGACATCCCCGAACAGCGCCGCCAGTACCGCGAGGTGCTCGCGGCCCCCGGCGTCGTCCGCTTCCCGGCCCGCGGCGACGAGCTGGCGCGTGCCGCCGTCGCGGTACGGGCCGGGGCGCTGCCGCTCGGCACGCTCTGGGCGATCGAGCCGGCCGACGGGCTGTCCGACGAGGCCGCCGCCGCGCTCCGGGACGCCGCCCGGCTCGCCGCACCGCACCTGCTGCGGGCGCTGCACTCACCGGAGACGGAACGCCGGCTGCGCCGGGACGCCTTCCGCGGGGTGCTGCACGGCGCGGGGCCGCCGGCGGACGAGGCGGCGGAGCGGCTGGGGCTGCGGCCGGGCGAGGAGTTCTGCCTGACGGCCTTCGCGCCGGAGCCCGGCGCGGGCCCGGCCGGCGCCGCGCTGCTCGGCCACCTCGAATCGGTGCTGGTGCGGCACTGCGCCGCGCACCAAGAGGCGGCGACCGTGGTCGCCACCGTCGACGCCGCGTACGTGCTGCTGCCCGCCACCGGGGCCGCGGCGGCCCGGCGGTTCGCCGAAGCGGCGCTGGCCGTCGTCAGCGCGGCGGTCGGCGACGGCGTACGGGCCGCGGTGACCCGCCCGCACACCGACCTGCTGCGGCCCGCCGCGCTGCGCCGGGAGGCGGACGACGTCCTGCGCGCGACGGCCCGCGACGGACACGCGCGTCCGGCGGCCGCCTCCGAGGACGTCCGCCACCGGATCCTGCTGGACCGCCTCGGGGACGAACTGGTCCGGGACCCCTGGCTGCGGCTGCCGGGTGTCACGGCCCTGCTGGCGCACGACCGCGAGCAGGGCACGGCCTACGCGGCGACGGTCCTGGCCTGGCTGGCCGAGGTCGGCGACGTGGCCGCGGCCGCCGCCCGCCTGACGGTGCACCCCAACACCCTGCGCCACCGCCTGCGCCGCGTCCGCGAACTGTTCCCCCTGGACCTGGACGATCCGGACGTACGGCTGACGGCGTGGCTGGAGCTCAGGGGGGCGGCGTCGGTCCCTGGACCGCGTAGGCCGTGACCGTGTGGGCCTGCCGGGCGAGCAGCTCGGGAGTTCTCCGAGTGGTGTGACTTTCGCCTGCTTTGTGAGGTGACGTGACTTTTCGCCGCGCCGGCCCGTTGACGGGGCAATCGATGATCTTGTGCTGGAGGAAAGACATGCGTGCTCGGCTCGGGTTCACCACCGTCGCCGTCTCGATCGCCGCGGCGGCGTTCGCGGGAAACGTCGGAGACACCGTGGGAGACGTGACCGCGACGGGAGACACCTGCGCGGCGCAGGACGTCCATGTCCTCGACGTGCCGGTCAGGGCCGTCAACGACGTCTGCCGGATCAAGGGCCATGTGACCGACGGGCTGACCGAGATCGTCGGCTGACGCGGGCGCCCGGCCCCACCGCCGGCGGGCGGCGCGGCCGGAGCTCACTTCACCGGGGCGGTCGCGCGGGGGTGGCCGCCCGAAGCCACCGGCCGGGCGTCAGCTGTCGAAGCCGACCGTCGACGTCAGCTGTCGAAGTCGACCGTCAGGGTGTCGGAGGCCGGGAAGGTCTGGCAGGTGAGGACGTAGCCGGCCTCGACCTCGTTGGTCTCCAGGGCGAAGTTGCGGCGCATGTCCGCCTCGCCGTCGCGGATCAGTGCGCGGCACGTGCCGCAGACGCCGCCCTTGCAGGCGAACGGGACGTCCGGGCGGGCCTGCTGGGCGCCGTCCAGTATGGCGCGGTCGCGGGGGAGCGGGGAGGTGGTCGTCCGGCCGTCGAGGGTGATGGTGACCTCGCTGACCGGGCCGTCGGCCGTCGCCTCTTCGTGCCGCGCCTCCCGCACCGGCTCGTCGTCGGCGTAGAACAGCTCCTGGTGCACGCGGTCCTCGGGCACGCCCAGGCCGGACAGCACCTGCTGGGCGTCGCGAACCATGCCGTGCGGGCCGCACAGCCACCAATGGTCGGCGTCGGCCACGTCGACCAGCGAGCCGATGAGCGCGGAGAGGCGGTCCGCGTCCAGCCGCCCGGAGAGCAGCTCGGCCTCGCGGGGCTCGCGGGAGAGGACGTGCCCCAGCTGGAAGCGCGTGGGGAAACGGTCCTTCAGGTCGGCCAGGTCATCGGCGAACATCACCGTGGACGTACGGCGGTTGCCGTAGAAGAGCGTGACCCGCGAGGCCTCGTCGGCGGCCAGCACGGACGCGGCGATGGAGAGCATCGGGGTGATGCCGGAGCCGGCCGCGATCAGGACGTGGTGGCCGGGAACGGTGAGGTCCGGGGTGAAGAAGCCGGTGGGCGCCATCACCTCGACCACGTCCCCGGGCCGCACGTCGTTGACCAGCCAGGACGAGAACAGCCCGCCGGGTACGACGCGTACGCCGATCCGCGGGGTGTCGCCTGCCGGGGCGCAGATGCTGTACGAGCGGCGCTCGTCCCGGCCGTCGATCTCCCGGCGCAGCGTCAGCGACTGGCCCGGCGCGAACGCGAACTCACCGGCAAGCTCGTCCGGAACGTCGAAGGAGACGGCGGCGGAGTCCTCGGTCAGCGGCTCGACGGCGGCGACGCGGAGGGAGTGGAACGCCGGGCGCCGGCGGGCCGGGGCCGCCGCCGGGGCGGAGGAGGCGGGCGCGGTGGGGGCGGTCATCAGATCTCCTTGACGTGCTCGTACGGTTCCCGGCAGCTGCGGCAGCGGCGCAGCGCCCGGCAGGAGGTGGCGCCGAAGCGGGAGAGCTCCTCGGTGTCGGCGGAGCCGCAGTGCGGGCAGGGCACGGCCCGGCGGGTCGGCGAGAGGTCCAGCAGGACCGGGCCCTCCGCGCGGCGCGGGGCCGGCCCCGGCGGGGCGATGCCGTGCTCGGCGAGCTTGCGGCGGCCCTCCTCGGAGATCCAGTCCGTCGTCCACGGCGGGTCCAGCACCGTCTCGATGCGGACGTCGGCGTACCCGGCGGCGCGCAGCCGGGCCGCGAGCGTCGCCCGCATCTCGGCCATGGCCGGGCAGCCGGAGTAGGTCGGGGTGAGGGTGGCGGTGACCGAGCCGTCCCCGGCCACCTCGACGCCGCGCAGGACGCCCAGTTCGGCGAGGCTGATCATGGGCAGCTCGGGGTCGGCCACCTCGGCGGCGATCCGCTCGGCGCGGGTCACGGGCGTCTCCGGCGCCACGCGCAGGGCTGCGCCGTCGCGCGCCGGCCTGCTCCGGGCAGCCGTGCCGTGCGGTGTCGTGCCGAGGTGAGCCGTGGTGCCGTGCGGTGCCGTACCCATCGTCACCACGCGGCTTCCGGGTGGGCGCGGGCGAGCTCTTGCAGCTCCGCGAGCAGCGGCGCCAGGTGTTCCGTACGGTCCCCGGCCCGGCCGGAGCCCGGCACCGGCGCGGCCTCGGTGGCCGTCAGCCCGGCCGCCTCCGCGACCTGTGCGAGCACCGCGCGGGTCGCCTCGGCCGCCTCCGCCGCCGGTACGCCGAAGCCCTCGCAGGTGCGGTCCGCGTACAGCTCGTCCAGCCAGGGGGCCAGCTCCGTCCAGGCCGCCGCCATCCGGCGGTGCGACTCCGCCGTGCCGTCGCCGAGCCGGACGACCCACTCCGCCGCGTACTGCCGGTGGTACGTCAGCTCCTTGACGCCCTTGGCGGCCACCGCCGCCAGCACCGGGTCCGCACAGCCGGCCAGCCGCTCGAAGACGGCCAGCCGCCACGCGGACTGCACCAGTAGCCGGCCGACGCAGAACGCGAAGTCGCCGCGGGGCAGTTCGGCCAGGCGTACGTTGCGGAAGTCCGCCGCGTCCCGGAAGTAGGCGTACGCGTCCTCGTCCCGGCCCGTGCCGTCGGCCTGCCCGGCGCGGGCGTACAGCAGCCGGGCCTGGCCGAGGAGGTCGAGGCCGATGTTGGCGAGGGCCATCTCCTCCTCCAGCTCGGGGGCGCGGGTGCACCACTCGGCCAGCCGCTGCGCCGTGACCAGCGCGTCGTCCCCGAGGGCCACGCACACCCCGGCCAGCTCCGCGGCGTCCACGCCCGCGGGCAGTGCCGTCGGCACGCCGTGCAGCGGGTCGGCGAAGCCCGTGCCGAAGGCCCAGCGGGCGTCGCCCTCGTCGCCGTCGGCCAGCGAGAGGTACACGTGATCGTCGGCCGCTTCGTGGGCCTCACTGATGTCGGCTGCCATGTCTCAGCTGCTCCTGGTCGGGTCCTGGTCGCGTGCCGGCGGGCTAGATGTGCGGGACGTCCGCCGGGATGTCGTAGAAGGTGGGGTGGCGGTAGACCTTGTCGCCGCTGGGTTCGAAGAACGGGTCCTTCTCGTCCGGCGTGGACGCCGCGATGTCGTCGCTGCGCACCGCCCAGATGGAGACGCCTTCGTTCCGCCGGGTGTAGAGGTCCCGGGCGTGGGTGAGCGCCATGCGGTCGTCGGCGGCGCGCAGCGAGCCGACATGCACGTGGTTCAGCCCGCGCTTGCTCCGTACGAAGATCTCGTACAGCGGCCACTGGCCCTTGGTGCCCTGGTCCCCGCTCATGCGGCGTGCTCCTTCTCGTCCTCGCGGGCCCGCTCGGCCTGCTTCGCGGCGTGTGCCGCAGCTGCTTCGCGCACCCAGGCGCCTTCCTCGTGGGCGCTGCGGCGCCGGGTCATCCGCTCGGCGTTGCACGGCCCGTCGCCCTTGATGACCCGCATCAGCTCGGCGAAGTCCGGCGTACCGAAGTCGTGGTGCCCCCGCTCCTCGTTCCACCGCAGCTCGGGGTCGGGGAGGGTGACGCCGAGCAGTTCGGCCTGCGGCACGGTCATGTCGACGAACTTCTGGCGCAGCTCGTCGTTGGAGTGCCGCTTGATGCGCCAGGCCATCGACTGCGCGGAGTTCGGCGAGTCGTCGTCCGGCGGGCCGAACATCATCAGGGACGGCCACCACCAGCGGTTCACCGCGTCCTGCACCATGTCGCGCTGCGCCTGCGTGCCGCGCATCATCGTGCGCAGCAGCTCGTACCCCTGGCGCTGGTGGAACGACTCCTCCTTGCAGACCCGCACCATGGCCCGCGCGTACGGGCCGTACGAGCTGCGGCACAGCGGGACCTGGTTGCAGATCGCGGCGCCGTCCACGAACCAGCCGATGACGCCCACGTCGGCGAAGGTCGGGGTGGGGTAGTTGAAGATCGAGGAGTACTTCTGCCGGCCTTCCAGCAGTCGCTGGGTGAGGTCGTCCCGGTCCGCGCCGAGGGTCTCGGCGGCGGAGTACAGGTACAGGCCGTGGCCCGCCTCGTCCTGGACCTTCGCGAAGAGGATCGCCTTGCGGCGCAGCGAGGGGGCGCGGGTGATCCACGCGCCTTCCGGCTGCATGCCGATGATCTCGGAGTGGGCGTGCTGGGCGATCTGCCGGATCAGCGTCTTGCGGTACCCCTCCGGCATCCAGTCCCGCGGCTCGACGCGCTGGTCCCGGGCGATGGTGCGGTCGAAGTGCGCCTGGAGGTCCTGCTCCGGGAGCGGCGCCGCGGTGTCGCCCGGCGACGAGGATGCAGAGCTTGGCATGTCCATCCTTCCCAACCGACCGTTCGTTCGGTTAACAGTCTCGTGTATCGCGCCGCCCATGGCAAGAGGCGGCCTTGAATCGTTACGGGGTGGGGCGGAGCGGGGCGGGCCGCCGGCGAGGCAGTGGTGCACGCGCTGGAGCACGCGGCGGCAGGCCGCGGGGCGTCGGGCCCCGCGGGCCGTGGCGCTCAGCGGCCTTCCGGCCCCGCCGTCGCTCACTCCCAGGTGTAGAAGCCCTGGCCGGTCTTGCGGCCCAGCTCGCCGCGGGCCACCTTCTCGCGGAGCAGCGCGGGCGGCGCGAACCGGTCGCCCAGCGTCGCGCACAGGTACTCCGCGATGGCGAGACGGACGTCCAGGCCGACCAGGTCGGTCAGCCTCAGCGGGCCCATGGGGTGCTTGTAGCCCAGGCTCATCGCGGCGTCGATGGCGGCGGGCTCGGCCACGCCCTCCTCGACCATCCGGACCGCCTCCAGGCCGAGCGCCAGCCCCAGCCGGCTGCTGGCGAAGCCGGGGGAGTCCTTGACCACGACATCGGTCTTCCCGAGCGCGTGCGTCCAGGCGAGCGCCGACTCCAGCGTGGCGTCCGCGGTGTCCGGGGCGACGACCAGCTCGATCAGCGCCGAGGCGGGCACGGGGTTGAAGAAGTGCATGCCGAGGAAGCGCGCCGGGCGCCTCAGCGCCGCGCTCAGCTCCGTGACCGACAACGAGCTGGTGTTGGTGGCCAGGACTGTGTCGTCGGACACCGCCCGCTCCGCCGCGGCCAGCACTTTCGCCTTGAGCGCCGCGTCCTCGGGCACCGCCTCCACGACCAGCTGGACCTCGCCGGGCAGCTCCTCGGGGGAGGCGACCGTGGTCACCCGGGCCAGCACCGTTTCCGCCGGCTCGGCGAGCTTCCCGCGCTCGGCGGCGCGCGCCAGCCCGGTGGCCACCCGGTCCAGCGCGGCGGCCGCGGCCTCGGCGCCGCTCTCGACGACGGTGACCCGCGAGCCGGCCACCGCGAACGACTGCGCGACCCCCGCTCCCATCCGGCCGCCGCCGATCACGCCCACCGTCCGCGGTGCCGCGTCCCTCCCGGTCTCCTGCCCGGCCTCCCCGGCCCCCTGCACCGCCGCGCTCACGTCCGCTCTCCGTCCTTCGCCGGGCCGTTCTGCGCACGGCCGCTGTTCTCCGGGCTCTTCGCGTCGAGGCCCATCTCGTCCGGGGCCTTCTCCTCGGGGCCTCTCTTCTCCGAGCCCCCCTTCTCCAAGAAGCGCGTCATCCGGTCCTTCTTGTCCTGACCCTCGAACAGCACCGCCTGTGCGAGGTCGTCGGCGACCGGATGGGCGCCGGGCGCGTCCACCACGAGCTTGGTCAGCCGCAGCGCCGTCGCCGAGGAGCGGGCCATGCGGTCCAGTACGGCGTGCGCCCGGTCCAGCAGCTCGTCGGCCGGTACGACCTCCATGACCAGGCCCGCGGCGAGCGCCGCCGCCGCGTCCAGATTCCGTCCGGCGAGCAGCACCTGCTTGGCGACCGACTCGCCCACCAGCTCCGGCAGCCGCCAGGAAGCGCCGGCCGCGGCGAGGATGCCGAGCCCGGGCTCCGGATTGCCGAACACCGCGTCCGGCCCGGCGATTCGGATGTCGCAGGCGTAGCTCAGCTCCGCGCCGCCGCCCAGCGCCCAGCCGTCCACAGCCGCCACCGTCGGCATCGGCAGCCGCCGTACCCGCTCGAACAGCCGGCTGTTGATGCCCCGCAGGGCCTCGTCCCGGCCGCGGCGCAGCAGCTCGGCGATGTCGGCGCCGCCCGCGAAGACGCCGCCGTGCCCGGTGAGCAGCAGCAGCTTCGGGTCGCGCTCCAGCAGATCGCAGACCGCGTGCAGTTCGGTGATCATGCGTCCGCTGATGGCGTTGCGCGCCTCGGGCCGGTACAGGGTCACTACGACCCGGTCCACCCGCTCCTCGACCCGCAGCGTCTCGTACGGCTCGTCCGTCACCGTGCCGCGCACGCCGGCTGCCACGCGCTCCTGCGTCGTGTCGCTCATACCCGCTCCACCAGCATCGCGACGCCCTGGCCGACGCCGACGCACAGGGTGGCCAGGCCCCTGCGGGCGTCCTCGCGCTCCAGCCGGCCGAGCAGCGTCAGCAGGATGCGGGCGCCGGAGCAGCCGAGGGGGTGGCCGAGCGCGATGGCGCCGCCGTCGGCGTTGACCCGCTCCTCGTCCAGGCCGAGCCGTCGGATCACGGCCAGGGACTGCGCGGCGAACGCCTCGTTCAGCTCGACCGCGGCCACGTCGGAGAGCTTCCAGTCGGCGCGGGCGAGCGCCTTCTCCGTGGCCGGTACGGGGCCGAGGCCCATGAGGTTCGGCTGGAGGCCCGCCGAGGCGGAGGTGACGACGCGGGCCCGGGGCGTCAGGCCGTACCGCCGTACCGCCTCGCCGCTCGCCACCAGCAGCGCCGCCGCGCCGTCGGACAGCGGCGAGGACGAACCGGCCGTCACGACGCCGTCCTTGCGGAAGATCGTGCCCAGCGTGCCGAGCTTGTCGAGGGTGGTGCCGGGACGCGGGCCCTCGTCCCGGGTCACCTCGGTGTCCGGACCGCCCCTGCCGCCCTTGACCGGCACCGGAACGATCTCGCGGTCGAAGTGGCCGGCCTCCTGCGCGGCGACCGCCCGCTGGTGGCTGCGGAGCGCGAACGCGTCGGAGTCGGCGCGCGTGATGCCGTCGAGGGCCGCGACCTCCTCGGCCGTCTCGCCCATGGACAGCGTCAGCTTGGCGGTCTCCGGCCCGGACCCGGCCACCTCGCGGTCGGCCGCCGCGAAGCGGGGGTTGGTGAACCGCCAGCCCAGCGAGGTGTCGTGCACCTCGCCCGGCTTCGCCCAGGGCGCCCCGGGCTTGGCCATGACCCAGGGGGCACGGGTCATCGACTCCACGCCGCCCGCCACCACCAGGTCCGCCTCGCCCGCCCTGATGGCCTGCGCCGCCGAGGCGACGGCGGTCAGGCCCGACGCACAGAGGCGGTTGACGGTGTACCCGGGCACGGTGTGCGGCAGGCCGGCCAGCAGTACGGCCATCCGCGCCACGTCGCGGTTGTCCTCGCCGGCCTGGTTGGCCGCGCCGAGTATGACCTCGTCGACCGCCTCGGCCGGGGCTCCGGCCCGGCGCACCGCCTCGCCGACCACGAGAGCGGCCAGGTCGTCGGGGCGTACGGAGGCCAGCGCGCCGCCGTACCGGCCCTGCGGCGTACGGGCGCCGTCGACCAGAAAGACCTCGTCGGCCACGTCAGTTCCCCTCGCTGGCAGTGGCCTCGGTGGCCTTGGTGGCATCCGGGGTGACGTGGCGGCGGGACTGGAGCACGTCGAACCGGCCGGTGATGAAGGCGGAGTCGGTGAGCGTGGCGGAGGCGGCCGGGTTCGCCGCGCTGCCGTGGAAGTCGCTGAACGCGGCGGTCTGGTTGGGGAAGACCGCACCCGTGAGGTTCTCCGAGAGGTGGACGCCGGCCTCGAGGGCGGCGGCGCGGGTGGCCTCCAGGACGTCCTCGCCGGTGGCGTGCACGGTGGCGGTGAGCGCGCCGTGTGCGCGGACCGTCTCGGTGAACAGCCGCAGGCTGTGCTCGGTGGAGTCGGTGGCGATCACGAACGAGACCGGCCCGAACCACTCGCGGGTGTACGTCCCGGCGTCCTTGGCCGCGTCCAGCAGGGCGACGTGCGGGGTGCTCAGCGTGGCGCCGTCGTACTCCGGGTGCGGGACGGTCTGCGAGGGGTGCGCGGCCCGGCCCAGGCCGGCCGCCTCGGCGAGCCGGGCCCGTACGCCGTCGTTGACGAGCGCGCCGAGGGTGCCGGCAGCGCGCTGCGGGTCGCCGAGCAGCTTGTCCAGCGCGCCCGCCAGGTCCTCGGCGAACTCGGCGGCGGTGCGGGTGCCCTGGTCGGTCCGGATGCCGTCCCGCGGCACGAGGAGGTTCTGCGGGGTGGTGCACATCTGGCCGCTGTAGAGGGACAGCGAGAAGGCGAGGTTGCGCAGCAGGCCCTTGTAGTCGTCGGTGGAGTCCAGCACGACGGTGTTCAGACCGGCCTTCTCCGTGTACACGACGGCCTGGCGGGCGTGCTCCTCAAGCCAGTTGCCGAACTCCTTGGAGCCGGTGAAGTCGACCACCCGGACGTCCGGGTGGAGCGCCAGCTCGGCGGCGGTGCGCTGGTCGGCGGTCTCGGCGGCGAGCAGCAGCACGTCCGGGTCGAAGCCGGCCTCGGCGAGCACCTCGCGGGCGATCCGGACGGTGATCGCCAGCGGCAGCACCGCGCCCGCATGCGGCTTGACGATCACCGGATTGCCCGTGACGAGGCCGGCGAAGAGGCCCGGGTAGCCGTTCCACGTGGGGAAGGTGTTGCACGCGATCAAGAGGTTCACCCCGCGGCCCACGGGGGTGAAGGTCTTCTCCATGACCAGCGGCTCGCCCTTGCGCTGCGGCTTGGTCCAGCGGGTCACCGCCGGGAGCTTCTTCTGCTCGGCCCAGGCGTACGCCACCGCCTCCAGGCCGCGGTCCTGGGCGTGCGGCCCGCCCGCCTGGAACGCCATCACGAAGGGCTGGCCCGTCGTGTGGTGCACCGCGTGCGCGATCTCGAAGCTCGCGGCGTTCAGCCGGGAGAGGATCTCCGCGGCGACGCCCGCGCGGACATCGGGGCCGGCCGCGCGCCAGGCCGGGGCCGCCGCCTTCGCCGCGGCCACCGCCTCCCCGGGCGTCAGCCGCGGATACTCGACGTCCAGCGGCAGGCCGTACGGAGAGCGCTCGGCGACGGCGACCGTGCCGCTCTGCGGGTGCCCCGGGAGCTTGAAGGCGGTGCTCAGGTGGGCGCGGAACGCGGCCTCGCCGGTGTCCGCCGCCTCCGCGCCGTACACCTTGGGGCTCGGGGACTCCGGATGCGGTGACCAGTGGTCACGGTCACCGGCCGCGGCGACGGCCCGCTCCAGCAGGTCCTTGTGGCGGGCGAAGAAGTCGGATCGATCAGTGACGCTCTCGGACAAGGCAGTCCACCTCTTGACAGGCGTTTCAGATGCTGATTGTTTAACCGCGTCGTTACGCTAACCGAATGGTCGGTCGGGCAGCAAGGGTGGTTGATGTCCTGTGGAAAACTCCGGTCCGGCCCAGCGGATGTTCGCCGCTGACCAGGCATCTCAGCGGCTCGGCATCGAGCTGCTGGAGGCCGGCGAGGGATCGTCGCTGCTCCGCATGGCCGTCGGCGAAACCATGGTCAACGGGCACGGCATCGCCCACGGCGGCTACCTCTTCCTGCTCGCCGACACCGCCTTTGCCTGCGCCTGCAACAGTCACGGCCCGGTGACCGTGGCCGCCGGAGCCGATGTGACCTTCGTGGCGCCGGCGAAGCAGGGGGACGTCCTGCTGGCCCGGGCCGAGGAGCGCGCGCGGTACGGCCGGAGCGGCATATACGACGTGACCGTCCGGCGGGGTACGGAAGTCATTGCGGAGTTCCGGGGGCGAAGCCGCGCGATCCGAGGTGTGGAGGAATGAGCAGCATGGGCAGCAACCTGAAAGCCGCGGCGGGCGCACGGAAGACCGGTACCCCGCTCCCCGCCGAACTGCTGGACGCGGGCGAGCGGATGAGCCTCGACGAGCTGCGGGCGCAGCAGCTCGCGAACCTCCAGGCCACGTTGCGCCACGCCTACGAGAACGTGGAGCTGTACCGCAGGAAGTTCGACGCGGCCGGCGTCCGCCCCGAGGACTGCCGCAGCCTCGCCGACCTCGCGCGCTTCCCCTTCACCACCAAGGCCGACCTGCGCGACACCTACCCCTTCGGGATGTTCGCCGTTCCGATGGCGGACGTCCGCCGTGTGCACGCCTCCAGCGGGACGACCGGCCGCCCCACCGTCGTCGGCTATACCGAGGCCGACCTGGACATGTGGGCGGACGTGTTCGCGCGCTCCATCCGCGCGGCCGGTGGCCGGCCCGGCCACAAGGTGCACAACTCCTACGGGTACGGGCTGTTCACCGGGGGCCTCGGCGCGCACTACGGCGCCGAGCGCGCGGGCTGCACGGTGATCCCCGCCTCCGGCGGCATGACCGCCCGCCAGGTGCAGATCATCCAGGACTTCCGGCCCGAGATCATCCTCGTCACGCCCTCGTACATGCTCACCCTCCTCGACGAGTTCGAGCGCCAGGGCATCGATCCGCGCACGTCCTCACTGCAGATCGGCATATTCGGCGCCGAACCGTGGACCGAGGAGATGCGCCGCGAGATCGAGGAGCGGATGGACATCCACGCGGTGGACATCTACGGCCTCTCCGAGGTGATCGGTCCGGGCGTGGCCCAGGAGTGCGTGGACACCAAGGACGGGCTGCACATCTGGGAGGACCACTTCTTCCCCGAGGTCGTCGACCCGGTCACCGACGCGGTGCTGCCGGAGGGCGAGGAGGGTGAGCTGACGTTCACCTCGCTGACCAAGGAGGCGATGCCGGTGATCCGGTACCGCACCCGCGACCTCACCCGCCTGCTGCCCGGTACGGCACGGCCGAACTTCCGCCGGATGGCGAAGGTCACCGGGCGCTGCGACGACATGATCATCCTGCGCGGGGTGAACCTCTTCCCGTCGCAGATCGAGGAGATCGTGCTGCGCACCCCCGGGGTCGCCCCGCACTTCCAGCTGGAGCTCTCCCGGCGCGGCCGGATGGACCACCTGACCGTACGGGTCGAGGCGCGCCCCGACGCCGCCACGGAGGCCCGCGCCGATGCCGCGGAGACGATCGCCAAGGGCGTCAAGGACGGCGTGGGCGTGACGGTGGGCGTGGACGTGGTCGACCCGGAGACGCTGCAGCGGTCGGTCGGCAAGATCAAGCGCATCGTCGACCTCCGCGACAAGGGCTGAGACCCTGCCCCCGCGCCCGGCGTGTCACAGTGAGGGAATGATCAGACGACCCGACCGGAACCCGGGGGCACGGCAGGGCCGGACCACCTACGACCGCGCCTCCCTCGTGGAGGTCGCGGTCGCGGTGTTCAACGAGCGCGGCTACGACGGCACCGGCATGGAGGAGCTGGCACGCCGGCTGGGCATCAGCAAGTCCTCGATCTACCACCACGTGTCCGGCAAGGAAGAGCTGCTGGACCTGGCCGTGAGCCGTGCGCTGGACGCGCTCTTCGCCGTGCTCGACGAGCCCTGCGGCGCGCACGCGGACGCCACGGCCCGGCTGGAGCGCACCGTACGGCGCAGCGTCGAGACCCTGGCCGCCGAGCTGCCCTACGTGACGCTGCTGCTGCGCGTGCACGGGAACAGCGAGGCCGAGCAGCGGGCCCTGGAGCGGCGGCGTGAGTTCGACCACCGGGTCGCGGAGCTGGTGCGGCAGGCGGCGGCCGAGGGCGGGGTGCGCGACGACATCGAGCCGGGGCTGACCAGCCGCCTGATCTTCGGCACGGTCAACTCCTTGATCGAGTGGTATCGCCCGGACGGTGGATTGTCCGTCGCGGTGCTCGCCGACGCCCTGACCAGCATGGTCTTCGACGGGTTGCGGGTGCATCGCCCCTAGCCGGCGGGTCCGGGCGACGGGCCGGGGAGGCCGGTCGCGGGCCCGCGACACGCCCGGGCGCCGACCGCGTCAGGATTCGGTGGATTGCGGATGTCTAGGACGGCGCAACGTGGGCAGGGGAGCCGGGCGGCCGCGTGGCGCGGGCCGCGGAGCGGGGCATCTGGGACACCCTGGAGGAATACGCCGCTCCGCGTCTCCTGTTGACGCGGCTGAATACCGACGACCGGACCGGAAGCAGGGAAAGTACATGAGCACGGTAGAGCTCACCAAGGACAACTTCGACGAGATCGTCTCCGGGAACGACTTCGTCCTCATCGACTTCTGGGCCGAGTGGTGCGGTCCGTGCAAGCAGTTCTCGCCGGTCTTCCAGAAGTCCTCCGAGAAGCACGAGGACCTCGTCTTCGCCAAGGTCGACACCGAGGCGCAGCCCGAGCTGGCCGCGGCCTTCCAGATCCAGTCGATCCCCACGGTGATGATCGTCCGGGAGAACATCGCGGTCTTCTCGCAGCCCGGCGCGCTCCCCGAGGAGGCCCTGGAGGACGTCATCGGCCAGGCCCGCAACCTGAACATGGACGAGGTCCGTGCCTCCGTCGAGGAGGCTCAGAAGGAGCAGCAGGCCGGCGGTGAGTGAGCTGCTGCTGATCCGGCACGGCGAGACGGAGTGGAGCCGTTCGGGACAGCACACCAGCTGGACCGACCTCCCCCTCACCGCACGCGGTGAGGAGCAGGCCCGGGAACTGGGCCCGCTGCTCGCCGGCCGGACAGTGGCGCTGACGGTGGTCAGCCCCATGGGGCGGGCCCGCAGGACCGCCGAGCTGGCCGGTCTCACCCGTACCGAGGTCGATCCCGACCTGGGCGAGTGGGACTACGGCGGCTACGAAGGCGTGCGCACGGCGGACATCCACCGCACCCGCCCCGAGTGGTTCCTCTTCACCGACGGCGTTCCGCCGGGCCCCGAAGGGCATCCGGGGGAGTCGCCCGAGGAGGTGGGGGCGCGTGCCGACCGGGTACTGGACCGGCTGGCGCCCCGGCTGCAGGCGGACGACGGTGACGTGGCCCTGGTCGGGCACGCGCATTTCCTGCGGGTGCTCACGGCCCGGCGGCTGGGACTGCCCCCGTCCGCCGGCGCGCTGTTCACCTTCGAGACCGGCGCGGTCGGCGTGCTCGGCACGGAACACGACCGCCCGGCGGTGGTGGCCTGGAACACCCGGACGCCGTAGGCGCGGCCGGGCGCCCGCCGCACGTACGAGTGCGTGCGGCGTCTTCGTGCGTGTCCGTACGCGTGGCACGTAGCGGCAGCGCGGCGTGCCCCCGACACGTACGGGGCGGCACGCCGTACACGCGGCGGCCCGAGCGCGGCACACGAATGCCGGCGCGGCCCCTCAAGGGGCGTGGCCTCGCTCCACGGGGCGCGGCCCTCTCAGACGTACGGAGCCCGCGAGCCGGTCGGCTCGCGGGCTCCGCCGCATTTACGGGGACGGCGTCTCAGGGGACCAGTGGGGCCATCTCCAGGGGAGAGACCTGACCCTCGATCATCGCGGCCAGTCCCTGTACGGCGCAGGTGTCCGGGCGTTCGGCGACCTGTACGGGCATCAGCGTGCCCTGCCGGATCATCGGCTCCAGGCCCGGGACCAGCGCGCTGCCGCCGGCCAGCATGATGCCGCGCTCGGCGAGGTCGGCGACCAGATCGGGCGGGCAGCGCCGCAGTACGTCGCTGATGGCGTCGAGGATGCCCGTGAGCCGGGCGGAGATGGCGCGGCGCACGCGGTCGGGCTCCACCTCGACGCGGCGGGCCTCACCGCTGACCACGTCCCGGCCGTGCACCTCGGTGGAGCCCGGTTCGGGGATGCCGTCACGGGCCAGCATCAGATGCAGCGGCCGGACGTTCTGGCTGGCCACCATCAGCTCGTGATGCAGGCGCAGATGCTGGACGACGGCGTGGTCGATGGCGTCGCCGCCGACCGGAACCGTCTCGGCGGCCACGATGGAGCCCAGGGACAGGACCGCGACCTGAGTCGTCCCGGCCCCGCAGACCACGATCATCGTGGCCTCGGGCTGCTCGACCGGCAGGCCGCAGCCCACGGCCGCCGCCACCATCGTGTCGACCAGTTCGACCCGCCGGGCGCCGAGCCCGGTGAGCGTCTCCACGGCGGCCCGCTGGGTCAGCGGCTCGCTCCCGGAGGGCAGGCAGACCGCTGCCCGCATGGTGGGTTTGCGCCGCCACGCGCGGCGCAGTTTGTCGCCCACGAGCTGCCGCAGTAGCCGTTGGGCCATCTCGATGTCCACGATCGTGCCGTGGGAGACCGGCCGGACCACCCGGATGTGGTCCGGGGTGCGGCCTGCCATGTACTCGGCGCGGGCGCCGACGGCTATGAGCGCGCCGGTACGGATGTTGACGGCTGTGACGGTCGGTTCGTCGACGATCAGGCCGTGGTTCTTCACGTACACCCGGGTGCGCGCCGCGCCGAGGTCGACGGCGACCGAGCAACGACGCAGTTGCGCAACGCTGGTGGTCATGGGGTTCCTCCGCGGGTGGGCCGGTTGGGGCAGGAGCGGCAGCACACCTCTCGACCGTCATCCTTCTGCCGTACGCGCCCGGCTGCCCGCTGAACGGGGCCGTGCGAGGGACCCCGGCGCCCTCCCGCCGGCCTACTCGACGAGGCGTTGCAGCAGGCCCCAGGTGAACTCCGCGATCCGCTGCTCCGGGCGCCCGGCAGGCCCCGGAGCTGCGAATCCGAGCCGCCAGCGGGTGGGCGCCGAACCCTCCATCGGACGGGCCGGTGGGAACGCGCGTGCGACCTCATCGACGGTGCAGCACCACGGTTCCAAGTCCTCGGCCGTTCGGAGTACGGGGCCCGGCGCACCCGGGGCGCGCACCAGCCACTCGTTCCACACGGCACCCCCGGGCGCGGTCAGCACCTCAAAGCGCAGATCGGGCCAGAGCGGCACCGGCCAGGTCAGCGCCCGGCAGGTCAGGTCGCCGATCCGGCGGGCGGTGTCGGTCTCCGGGGGCCCGAGGACCGAGCGGTACCGCTGGAGCGCGCCGCGGGACCGGGAGGAGCGGCTCATCGCCTGCCAGCGCCGGTTGGTCTCGCGCATCTCCGGGCGGGTCGTGCCCAGGGTGTGCAGCGCGTCCTCCACCAGCCCCGGCTGGTGGTCGGCCATCCGGCGCAGCAGGACGAGCTGGAAGCCGAGCCGGCCCGGCACTCCGAGCGGCCTCTGAGCGCCTCCCTCGGGCTCGTGCAGCCGGCTCCGCGGGGTGCGTGGCCTCCCGCGCCCGCCGGGCCCGGGAACGTCCGTGCCGGGCCCGTCGGCGGGTTCTCCGGGGCCGGGCTCATGGGTAGGGCTCATGGCGCACATCGTCGCGCAGTACGGGGCGGGTCGCGGCCGGGTTCGTGCGGTACGCCGGGTCTCCGGGGCCGTGGCCGCGCGGCAGGAAGAGCACGGAGTTGACGTAGCGGCGGTGCGGCACGAGCGTGCGGCGCACCAGCCCGTGCTCCGCCACGTAGGACGTGCGGGCCTGATGCCCCGGGAGGTCGAAGGCGGCCAGCGGCAGCCAGCGGTCACCGGGCAGCACCCAGCCCCGGTAGTCGCGCGCCGCGAACCACTCCAGGACCGGCCCGAGCGGCTGGATGCGCGTCTCCAGCTCCACGAAGAGCGCCGGCTGCTCCCGTTCGACGGTGCGCTCGGCGCCGCGCAGCACGGCCGGTTCGCCGCCGTCCACATCGATCTTGATGAGCGTGACGTCGGACAGTTCCAGCTCGTCCAGGGTCAGGCAGCGGACCTCCAGATGGCCGCGGTGCAGCCGGCGGCGCACCAGGGAGGCCACGCCGCGGTCCCCGCGTCCCCCCGGGGGCAGCCACAGCGTCGCGGTCCCCGAGCGGTCACCTGCCGCGGCCGCCACCACTTCGACGTTGTCGGGCGTCACGGCCCTCAGCAGCCGCGCGAGGTGCGGCACCGGCTCCAGGGTGACGACCCGGTCCGCGCGGCGCGCCAGATGCCGCGCCCAGGGCCCGTACCAGCCGCCCACGTCCACCGCGGTGCCGCCGGGCCGGCAGAAGTCGCCGAGCCGGCGCAACTCGGGCTCGAAGCGCGGGTAGAGCAGCGTCGTGGCGGCGGAGAGCAGCCGTGGCGGCAGGTGCGGGGCGAACCGGGCGGCAAGTGTCACGGCCGGCCCTCGCCCTCGGGAAGGCCCGCCGCACCGGGCACGCCGCCGGCCGTCTCCATACGGGCCAGCAGCCGCTCGTGCTCTTCGGCGGAGACCTGCTCCCCCGAAGAGGGCAGTAACTGCGGGACGCCGTCCACGATGGGATAGCGGCGGCGCAGCCGGGGGTTGTAGAGCGCGTCGTCCGCGGCGATGAGGACCAGCGGCCCCTTGTCGAGCGGGCAGGCGAGGATCCGCAGCAGCGGGTCGTCCGGCTTCATGTGTCAGCTCCCTGTTACGCGTCCGGTGGCGGGAAGGTGCCGGCCGTCGTGCGCCGGCGGGTGACGGAGACGGTACGCCCGGACACCACGACCGGCGCCCGTGCGGACGGTTCGGGCGCGGGCGCGGGCGGTGGCGGGCGCCGGTCCATGGCGAGCAGCGCGGCCAGCGCCAGGGCCGTACCGCCCAGCCGCAGGGCCAGCCGTACCGGATCGTCGGGCAGCGGCTCCCCGAAGGCGACCGTGCCGCAGACGACGGCGACGACACCGCTCACGGCCGAGCACACGGGGACGAGCAGCGACGCCCGGCAGCGCTGCAGCGCCGCCTGCGACAGCACCAGTCCGGCCGTTCCCGTGCACACCAGCAGGTACGGGTACGGCGTGGCCCCCAGGGCGGCGAGGGCGGCGGGCGCCGTACGGACGTCCGGCGGCCAGGCCACCCCGGGCCCGGCTCCGTCCGCTGCCTCCGGCAGCCCCGCCAGCCCTTTGATGGCCAGCGAACTCACCCCGTAGAGCAGCCCGATGGCCACCCCGTAGGGCACGCCCGCACCTGCCGCACGGTGGCGCCGCCGGGCGCGGCGCCCGGCGGCCGCGTACAGCCACAGCCCGGCGGCGAGCGCGGGCAGCGCGCACCACAGCAGCGTGCCGGCCGGCGCCGTACGGCCCAACTCCGCCGCGCCCGCGCCGTGCAGCGAGCCGGCCACCATCACCAGCGCGGCCCCCACCGCCACCGTCGCCAGCCGCTCACGGCCGGTCGTCCGCTCCCCGAGCACCACCGAGGCCAGCAGCAGGACCAGCACCAGACCGGCCGCGAACAGGCCCTGGGCGGCCGCCACGGGCAGCGTGCGGTAGACCACCAGCTGCGCCGCGAAGCCGGCCGCCAGCGCCAGCGAGCCGGCCAGCCACAGCGGGCTGCCCAGCAGCCGCCGCACGACGTGGAACGGCCGCCGGACGCTCAACGGGGGCAGCCGGCTCAGCGCCCGCTTCTCCAGCACGAAGCCGCAGCTGTACAGGACGTTGGCCAGCAGCGCCGCCGCGACGCCCCACCCCGGCACGGTCACCGCGCCGCCCGACGGGCATGCACCAGGAGGATCGACGCCATCGACGGGATACGGCAGGCCAGCCGGTCCAGAGGGCGCAGCGGGCGCGGCACATCGTGGTATGGCGCGCCCGCCATCCGTACGACCTCGAACCCCGCAGCGGTCAGGAAGCCGCGCAGCGCACGGGCGGTGTAGAGCCGTAGATGGCCGACGACCTGGCTGCCCGGACGGCCGTGTATGCCGCGCAGGCTCACCTCCGAGAACACCGGCTGCACGCCCGCCAGCAGCAGGCCGCGGTTGTACCAGGCGGCGAGGTTGGGCGTGGAGAGCAGCAGGTGGCCACCGGGGCGCAGTACGCGCCGCAGCTCGTCCAGTGCCGCGTCGGGGTCCACCAGATGCTCGACGACCTCACTGAAGAGCACCGCGTCGGCCGCCCCGTCCCCGAACGGCAGCCCGGGACCGGACAGTTCGCCGCGCACCACGAACGGTATCCGGCCCGTCGCGCGGCGCAGCGCGTCCTGGGACCAGTCGACGCCGACGAGGCGGTGGCCGGAGAGGTACGGCAGTGCCGTGGCCGCCGCGGTGCCGTCCCCGCAGCCGACGTCCAGGACGGTGGCCGGGGCCCGCCCGCCGCCGGCCGGGCCGAGTGCACGCGCCAGCATCAGCGCCTGCCGCCGCCCCCGTTCGGCCCCTGAGGAGACGGGCACCAACGGGTTCTCGTAGAAGTCGCGCAGGCCCCCGGGGCCGTGCCGCGCGCCGGTCGTGGTCATGTGCCGCTCCAGGAGGTCGCCGCGAGAGCTTCTTCGAACAGGGCGCACAGCGCCGCCGCCGCAGTGTCGTCCAGCAGCGCCCGGGACCAGCGCAGCGTCAGCTGGATCCGGCCGCCGGTGGCGAGTACCCCGAAGGACAGCCCGCGCGGCATACGGGCCGGTGCGGAGAACCACACTCCGGTGGCCCGGCCGCCCGCGGCGCCGAAGTCCAGGGGGTAGGGCAGCCGGCCGATGTTGGACAGCAGAGCGGTGGACGTCCAGGGTGCGGCGGCGGCACGCGCCCCACGGGTCACTGCGGCCCGTATGCCGACCGGCAGCACGGGCGCGGTCAGGAGGGCGCCGGACAGACCCAGTTGGGGCCCGCGGGACGCCTTCAGGGCGCGGGTGCGGGCCGCGGTGCCGCGCAGCAGCCGGGCCACCGTGGCCGGTTCCGGTGGCCAGGAGACGGCGGACGGCGGTGCGCCCCGCGGGACCGCCCCGAAGTCCACGGAGACCAGCCGTGTCCCGTTGCCGAGCGGCATCTCCGTGCCGCGTGGCCGGTCGTCGACGGGCACGGTGAGGACCACGGGGGCGGGGCGGGCCTCGTGCAGGCGGTTCCAGCGCGTCACCGCCAGGCAAGCGGCCACGAGGAGCTGGTCGTTGACGGTGTACGGAGCCTGCGCTCCGGGGGCGCGGGGCGGGCGGCCCGGTACGGGCAGCTCGGTGAGGATCATGCCGTTGCCGTTGCCGTTGCCGTTGCCGCTGCCGTGGGCGGCACGGCCGCGGTCGGCGGCCACGCGGGCCGGGCGGCGCGGGCCGGGACGCCCCACCGTTACGGCGTCGCCGCGGGAGGGCAATACACGGCTCTCCGGGCCGCGTACGGGCGGTGGTGCGAGGGAGTGCGCGGGGGAGTTGTCCGCGCCGCCGTACAGCTCCGCAGTGGTCGCCAGCAGGCGCAGACAGGACGGGGCGTCCAGCGCGGTGTGGTGGGCGGTGAGGAGCAGTACGGTGCCCGCTGCGGTGCCGGGGCCGGTGTCCGGGGAGGTGCCCGGCCCGGCCGTCCCTTGTGCGATCACCTCCAGCCGTACGGGCGGGGCGGCGTCCAGGGAGGGGCACTCGGTGAGCGCCCGCTCCCGGGCACGGCGCAGCGCTTCGGGGCCCGGCTCGGGGAAGGAGACGGGTTCCCTGTCGGGTGCGCCGGCCGGCCGCCACGTGTACCGCCGGTGCCACCAGCGCACGGGGGCCTGCCGCAGCAGCGCCTTCGGGTGCCGCGCCAGCGCCCGGCCGAACGCGTCCCGAAGGCGGGCACCGTCCACGTGCCCCGGCAGATGCGCCTCCACGTGCACGGTCTCCGGCTCCGCCTCCTGTGCGCAGTGCCGGGCGATCTCGTCCACGAGCGGGAAGGGCACCGGCCGGAGAGCGCGTGGGGCGAGCCCCGGAGTGCGGGCCGGATGGAGGGCGGTCATGCGGTGGGCCCCTTTCCGTCGGTGGGGCTCTCTCCCTCGGCGGGGTGCTCCCCTTCGGTGGGTTCCTTTCCTCCGCCTCCGGTGGACTCGTCTTCTTCGGGCCGTGCGCCGGCGCGCTTCCTCCGGCGGGGGAGCGGGGGCCGACGGCGGGCCTCGGTGGCGGGCTTCCCGGCAGGCTCCCCGGCTGCGGGGCCGGCGTCTTCGGGCTCCCCGGTGGCGGGTGGCTGCTCGGTGGCGGCCTCCCGGGCGGTTTCAACGGTTTCACCGGCCGTGGGCTCCCCGGCCACGGGCTTTCCGGTGGCGGGCTCCTGGGGTGTCACGGGCGGCAGGACGGCCGTGTCGTCCTCGGAGCCGGGCGGCGCTGTCGTGCTGGACGGTGTCGGTTTCTCGTCCCCCTCCGCGGCCGGGAGCGGCTTCGTGGTGCCTTCCTCGGCCGTGCCCTCCTCGGGCGGCTTGGGCTTGCGGCGGTGGGGGCGGAGCGCCGCGGGCCACAGGCGGCCCGGTGGCACCGTGACCACTGCCGCGGTCAGTGCGAGCAGTGCGAGGCCCTGGGCCGGGGCGCTGAACGGGCCGCGGCCGAGCGAGGCCGGGAGGCCGGCGCCGAAGGAGGCGGCGACGCCGGCCGCCGCCATCGCGAGGAAGGCCAGCGGCGCGAGCAGTGCCGGGCGGGCCCGGGCGAGCAGCGCGAGCACCGGCACGGCCACCGCGAACGGCCCGGCGACGAGCCCCAGTACGGCGGCGAGCACGATCGTGCCGAGCACCCAGGAGGGCGCGGGCGGCGCCACCGGTACGGGCGCTTCCCCCGCTTCCCGGCGCCGCCCTATCAGGGCGCACGCCGCCACCAGCAGGACGCCGACGACCCCGGTGATCAGCGCCAGCCGGTACTGCGCTGCCGGTGCGTAGTACAGACGCACCGTTCCGCCCCCGCCGGCCGGGACCAGGAACGCCTGCTGCCAGCCGTCCACCCGTACCGGGGTGAGCTCACGGCCGTTCAGGGTCGCGTGCCAGCCGGCGTTGGCGTTCTCGTACGTCTGGAGGTACACCGCGCGCCCCGGGCCGATGTACGCGTCGCGGCTGTCGCCCGACCAGCCGGCCCCGGCGATGACCCGGCGCGGCGCGACGGCGGTCTTGGCTGCGGTGCCGCGGCGGAGGGTGACGTCGGTCAGCGCGAGGGGCCCGCGGTCGCCCGCCTCCACGCGGTGGCGTCCGGCGGGCAGGGCGATCCGGCCGCCCGGCGCGCGGCACAGGTCGACCTTGAGGGGGCGGCGCTGCACCAGATCACGGACCGGTCCCGCCGCCTTCGTGGCGTACCGGACGCCGTCCACGGTGAGTTCGGGCCCCTTGCCGCAGGGCAGTGAGAAGCGCGCGCTCTTCTTGGGCGGCGGGGTGCGGTACTTCTTGAGCGCCGGTATGTAGACCTCACTGAGGCCGACAGGGAGCTGGAGCGGCTGTCCCGCCACGGGGTTGTGGATGGTCAGCGGCTTGACCCGGGAGACGGTGATGTCGAGGCGGTCGGTGGTGATCGGGTCGAAGCGGGCCATGCCGTTCTCGTCGACGCCGGCGGTCGCCGCTCCGTAGGGCGAGTTGATCAGGATCTGCTCGGGGCGCGTGGAGATGCCGCCCGCGGCGGGCAGCACGATCGTGTCGATCTTCTTCTTGCCCGGCCAGCGCAGATGCACCGTGGGCTTGTCCCCGGCGACCCACGCTGTGGTCAGATCGCCGTCCACGAGGTTGCGCGGGCTGAGGGACTGCCCGGTGCGGCTCGTGGAGTCGGCCGTGGCGGTGATCCGGTCACGCTGGTCGGGCGCCGCCTTCGTGAGCAGCTCGTCCAGGGCGCGCCCCGGCACGGCCAGCGCCTCGGCGGAGACCCGGTACACCGCGTCGGCGCCTGTGAGGAACTGGCGGTGCAGGCCGGTCTCCGCGGACACCGGGGAGAGGCCGCCGGGGTCGCTGCCGCGGTGCAGCGCGTACGTGGTGGCGGGTGCCTCCGTGTACTCGGAGTCCTTGGGCACCTGGAGGAGCCGGGTGACCCGCACGCCGGGGATGGTGATCTCCGAGATGCCGGCCCCGGAGACGCCGGCGCGCGGCAGCTGGGAGCCCAGGATGGTGACCTTCAGCCACTTCGCCCGCCCCGGCGGTGCCTTGACCGGCTGGCGCCTGCCGTCGGTGCGCAGCTGGCTGACCGCGCTGCCGCGGTCGGTGGACACGCGGACGGCCGTCGGAGCGGCGCGCAGCCCGTCGCCGGGCAGCGGGGTCAGCGCGAGCGTCGCGGGGACGTCCACGGGCCGGTCGAAGGCGACCTTCAGCCACTGGCCGACCGGGTCGCCGGCGCTGCCTTCCGCCCAGGCGGTAACCGGGTCGCCGTCGAAGGCGTGCACCGGGTCGTACTGCGGCAGGTGGAAGAGCCAGCTGCCGCTGGAGGACGCGGTGACGGAACGGGCGCCGCGCAGCACGGCGGTCGTCTGGTGCTCGATGCCACGGACGGGCAGGATCTGGCGCGGCGGGCGGCCGGGGTCCTGCACGCTGTCCGGGCCGTTCCGCTCGTCCGCGGTGTACGTGTACGACGTGTTGGTGTTGACCAGCCCGAAGCGGGTGTCGGTGCGGCGCAGGCCGTCGCCGGTGAGCTGGAGGGCCGGTGCCTGGACACCCGGGAGCGCGTCGCCGGTGAGGACCGTGGGGCGGTCGCGCAGCGCGGGGTCGGCGGCGAACTGCAGCAGCGCTTCGGGGCCGCCGCTGAGCCGCGCCGTGTCGGCGGCGGCCCGGGCGGTGACCCTGCCGGGGCGCGGCGTGTCCACCGGTTCGTAGATCTCCACCGCGCGCTGCCTCGGGTACAGCCCCTGCACCTGTACCGGGGTGTCGGCGGCGATCCGGCCGGCGGTGGTCAGCGGCCCGAAGGAGGCCACCTTGCGGTAGCCGGACGCCACGAGGGTGCGCCGCACGGTCTGCGGGGGAACGTAGCCGATCTGATCGGGGTCCAGGTCGTTGCGTACCACTACGTTGTACAGCCCGGCCCGGTTCAGGAAGCCGCGCAGCCCCGGCACTTCGGAGCCGCTCATCAGGGCCTGCTCCACGGCGTCCATCGTGCGCCGCGAGCCCTTCGTCCCGAAGGGGACGAAGTCGCGCTGCGCCCACGGGGACTCGGCCAGCACGTCGAGCGGCTGGTCGATGGGGGAGCCCCAGGTGTACAGGCCGTGCGCGGTGGCCGGCACGACCAGCGCGCGGTCGTCGGGGCTGTGGTTCGCGAGCCAGTCGGCGGTCCGCTGCCAGTGGACGGGCAGCTTCTTGAAGGCGCCGGGCTGCAGGACCGTGCCGTTGAAGTACGGCAGGGCGAGGGCCGGCAGCAGGAGGAGCGCGACCACCAGGGGCACGTACCGGCCGCCGGGCACCGGGCGGCCGGCGCGCGGCCGGGAGGCCAGGCCCGTGAGGTGCGCCAGCCCGAAGGCCAGCGCGAGGGCGAGGCCGGGAGCGAACTTGTAGATGTTGCGGAACGGCTGCAGCGGGCCGTCCAGCCAGTCCCGCACCGTCTCGTGCAGCGGGCCGCCGAGGACGCCGCCGTACCCGGCCAGCGCGATCGCGGCGACGACCAGCACGGTCAGCAGCAGCCAGCGCCGCTCGGGCAGGTCCCGGCGGGCCAGCCCGGCCAGGCCCAGCGCGGCGGTGAGCGCGGTGCCGATCACGGTGAAGACGCCCGCCACCAGCGTCCATCCGGCCGGCAGCCAGGGCTCTCCGAAGTTCAGGTACGCGACCCAGTTGCCGGCGCCCCGCAGCAGTTCGGTGGCCGACATGGTGCTCGTGGTGGCGTCGGCCTGCTCCACGTACGGCATGAAGTTCTCGCCGTGCACGCCCAGGAGGAGCAGCGGGAGCGACCACCATGCGGTGACCAGCAGGACGCCCGGCAGCCACCAGCCCAGTAACCTCCACCGCCGCGAGCCGGTACGGGTGAGCACGTACAGCAGGGCGGGCAGCAGCGCCGCAATCGTGCAGGCCGCGTTGACGCCGCCCATGAAGGGGATCAGCACCGCCGAACGGCACGCCGCCAGCCGCGCGTTGCGCCGCGGGTCGGCCAGCGGCAGCAGTACCCAGGGCAGGACGGCGCCGGGCAGCGCGGCGGCCGAGGTGGAGCCGATGACGATGGTGAAGGCGGGCCACAGCGCATACGTGGCGGCTCCCAGCAACCGGGAGGCGGGGGTGCCGACCTGCAGGCGCTCGGCCAGCCGCAGCGCGCCCCAGAAGGCGGCGGTCACCACGAGGGACAGCCAGAGGCGTTCGGCGATCCAGACCGGCAGATGCGCCAGGTCGGCCAGCGCGTAGTACGGGAGCATCGGGAACGCGTAACCGATGTACTGGTCGGCGAGGCCCCCGAAGCCGGCCCGGTCGTGCCAGAGAGATCCGAGGTCGCCGAGGAACTTCCACGGGGCCAGCGCCACGCCCAGCTTCGTCTCGAACGTCATCCTGCCCGGGGACGGCGCCAGGAAGGCGACGAAGGACACCGCCCAGAAGGCGAGCAGCCAGCTCCGCCTCCGTGGCCGCCCCGGTGGTGGCCCCCCGGGTGCGGACAGCGGGGTGCTCCCGGGGACGGGCGAGCCCGGAGAGCGCGAGGTGGCGAGCGTCTGGGTCATGGCAACCGCCGGAGTATGAGAAGGAGGTTCCAGGTGGCGACCTCGCGCACGCCGGGCAGGCGGGCGACGGCGCCGGCCAGGAACGGCGCGTAGCGGGACCGGGCGGCGAGCACCTCGACGTCCCCGCGGGCGCGTACCTGGCGCAGCGTGGGCCCGACGTGGAGCGCGAAGAGGTTCTCGCCGAGGGTGTGCTTGGGGCTGCGTCCGGTGCGTCGCCGGTAGCGGTCGCGGGCCCGGCGCGCCCCCAGGTAGTGCCAGGGCGCCGTCTCGTGGCCGCCCCAGGGGGACAGCCAGTTGGTGAAGGCGACGTAGATCAGGCCCCCGGGGCGGGTGACGCGCACCATCTCGCTGAGGAAGGTGTGCGGGTCGGCGACGTGTTCCAGGACGTTGGAGGAGAAGCAGACGTCGGCAGCGCCGTCCGCCAGCGGCAGCAGGTAACCGTCGGCGAGCACCGCGCCCTCGGGGGGAGTGCCGCGCGCGTACAGCTCGGCCGGGTCCGGTTCGAGGAGCACCGCGAGCGCGCCGCGGCGGCGGAACTCCGCGGTGAAGTGCCCGGCCCCGCCGCCCACATCGGCCACCACGGCCCCGGACAGCGGACCGTAGCGCTCCAGTTGGTCGGCGGCGTCCCGGGCGAGCAGCCCGTAACAGCCCTCGGGGTCGGTCTGCTCGTGCAGGAACGCGCGGAAGAGCGCGACGGACCTGCGCAGGGAGGGATCACGCACCGCGTGCGTCACCTCCCCCGCGCCGTGCGGGCGGCCTCGGCGGCCACCGCGCGGAAGCCGCGGACCGTGGCGCTCCAGCGGAAGCGGGCGGCGCGCAGCTCGGCGGCGCGGCCCATCGCGTGGCGCCGCTGCCGACTGAGGGCGAGCGCGCACCAGTGGGCGGCGAAGGCGCTCTCCCCTCGTGCGAGCAGGCCCGTCACTCCGTCGTGCACGGAGTCCCGCAGGCCCGGTATGTCGAAGCCGACGGCCGGGGTGCGCCGGGCGGCGGCCTCCATGACCACCAGGCCCCAGCCCTCGATCAGGGAGGGGTGCAGCAGCAGCCAGGAGCGGCACAGCAGTTCGTGCTTCTCGCGCTCGCTCACATGGCCCGTGAAGCGGACGCCGGGGCCCGCCAGGTCCTCCAGGCGGCGGCGCTCCGGCCCGTCCCCGACGATGACCAGGCGGCCGCCGGTGACCGGCCGTACGCGCTCCCACAGGCGCAGGAGCAGGCCGATCCGCTTGTACTCGACGAGTCTGCCCATGGCCAGGAACAGCGGTTCGGGGGACTTCGGGAGCAGCGGGCCCGGCTCCTCGACGCCGTTGTGGACCAGCCGGATGCGGTCCCCCGGTACGCCGAGGTCCCGCAGTGCCGCCGCGGTGGAGTCGGAGACCGCGACCATCAGGTTGCCGCGATGAGTGTGGGCCAGCGCCCAGCGCTCCAGGCTGCGGCCCAGGCGCGCGGCGGGGGCCGGGTAGCGCAGCCCCCACAGGTCGGTGTGGACGTGGTTGACCAGACAGAGCGTCGGGCCGCTGTGCCAGAGGGGCGCCAGGTAGGGCATGCCGTTGCACACCTCCACCAGCAGGTCGCAGTCGCCGACCTGGCGGGCGAACTGCCGGCGGACGCGCAGGAAGTGGCCGGCGTCGCCGCCCGCGGAGACCACCCGGTAGTCGCGGTGTGCGGCGGGCCCGCCGCACAACAGCGTGACCTGGTGGTCCAGGGCGGTGAGCCCTTCGGCGAGCCGGTCGACGAGCAGTTCGGAACCGCCCGCCGCGGGGTTCCCGAGGTCCCGGCGGGCGAGGAAGACGATGCGGCGCGGAACGGGCGGCGCGGTGGTACGGGACGGTCTGCGGGCGTGCGGACGCACTGGCTCGCGCCAGGGGCGTACGGGCTCCGGGGCAGGGGCGTGCGGCAGCGGTGGCACGTGCTGGGGCATCTGCGCTCCAACTCGTCTCAGGGTGCGGTACCTAGGGTGGGGGACGTACTGCGTACTGAGCCGTGCGGAACGAGCCGACCGGAAAGCGCCGGTGGCCCGTGGGGTCGTCAGTGTTCGCCGCGCGCCCCGCCCTGGCCACTCACCGGAGTGACAAATTCCGGCCCCGCTGCGTCCGGTTGTTCGTCACCGCGCGCAGCATCGGGGCGCGGCCGCCGCCCGACCGCCACCAGGACGGCGCCCGCCAGGGCCAGTACGCCGCCCGCCCCGGCCGTCCACGGCGGGACCGTCTCACCCACCAGCCGCAGCTTCGTGGCGTCCGCGTCCGCCAGCGCCACCTGGGCGCGGCGGGTGGCGGGTGTGAAGCGCAGCCGGCGTCCGTCCAGCAGGGTGACCACGTCCCGCTGCCCACCGGGCGCCCGCAGCGTCCTGCGCGGCGAGATCACCGCGTCGATGATCCGGCCGGTGCGCCGGTCCACGACCAGCTCGATCCCGGCGTTGGCGTACCACTCCTCGGCCTGGATCTGCGGCTGCTTCGGCCGGCCCACGAGCTTGCCCGGCACCTGCCTGCTGCCGGTCCTGGCCGGCGCCACGGACCCGGTGAACACATAGCCCTCGTAGCCCGCGACGCGCCGCTTCCCGGCGTACTCCAGCGGGACCGCCGCCTGCAGCGTGTCGTCCCACCAGCGGTAGGTCCGCCGCTGCACATCGAAGGGGAACTTCAGATACGCCTCGCCCTCGTAGTGCGCGGGGGACTCGCCACAGCAGTGCACCGGCTCGTTCGTCCGCCGGTCGGAGACCCAGCGCGCCGTGCTCCACAGCAGCGCCTTACGAGGGTCCTTCAGCCGCAGCGTCCGAGGGGTGTCGACGGTGGTGGACACGTCCCACACGGCCCGGCCGCTGCGCTCACTGGCCGCCACGTCGCCGAGCACGTGACGGGTGACGGTGATCCGGCCCTTTCTGGTCTCCAGGTCCGCCGTCTCGAAGTAGCGCCCGGTGCCGGTGAAGACCGTGGTGACGTCGACGTCCACGGGGGTGCGTGCGGCGCGCGGCGCCACGTACCAGGCGAGCATCGCCGCCAGTACCAGCAGGAACACGCCGCTGCCCAGCAGGGCCAGGGACAGGGGTGAGGCAGTCTTCCGCATACGGGCACTCCTGTGGTGAGGCAGGGGGCGGGGGGCAGTGCACGGGGAACGACTTCGGTGGCCAGGGACCGGGCGGGCCGGCCGGGCTGCGGCGCTGTACGAGGACGGGCGCACGGGCCCGGGCGGGACACGGTAGCGGCGGTCCCGCGGGGGCGCGTGGCGGTATGTGAAGGCGGGCCGAAGGGAAGCCGGAAGCGGGCCGAAAGCGCCCCGGGGGCGGTTCCCGGCCATCGGCCCGGGAACCGTAGGGGAGTACTTGACAGCCCGTCAACTCCCTTTCAGACTCGGCACATCGCCCCAGCCGTCAGTCCGTGCCGGGCGCCGCGCCCGCCGCCACGACGAAGGGTCCGCCGCGCCATGCCGAGACTGCTCGCCGCCACCCTGACCTGTATCGCCGCCGCCGCGCTCGCCGTCGGCGCGGGCCTGGGCGCCGTCGCCGCGCTGAACGCCACCCCGGAGCAGCCGAACGTCCCGCTGGTCACCTTCGACCGGACCGGTGAGTAAGCGGGCGGCGACCGCCGTGGGCCCGGCCTGGCGGGACGTGCCGCGCCTCCAGGTGCACCGCTTCGCCACCCTGGCCATGGACCGGGTCCCCGCCCTCGCCGAGGAGATCCTGCGCGAGATCCGGCGCGAGTTCCCGCAACTGCCGGTCGTCCTGGACGAGCTGGGCGAGCCCAAGGCGCTGGTCGGCATCCGCCGGGCGCTGGAGCACTTCGTCACGCACGTCACCACGGGCGGTGAGCGGCCCCAGGTGCCCCCGCAGGACTTCCAGGACTTCGGCCGGGGCGAGGGGCTGCACGGCCGCAGCCTGGACGCTCTGCAGGCCATCTACCGGCTCGGCGTACGGCTGGCCTGGCGGCGGCTCGCGGAGATCGGCCAGCAGGCGGAGATCCCGGCCCCCGCGATGTACGAACTGGCCGAATCCGGCTTCGCGTACCTGGACGGGCTGGTCGCCCAGTCCGTACGCGGCCACGCCGAGGCCGCCGCCCGGCAGGCCGGCGAGCGGCTCCGGCTGCAGCGGCAGCTGCTGGCGGAGATCCTGGACGGCGGCCCGGCCGTCGCGGAGCGTGCCGCCCGGATCGGCTGGCCGCTGCCCGAACGTGTCGCGGTCGCCGTGCTCACCCGGCCCGCCCGGGAGGCCGTGGCGCCGGCCGTCGGGCCCGGCGTCCTGCTGGACATGGAGCGGGAGCGGCCGTGCGTGATCCTGCCCGAACCGGACGCTGCGGGCCGCCACGAACTGCTTGCGCGGGCCACGTACGGCTGGTCGGGCGCCGTCGGGCCGCCCGTACCGCTCGCCGCTGCCGCCGCTTCACTGCGCTGGGCGGAGGCCGCGCTCGCCCTCGTGGAGCGCGGCCTGCTGCCCCCGGGGGAGCTGCTGCGCTGCACCGAGCACACCGAAGCGCTCGTCCTGCTGCCCCCCGAAGAGCTGATCGCCGACCTCACCCGGCGCAGCCTCGCGCCCCTGGAGAGCTGCGGCCCCGGCCACGCCCGGCGACTCGCCGACACCCTGCTCGCCTGGCTGGAGACGCGCGGCGGCGCCCCCGAGGTGGCCGCCCGGCTGGGGGTGCACCCGCAGACCGTCCGCTACCGGCTGCGCCAGCTCCGCGACCTGTGGGGCGCGGACCTGGACGACCCGGACCGCCGCTTCGCGCTGGAATTGGTGCTGCGCGCGCAGCGCTTACGGGAGGGTGCGGCGGGCGGGACGGCCACCGAGGGGCGCCGGGTCAGCTGAAGTCGAGATCGCCGGTGCGGGTCCGCTTGAGCTCGAAGAACTTGTCGTAACCGGCGAGCAGCCGGGCGCCGTCGAAGACGCGTACCGCCTCCTCGCCGCGCGGGATCGCGGACAGCACGGGCCCGAAGAAGGCCACCCCGTCGATGTGGATCGTGGGCGTGCCGACCTCGGAGCCGACCGGATCCATGCCCTCGTGGTGGCTCTTGCGCAGCGCCTTGTCGTAGGCGGTGCTGTGCGCCGCCTCGGCCAGTTCGGCCGGGAGGCCGGTCTCGGCCAGCGCCTCCGCGATCACCGCGTCCATCTCCTCGCCGCGGCCCTCGTTGTGAATACGGGTGCCGAGCGCGGTGTACAGGTCGCGCAGCACCTCCTCGCCGCGCTGCTGGGCGGCGGCGATGCAGACGCGGACCGGGCCCCAGCCCCGCTCCAGCAGCTCCTTGTACTGGTCCGGGAGGTCCTCGCGGTCCTCGTTGAGGACGGAGAGACTCATGACCCGGAAGCGCAGGTCGAGGTCGCGGTGGCGCTCCACCTCCAGGATCCAGCGGGAGGAGATCCAGGCGAAGGGGCAGAGCGGATCGAAGTAGAAGTCGACGGCGGGCCGGCTGTTCTCGATGGTCATGGCCTCAGATTAGAGGCGCGGTGGCTCATCCGGCGTCGGTACGGGCGCCGCCGTCGGTACGAGTGCCGCCGTCCGTGTCCTGCGTACCGCCCGTGTCCCGCGCGCTGTCCGCGCGCCCCGTGCCGTCCGCGTCCGGTGTGCCGACCGCGGCGTCGACGTCGACATCGGCGTCGTCCAGGCCCAGCATCCGGCGCAGCAGCTCCTTGAGCACCGTGCGCTCGGTGACCGTCAGGCCGCCCAAGGGCTCGCGGGCGAAGCCGAGCGCGGCCCGCAGGTCCTGCGCGGTGGCCCGGCCCTCCTCGGTCGGCGCCGCGAGCTTGACCCGGCGGTCGGCCGGGTCGGGGCGGCGCTCGACCAGGCCGCGGGACTCCAGGCGGTCCACGATCCCGGTGATGTTCGACGGCTCGCACTTCAGGCGCTGCGCGATGCGGCGCATGGGCAGCGGCTCGCGCGCGAGCAGACCCAGGACGCGGGCCTGGGCGCCGGTCAGCGCGTACTCGGCGGCCGCGTGCTCGTACTCCTCGTGGTAGCGGGCGACGACGGTGCCGATCAGTTCCACGACCTCGAGGGTCAACGGGTCGGTGCGAGGCGTCATACGCACGAGGATAGCGTGTTGCTTGACAACATGAAATATTCAGGAGCATGGTTGTTTCAGTACCTGAAACATCTTCCGTATCTGGAGGCTCCGGGCATGTCCGCACTCCCCACGACCGGCCGTGAATGGCACCTCGTCGCCCGCCCGCAGGGCTGGCCGACCCCGGCCGACTTCGCCCTGCGCGAGGCGCAGGTCCGTGAGCCCGGCGAGGGCCAGATCCTGGTCCGCAACCGCTACTTCTCCGTCGACCCGTACATGCGCGGCCGGATGAGCACCGCGAAGTCCTACGTCGAGCCGTTCGAGCTGGACAAGCCGATGCAGGGCGGTGCGGTCGGCGAGGTCATCGCCTCCAACGCCGAGGGCTTCGCCGTCGGCGACCAGGCGCTGCACTTCGCGGGCTGGCGTGAGTACGCCACGGTCAACGCGAAGTCCGCGGTGAAGGTCGACCCCGACGCGGCCCCCCTGAGCACCTACCTCGGTGTGCTGGGCATGCCGGGCCTGACCGCCTACGCCGGTCTGCTGCGCGTCGCGGACTTCAAGGAGGGCGACGCGGTCTTCGTCTCCGGCGCCGCGGGTGCGGTGGGCGGCCAGGTCGGCCAGATCGCCAGGCTCAAGGGGGCCTCCCGGGTGATCGGCTCGGCCGGCTCGGACGAGAAGGTCAAGGTCCTGCTGGAGGAGTACGGCTTCGACGCGGCGTTCAACTACAAGAACGGCCCGGTGAAGGACCAGCTCAAGGAGGCCGCGCCCGACGGCATCGACGTCTACTTCGACAACGTCGGCGGGGACCACCTGGAGGCGGCCATCGGGGCGATGAACCTGCACGGCAGGATCGCCGTCTGCGGCATGATCTCGCAGTACAACGCGACCGAGCCGACCCCGGCCCCGCGCAACCTCGCGCAGATCATCGCCAAGCGCTTCCGCATGGAGGGCCTGCTCGTCGGTGACCACTACGACCTCCAGCCGCAGTTCGTCGAGGAGGTCTCGGCGTGGGTGCGGTCCGGCGAGCTGAAGTACCGCGAGACGTTCGTGGAGGGCGTGGAGAACGGCGTCGAGGCGTTCCTCGGCCTGCTCCGCGGCGAGAACACCGGCAAGATGGTCGTCAGCCTGCCCGCCTGACCGGGACGGTGAGACGCGCCCCGGCGCGGGCCGGGGCGCCGGTCAAGCCCCCTGGCCGGCGGGGCTCTTGCGGGGGACCGCTAGGCTCGGGGCAAGCCGTCGCGATCGTGGGCGCGAGTCGCGGCGTACGTACGAGAGGAATCCGTATGTCCATCCAGCCCGTCGACGTCGTTTACACCGCTGTCGCCACGGCGGAGAACGGCCGTGACGGCCGTGTCGCCTCCGACGACGGCAAGCTCGACGTCGTCGTCAACCCGCCCAAGGAGCAGGGCGGCAGCGGCGCCGGCACCAACCCCGAGCAGCTCTTCGCCGCCGGGTACAGCGCCTGCTTCCAGGGCGCGCTCAGCGTGGTGGCGCGCCAGGAGAGCGCGGACGTGTCCGGCTCGACGGTGACCGCCAAGGTCGGCATCGGCAAGACCCCGGCCGGCGGCTTCGGCCTCAAGGTCGAGATCTCGGCCTCGATCCCGAACGTCGACGCGGACACCGCGAAGGCGCTGGTGGAGAAGGCGCACCAGGTCTGCCCGTACTCCAGCGCCACCCGCGGCAACATCGAGGTCACCCTGACCGTCGCCTGACGCCGCGCGTCTCCCGGAGCCGCCGCACGCCGAGAGGTGTGCGGCGCCTCCGCCCAGGAGCTCGGCCCTGAGGGGCCGCATCCTACGAAGGGCCGCACCCCGCACAGGGGCGCGGCCCTTCGGCGTACGTGCACGAAGTGCGGCAGCGCCGGGCGCCCGGGGCTGCGGGGCGCCCGGGGCTGCGGGGCGCCGCCGCCCCCGGGCCGCCCCGCGCCGGGGCTCGCGGCGCTCGCCGATCCAGGGCGCCCGCGAGCCCGTACCCGCGCGCCCGGGCGGGTACGTACCGCTGCCCCGCGCGGGCCCGTACCGGGAGGCCCGGGCAGGTCCGTGCCGCCGCCCCACGCGGACCCGTGCCCGTGCGCCCGGGCGGGCCCGTACCCGCACGCCCCCGGCGGGTCCGTACCGCCGCCCCGCGCGGACCCGTACCGGGAGGCCCCGGCGGGTCCGTACCGCGCCGCCCCACGCGGCCCCGCCCCCGTACGCCCCAGTGAGCTCGTACGCGTACTCAGCGCCGAGCCCGCGCCCTGTGTGCCGCGACAGCCCCGATTCAGGGCGTCGGGACTGTCGCCGGAAGGGTGAGGCGCCCTTCCCGTTGTGTGCGGGGGCGGGCACCATATGTCCGGTGTGACGCAGGCTACTCGTGCGATGCCTTGACGGGAGGGGCATGAAATCGATTACGTAGGCGCCGCAGTCACGCACGTAATCGATTTCATCGCGGCGGGCCGATACCCGCCCTCCGCGCCCCACAGCAGAACGGGATGGCAACGGCGCCATGGCGAACATCAAGGACGTGGCCGAACGGGCCGGCGTGTCCGTCGCCACCGTCTCGCGCGTCCTCAACGGCAACTCGCCGGTCGCGGCCACCCGGGACCGCGTGCTCGCCGCCGTCGCCGAGCTCGGCTACCGGCCCAACAACGTCGCCCGCGCCCTGCGCACCGCCCGTACCGGCGCGCTCGGCCTGATCATCAGCGACCTCACCAACCCGTTCTTCACCGAGCTGGCCGACGCGGTGGAGGACGAGGCCCGCAGCCTCGGCTACAGCCTGGTGATCGGCAACGCCGGCGAGAGCCCGCAGCAGCAGGACGATCACATCCGTACGCTCGTCGACCGGCGGATCGACGGCCTGCTGGTCTCCTCGGCCGGTACCGGTTCGCCCGTGCTGCGCGAGGTCACGGCGGCCGGCACGCCGCTGGTGCTGCTGGACCGTGCCGTGGACGGGCTCGACGTGCCCTGCGTACGGGCCGACGGCCGGGACGCGCTCGTCGACCTCGCCGCCCACCTCGCCGCGCTCGGCCGCCGCCGCCCCGCGATCATCGTCGCGCCGGCCGGTACCCGCACCGGTGCCGACCGGCTGCGTTCCTTCCGGGAGGCGCTGCGGCCGTACGGCATCGAGCTGCCCGACGAGCGGGTCGGCTCGACCCCCGACCTCCAGCACACCGGGGGCCGCCGGGTCATGCGTGGCTTCCTGGACCTGTCGGAGCCGCCGGACGCGGTGCTGGCCACCGACAACCTGATGGCGCTCGGCGCGATGGACGAGCTCCGGGCGCGGGGGCTGCGGGTGCCGGACGACGTGGCGCTGGTGGTGTACGACGACGTGCCGTGGTTCGCGCACACCGATCCGCCGCTGACCGCCATCGCGCAGCCCACCCGCGAGCTGGGCCGGGCGGCCGTCCACACCCTGCTGGCCCGCATCGAGGGCAGGCCCGCCGAGTCCGTCCTGCTGCCTGCCCGCCTCGTACCGCGCCGCTCCTGCGGCGAACGCGACGAGACGCCGAGCCACGGAGCCACGGAGCCGCACGGCGCAGGTGTCGAAAGTGCCCCCGCTTCCACCGCCGGCCCCGCCTCCACCGCCCACCCCGGCACTGTCCGCCCCGGTGGCACTGTCCGCCCCGGTGGCACCGAAGGCCCCACTTCCAGCACCACATCCACATCCCCACCCCCGGAGGGCGTCGAGTCGTCCTCCCACAGTCGTGAGACCTCAGACGACAGCCACAACGAGAGGGGCAGCGCATGACCGGCGTCAACGACGACGTGCCGGGCGGCCGCGAACTGCTGCGCGTGGAGGGGGTGACGAAGTCGTTCCCCGGCGTGCGGGCGCTGGACGGCGTGGACATGAGTCTGCGCGCCGGCGAGGTGCACGTACTGCTCGGTGAGAACGGCGCGGGCAAGAGCACCCTGATCAAGATGCTCTCCGGCGCCCACCGGCCCGACGGCGGCCGTATCCTGGCCGACGGCGGTCACGCCGCGGACGGCAGTGCGGGCCTGCGCGAGGTGCACATCCGCTCCGCGCAGGACGCCGAACGGCTCGGCATCGCCACCATCTACCAGGAGTTCAACCTCGTCCCCGGCCTGACCGTCGCCGAGAACATCTTCCTCGGCCGGCAGCCGCGCACCGCGCTCGGCCTGGTCGACAGGAAGACCATGCGGGCCCGCGCCGCCGAGCTGCTGGCGCGCGTACGGCTGGACGTCTCCCCGAACACGCCGGTCGCCGAACTGGGCATCGCCCGGCTCCAGATGGTCGAGATCGCCAAGGCGCTGAGCCTGAAAGCGCGAATACTGATCATGGACGAGCCGACCGCCGTGCTCACCTCCGAAGAGGTGGAGACGCTTTTCGGGCTCGTCCGCGAGCTGCGCGAGGCCGGCGTCGGCATCATCTTCATCACCCACCACCTGGAGGAGATCGGCGCGCTCGGCGACCGGGTCACCGTGCTGCGCGACGGCCGCTCGGTGGCCGAGGTGCCCGCCGGCACCGACGAGGACGAGCTGATCCGCCTCATGGTGGGCCGGGACATCGCCGAGCAGTACCCGCGCGAGCGCCCCGAGGAGCCGGGCGCCCCGCTGCTGCGGGTGCGCGGGCTGAGCCGTAACGGGCCCAAGGGCGGGCCGGTGTTCCAGGACATCGGCTTCGAGGTGCGGGCCGGGGAGGTCGTCGGCGTCGCCGGGCTGGTGGGCGCGGGCCGTACCGAGGTCGCGCGGGCGATCTTCGGGGTGGACGCGTACGACGCCGGCACGGTCGAGATCGACGGCAAGGAACTGGCCCGCGGCGACGTACGCGCGGCGATGCGCGCCGGGCTGGGCCTGGTGCCGGAGGACCGCAAGGGCCAGGGCCTGCTCCTGGACGCGTCGCTCCAGGACAACCTCACCCTCGCCCGGCTGCACCGCGACACCCGCGGCGGCCTGGTGGACCGGGGTGCGCAGCGGCGCGAAGCCACGCGGGTGGCGGGCCAATTGAAGGTACGGATGAGCGGGCTCGGCCAGAGCGTCCGCACCCTCTCCGGCGGCAACCAGCAGAAGATCGTCATCGGCAAGTGGCTGCTGACCGACACCCGGCTGCTGATCCTCGACGAACCGACGCGCGGCATCGACGTCGGCGCGAAGGTCGAGATCTACCAGCTCATCAACGAACTGACCGCGTCCGGCCGGGCCGTCCTGATGATCTCCAGCGATCTGCCGGAGGTGCTCGGGATGAGCGACCGGGTGCTGGTGATGTCCCAGGGCCGGCTGGCCGGGGAGCTGGCGGCCGCCGAGGCCACCCAGGACGCGGTGATGGAGCTGGCGCTCCAGGCCGCGCCCGGGACCACGAACAACGACGAGAGCGCGATGGAGGGCTCCGATGTCCACTGAGGTGAAGACGGGAGCCGCCGCGGAGGCGGTGGGGGAGGCGCCGGCCCGGGACGGCTTCGGGCCGTGGTTCTCCCGCGCGGTACTGCGGAACGGGCCGCTGGGCGGCCTGATCGCGCTGGTCGTGGTGATGGCGGTGCTCTCCGGGGACTTCCTGAACGGGCAGAACCTCCTCAACGTCGGCGTACAGGCCTCCGTCACCGCGATCCTGGCGTTCGGCGTCACCTTCGTGATCGTCTCGGCCGGCATCGACCTGTCCGTCGGCTCGGTCGCCGCGCTCTCCGCGACGGTCGTCGCCTGGGCGGCCACCACCGAGGGCCTGCCGGTCGTCGTGGCCGTGCTCCTCGGACTGCTGGTCGGCGCGGTGGCGGGCCTGCTCTCCGGCGCGCTCGTGGCGTACGGCAAGCTGCCCGCCTTCATCGCCACGCTCGCGATGCTCTCCGTGGGCCGCGGCCTCGCGCTGGTGATATCCGGCGGTTCGCCGATCGCGTTCCCCGGCTCGGTCAGCAAGCTCGGCGACACCCTCGGCGGCTGGCTGCCCGTACCCGTCCTCGTCATGATCGTGATGGGTCTGATCGCGGCGCTGGTGCTGGCCCGTACGTACACCGGGCGCGCGATGTTCGCCATCGGCGGCAACGAGGAGGCGGCCCGGCTCTCCGGCATCCACGTCAAGCGCCGCAAGCTGGTCATCTACGCGATGTCCGGGCTGTTCGCCGCGGTCGCAGGCATCGTGCTGGCGGCCCGGCTGACCTCCGCCCAGCCGCAGGCCGCCACCGGTTACGAACTGGACGCCATCGCGGCCGTCGTGATCGGCGGCGCCAGCCTCTCCGGCGGCTCCGGCAAGGCGTCCGGCACGCTCATCGGCGCGCTGATCCTCGCGGTGCTGCGCAACGGCCTGAACCTGCTGAGCGTCTCGGCGTTCTGGCAGCAGGTCGCGACCGGCCTGGTCATCGCCCTCGCGGTGCTGCTGGACACGCTGCGGCGGCGGAGCGCGCGGTGAGGGGGTACGCGATGAAGAGGCGTACGACGCGCGGGCGCACGGGAGCCCTCGGGGTGGTGGGCGCCGTACTGGCCGCCGTCGCCCTCAGCGGCTGCGACCGGGGCGGGGACACGGACCTGGGCCTCGCCCTGTCCACCATGAACAACCCGTTCTTCGTGGGCATCAAGGCGGGTGCGCAGGCCGAGGCCGACCGGCGCGGAGTGAAGATCAACATCACCGACGCGCAGAACGACCCCACCCAGCAGATCAACCAGATGGAGACGTTCACCAGCCAGGACGTCAAGGCCGCGATCATCAACCCGGTCGACTCCGACGCCGCCGTACCGGCCGTCGGCGTCGCCAACCGCGCCAACGTCCCCGTCATCGCCTTCGACCGCGGCGTCAACGGCGGCAAGGTCGGCTCGACCATCGCCTCCGACAACGTCGCGGGCGGCCGGCTCGCCGCGAAGACCCTCGCCGAATCGCTCGGCGGCAAGGGCAAGGTGGCGTTCCTCGAAGGCCAGGCGGGTACCTCGGCGGCGCGCGAACGCGGCCAGGGCTTCGAGGAGGGCATCAAGAAGTACCCCGGTATCGAGGTCGTCGCCCGACAGCCCGCCGACTTCGACCGCGCCAAGGCCATGGACGTGACGACCAACATGCTCCAGGCCCACCGCGACCTCGGCGGGATCTTCGCCGCCAACGACGAGATGGCGCTCGGTGCCTCGAAGGCGCTCGGCGCGAAGTCCGGCAAGGCCGTGCGGGTCGTGGGCTTCGACGGCACGCCGGAAGGCATCGAAGCGGTACGGAATGGGACCCTGACGGCGGTCGTCGCGCAACAGCCCGAACTGCTCGGCAAGCAGGCCGTGGACTGGGCGCTCAAGGCCGCCCGGCACCAGCCGCTGCCCAAGGCGGTCAAGGTGCCGGTGGTGCTGGTGACGGAGAAGAACGCGGCGCGGTTCGACGGATGACCGCGGCGCGGCAGCAGGACACCGGGCGGCGGCGGACCGCCGCCCGGCAGTGAACGAAGAATGGAAACGGCGGACGTGGACGCACACAACTACGACTACGACGTGCTGGTGGTGGGCTCGGCCAACGCCGACCTGACGGTCCGGGTGGACCGGCGGCCGGACGCGGGCGAGACCGTGCTCGGTACCGACCTGGTCGAGTCGGCGGGCGGCAAGGGCGCCAACCAGGCCGCTGCCGCTGCCCGGCTCGGCGGCCGGACCGCACTGCTGGCGCGGGTCGGCGGGGACGCCTACGGCGAGCTGCTGCTGAACGCGCAGCGCGCGGCCGGCACGGACGTCACGCACGTCATCGCCGACCCGGAGGCCCGCACCGGCACCGCGATGATCATCGTCGGCGCGGACGGCGACAACAGCATCGTCGTCTCGCCCGGCGCCAACGCGGCCCTCACCCCGAAGGACGTCGCCGCGGCCCATGACGTCATCGCGGCCGCCGCCGTGGTCTCCCTCCAGCTGGAGATCCCGATGGAGACCGTGGAGGCCACGGCCGCCGCGGCCCGCGAGGCCGGCACCCGCGTCGTGCTCAACCCCTCCCCGGCGCCCGAGAGCCTGACCCCGCAACTGCTCGCCGCCGCCGACCCGCTGGTGGTCAACGAGCACGAGGCACGCCGGATCTCCGGCGCCGCGGACGGCGGCCCGGCCGACTGGGCCCGCGCACTGCGCGCGCTCGGCGCCCGCTCGGTCGTCGTCACCCTCGGCGGCGACGGCGCGTACGTCCTGGACGCGGACGGGGCGGCGACCGTACCGGGTGTGCGGGTGACGGCCGTGGACACCACGGGCGCCGGCGACGCCTTCACCGGTGCCCTCGCCACCCGGCTCGCCCGCGGTGAATCCCTGGCGACCGCCGCGCGCTACGCCGTACGCGTCGGCGCCGCCGCCGTCACCAAGCCCGGTGCGCAGCCCTCCTACCCGACGCCGGACGAACTCCCCGGCGACTGAGGCGGGCCCCCGGCCCCGCCGGGCACCCGCTGTTCCCGGAGTACCCGCTACGGCCGGGGCACCAGCTCAGCCGCCACCGCGACCTCCGTACCGGCCAGTCCCACCGACGAGAACAGGGTGATCTGGCCGGCGGCGGCCCGGCCCGGCGCCTCGCCCGCCAGTACGGCCCCCAGCTCGGCCGCGGCGGCCGGGTCGATGAGATGGTCCGGGCCGTACGCGGCGGTCTGCGCCCGGGAGTCCGTGACGAGCACGTCCGCGCGAGCGATCAGTTCCGGCGGGATCTCCGAGCCCGTACGGGTCTTGGTGCCCAGCGTCGATATGTGCGTGCCGGGCGCGATCCAGTCGGCCTCCAGGACGGGGGAGCGGCTGGAGGTCGCGGTGATCACCACGTCCTGGCCGCGCACCGCCGCCTCGGCCGTCGGGGCCGCCACCGCCGCGAGACCCAGCTCCGCGCGGACCCGGGCCACGAACGCCCGCAGCCGCTCCGGGCGGCGGGCGAAGACGGTCACCTCCGCCGGCCTCCGTACCTGCGCGAGCGCCCACAGCTGCGCGTACGCCTGGGTGCCCGCGCCGATCACCCCCAGCCGGGCCGCGTCGGGCCGGGCCAGCGCGTCCACCGCCACCGCGCCGATCGCGCCCGTGCGCCGCGGGCCCAGCTCCCGGCCGTGCACGACGGCGAGCAGCGCGCCCCCGGCGCTGTCCCACACGGCGACCAGCTGCGCGCCGCCTCGGGTGTCGTACGCCCGGAAGCCGTGCCGGGCGCCGGCGGCGTCGGCGCCCGCGGTGAACACCAGGTCGCGGTCGCCCAGCGGGGCGGCCAGCCGGGCCGGCGCCGACAGCTCCTTGCGGTGGTGGGCGAGGAGCGCACGGCGCACCGCCGCCACCGCCGTCTCCGCGTCCAGCCGCGCCCGCACCTCCTCGTCACCGATCAGCAGCGGCGTCGCGTCCCGCGTCATGTGCTCAGCTCCTTCGGGCCGTACAGGCAGTGCTCCGCACCGGTCATCAATGCCCAGTAACGGTCGCCGTACGACCAGTGCCACCACTCCGTGGGGTAGTTGACCAGGCCCGCGCCGGAGAGCGCGGCGCCCAGTATCCGGCGGTGGGCACGGGCCTCCGGGGTCAGGCCGGGCGCGTTCGTGTAGCACGCGCCGCCGCTCTCCTCGGGGTCGGCGTTGAGGCGCGTCCCCATGTCCAGGTCCGTGCCGTCGGCCGCGACCAGCAGCAGGTCCACCGCGCCGCCCGCGCTGTGCGGGGCGATCTCCGGCGGGGAGACGTACCGGCCGGCGGCGTCCCGCAGGCGCGCGGGCGGCCACTCCGGATACGCGGCCCGCAGCTCTTCGGTGTACTCCTCGAAATAGCGGCGCTGCAGGGCCGGTGGGCGGTACCCCTCCGTCAACCGCAGCCGCAGGCCGTCGGGGAGCGAATCCTGGGCGCGCAGCAGCCGCTCCAGCACGCCCGCGCGCAGGAAAGCGAAGGCACCCGCCGGGTCCTCGCGGATCTCCGAGACCAGCAGCTCCGGCGCCGCCGCCCGCACGTCGACCAGCGGCTCACCGCACTCCACGACCGGCACGGCCGCCACCGCGGGGTCCGTCATCAGCGTGATCCGCTCCCGCAGGTCGGCGAGCGCGAGCCCGGTCCCGCCATCCGCGCCGGCGATCCGCCCGCCGGCCGGGGACCACGCGCCGCTCAGCCCGCAGGCGGGGCCGGGGCTGCCGGGGCCGAGGCCGTTGGCCAGGACCACGTGCAGGCCGTACGTCCGGGCGTCGGCCGCGTACTCCTCGACCCGCTCCGCCGCGTCGTGGAACGCGCTCGCCAGCAGCACCCCGCAGCCGTCCGCCGCGGCCCGCTCCCACACCCCGGCGTGCGCGGTGTCGTAGCACGTCGCCAGGGCGATGCGGAGGCCGCCGAGCGTGCACCGGCCGTCCGCGCGGCCCGGCGTGAACACCGCCTTCTCCGGGCCGTACAGGTGATGCTTGTCGTAGCGGGTCAGCAGCGCGCCGTCCGGGCCGAAGACGTACGACGCCAGGGCCGGGCCGCCGTCCGCCGCGGGCGCCGGGCAGCCGACCACCGCCGCGGTGCCCGTCGCCCGGCAGGCGGCCGTGACCGGCGCGAGAACGGGGTCGTCCGCCGCGTACGTGAACCGGCCGGGGGCCGCCGCGATGCCGTGCAGTTCGTAACCCGTCAGGGCCAGTTCGGCGAAGACGACGAGCCCGGCGCCGCGCCCGGCGGCCTCGGTGATCAAGGCGGCCATCCGCGCGGCGTTGGCGGCCGCGTCCAGCGGGACGGGGGCGAACTGCGCTGCTGCGACGATCATTTGCCCATCATGCATCCGCCCACTGACAACCGGCACGCCACGGCCTTGCGCACCAGCTCCCGCACCTGGCCGACGATCGTGACGCGGTTGCGGACGAAGTCCGGGTCGGTGACCGTGCCGGTCGCCGGCTCGGCGTTCCCGGGCCCGAACTCCAGCACCGGGGTGTGCAGATGGCCGCCGGAGAGGGACGGGTCCACCGCGTCCCGCAGCAGCGTCGCCCGGTAGGCGATCTCGTTGGAGAGGTAGTCGCCACCGCCGCCCGCGCGGGCCGTGGACCCCGGCGTCGGGCCGTCGGGGCGCTTCACCGGCTCGCTGCCGCCCGCCGGGATCTCGGTGACCTCGGTGTTGTCGTGCACCGGGTACGGGCCGGTCACGCTGCCCGCGAGCGCCGCGTACGGCAGCGTCGTGCCCGTCCACTGGGGCTGCGGCCGGACCGTGGGCACGCCGCGCGGAACGGGCACCGTCTCCGTGCGCGACTCGCGCGCGTTGTCCGGGTAGCCGCCCCGCCAGGCCCCGTTGGTGCGCTCCACGTCGAAGCGGCCGGGCCTGCCCTGGCTGATCGTGGTGAAGAGATCGGCCTGGCGCGGTCCGGGCCGGAAGTGCGGCAGCAGCGTGTGCTCCACGGTCCCCGCGGCGAAGTCCGACCAGCGCACCGGGAAGACCGCCGTCTCGATCCGTACCGTCTGCCCCGAAGCCGTACGCACCGTCGTCCCGTCCAGCGCCAGCGCCGCGGCGCCCGAGGGGTTGCTGCGCCGCGGATCGGCGTCCAATTGGAACGGGTCGAAGCCGGTCACCAGGACCCGCGTGACCCGCCGGCCCGCCGGCAGATCGATCGAGTCCTCACCCCGGGAGGCGCGCTCCAGCGCACCGGAGAGCGCAGCGCGCCGCGCGTCGGAGAGCCCGAAGGACGGCTGCCACTCCCGCAGCGCACGCGTCATCTCCAGCCGCGCCCAGTACAGCGGCCGGTCGTCGTCCCGGCTGAGGGTGCCGCCCGCCGGGCCACGCCCCTGTACCCGGTCCACGGCCCGCTCCCACAGTGCCTGTCCGGCCCGCGCGACGTACCGTTTCGCCGCCCCGTAGGACCGCGTCGCCGCCAGCCCCCGGGCGAACTCCGGCCCGGCGTCCCCGAACCGGCTGCGCCGCAGGATCTCCCGCGGCGCCTCCAGGGCGAGCCGCTGCTCCTCCACGGCGACCGGCGACGGGCCCGTGTCCGGGGCCCGGTCCAGGGCGGCGGCCGGTGCGGTCAGGGCCAGGGGGAGTGCGGTGGTCAGCGCGGCCCCGAGGGTGAGGAGCCTGGTACGTATGCGTCTCATGGGGCGAGTAAAGCCGCCCGGCCCCCCGTGTCGGTAGGGGGCGAGCGCACACCCCTGCCTCATTCCGCCGTGAACGCGTACACCGTCCGCGACCGGAACACCTGTCCCGGGCGCAGCACCGTACCCGGGAAGTCCGGGCGGTTGGGCGAGTCGGGGAAGTGCTGCGTCTCCAGGGCGAGGCCGGCGCCCGCCTCATAGGGACGGCCGGTGGTGCCCGCGTACGTACCGTCCAGGTGCTCGGCCGTGTAGAGCTGTACGCCCGGCTCTGTCGTGGCCAGCCGTACGACGCGTCCCGAGGAGGGGTCGCTCAGCTCTGCCACCGGGCGCGGCGCGGGCACCTCCTCGGAAGGCGTGCCGATCGTCCCGGAGCCGTCGCCGACCACGAACGTGTGGTCGTAGCCGCGGCCGACCGTACGGCGGGCCCGGAAGTCGAAGCGGGTGCCCGACACCGGGGCCGGCGGCCCGGCGGGGATGCCTGTCGGGTCCACGGGGAGGTAGTGATCGGCGGCCATCCGGAGGCGGTGGGTCTCCGCGCCGCCGCTGCCGTCCCCGCTGAGGTTGAAGTAGGTGTGGTTGGTGAGGTTGAGGACGGTCGGCGCGTCCGTCGTGGCGCGGTAGGAGCAGGTCAGCTCGCCGGCCGCGGAGAGGGTGTACCGGACGCGGACGTCCAGCGCCCCCGGGAAGCCCTCCTCGCCGTCCGGGCTGGTCCGCCGCAGTTCCACCCCGTCCGGGCAGGGCGCGGCGTCCCACACGGCCGTGGAGAAGTTCGCGACCCCGCCGTGCAGGCAGTTCGGGCCGGCGTTGGCGGGGAGGGCGTACCGCTTTCCGCCGAGGGGGAAGGCGGCGCCTCCGATGCGGCCCGCGTACCGCCCCACCAGCGCCCCGAAGTACGACTCGCCGTGCGCCTCGTACCCGGCGGCGTCCGGGAAGCCGAGGGCGATCTCGCCCCGCCCGCCGTGCCGGTCCGGTGTCTCGATGCTCTGCACGATCCCGCCGTACGTCAGGATCCGTACCCGGACTGCGCCTGCTTCGAGTGTCCAGCGGTGGACGATACTGCCGTTTTCCAGGGTGCCGAAGGGCTCTTCGGCGGCGTGCGTCGCGCTCATGCGGTGACCCTATGCCCGCGTGCGCCCGCCCGTGCGCCGGGTCAGCCCCGGCGCTCGGCGCGGGTGACGGTGCGGTAGGCCATCTCGGCCAGTTCCCGCTGGCCCCGCTTGCTGGGGTGGAACCAGTCCCACTCGCTCAACTCCCGGCCGGTGAAGCGGTAGTCGAAAACCGCCTGGTCGAACCGGCAGCGGCGGTCGGTCTCGCACACCTCGCGCAGCGCCTTGTTGTACGCCACCACCTGGTCCCGCACCTCGGCTCTGCGGCTGTTCGCCGCGGACGAGACGTCGTCGGCGTCGCGCAGCATCGACTGGCAGATCCCGAGCTTCCACACCTGCTTGCCCACCGGGTTCTGCCTGCCCTGCGACCACAGGCGCAGCAGATCGGGCACCGCGGCAACATAGACCTGCGTCTTGGGCAGCGCCTTGCGCAGCTTCTGGAGGGACGTCCGGAAACCGGCGCGGAAATCGGCCGTCGGCGTCATGGCGGAGGCGTTGTTGCGGCAGGCGTCGTTGGCCCCGACCAGGATCGTGACAAGTTCGGGTTTGTGCGGAATCGCGCGGTCGATCTGGCGCGGCAGATCGTCCATGAGCGCTCCGGTGCGCGCGAAGTTCCAGGCGTGCCCGGACTGTTTCGCGACCAGGCGGCTGGCCAGGCTGCGGACCGCGGGGTCGGTGCCCGTGGCCCATGAGGCGGCCGAGCAGTCGGCGAGCAGTCCGCAGGCGTCGAAGCCGGCCGTTATCGAGTCACCGAGCGCGGCCACCGAGTCCGGACGGGTGTCCCAAACCGGTGTGGGGGACGGGTGCGGACGGGCCGGTTCCGTGCGCCCGTGCGCGCCTGGGGAGTTGTCGTCGCCGCCCCCGGAACCGCAGGCCGGGACGGTGAGGAGCAGCGCCGTCACGAGCGCCGCCGGCAGCGTTACCGGCCGCCGGCGGGGGCGTGCGGCGGCCCGTTCGATCTTTGCCATCCCCTGTCCCCCTCCGACGTGCGAGTGATATCTCTTCCGTGAGCGACGGTACGTCACTCCTCGGCGGTCACAGCGCGGTAGCTTTGCCCCGTGGCCGTCGGGCGGCGACACGAAGGAGTAGCGCACTCCGTACGAACAAATTACAACACGTCATTTCCTGTCCCTTTTGTGGCGAATTGAGCCCCATGGTGTTTACTGTAGGTAACCTTGCGTGCTGGTGCCGAAGTGATCATTGGGGCAGAATGTCAGCAGCTGTCCCGGCCGCGACCGGAACGGGCACGAGGCCGCTGGGGAAAGCGAACCTCGAACCGTACTGGAGGTCCCGGTGACGACACGTGGAGTTCTGTACGTCCACTCCGCTCCGCGCGCGCTGTGCCCGCACGTCGAATGGGCCGTCGCGGGCGTCCTCGGCGTGCGCGTCAATCTCGACTGGATCCGCCAGCCCGCCTCGCCCGGCACCTGGCGCGCGGAGTTCTCCTGGCAGGGCGAGTCCGGCACGGCATCCAAACTGGCCTCCGCGCTGCGCGGCTGGCACCTCCTGCGCTTCGAGGTGACCGCCGAGCCGTGCGCCGCCGCCGAGGGTGAGCGCTACAGCTCCACCCCCGACCTGGGCATCTTCCATGCGGTCACGGGAATCCACGGCGACATCCTGATCCCCGAGGACCGGCTGCGGGCCGCACTGGCCCGCTCGGCGCGCGGCGAGACCGACCTGGAGGCCGAGGTCGCCAAGCTCCTCGGCAAGCCCTGGGACGACGAGTTGGAGCCCTTCCGGTACGCCGGCGAGGGAGCCCCGGTCCGCTGGCTGCATCAGGTGGTGTGACGGCAGGCCCGGACGGTCCGCGCGCCGGTTGTCTTCGAGTGCGCTCGAACGCCTAGCGTGCCCCTATGGCTGACAACACCTCAGTGGCAGTGCTCGGCACGGGGATCATGGGCGCGGCGATGGCCCGCAACCTCGCCAGGGCGGGCCTGGACGTCCGGGTGTGGAACCGCACCCGCGCCAAGGCCGAACCCCTGGCCGAGGACGGCGCACGCGTCACCGACACCCCCGCCGAGGCCGTGGACGGCGCCGACGTCGTCCTGACGATGCTGCACGACGGCCCGGCAGCGCTGGAGACCCTGCGCGCCGCCGGTACGGCGCTCAGCCCCGGCACGGTCTGGGCCCAGTGCACCACCGCCGGCATCGAATCCCTCGGCGAGCTCGCGCGCTTCGCCCGGGAACACGGCCTGGTCTTCGTCGACGCACCCGTCCTGGGTACCAAGGCGCCCGCCGAGGCGGGACAGCTCGTCGTGCTCGCGGCGGGGCCGGGTGCCGCACGCGAACTGCTCGCGCCCGTCTTCGAAGCGATCGGCAGCCGTACGAACTGGATCGGCGAGAACGGCGACGAGGGCGCCGCCACCCGCCTCAAGCTCGTCATCAACAGCTGGGTGCTGACCGTCACCCACGGCGCGGCGGAGGCGATGGCGCTCGCCAAGGGCCTCGGCGTCGCCCCGCAGGAGTTCCTGGACGCCGTCGCGGGCGGCCCGCTCGACATGGGCTACCTGCGCGCCAAGACCGGCGCCCTGCTGGACGGCGACCTCGACCCCAGCTTCGCCACCCGCACCGCCGAGAAGGACGCCCGGCTCATCGTCGAGGCCGGCAGGGCGGCCGGCGTCCGGCTGGACGTCCAGGCCGCGGGCGCGGAACGCTTCCGCCGCGCCACGGAACAGGGCCATGGCGACGAGGACATGGCCGCGTCCTACTTCGCGAGCTTCGACGACTGAGGCGCGGCGTACACGAAAGGGCCCGCCCGGTCACTGACCGGGCGGGCCCTTTCACCGGCGAACACCGCAACCATCAATTGAGGAACCCGGGCGGCGAGCACGGGATCCGCGAGAGCGGCGCCGCTTTAGGCGCACTAAACAGTACGGAACGCCAGGACCACGTTGTGGCCGCCGAAGCCGAACGAGTTGTTGATCGCCGCGATGGTGCCCTCCGGCAGCTGCCGGGGCTCGTCGCGCACGATGTCCGCGTCGATCTCCTCGTCGAGGTTGTCGACGTTGATGGTCGGCGGGGCCTGCCGGTTGTACAGCGACAGGACCGTCGCGACGGTCTCGATGCCGCCCGCGCCGCCCAGCAGGTGGCCGGTCATCGACTTCGTCGCGGAGATCGCGATGTGGTCGACCTCGTCGCCCAGCACCCGGCGCAGCGCCTTGATCTCGGCGATGTCGCCCAGCGGCGTGGACGTGGCGTGCGCGTTGAGGTGCACCAGCTCGGCCGGCTTGAGGTCGGTGTCGTCCAGCAGGTTCTGGACGGCCGCCGCGATGCCGCGGCCGGTCGGCTCGGGCTGCGCGATGTGGTGGCTGTCGGCGGACAGGCCCTGGCCCAGCGCCTCGCAGTACACGCGGGCGCCACGCTTGGCGGCGTGCTCGGCCGACTCCAGGATCACCACGCCGGCACCCTCACCGAGGACGAAGCCGTCCCGGGCGGTGTCGTACGGGCGCGACGCCTTGGTCGGCTCGTCGTTGTTCTTCGACATCGCCATCATGTTGGCGAAGGCGACGAGGGGCAGCGGGTGGATCGCCGCCTCCGTGCCGCCCGCGACGACCACGTCGGCACGGCCGGTGCGGATCATCTCGATGGCGTACCCGATGGCCTCCGCGCCCGAGGCGCAGGCGCTCACCGGGGTGTGCACGCCCGCCTGCGCGCCGACCTCCAGGCCGACGTTGGCGGACGGGCTGTTGGGCATGAGCATGGGCACGGTGTGCGGAGAGACACGGCGTACGCCCTTGTCCTTCAGCACGTCGTACTGGTCGAGCAGGGTGGTCACGCCGCCGATGCCGGAGGCGATCACGGCGCCCAGGCGCTCGGGGGTGACGACGGCCGAGCCGTCCTCGGTGGTGTCCTCGCCGGCCGGGCCGGTGAAACCGGCGTCGGCCCACGCCTCGCGCGCGGCGATCAGCGCGAACTGCGCGGAGCGGTCCAGCTTGCGGGCGAGCGGGCGGGGCAGGACCTCACCCGGATCGACGGCAGCCGAGGCCGCGATGCGTACGGGCAGGTCGGCGAAGCGTTCGTCTTCCAGGGGCCGCACGCCGGAGCGGCCCGCCAGCAGACCTTCCCAGGTCGAAGCGGTGTCGCCACCCAGCGGTGTGGTTGCGCCGATACCGGTGACGACCACGGTGCGATTGGTCGCGTTCACGGGAATTCTTGTCTCCACAGGTAGAGGGGTCGAGAATCGACGGCGCCACCGCGGGGTGGCGACATGCGGAGCTGGGTCAGCTCTGGTGCTCGAGGATGTACTTGGTGGCGTCGCCGACGGTCTTGAGGTTCTTGACGTCGTCGTCGGGGATCTTGACGTCGAAGCGCTCCTCGGCGGCGACGACGACCTCGACCATGGACAGCGAGTCGACGTCCAGGTCATCGGTGAAGGACTTGTCCAGCTGGACGTCCTCGGTGGGGATCCCGGCGATCTCGTTGACGATCTCGGCGAGACCGGCGACGATCTCTTCCTGAGTGGCGGCCATGATGGCGCTCCTTCGGTGTTTTTCGAGTGAAACTGTGCTGTGTGGTGAAGTTCCGTACAGCGGCCGGAACGTCCCGGGGACGCCGGTGCTGTGTAGATCTTGCCTAGGGGAGAGTAACGACCGCGGCGGCGTACACGAGACCCGCCCCGAACCCGATGACGAGTGCGGTGTCGCCGCTCTTGGCCTGACCGGTCGCCAGCAGCCGCTCCATCGCGAGCGGAATCGAGGCGGCCGAGGTGTTTCCGGTGGTCTCCACGTCACGGGCGACCGTGACCGACTCGGGCAGCTTGAGCGTCTTCACCATCGAGTCGATGATCCGCATGTTGGCCTGATGCGGGATGAAGACGTCCAGATCCGCCGGGCTGACGCCGGCCACGTCCAGCGCCTCCTGGGCGACCTTGGCCATCTCGAAGACCGCCCAGCGGAAGACCGCCTGGCCCTCCTGGGTGATCGCCGGGTAGCGGATCTCGTCCAGGGCCAGCTGGTCGCCGGGGCCGTCGCCGCCGGGCACCGGGGTGCGGCGGTAGACGTCCCAGCCCAGGGTCTGCTTGATGGTCTCGGACTTGTCGCCCTCCGAGCCCCAGACCGTCGGGCCGATGGCCGGCTCCTGCGAGGGGCCGACCACCACGGCACCGGCACCGTCACCGAAGAGGAAGGCCGTCGCGCGGTCCTCCAGGTCGGTCAGGTCCGACAGCCGCTCCACGCCGATGACCAGCACGTACTCGGCCGAGCCCTCGGTGACCATGCCCTTGGCCAGGGTCAGGCCGTACCCGAAGCCCGCGCAGCCGGCGGAGATGTCGAACGCGGCCGGCTTGCCGGCACCGATGCGGTGCGCGATCTCCGTGGCCACCGCCGGGGTCTGCTTGAAGTGCGAGACCGTCGAGACGATCACGCCGCCGACCTGCTCCGGCGTGATGCCCGCGTCGGCGATCGCCTTGCCGGCGGCCTCCACCGACATCGCCGCGACGGTCTCCTCCGGACCCGCCCAGTGCCGCGTGGAGATGCCCGAGCGCGACCGGATCCACTCGTCGGAGGAGTCGATGTACTTGAGGATCTCCTCGTTCGGCACGACATTGACGGGGCGGTAGCCGCCCACGCCCATGATGCGCGCGTACGGGGCGCCCTGCGAGGGCTTGATCTTCGAGGTCATGCTCTTGGTCTCCTTATCCGGCCGAGTTCTCGGCAGCGGGAGAAGCGTGCTCGGCGATCAGCTCGCGGGCCGCGTCGAGGTCCTCCGGCGTCTTCAGCGCGAGGGTCTTCACGCCCGGCAGCGCGCGCTTGGCCAGGCCGACGAGGGTCCCGCCGGGGGCCGCCTCGATCATCGCGGTGACGCCCAGCTCCTTGAAGGTCTCCATGCACAGGTCCCAGCGCACCGGGTTGGCCACCTGGCCCACCAGGCGGTCCACGACCTCCTGGCCGGAGGCGACGGCCGCGCCGTCCTTGTTCGAGACGTACCGGGTGTGCGGGGCGGCGGCGGACAGCTCCGCCACCGCCGTCTCCAGCACCGAGACGGCCGGGGCCATGTGGACCGTGTGGAACGCGCCGGCCACCTTCAGCGGGACGACCCGCCGGGTGCCCTCCGGCTTGTCCTCGGCCAGCGCGGCCAGCTGCGCGGCGGTGCCGGCGGCCACGATCTGGCCCGCGCCGTTCACGTTCGCGGGGGTCAGGCCCAGCTTCTCCAGGTGCGGCAGCACGACGTCCGGCTCGCCGCCCAGCAGGGCGGACATGCCGGTCTCGGTGACGGCGGCGGCCTCGGCCATGGCCAGGCCGCGCTTGCGCACGAGAGCCATCGCGGCCTCGTCCGGCAGCACGCCGGTCAGCGCGGCGGCGGCCAGCTCACCGACGCTGTGGCCGGCGGCGGCGCCGACGCGGGCCGCGAAGTCCTCCGGCGTCGCGAAGAGCTGCCGCGAGGAGATCAGCGCGGACGCGACCAGCAGCGGCTGGGCGACGGCGGTGTCGCGGATCTCTTCCGCGTCCGCCTTCGTGCCGTAGCGGACCAGGTCCAGGCCGATGGCGTCGGACCAGGCACGGAGCCGGTCCTCGACACCGGGAAGGTCGAGCCAGGGAGTCAGGAAGCCGGGCGTCTGAGCGCCTTGGCCGGGAGCGACGAGTACGAGCACCCTCACACTCTCTCTTGTGGGAGGTCCCGCCCGCCCGTGGGGACAGGGACGAAGAACCATCTGGGTAATTGTTGGTGTCCGACAAAAGCTTAGGGCTGCGCCTCACCGTCTGCCAGGCGCCCCAGGATGAGGGCGATACGCAGGGTGAACGCCGAGCGGACGTCGGACGGCGACCATCCGGTGACGTCCGTCACACGTCGCAGCCGGTAGCGCACGGTGTTGGGGTGCACGAAGAGCATCCGCGCCGCCCCTTCCAGGCTGCTCGCCTGCTCCAGGTAGACGCTCAGCGTCTCCAGGAGGGCACTGCCCGCCTCCTCCAGCGGTCTGTAGATCTCCTCCACCAGCTGGTCACGGGCGGCCGGGTCACCGGCCATCGCGCGCTCCGGCAGCAGATCGTCGGCCAGCACCGGGCGCGGCGCGTCCGGCCACGCCGCACACGCCTTCAGGCCCGCCGCAGCGGCCTGCGCCGACCGCGTCGCCGCCAGCAGGTCCGAGACCACCGGGCCCGCCACCACCGGACCCGCGGCGAACGGCCCGATCAGCGCCTTCGCCGCCTTCAGCGGCTCGTCCGAACCGCCCGCGATCACCACCAGGCGCGTCCCGAGCACCCCCGTCAGCACCTGGAGCTTCGCGTGCCGCGCGGCCCGCCGGATCGCCTCCACCGTCAGCTCGCTGTCCCCGTCCGGGGCCGTACCGAGGACCACCGCCACATGCTCGGGGGAGTTCCAGCCCAGCGCCGCGGCCCGGGACACCGCGCCCTCGTCCGCCTCACCGGACAGCACGGCGTTGACCACCAGCGACTCCAGCCGCGCGTCCCACGCGCCGCGCGCCTCCGCCGCCTGCGCGTAGACCTGCGCCGTCGCGAAGGCGATCTCCCGCGCATACACCAGCAGCGCCTCGCGCAGCACCGACTCGTCACCCGGAGCGGCGACATCGTCGATCGCCGTCTCCATGACCTCGATCGTGGTGCGCACCATCTCCACGGTCTGCCGCAGCGTGATCGCCCTGGTCAGCTCGCGCGGCGCGGTACCGAAGACATCCGTGGAGATCGCCTGCGGGGTCTCCGGATGCCGGAACCACTCCGTGAAGGCCGCGATGCCCGCCTGGGCCACCAGACCGATCCAGGACCGGTTCTCCGGAGGCATCGCCCGGTACCACGGCAGTGTCTCGTCCATCCGGGCGATGGCATGGGCCGCGAGCTTGCCGGAGGACTTCTCCAGCCGGCGGAGGGTCGCGGAGTGCGGGTGGGCGTCGTGCGATGCGGGTTCAGACACGGGCACAAGCCTGCCTTATCGGGGCGGGGTGATGGCGCGGTGGGGCTACGGTGGCCAAATGCTGTGTTGCCCCGGGGGCCACCCCCGGACCCCCGGCCGGGGGTCGCGCGGGCCGGACCGAAGCGGAATGGGAGGCGAATTCGCGGTGATCGAGGTGCGCAGAGCCCAGGAGCGCTACCCCGGCGGGGACCCGCAGGCCGGCATCGAGACCCGCCACGCCTTCTCCTTCGGCCACCACTACGACCCGGACAACATCAGGTTCGGCGCGCTGATCGCGTGCAACGAGGAGCGGCTGGCGCCCGGCGCCGGTTTCGACGAACACCCGCACAGCCACACCGAGATCGTCACCTGGGTCGTCGAGGGCGAACTCACCCACCGCGACAGCACAGGACACGAGACCCTCGTACGGCCCGGCGACGTCCAGCGCCTCAGCTCGGCCCGCGGCGTACGCCACGTGGAGCGCAACGACGGCCCCGGACCGCTGTGCTTTGTCCAGATGTGGCTGGCACCCGCGGAGCCCGGCGGCGAACCGGACTACGACGTGGTGCGCGGGATCGCCGACGGCACCCCGTACGCCGTGCCGCGCGCCGACTCGATGCTGCACGTACGGCGGCTCGCGGCGGGCGACCGCACGGCCGTACCGGACGGCGCCCGGGTCTACCTGCACGTCGTACGAGGTGCCGTACGCCTGGGCGACGCGCTCACCGAGGGCGGCCAGAAGCTGCTGGAGGCGGGCGACGCGGCACGCGTCACCGAAGCCAGGGAACTGGAGCTGACCGCCGAATCGGCGGCCGAGGTCCTGATGTGGGAGATGCCGGCGGAGCCCACGTACGGCTGAGCGCCGGGGCGGGGCCGGGCTCAGGCGGCGCGCAGGTCCGCGAGCACCGCGTCCGTGAAGGGCGGCCACGCCTCGATGGCCCAGGGACCGAAGGCCCGGTCCGCGAGCGCGGCACAGGCGGCGCCCGCGTCCGGGTCGACCCACAGGAACGTGCCGGCCTGCCCGAAGTGCCCGAACGTACGCGGCGAGGACCCCGCACCCGTCCAGTGCGGCGCCTTGCCGTCCCGGATCTCGAAACCCAGCCCCCAGTCGTTCGGCTTCTGGTTGCCGTACCCCGGCAGCACACCCGACAGCCCCGGAAAGACCACCGACGTCGCCTCCGCCAGCGTCTCGGGCGCGACCAGCCGCGGCGCCAGCAGCTCGGCCCCAAAGCGGGCCAGGTCGGCGGCGGTCGACACGCCGTCCTTGGCCGGCGACCCACCCGCAGGCAGCTCGGTCGCCGCCATGCCCAGCGGATCGAGCACGGCCTCCTTCAGGTACTGCGGGAAAGGGATGTCGGTGACCTTCGTCAGGTGCTCGCCGAGCGCCTCGAAACCGGCGTTGGAGTAGATCCGGCGGGCCCCCGGCTGCGCCATGATCCGGTCCTCGTCGAACGCCAGGCCCGACGTGTGCGCCAGCAGGTGCCGGACCGTCGCCCCCTCCGGACCGGCCGGCTCGTCCAGCTCGACCGCGCCCTCCTCCACCGCGAGCAGCACGGCGTACGCGGCCAGCGGCTTGGTCACGGAGGCCAGCGCGAAACGGTGCTCCTGCGGCCCGTGCGTGCCGGCCACCGTGCCGTCGGCTCGTACGACGGCCGCCGCAGCAGTGGGCACCGGCCAGTTCTCGATCATCCGCAGGCTCTCCATGGCCCCGAGCCTAAGGGACGCCCCGCGGGCCCCCGCCGCGTGCCCCCGGCGCCCGCCGGCCGGTCACGCCCGGTCCGGCCCGGCCAAAGATTGCGCCAAGTCTGCGCTTGCTTGGAGTGCACTCCAGCTCTCTAGCGTTGAGGACGTCGTGAGGGAAACGGCGAACGGGAGAAACGGCATGTCGGTGATGGAGAGTGCTCCGGTCACGTCCCGGGCGAGGCCGCGCAACTGCGCCGGCGTGCGGGTGGGCCCGCGACGGCCGGACGGCCAGGACCGGTACACGATCAGTGAGGTCGTCGACTTCACCGGCCTCAGCGCCCACACGCTGCGCTGGTACGAACGCATCGGACTGATGCCGCACGTCGACCGGACGCACACCGGCCAGCGCCGCTTCACCAACCGCGACCTGGACTGGCTGGACCTGGTCGGCAAACTGCGGCTGACCGGGATGCCGGTCGCCGACATGGTCCGGTACGCCGAACTGGTCCGCGAGGGGCCGCAGACCTTCCCCGAGCGGGAGGAACTGCTGACCGCCCACCGCGAGGACGTCCGGCACCGGATCGACGAACTGCGCAGCACGCTGGAAGTACTCGACTACAAGATCGACCTGTACGCCGACGCACGCCGGGCGGCGGAACGGGAGCACGAACGTGGCTGACCGCCTGTGCACGAGCCCGGCGACGAGGGAGCGGGAACAATGACAGAGAAGATCGCATCCGTCGAGCTGGGCGCGGGCGGACCGCGCGTCGGCGTCCAGGGTCTCGGCTGCATGGGCATGAGCTGGGCGTACGGCCCCGGCGCCGACGCCGGGCAGGCCCGCGCGACGCTGGAACACGCGCTCGACCTGGGCGTCACGCTGTACGACACCGCCGACGTCTACGGCGGCGGCGAGAACGAGAAGCTCATCGCGCCGTTCATCCAGGCGCACCGCGACGAGGTCGTCCTGGCGACCAAGTTCGCGATCGTCAGGGACCCGTCCGACCCGTACAGCCGCGGCGTACGCAACGACCGGGCGTACATCCGCCAGTCGATCGAGGGCAGCCTCACGCGCCTCGGCGTCGACACCATCGACCTGTACTACATGCACCGCCGCGACGTGAACGTCCCCATCGAGGAGACGGTCGGCGCGATGGCCGAGCTGGTCACCGAGGGCAAGGTCAAGCACCTCGGCCTGAGCGAGGTCACGGGCGAGGAACTGCGGGCCGCGCACGGCGTGCACCGGATCGCCGCCGTCCAGTCGGAGTGGTCGCTGTTCAGCCGCGACGTGGAGCGCAGCGTGGTACCGGCGGCGGCGGAGCTGGGCGTCGGCTTCGTGCCGTACTCGCCGCTCGGCCGCGGCTTCCTGACCGGCTCGTTCGTCAGCGCCGACAAGGAGCTGACCGAGGACGACTTCCGCCGTACGCAGCCGCGCTTCACCGGTGACAACGCGGCCGCCAACGCGGGTCTCCTCGCGCCCGTACGGGAGATCGCGGAGGCCCGCGGCGCGACGCCGGGGCAGGTGGCGCTGGCGTGGGTGCAGCAGCGGGCCGAGGTCCACGGGCTGGCCGTCGTCCCCATCCCCGGCACGCGTCGCGCGGAGCGCGTGACGGAGAACGCGTCGGCGGTTGGCCTCCGGCTTTCTTCCGACGAACTGTCGCGGCTGGAGCCGATTGCGGGCCGGGTGGCCGGGGATCGCTACGCCGATATGGCGTTCACGTCGGCGGGCCGCGAGTAGCCCCCGGCCGGCGAGCCACCCGAGCAGCGAGCTCAAGCCCCCACCCACCTGTCTTTTCACCCGCCCCCTCCCGTCGGTGGGGGGTGGAAAAACAGGGGGCCGGGCCGAGGTTTGAGGTGCGGGGTGGGGGCCTACGGTGCTGAGGGGGAGGGCCCCACTCAGCCCATACCCAGGGCGAAGAGGGCGAAGCCGGCGGCGAGGGTCGCGGCGGTGGCGCGGAGGGCGCGGCCCGCGCCCCAGGGGGTTTCGAAGCGGCGGGTGAGAGCGCCGATGCCCACCAGGAGCAGGGCGAAGAGGGGGAGCCAGGCCAGGCGGGTCAGCAGCCAGGCCAGGGAGTCGGGCGGCGTGGTCAGGCCGGGGAGCGGGCCGGCGTACGCGGACGGGACGGCCGCCATGAGCATCGCGGTCTGGTGCCAGCAGAAGATCGTCATCGCGCAGAGGTTGATCACTACTACCGGCGCCCAGAGGGCCGGGCGGCGCAGCAGGGCGGCGATGCGGTCCCGGAGCAGGACAGCGGCGCCGCACTGGGCCGCCGCCAGCGCCAGGACCAGCAGCGACGGCGGGTGCGAGTTGGTCCGGTCCGCGCCGGGGACGCCGACCATGCTGGCGGGGTAGTGGAAGACCAGCAGGAGGATGGCGAACAGGGCGGTGCCCGAGGCCAGCAGCGTCCATGCCGTGCGGTGGCCGAGCCGGCGTTCGCCCCAGCACACGCCGAGCTGGTACGCGAAGAGCCAGCCGGGGAGCAGGTTGAGGAGCGCGAGCCAGGACGGTACGGCCGCCGCGTACGGGCCGTAGCGGAGGAAGTCGACCGCCGCTACGGACGCGAAGAGTGGTGCCGCCGCCCATGGTCCGAGGCGGCGCGCGGCGCGTACGCAGTACGGGGTGAGGGCGGTGACTCCCGCGTAGACGCCGACGAACCACAGGGGTTGTACGACCAGTGTCGCGCCCGTGCGCAGTGTTGCCTCGGGTACGCCCGCCGCGGTCAGCACCGCGATGAGAAGCGCCCAGATGGCTGTTACGGCGAGTACCGGGCGGCCCAGGCGGGCCAGTCGGCCGCTCAGCCAGCGTGCGGTGGACTGCCCGCGCTCGGTCGCGCGCCGGTGGGAGAGGACGGAGGAGTAGCCGCCCACCAGGAAGAAGATGCCCAGCAGTTGGAGTACCCAGCTGGCCGGCGCGAAGAAGCCGAGTATGGAGAGCGGGCTGGCGTTGTGGAGTGCGCCGTCGGCGTCCAGGGTGAAGCCGCCCACCAGCCAGTGGCCGGTGGGCACGGCGAGCAGGGCGAGTGCGCGCAGGCCGTCGATCGCGCGGTCGCGGTGGGCCGGGGTGCGGTCGTCGAGGGCGCGGACCGCGCGGCCCGCCCTGCGGAGGAGCCTGCGCGGCGTGCCGGGAGGGGACGGCGGCGTGAGGTGCGGTGTGCCGCGCGGAGGTGCGGGGCGGTCGGTGCCGCCGGTGCCGCCGGGGTGCAGGAACGCGAGGGTCATGTCGGGTCCTTGGAGGAGAGGCGCGCGCCCCGCGCGCGATGCTTCGGCGTGCTCGGCGCACGCCCGTGGTGACGGCCCGGCGGGCGCTCAGCGCACGTCCGTGTAGCGGCCGAGCACGATGTCGGCGAAGCCGGCCAGGGAGTCGGTGCCGGGGACGAGATAGCCGGTGTGGCCCTCGGCGCGGTCCGCGGCGACGCGGCGCGCGCCGAACGCGGGATCGGTGGGGTCGGTGCCGTGCCCGAGACCCAGGACTTCGACGTTGGGGATGCGCCCGATCCAGTCCGAGGCGTCCCGGGCGGCCCACACCCGGCCGCCGGCGTGCAGGTCGGCGGCGCGTTCCGTACGGGTGCCGGGCGAGCCGAAGAGGATCACGTCACCGACCGCGGCCCGCCCGGCCCGGGGCGCGGCCAGCCCGCAGACGACCGAGCCGTAGCTGTGGCAGAGCAGTGCGGGCGCGGGGGCGCCGGTCGCGGTCAGTCCCGTCAGCAGCCGGGCGAGCCGTGGGGCGCCGGCCTCGGCGAGCCGCCCGGTCGCCGCGTCCGGACCGAGGCCGACCGGGGTGGTGTAACCGGCCCAGGCGATCACCGCGGTGTGCACGGCCGGCGCCTCGGCGGCCAGCCGGGCGCGCAGCGAGGCGGCCATGCCGGTCGGCGTGCCGTACCGGTCGCGCTCGCGGTCGAAGGTGCCGGCGTCGATGTCCGAGCCGGGCACGACCACCGCCGTGTGCCGGGCCGCGCCGAGGTCCCCGTACACCTCGGCGACCTGCCCCCGGCCGCGCGGGTCGAAGAAGAGGATCTGCCGTCCGGGGGCGAGGAGTTCGGTGTACCGGCCGGCCAGGGCGCGGGCCTGCGCGCGGGCCTCGGCGGTGCGTGCCGGGTCGTCGGCGCGGGCGTACTGGCGGGTGCGTTCGGCGCGCAGGGCACGGGCGTTCGCGCGGTAGCGCAGTTCAACGGGCGCGCCGTCCAGGGTGCCCACGGTCATCGGGTGCCGGTCGGCGAGCCGGTTCCGCTCCGCGCCGGTCAGCCCCGCGAAGAAGCGGGCCACGGCGGCGGGTGAGGCGGTCGCCGGGTCGGGCAGCGGCCGGCCGAGCGTGTGGTCGGCGCGCCAGGCGGCGGCGCCCGGTGCGGGCCCGGTGACGGCGGTCTGCTCCGAGCCGGCCGCCCAGCCCCCGGTACCGGCGACGAGCGTGGCGGCCACGGCGAGCGCTGCCCACCCCCGGCGCCGCCTACGGGCGCCGGCACGTACGCCGGTGCGCGGCGTGCTGCTGCGCGGCGTGGCGGTGGTGGCGGTACGCGGCGGAGTGCGCAGCGGCATCGTCGGTCTCCCTCTCCCAGTGGCGTGGCGGAGGGAAACGTAGGAAGGGGGTGCCGGGCGCGGCGTCACACCGCGGGGCCAAGTGGCAGGTGATACCGGGGTATTGGGTCCTCCTCCGTACGGAGGAGATCCGTACGGAGGAGATGGGGCGGTGCCGCGCCTCGCAGCTCCCCATGGTGGTCAGCCACCTCTGATCGGCGCGGCACCGGGGCCCGGACCGGTCACCGGGCCATCAATGAAACGGTTCTTCAGCCGGTGGGCACGGTCCGGATGGCCGCGATGTCGAACTGGAGGCGGACCTTCTCGCTCACCATGGCGCCGCCCTCGGCCAGCTTGGCGCTGTACGTCAGGCCCCAGTCGGAACGGTTGATGGTCGTGGTGCCGTCGAAGCCGGCCCGCTGGTAGCCGAACGGATCGGTGACCTGCCCGATGTAGGTCAGCTCCAGCACGACCGGGCGCGTCACGTCCCGAATGGTGAGGTCACCGTCCATCCGGTAGACGTCCTTGCCCACGATGCGCACGTCGGTGCTCTTGAAGGTCATGCGCGGGAAGTTCGCGGCGTCGAGGAAGTCGCGGCCCTTCAGGTGGTCGTCGCGCTGCTCCACGCCGGTGTCGACGCTGGCGGTGGCCAGCGCGATCTGGGCCTTGGAACGGGAGGGGTCCACACCGTCGAAGTACAGCCGGCTCTCGAACTCCGTGAAGGCGCCGCGCACCGTGGTCACCATGGCGTGCCGTACGGAGAAGCCGATCCTGCTGTGCGCGGGGTCGATCATCCACTCGCCGGTGAGGTGGGCGAGGGCGGGGTCCAGCTGGCCGTCGGGCGCGTGCGCTGCCGGAGCGGCGGGCGATTCCGGAGAGTATGTCTCCGGGCGCCGGGGGGAGGAGCTGCGGCTGAACAATTTCATGAGAAACGTTGTTACTAAGAACGCACGCGATGCCGCAAGTGCTGCTCAGAGGCCGGAACAACCCCTGCTCAATGGCTACGCAGGTGCTTCACCGGTCCATCGCGAGACTGCCTTTCGGTCCGTCAGCGGTCACCGGGAGTGACCAGCCCGGACTCGTACGCGAAGATCACTGCCTGTGCGCGGTCGCGCAGGTCCAGCTTGGCCAGCACCCGCCCGATGTGCGTCTTCACCGTCTGCTCGGCCAGCACCAGATCCGCCGCGATCTCCTGGTTGGACAGGCCGCGCGCGATCAGCTCCAGCACCTCGGTCTCGCGCGGCGTGAGCCCGTTCAGGCGCAGCGCCGCACGGTCCTTGCGGGGCGCGGGGCGCTGCCGTGCGAAGTCGGCGATCAGCCGGCGGGTGACCGACGGGGCGAGCAGCGCCTCGCCGGCCGCCACGATCCGTACCGCGGAGATCAGGTCGGCCGGCGGCGCGTCCTTCAGCAGGAAGCCGGACGCGCCGGCGCGCAGCGCTTCGTACACGTAGTCGTCGACGTCGAAGGTGGTGAGCATCAGCACCTTCGGGCGGTGCACCACGCCCGGGGGCGGGGACAGCAGCTGCCGGGCCGCCTCCAGGCCGTCCATCTCCGGCATCCGTACGTCCATCAGCACCACGTCGGGGTGGGTGCGGCGGCTCAGTTCGACGCCGCGCAGGCCGTCCTCCGCGTCGCCGACGACGTCGATGTCGCTCTGCGCGGCGAGCAGCGCGGCGAAGCCCGCCCGCACCATGGCCTGGTCGTCGACGATGATCACGCGAGTGGTCATGCGGGCGTGGGGTCCTTTTCCGTCAGGGGCTCCGTGAGCGGGAGCCGCGCGGCGACACGGTAACCCCCGTCCGCCAGCGGGCCGGTGTCGAGGGTGCCGCCCAGCAGCCGTACGCGCTCGCGCATGCCGACCAGGCCGTGGCCGGTCCCGGTGGTCTCCAACGGCGCGGCGGGGCGCGGCGGCGGGCCGTTGACGACCAGTACGGTCAGGCCGGTGCGGTCCGGCGTGACCGAGACCCGGGTGGGCGCGCCGGGAGCGTGCCGTACGACGTTGGCCAGCGCCTCCTGCACGATCCGGTACGCCGACAGGTCGACGGCGGGCGGGAGTTCGCCGAGCGCCCGCGACAGCGTCAGCTCCACCGGTACACCGGCCCGCACGGTCCCCTCCACCAGCCGCGTCAGCTGGTCCAGGCCCGGCTGCGGCGCCTTCTCGGGGCCGCCCTGCCGTTCGCTCTCCTCGCTGCGCAACACGCCCAGCAGCCGGCGCATTTCGGCCAGCGACTCGCGCGCGGTCGCGGCGATGGTCCCGAACTCCTCGGCGGCCTCGGCGGGGAGACCCTGGAGGCGGTACGGCGCGCTGTCCGCCTGCACGGTGATCACCGACATGTGGTGCGCGACGACGTCGTGCAGCTCACGGGCGATGCGGGTGCGCTCCTCCAGCAGCGTGCGCCGGGCCCGCTCCGCCTCGCTGATCGTCGCCTGGGCCGCCAGCTCCCGGCGCGCTTCGCCGCGTTCCCGCAGTGCGCCGGCGACCAGCAGCACCGCGCCGGACAGGACGAACATCAGCAGCCAGGTGCCGTCGCTGCGGGCCGGCCTGAGGGCCGTGAAGAGGAGGCACGCGGCGCCGGTCGCCAGCCAGACGGCGACGAGCGTGCGGCGCCGTTCACGGAGTCCGAGCGCGGCCATCAGCAGGAGATAGCCGATGATCGTCTGCGGCGGCCAGGGGTACGGCGGGCCGGGCAGCGTCGACGCCACGGACAGCACCAGCGCGCCGGCCACATCGGCAGCGAAGATCACCCACCAGGCCTGCAACGGGCGGGTGACGGCGAGCAGCAGCGGCACGGTCTGGGCCACGCCGAGCGCACCGGAGATCCCCCCGTTCACGCCGTAGTTGTTGCTCAGCACGACGACCGTGACGGGCAGCAGCGCGGCGGTGAACACGCAGGCGACGGCGTACGGCAGCCAGCGCAGCCATGGGCGCGCCGCGGTGCCGAGGAGGGGTTCGCCGGGCCGGGTCGGGGTGCCGAGATCGACGGCGAGGGTGCGCAGCGCCTGCCGTGCGGCGCGCTCCGCACGCGCGCGCCGGTCCGCACGCGCGGTGCGGGGGCCGGCGGGCGCGGGCCCGGAGGCGCCGGGGGAGGGGGAAGGGGGTGACGTGGACATCGCCCGTTCAGCGTAGGCGGCGGGGGCCCGGCGGGGCGTCATACCGGAGTCTCCAGCCGCGGGTCATACCTCGGTATCAGGCGCCGGCGTCGATCCGGGCGCCGTGCCCGCAGCCGCCCGCAGCCGCCCGCCGCCTGGAGCTCCGCCTACAGCTCCGCCAGCAGTTCCGCCTTCTTCGTGCTGAACTCGTCGTCCGTCAGCAGCCCCGCGTCGTGCAGCTCGCCCAGTTGCCGTATCCGGTCGGCGATGTCGGCGGGGCCGCGGTGCGGCTCCAGCGGGCGGCGCGCGGGGGCCGGCGCGGGGGCCGGGCCCGTGCTGCGTACGGCCTGCAGGACGGCCGCGGCGAACGGCAGCGACTCGTGGACCGGGCCGTATCCGAGCCCGAAGATCACCGAGGCGGGGTCCTGGTCGGCACCGCGTTCGTCCTCCTCCTCGTCGCCGTGCGCCAGCAGCCGCAGATAGCCGCTGTGCCAGGCGCCGGGCGCCGTGGGCGCCGAGGAGCCGTTCTCCGGGGAGCGCCAGACCACGCCGGCCAGCCCGTCGACGGCGAAGCTCTGGTCGCCGGACTTCCACTTCGCGGTCGAGGCGCCGGTCCAGAACCAGCGGAACGCCACCGAACTGCCGTCGAAGGTCGCCTTGCCGTCGTACGCCTTGAAGGTCAGCGGCGCCTCGGGGGCCGCGACGAGATACCGGTCGGCGGGTCCGTCCGCGTCCCGGCCGAGCAGGCCGTCGAGCTGGTCGCGGTAGTACCCGGCCCGGTCGGCGCGGTCGGCCGGGAGCACCAGGCGGTAGGGATCGGCATCGTCCTTGAGCTGCCCGTCGGCGGCGTCCATCAGCGGATCGGCACCCGGCCGCGGCCGGGCGTGCAGCACCACCGTCCCGCGCCTGCCCCGCGAGACCTCCACCGACCTCAGCGCTTCGTAGGGGATGCGGCGCTCACCGAGCGCCTGGAACAGCTTGGGCTTGCGGATCCCCCGTTCGAAGCGGATGAGTACGGAGTCCGTGTCGAACTCCCAGACGGCATGAAAACCGGCCAGCACATCACCCATGCGGTTCATCGTAAGCGGCGGGCGGCCCGCCCGTCCCCCTTCCGTGCAGCACGCGCTACGCGCGTCAATCCCATACCCGCCCACGGGCGCCCGCACTCCGGCCGGCCGCCGCGCGGGGCGTCCGGCCCGGCCCTCACGCCAGATCGGCCGAGCAGTCGCCGTCGTCGGAGGCGCAGCTCACGCCCGCCACCGCGCCGACGCCGACGAGGGCGAAATTGGCCAGACTCTGCGTTCCGCGGGCGAAGTACCCCGCGTGTCCGTCGGCGCCGGCCGCGGACAGCACCCGGGAGCCGAACGCCGGGTCCACCGGGTCGGCGCCGTGCCCCAGCCCGCCCAGCTCCAGGTACGGCACGTCCTGAATCCAGTCGTCGGCGTCCCGCATCGCCCAGACGCGCGCGTCGGTGTGCAGCGCCGCGGCGTCCCGGGCACGCATGCCGGGGCTGCCGGCCACCACGATGTCGCCGACCCGGGAGGGCAGCTCGCGGGCGGCGACGCCGCACACCACGGAGCCGTAGCTGTGGCAGAACAGCGAGACGTCGGCGGCGGCCGGCAGCGCGCCGACCATCGAGGTGAGGCGCTGGGCGCCCGCCTGCGCCAGCTGCCCGGCGGCCGCGTCCACGCCGATGCCGGCGGGCGCGGTGTAGTCGGCCCAGGCGATCACGGCCGTACGGGCGTCGGGGCGCACCGCGCGCTCCGCGTCGTACAGCGCGGAGGCCATGCCCACCGGGGCGCTGTCGGCCCGCTTGGTGCGCTCGAAGTTCACCAGATTGGTGTCGACGCCGGGCACCACCACCGAGACGCGGCGGGCGTGCGTCAGGTCGCCGAAGACCTCGGCGGCGCGGCCGCCGGCGGCCGGATCGAAGGAGATGATCTGGCGCCCGGGCCGCATGAGGGACTCCAGCCGGTGCATCAGCCGGCCGGCGTCCTGGCGGCCCTCCGGGGTGAGCCGGCCGTCGTGCGAGCGGCGCTCGGCCACCGCCCTGGCGCGGTCCAGCGCGCGGTGATTGGCGTGGTAACGCAGCGTGGCGGGGGCGCCCGCCATGTTGCCGACGGCGAGCGGATAGCGGTCGGCGAGCCGCAGCCGGTCGGCCTGGCGGAGCTTGGCGAAGAATGCCGCTATGCGGTGCGCGCCGGCGTCCGGGGACGGCAGCCGGTGGCCGTGGAAGGTGCCGCCCGCCCACGCGGCGCGGGAGGTGCCCAGCGGGTCGGTGTCGCCCTTGGTGCCTCTGATCCCCGTCCAGCCGGTCACCGCAAGCATCACGAACACCACCACCAGGGCGAGTGCCATGCGCCAGGCGGAGGACTGCAGAAAACCGGGGGGAGCGCCGAGCTCGGAGAAAGAAGTCACCGCGGGCCAGCCTAGGAGACGGCTCGCGGCGCTCGTGGATTGGGTGAGGCAACTCACGTTTCACTGTGGGTCATTAGGGTCACAACGGACACTTCGCACCCATTTGTCCCGCTCTGACGTGCAGCGAAACGCTCAAACAGTCGACTCAGAGGGTCTTTTTGCGCCACTCGCCCGCGACCGCCGGAACGATGCCGTCCAGATGATTCTCCGTGATGGCGCGGATGGACTCCACGCTGCACTCGCCGGCCTCGCCCCACAGCCGCCCGGCCAGCCGCATCACGCCACTGAAGGCCGCGACCACGATCCGCGGCCGCGGGTCCGTGTGCAGATCCAGGCCCTCGCGCCGGGCGATCACGCCCGCGATCAACTCTTCCAGCTCGGAGCTGCGCCGCAGGTGCGCGGCGACCAGGCCGGGGGTCGACTCGATCATCTGGTACGTCCGCATGTGCAGCTCGACCGGGATGATCGACTCGATCATCCGGCCGAGGTCGTCCCAGGCGAGCAGGACGGCGTTGCGCAGCGCCTCCAGCGGGGTCTCGGCGGCCGGGCGGGCCTGCAGCGCCTCCACGAAGCGCGCCTCGACGATCTCCTGGACGGCGAAGACCACGTCCTCCTTGGTGGTGAAGTACCGGAAGAAGGTCCGCTGGGAGACGTCGACGGCCTCGGCGATCTCGTCGATCGTGGTGCGGTCGTACCCCTGCTCGGTGCAGAGCTCCAGCGCCGCGCGGATCAGGGCGTCGTGCGTACGCCGCTTCTTCCGCTCGCGCAGTCCGCACCGCACACCGCCACGCGGCGTCACCTCGGCCGCCATGCGCCGCCCTCCCTCGTCGTATCAGTGCTGCTCACGATACCTGTGAGTTAACTGACAGTTACCGACTCATGAAACGCTTTGTCAACTGTCAGTCGCTGACATTATTGTCGGAGCATGAGCTCACAGACCCCGGTCGCCGACCCGATACCGGACATCACCGAGCCGGAGCCGCGCAGGGGACTGCGTGGCCATCCCTGGCTGACCCTCTTCTCCGTGGCGATCGGCGTGATGATGGTGGCGCTCGACGGCACCATCGTCGCCATCGCCAACCCGGCCATCCAGAAGGACCTCGGCGCCTCGCTCGCCGACGTCCAATGGATCACCAACGGGTACCTCCTCGCGCTGGCCGTCGCGCTGATCACGGCCGGCAAGCTCGGTGACCGGTTCGGCCACCGGCAGACGTTCCTCATCGGCGTGGTCGGCTTCGCCCTCGCCTCCGGCGCCATCGGCCTGTCCGGCGAGGTCTCGCTGGTCATCGTCTTCCGCGTACTGCAGGGCCTCTTCGGCGCCCTGCTGATGCCGGCGGCGCTCGGCCTGCTGCGCGCCACGTTCCCGGCCGAGAAGCTCAACATGGCCATCGGCATCTGGGGCATGGTCATCGGCGCCTCCACCGCCGGCGGCCCGATCGTCGGCGGCCTGCTCGTCGAGCACGTCAACTGGCAGTCCGTCTTCTTCATCAACGTTCCCGTCGGCATCCTCGCCCTCGTCCTGGGACTGGCGATCCTGAAGGACCACCGGGCGAAGAACGCCCCGCGCTCCTTCGACGTCCCGGGCATCGTGCTGCTGTCCGGCGCGATGTTCTGTCTGATCTGGGCGCTGATCAAGGCCGGCGAGTGGGGCTGGGGCGACGGTAGGACCTGGGCCTTCCTGATCGGCTCGATCGTGCTGTTCGCGGCCTTCGGCGTACTGGAGACCAAGGTCCGCGAGCCGCTGATACCGCTGCGCATGTTCCGCTCCCTGCCGCTCACCGCCGGCACGGTCCTGATGGTGCTGATGGCGTTCGCCTTCATGGGCGGGCTGTTCTTCGTCACCTTCTACCTGCAGAACGTGCACGGCATGAGCCCCGTCGACAGCGGCCTGCACCTCCTGCCGCTCACCGGCATGATGATCGTCGCCTCGCCGGTCGCGGGCGCCATGATCACCAAGTTCGGCCCGCGCGTCCCGCTGGTCGGCGGCATGGTCTTCACCGCCGTCGCGATGTTCGGCATGGCGACCCTGGACGCCGGTACCGGCACCGGCGCCATGTCCCTCTGGTTCGCCCTCCTCGGCCTGGGGCTCGCGCCCGTCATGGTCGGCGCCACCGAGGTCATCGTCGGCAACGCGCCCATGGAGCTCTCCGGCGTCGCCGGCGGCCTCCAGCAGGCCGCGATGCAGGTCGGCGGCAGCCTCGGCACGGCCGTCCTGGGTGCCGTCATGGCCTCCCGGGTCAGCAGCGAGCTGCCGGACAACTGGAACGCGGCGCACCTGCCGCCCATCCCGGCCGCCCAGCTGGACAAGGCCGCCGACGCGGTCGCCGTCGGCATGGCGCCGGTGCCCAAGGGCACTCCGGCCCCCTTCGCCGAGAAGATCACCGCGGTCGCCCACGACACGTTCATCTCCGGCATGGGTCTGGCCTTCACGGTCGCCTGCGGCGTCGCTGTCGTCGCGGCGGTGGTCGCGTTCGCGACCAAGCGTGGCGAGAACGAGGTCGAAGGCGGGGTCGGCCACATCTGACCTGCGGTGCCGCGGGGGCTCGCGTGGTGCTCCCGCGCGGCGCCGCTGTGGCTGGTCGCGCAGTTCCCCGCGCCCCTACGGGGCGCGGCAACCTTCGGGTCCCGTTTTCCCCTATCAGGGTGGGCGGGGCCCGAATGCGTTCGCCACGCACCTGCGGTGCCGCCAGCGTTGCCCCGGACCGATCGTCACACGATCACGACAGGGGGACCCCATGCGTACGACACTCCTCGCCGCCGGCCTCGGTGCGGCCGCGCTGCTCAGCACGCCCTTCACCGCCGGCGCAGCCACTCAGGCCTGCGCCGCCGGGCAGCTCTGCCTCTGGACGAAAGCCGGCTACGAAGGCCCGCGTACGACCCATGAGCTCTCCGACACCGACATCGAGAGCTGTGTGCCGCTGCCCGCCGGCCGCGCCGCGCACTCCTTCGTGAACCGCACCGGGCGGCCCGTCACCACGTACCAGAGCGCCGAGTGCGCCGAGACCGGCGAGTACGACACGTATCCCGGCGGCGGCACCTATGTGCCGGACTCGCCGTACGAGGTGCGGGCGATCAAGATCTGGGAGCGCTGAGCCGGGCGCGGGACGGGGCGCGGGAAAGGGCGAGGGCCCGGGCAGCGTGCTGCTGCCCGGGCCCTCGCCACGGAAGAACCACCGCGGAGCGGTTACGCGTCGCCGCCCGCCTCGCCGGCCTCCGCCGCCGTGACGTCCAGCAGCTGGTACCGGTCGATGGCCTGCTTCAGCGCCGAGCGGTCGACCTTCCCCTCCTTGGCGAGCTCGGTGAGCACGCCGAGGACGATCGACTGCGCGTCGATGTGGAAGAAGCGGCGCGCCGCGCCACGGGTGTCGGCGAAGCCGAAGCCGTCCGCGCCGAGGGACTGGTACGTCCCCGGCACCCAGCGGGCGATCTGGTCGGGAACCGCGCGCATCCAGTCGGAGACGGCCACGAACGGGCCCTCGGAGCCGGAGAGCTTCTGCGTCACGTACGGGACGCGCTGCTCCTCCTCCGGGTGCAGGAGGTTGTGCTCCTCCACGTCCACGGCCTCGCGGCGCAGCTCGTTCCAGGAGGTCGCCGACCAGACGTCCGCCTTGACGTTCCACTCCTCGGCGAGGATCTTCTGCGCCTCGATCGCCCACGGCACGGCCACGCCGGACGCCATGATCTGCGCCGGAATGGAGCCCGCCGTGGCCGGCCGGACCTTGTGGATGCCCTTGAGGATGCCCTCGACGTCCACGTCCTCCGGCTCGGCCGGGTGCTGGATCGGCTCGTTGTAGACGGTGAGGTAGTAGAAGACGTCCTCGCCCGGCTGCCCGTCGGCGGTCTCGCCGTACATCCGGCGCAGGCCGTCCTTGACGATGTGCGCGATCTCGAAGCCGAACGCCGGGTCGTACGCGACGCACGCCGGGTTGGTCGAGGCCAGCAGCTGGGAGTGGCCGTCGGCGTGCTGCAGACCCTCACCGGTCAGGGTCGTACGGCCCGCGGTCGCACCCAGGACGAAACCGCGTGCCAGCTGGTCGGCCATCTGCCAGAACTGGTCGCCGGTCCGCTGGAAACCGAACATCGAGTAGAAGACGTAGACCGGGATCAGCGGCTCGCCGTGTGTGGCGTAGGCCGAGCCCGCGGCGATCAGCGAAGCCGTACAGCCCGCCTCCGTGATGCCGTCGTGCAGCATCTGGCCGGTCGGCGACTCCTTGTACGCCAGCAGCAGCTCGCGGTCGACCGACTCGTAGATCTGGCCCAGCGGGTTGTAGATCTTCGAGGTCGGGAAGAACGCGTCCATGCCGAAGGTGCGGTACTCGTCCGGGGCGATCGGCACGAAGCGCTTGCCGATCTCCTTGTCCCGCATCAGGTCCTTCAGGACGCGGACGAACGCCATGGTCGTGGCGATCTTCTGCTGGCCTGACCCCTTCTTGGCGGTCGCGTAGGCCTTGTCGCCCGGCAGCTCCAGCGGCTTGGCGCGCACGACACGGGTGGGCACGTAGCCGCCGCACTCCTTGCGGCGGTCGTGCATGTACTGGATCTCTTCGGAGTCCCGGCCCGGGTGGTAGTACGGCGGGTTGCCGTTCTCCAGGTCCTTGTCCGGGATCGGCAGACGCAGCCGGTCGCGGAACATCTTCAGGTCGTCGACCGTCAGCTTCTTCATCTGGTGGGTCGCGTTGCGGCCCTCGAAGTTCGGGCCGAGCGTCCAGCCCTTGACGGTCTGCGCGAGGATCACGGTCGGCTGGCCCTTGTGCGCCTTGGCCGCCGCGTACGCCGCGAAGATCTTCTTGTGGTCGTGACCGCCGCGGCCCAGGTGCAGGATCTGGTCGTCGGTCATGTTCTCGACCATGGCGCGCAGCCGGTGGTCGCTGCCGAAGAAGTGGTCGCGGATGTACGCGCCGGTCTCGGTGGCGTACGTCTGGAACTGGCCGTCCGGCGTGGTGTTCAGCTTGTTGACCAGCACACCGTCGCGGTCCTGTGCCAGCAGCGGGTCCCAGGAGCGGTCCCAGACCAGCTTGATCACGTTCCAGCCGGCGCCGCGGAACTGCGACTCCAGCTCCTGCATGATCTTGCCATTGCCGCGGACCGGGCCGTCCAGGCGCTGCAGGTTGCAGTTGACGACGAAGGTGAGGTTGTCCAGGCCCTCGCGCGCGGCGATGGACAGCTGGCCGAGCGACTCCGGCTCGTCCATCTCGCCGTCGCCGAGGAATGCCCACACATGGCTGTCGGAGGTGTCGGCGATGCCGCGCGCCTCCATGTAGCGGTTCATCCGGGCCTGGTAGATCGCGCCGAGCGGGCCGAGGCCCATCGAGACGGTCGGGAACTCCCAGAAGTCCGGCATCAGCCGCGGGTGCGGGTAGCTGGACAGGCCGTTCGGGGCCTTGGACTTCTCCTGGCGGAAGGCGTCCAGCTGGTCAGAGGAGAGCCGGTCCAGGAGGTAGGCGCGGGCGTAGACGCCGGGGGAGGCGTGGCCCTGGAAGAAGATCTGGTCGCCGCCGCGGCCGTCGTCCTTGCCCCGGAAGAAGTGGTTGAAGCCCACGTCGTACAGGGAGGCCGAGGAGGCGAAGGTGGCGATGTGGCCGCCGACGCCGATACCGGGGCGCTGGGCGCGCGAGACCATGACGGCCGCGTTCCACCGGGTCGCGTTCAGGACCTTGCGCTCGATCTCCTCGTTGCCGGGGAAGAACGGCTCGTCCTTGGTGGCGATGGTGTTGACGTAGTCCGTGCTGCGCATCTCGGGCACGGCCACGCGCTTCTCGCGGGCCCGCTCGATGAGGCGGAGCATGAGGTAGCGGGCACGTTCCCGGCCTCGCTCATCGACGGCTGCGTCGAGCGAGTCGAGCCATTCCTGGGTCTCTTCAGGATCGAAGTCCGGGACCTGGCTGGGAAGGCCGCCAATGATGATCGGGTTGCGATCGGATCCGGAAGCCACGCTGTTCCTTCGCTGTTCTGGTCGTGTCGTGCTCTGACCATTCGTGATGCGTACATGAGGCACACGGATGTCGAGCCCGAGGTCAGATTTCTGTCTCTGCTGGTGTCGCGCCGTCTTCCATCGTGTACCGAGGCACGCGGATACGTCATCTCTACCTGCTGGTAACCGCCCCCTGGGAGACGCGGCCGGCGGGTGCGCTCCGGGGAGACCAAATCGCCACCATACGCCCTTGTCACGCACCTGCGGCGGTCGGCCGTACGGATATCGAACATCAGCCCGTGGTCGCCCCGGCGCCGCGGCCCGGCCCAGTCGCGCGCGAGTACCCCACGGAGCTGGCGCGACGCTGTGGCGTGAATCACCGCAGTACAGGGTAGAAGGGGTCGCAGTTGCGGCGAGACGGCCGTATCCGTCACCGTTTTGGCGGTCTGGACGGCTGGGTACTTGCGCGATTCGCCCCGCCCGTGTGGACTACGCCCAATGCCCCGCGCACGCGCGAGGTGTAAGGCATATCCACAAGACATGACAGGAGGCAATCCGTGAGCGCGACCGCGGACCACGCGGAGGAGCGGACCAACCCGGCCATCAAGCTGGGGTTCGAGCCCGGACAGGTGGTCCAGGAGATCGGCTACGACGATGACGTCGAGCAGGAGCTCCGTGAAGGCATCGAGGCCGTGATCGGCCAGGAGCTCGTCGACGAGGACTATGACGATGTGGCCGATGCCGTCGTCCTGTGGTTCCGGGAAGACGACGGCGACCTCACGGACGCGCTGGTCGATGCCATTGGTCTGATCGAGGACGGCGGCGCCGTATGGCTGCTGACGCCGAAGACCGGGCGCGACGGCTACGTCGAGCCGAGCGACATCAATGAGGCCGCGCAGACTGCGGGTCTGTCCCAGACGAAGAGCATCAACGCGGGCAAGGACTGGAGCGGCAGCCGGTTGGTGACGCCGAAGGCCGCCAAGTCCGGCAAGCGCTGAGCCGTCACGCCGGCACATCCCGAGCCCCCTTCCGACCCCTTCCCCCGCCTGTTGTGCCCGGGGAAGGCTGCCGGGAGGGGGCTCGACCCGTAGCGGCCACAGGGTCGCGACGTAGGGTTGGCGGGTATCTGTTCAGCATCTGCGAAGGGAAACAGAACCCATGGCGATCGAGGTCGGCGCGAAGGCCCCGGAGATCGAGCTGAAGAACCAGCACGGGGAGACCGTCAAGCTCTCCGACTTCCGCGGCGAGAAGAACGTCGTGCTGCTCTTCTACCCCTTCGCTTTCACCGGCGTGTGCACCGGCGAGCTGTGCGCCCTGCGCGACGAGCTGCCCCAGTTCGTCAACGACGACGTGCAGCTGCTCGCCGTTTCGAATGACTCGCCGTTCTCGCTGCGCGTCTTCGCCGAGCAGGAGGGCCTTGAGTACCCGCTGCTCTCGGACTTCTGGCCGCACGGCGAGGCCTCCCGCGCCTACGGCGTCTTCGACGAGGAGAAGGGCTGCGCGGTGCGCGGCACCTTCATCATCGACAAGGAGGGCGTCGTCCGCTGGACGGTCGTCAACGGCCTGCCCGACGCCCGTGACCTGGAGGAGTACGTCAAGGCGCTCAAGGCCCTCTGAGCAACACCCGGAGCCCGCCGCCGCAACATCGGGTAATCGGTGGGAACCGGTCACTAGGATCAAATCGTTGTTCTGATGCCATGCACGACGGGGGCGATTGTGTACCCCTCGAATCTATGGGAGGACTCGTGGGAGTCAGCCTCAGCAAGGGCGGCAACGTCTCGCTGACGAAGGAAGCCCCCAATCTGACCGCGGTGATCGTCGGTCTGGGCTGGGACGCGCGTACCACCACCGGTACCGACTTCGACCTGGACGCCAGCGCCCTGCTGACCAATGACCAGGGCAAGGTCGGCAACGACCAGAACTTCGTGTTCTTCAACAACCTGAAGAGCCCGGAGGGGTCGGTCGAGCACACCGGCGACAACATCACCGGTGAGGGCGAAGGCGACGACGAGCAGATCAAGGTGAATCTGGCCGCCGTGCCGGCCGATGTCGCCAAGATCGTGTTCCCGGTGTCGATCTACGACGCCGAGACCCGCCAGCAGAGCTTCGGCCAGGTCCGCAACGCCTTCATCCGCGTCGTGAACCAGGCCGACGGCAACGAGCTGGCGCGCTACGACCTCAGCGAGGACGCCTCGACGGAGACCGCCATGGTCTTCGGCGAGCTGTACCGCAACGGCGCGGAGTGGAAGTTCCGCGCCATCGGCCAGGGCTACGCCTCGGGCCTGCGCGGCATCGCGCAGGACTTCGGCGTGAACGTCTGACCGAGGACGTACCTCCGCCCGGCGCCGTACGCCCCCCAGGGGAGTGCGGCGCCGGGCGCGCTTGGGACCACTGAACCGACACCGGGGAGGAAGCGAAGAACATGGGCGTCACACTCGCCAAGGGGGGCAATGTCTCCCTCTCGAAGGCCGCACCCAATCTCACGCAGGTCATGGTCGGCCTCGGCTGGGACGCGCGCTCCACGACGGGCGCGCCGTTCGACCTGGACGCCAGCGCCCTGCTGTGCAGCAGCGGCCGGGTGCTCGGGGACGAGTACTTCGTCTTCTACAACAACCTCAAGAGCCCGGAGGGTTCCGTCGAGCACACGGGCGACAACCTCACCGGTGAGGGCGACGGCGACGACGAATCGATTCTGGTGGATCTCAGCACGGTCCCGGCCCAGGTCGACAAGATCGTCTTCCCGGTCTCGATCCATGACGCCGATGCGCGCAGCCAGAGCTTCGGGCAGGTCAGCAACGCCTTCATCCGCGTGGTGAACCAGGCCGACGGCAGCGAACTGGCCCGCTACGACCTCAGCGAGGACGCCTCGACGGAGACCGCGATGATCTTCGGCGAGGTTTACCGGTACGGCGGTGAGTGGAAGTTCAGGGCCGTCGGACAGGGGTACGCGTCGGGCTTGCGGGGCATCGCTCTAGACTTCGGGGTCAACGTTTCGTAAAGCGCCGTCCACCCGTGCGCGGGGGACCCCACACAACGAGGGAATGGGTAGGAAGTGCTCCTGAAAACCTTTGGCTGGTCATTCGCCGTAACGGCGGCGGGCCTGGCGTTGGCCGGTGTCCTCTGGGGGTGGCAGGGGCTCGCGGTCGTCGGGATCCTCTCGATCCTGGAGATCTCGCTCTCGTTCGACAACGCGGTGATCAACGCCGGCATCCTGCGGAAGATGAATGCCTTCTGGCAGAAGATCTTCCTGACCATCGGCATCCTGATCGCCGTCTTCGGCATGCGCCTCGTCTTCCCGGTCGTCATCGTGGCCATCACGGCCAAGCTCGGCCCCATCGAGGCCGTCGACCTGGCGATCAACAACAAGGCCGAGTACGAACACCTCGTCACCGCCGCCCACCCGGCGATCGCGGCCTTCGGCGGCATGTTCCTGCTCATGATCTTCCTCGACTTCATCTTCGAGGAGCGCGAGTACAAGTGGCTGGCCTGGCTGGAGAAGCCGCTGGCCAAGCTGGGCAAGCTCGACACGCTCTCGATCATCATCGCGCTGGTCGTCCTGCTCGTGTCGGCCATGACCGTGGCCACCGACGTGGCACACGGCGGCGGTGACAAGAGCGCCACCGTCCTGCTCTCCGGTGTCGCGGGTCTGCTCACATACCTCCTCGTCGGCGGCATCTCCGGCTACTTCGAGGACAAGCTGGAGGAGGCCGACGACGACGCGGACGAGGAGGAGCGCGCGCCGGCGACGAAGAACGGCAACGGCTCGGCCGTCGGCCTGGCGGGCAAGGCCGCGTTCTTCATGTTCCTCTACCTGGAGGTCATCGACGCGTCCTTCTCCTTCGACGGCGTCATCGGCGCGTTCGCCATCACCAACGACATCTTCGAGATGGCGCTGGGTCTGGGCATCGGCGCCATGTACATCCGGTCGCTGACCGTCTTCCTCGTCCGCCGGGGCACCCTGGACGACTACGTGTACCTGGAGCACGGCGCGCACTACGCGATCGGCGCCCTGGCCGTGATCCTGCTCGCCACCATCAAGTTCGAGATCAACGAGGTCATCACGGGCGGGATCGGCGTCGCCCTGATCGCGCTGTCCTTCTGGTCCTCGGTGCGCAAGAATCGTCAAGAGGGCAAGCCGGGCGCGGGATCGACGTCAAAATCCGAGGTCAGCTCGGGAGTGTGACACGCGACCGCGTGTGACCGGCGTCCGAATGAGGAACGCTTCTCTGCGGGGCGGCCACGAGAGCCGGGACCGGGGGCATCGCCTCCGGCCCCACCGGCTCCTCGGGGCCGCCCCGCGGCAGTTGGCGGTGAGGGACCCGTAGGCAAGGGGTGGGGCGAAGTGTCGTTCTTGGGGAACTGGCGACGCGGCGGTACGCCGCAGTTCGACAACGGCGGAGCGTCGTACGTCGTCAAACTGACCAAACGCGACCCGGTGGTCTCGCTGACCAAGCAGGGCGCGGCCAGCGGCAACCTCCGGGTCAACCTCTCCTGGCAGATGCGCACCACCGACTTCGCGGAGTTCGGCGGCCGCAAGAAGAGCCTGTGGCGGCACCCGGGCCAGATCTTCAAGCCCGAGGTGGTGCAGGCGCAGGGTCCCGCGGTCGTCAAGATCGACCTCGACCTGGCGTGCATGTACGAGCTCAAGGACGGCACCAAGGGCGTCGTGCAGCCGCTGGGGAATTTCCTCGGCGACCTCAACAGCCCGCCGTACATCCAGCTCAGCGGCGACGACCGGTTCGGCTCGGGGTCCGGCGAGACGCTCTACATCAACCTCGACCACCAGGACGAGTTCAAGCGCCTGCTGATCTTCGTCTACATCTACGACGGCACCCCCGCCTTCGACCGCACCCACGCCATCCTCACGCTGTACCCGAGCAGCGGGCCGCGCGTGGAGATCGGCCTCGACGAGCGGGCGCCACAGGCCCGCTCCTGCGCGGTCTTCATGCTGGAGAACGTCAAGGGCGAGCTGACCGTGCGCCGCGAGGTGCGGTACGTCTACGGCTTCCAGGCCGAGCTGGACCGGCTGTACGGCTGGGGCCTGCAGTGGGGCCGCGGGTACAAGAGCAAGGTGTGAGGGCCGGGCGCCCGCGGTGCGCGCGCCCGGCCTCGGGAACGGCTCAGCGGCGCTCGCTCAGCGGCGCTGGAACTGCGGTCCCTGCGGCGGCAGCACCAGCGGCGCGGTCTCCGGCACCGGCCCGGTGGGCTGCGGACCGGGCGCGGGCGGCGGGTAGCCGTAGCCGTCGGCCGCGGTCTGCGGCTGCGGATAGCCGTACGCGGGCCGGGCACCGCCCTGCACCGGGCCCGGGTAGCCGTACGCGGGACCCCGGGGCGCCTCGGGCGGCGGGCCCGGATAGCCGTACGCGGGCGGGCCGGGCGGCATCGGGGGCGGCGGGGGCACGTTCTCCGGATAGCCGTAGGCGCCCGCCGGGGCGCCGGTGGACCGCGGCGGCGCGAAGGCCGCTGCGGCGGCTCCGGTGGGCCCGGCGGTCCCGGCGGCCGGTTCGGGGAACGGCACCGGCTCCGGCACCGCCTGCGTGACGTCCTCGGAGCCGGCGGAGGGCGGCCCGGGCACCGCGCGGGTCGCGTCCTCCGACCCCGGCGCTGCCGACGCCCCCTCGGGCGGCTGTACGGCCCCGTCCCCGGCGTCCTCGCCCTCGTCCACCGAGATGCCGAACTCCGTCGCCAGCCCGATCAGACCGCTGTCGTAGCCCTGGCCCAGCGCCCGGAACTTCCAGGCGTCCGCGCGCCGGTACAGCTCGCCGCAGATCAGCGCGGTCTCCTCGCCGGTCTCCGGCTCCACCTCGAACACCGCCAGTGGCCCGCCGTCTCCCCGTGCCGCGTCGTAGAGCTCCAGCCGCAGGTCCGTCACCCGCCCGAAGGGGGCGCCGTCCGAGGAGGCGGCCAGCACCACCCGGTCGACCGACGGGTCCAGCGCGGCGAGGTCCGCCTCGATGGTGTCGGTCAGCGCGTCGGCCAGCTGCTTCTTGGGGAGGTGACGCACCAGGCCGCTGGGGTGCCGGGGCTGGTTGTAGAACACGAAGTCCGCGTCCGCGCGCACGCGCCCTTCGGGGGCCAGCAACAGCGCCGAGGCGTCCACGTCGGGCACTCCCGTGCCCGGTGTCCAGCGGAGGACGGCCCGTACGGCAGTGGCGTCGAGGGGTACGTTCGACCCCTTCTGCATGGCGTGCGTCATGGCGTCATCCTGCCTGCTGAGCGGGGGGACGGACAACGCGGGGGCGGGCCGGCGCGGGGATCGGCGGCGTCCCGCACCCGTTTGCCGGGCACATGACACGTGATTTTCACCCGCGCGGGAACTTTCCGCAGGGGCCCACACGTACGATTACCGGCCGGATCCGGACACCGGACACCGGACACCGAGGAAAGAACCACAAGGGTGGCCGAACCCCGCCCGCCCCCGGGGAGTTGTATGCGTCATTTCGGACATCTGTCGCCCGACGTACGCGCCACGCTGTTCCACCGGGAACCGGCGGAGTTCACCGCCGACTCCCCGCAGCGGCTGCTCGCCGTCGCCCTCGGCGCCACCCTGTACTCGCCCGCGACCAGGCAGCGGCTGGCCGCCGACGTGATCAAGCAGGCCAAGCGCGGCGTGGTGTCGATGGTGCTGTGCCTGGAGGACTCCATCGGCGACGGTGACGTGGCGGCCGGCGAGGACAACCTCGTACGGCAGTTCACCGAGCTGGCCGAAACCGGATCTTGTCACCCCGGCACCCCGCTGCCCCTGCTCTTCATCCGCGTCCGCACCCCCGACCAGATACCCGACCTGGTGCGGCGGCTCGGCCCGGCCGTCCGGCTGCTCACCGGATTCGTGCTGCCGAAGTTCACCGCACTGCGCGGCGTCCCCTTCCTGGAGGCCCTCACCGCCGCCGAAGCGTCCTGCGGGCAGCGGCTGTTCGCGATGCCGGTCCTGGAGTCCCCCGAGCTGCTCCATCTGGAGAGCCGGACGGAGACCCTGCAGGGCATCGCCCGCACCGTGGACGCCTACCGGGACCGCGTCCTCGCGCTGCGCCTCGGCGTCACCGACTTCTGCTCCGCTTACGGTCTGCGCCGCGCCCCGGACATGACCGCGTACGACGTACGGATCGTCGCCTCCGTCATCGCCGACGTCGTCAACGTCCTCGGCCGCGCCGACGGCACCGGCTTCACCGTCACCGGGCCGGTCTGGGAGTACTTCCGGCTCCACGAGCGGATGTTCAAGCCCCAGCTGCGGCAGAGCCCCTTCCTCGGGCGAGCCGAGGAGCTGCGCACCTCCCTCATCGAGCACGCCATGGACGGCCTGCTCCGCGAGATCGAGCTGGACCGGGCCAACGGCCTCCAGGGCAAGACCTGCATCCACCCCTCGCACGTCGCCCCGGTGCACGCGCTGTCGGTGGTCAGCCACGAGGAGTTCAGCGACGCGGCCGACATCCTGCGCCCCGAGCGCGACGGCGGCGGCGTCCTGCGCTCCTCGTACACGAACAAGATGAACGAGGTGAAGCCGCACCGCGCCTGGGCGGAGCGCACGCTGCTGCGCGCCGAGGTCTTCGGCGTCGCGCGCGAGGGCGTCAGCTTCGTGGAACTGCTGGCGGCGGGGCTGCCCGGGACGGACGCATGACAGAGAAGACGGCGAAGGAGAACAACACGGTGGTGTGGACCGGCGAGTGGGTCGCGGAGCGGCTCGGGGTCGAACTGAACGGTGCGGCCGAGCTGCCCGGCCTGGTGGGGCTCGCGCTGCGGCGCAACCCCAAGCGGGCCCACCTGCTGGTGTCGCAGGTGCTCGGCAAGCACGTGCCGCAGCGCCCGTCGGTGGTGCACGACGCGGGGCACGGCCTGGGCCGCCGGGTACGGGCCCTGCTCGGTGACGAGGCGGCCGCCCGCGCCGTGGTCCTCGGCTACGCCGAGACCGCCACGGGCCTCGGGCACAGCGTCGCCGACGGCCTGGCGCTCGCCCCGTACGTGCACTCCACCCGGCGCCCCGTGCCCGGCGTCGCGCAGGCCGGCGGCTTCGAGGAGGAGCACTCCCACGCCACCTCCCACCTCCTGCTGCCCGAGGACACCGGGCTGCTCACCGGCGACGGCCCGCTGGTCCTGGTCGACGACGAGTTCTCCACCGGACGCACGGTCCTCAACACCATCGAGGCCCTGCACGCCCGCTTCCCCCGCCCGCGGTACGTGATCGTCGCGCTGACCGACATGAGGTCCGCGGCGGACCGCGCCCACCTGGAGAAGTTCGCCGCCGACCTGGGGACGCGGGTCGACCTCGTCGCCCTGACGGCGGGCACGGTGGCACTGCCGGACGGGGTGCTGGAGCGCGGGCAGGAGCTCGTGGCGCGGTACGAGCCCGCAGGCGCTCCCGAACCGGCCGCCCCCGCACCGGCCGGCCTCAGCCGCGTCGAACTGGCCTGGCCCGCGGGGCTCCCCGACGGCGGACGGCACGGCTTCACCCCCGCCCACCGCGCCCGCCTGGAGGCCGCGCTGCCGGACATGGCGGCCCGGATCGCCGCGGCGCTGGGGGAGACCGGGCGCACGGAGCGGGCCCGCGTCCTCGTCCTCGGCAACGAGGAGCTGATGTACGCACCCCTGCGGCTGGCCGGCGCGCTGGACGAGGCGCTGCCCGCCGAGGTCCGCTTCTCCACCACCACCCGCTCCCCGGTGCTCGCCGTGGACGACCCCGGCTACGCCATCCGCACCCGGCTCGCCTTCCCGGCCCACGACCGCCCGGTGGACGGCCCCGGCGAGCGCTACGCCTACAACGTCGCGCCCGGCGCCGACCCGGCCCGCCGCTTCGACGCGGTCGTCGTCCTCGTCGACTCGGCCGGTGACACCCCCGAACTCCACGCCCCCGGGGGCCTGTTGGCCACCCTCGCCGGACACACCGACCTCGTGCTGCTCGGCGTCGTCCCCTCGTACGTACCGCCGTCGCCCGCGGCGCCGGACGTGCCCCGTCCCCGTACGGAGGTCCGTACCGACATGCAGGCGCCCCTGCGCGGCCCCGCCTTCTCCTCCTACGCCCCCGACGACGTCGGCTGGCTGCTCCAGGACTTCTCCGACGTCACCCTCGAAGCGCCCACCGAGGAGCGCGAGGAGGCCATCCAGCGCGGCGGCGCGCACTACGCCGAGTCGCTGCCCGTCGAGTACCAGCCCAGCGAGGAGTACCAAGCCCTCTTCCACGCGGCGCTGGAGACCTCGGCGGCCCGCATCGCCCGCGCCGTCGGCGCGGTCACCGAGACGGTCCTCGCCGAGCTCCCCCAGCGCCGAAAGCGCCGGGGGGACCCCCATCCCCGCCCGGTCCTGGTCTCCCTGGCCCGCGCCGGCACCCCCGTCGGCGTCCTGATGCGCCGCTGGGCCCGGCACGCGCACGGCCTGGACCTGCCGCACTACGCCATATCGATCGTGCGCGGCCGCGGCATCGACACCGCCGCGCTGCGCTGGCTCGCCGCCCACCACGACCCGGCCGACGTGGTCTTCGTCGACGGCTGGACCGGCAAGGGCGCGATCACCCGCGAACTGGCGCAGGCCCTCCGCGACTTCCCCGGCTTCGACCCGCGCATCGCGGTCCTCGCCGACCCCGGCGGCTGCGTGGACACCTACGGCACCCGCGACGACTTCCTGATCCCCTCCGCCTGCCTGAACTCCACCGTCTCCGGCCTGGTCTCCCGTACCGTCCTCCGCGCCGACCTGGTGGGCCCGGAGGACTTCCACGGCGCGAAGTTCTACCGCGAGCTGGCGGACACGGACGTCTCCCAGCACTTCCTCGACACCGTCGCGGCCCGCTTCGACGAGGTCGCCGCCGACGCCCGCGCCGACGCCGCGGCGCTGCTCGCCGCCGACCGCGCGCCCACCTGGGCGGGCTGGGCCGCCGTGGAGCGGATCAGCGAGACGTACGGCATCCACGACGTGAACCTGGTGAAGCCCGGCGTCGGCGAGACCACCCGCGTGCTGCTGCGCCGCGTCCCCTGGAAGATCCTCGCGCGCAAGGGAGCGGGCGCGGACCTGGAACACATCCGGCTGCTGGCCGCGCAGCGCGGCGTGCCCGTCGAGGAGACCGACGACCTGCCGTACAGCTGCGTCGGACTGATCCACCCGCGCTACACCCGCGGCGCGACCGGCGCCGACGGCCGGGCGGTGGCGGCGAAATGACCGGCTCACCGACGCCCGTGCTGGTCGCCAGCGACCTCGACCGCACCCTCATCTACTCGGCCGCCGCGCTCGGCCTGACCGGGCCCGACGCGCAGGCGCCCCGCCTGCTCTGCGTCGAGGTGTACGCCCACAAGCCGCTGTCGTACCTCACCGAGACCGCCGCCGCGCTGCTCGCCACCCTGGCGGCCGCCCGCGGCGCCTGTTTCGTACCGGCCACCACCCGCACCCGCGAGCAGTACGGCCGCATCCATCTCCCGGGGCCCGCACCCCGGTTCGCGGTGTGCGCGAACGGCGGCCATCTCCTCGTCGACGGCGAGTCCGACCCGGACTGGCAGCGCACGGTCGCGGCCCGGCTGGCCGCCGAGTGCGCCCCGCTGGACGAGGTCCGGGCACACCTGCTGCGCACCGCCGACGCGTCCTGGCTGCTGAAGGAGCGCACCGCCGAGGATCTCTTCGCGTACCTCGTCGTCGACCGGGAGCGGCTGCCGGAGACCTGGGTGAAGGACCTCGCCGGCTGGGCCGAGGGGCGCGGCTGGACCGTCTCCCTCCAGGGCCGGAAGGTCTACGCCGTGCCGAAGCCGCTCACCAAGAGCGCGGCGGTCCGCGAGGCCGCCCGCCGCGCGGGCGCCGACCGCGTCGTCGCGGCCGGCGACTCCCTCCTGGACGCCGACCTGCTGCTCGCGGCCGATCGCGGCTGGCGCCCGGGCCACGGCGAACTGGCCGATGCGGGCTGGTCGGCGCCGCACGTCACCGCGCTGGAGGAGCGCGGCGCGGCGGCGGGGGAGGAGATCGCACGGGCGTTCCTCGGCGAGGTGGCGGACGCCCGGGGCCGCTGAGAACGGGGCCGCTGAGAACGCAGCCCTAGCCGGAGGGGCGGCTCAGCCGCAGCAGCCGCCCCCGCAGCAGCCGCCGCCACCGCCACCGCTCGGGGCCGGCGCGGCGGCCGTGCCGCCCACCGCCACGGCCGACAGCAGCTTCACCGTGTCCGCGTGCCCGTCGGGGCAGGGCGCGGGCGCGGCGGACTCGGCCATCGGACGGCTGACCTCGAAGGTCGTCTCACAGGAGCGGCAGCGGTACTCGTATCGGGGCATGGCCCAAGAATACGGTGGCCCGACGCGCCGGGCCTGCCTGCTGGGGGAGCGGTGTCCGCACCGCTCACGCCGGCCCTTCCGCGCCCTCCGCGCACACCGTCAGGAAGTCCGCGGCGCGGCGGCGCAGGCCGCCGAAGTCACCGCCGTCCGCCGCGTCCCCGATCAGCGGCGAGCCGACGCCCACCGCCACCGCGCCCGCGGCCAGGTACGCGCGGGCCGCCGCCGCGTCCACCCCGCCCACCGGGACGAACGGCAGCTCGGGGAAGGGCGCCCGCAGCGCCTTCAGGTACACGGGCCCGACGAGGGAGGCGGGGAAGAGCTTCAGGGCCGTCGCGCCCGCGGCCTGCGCCGCGATCACCTCGGTCGGCGTCAGCACCCCCGCCACCACCGGCAGCTCACGGCGTAGGCATTCGTCGACGCCCGCGCCCAGCCCCGGCGTGACCGCCAGGTTCGTGCCGGCCTCGGCGGCCCGTACGACGTCCTCGGCGGTGGTGACGGTGCCCGCACCCAGCCACGCGTCCGGCCCCAGTTCCTGCCGCGCCCGCCGGATGACGCCGAGCGCGTCGGCGCCGCCGAGCGAGACCTCCACCCGCCGCACCCCCTCCCCGGCCGGGGTCATGACCGTACGGAAGGACGCCTCCGGGTCCTTGCCGCGGATGATGGCGACCAGTCGCCCGGCCCGGAGCGCTGTGCTGAGGTCCATGATTCTCCCGGTGGACGCGGCGTGCGGTCCCGCCGCGCGCGTCCTGCCTCCTGCCGGAGCCCCGCCTCGCGGCTGTACCGCCGGGCCGTCCGGCCGCGGTGCGCACGGTTCAGCAGATCCCGCTGCGCCGCCTCCCGCTCGGCCTTCCGCAGCAGGGCGGCCTGCTGGGGCGTCGGGCGAGCGGCGAGGGGGACCGCCTCCGGGTGCCGGGCGCGCCAGTACGGGTTGTTGTGCGGCAGGCCGCCGCTGACCCGGCCGTACATGCCGAAGACCAGCAGCAGCAGTCCGACGGCGAAGCTGAAGAGGACGTTCTGGAGGCGGAAGGCGAGATGGTTGAAGCCGGTCTCCAGGATCGCCAGGTTGACGAAGCCGCTCAGCAGGAAGGCGACGCCGAGCACGGCGTTCAGGGTGGAGGCGAAGTTCCCGCCGATCACCATCCCGGCGAAGAGCAGCAGGCCGATGAGGACGGACAGCACGCTCAGCGCGCCGTTGGTGTTCAGCCCCGCGACCGTGTCGCCCCCGGTGTCGAAGAACCCGATCCGGTCGATCAGGCCGAGGATGCCGAAGGCGACGAGCACCAGCCCCATCAGCCCGGCGCCGAACCGGTAGAACCTGCTCAGCCGGTGGTCGACGGGCAGATGCTCATCGAGCGTGATGCGCCGCCGGTGGCGCGGGAAAGGCCCGCGAAGGGCGTGGCCGACAGCCATGACCGGCCTCCTTTGCACAGGCGTACGCGGCAGGACCGCCGGAAAGCCGTACGTCCTCCAGCTTCCGCCAGGGCGCGCGCGGGCGCCATCGCAGGCGCCGCGGGGCCGGTGGCCAGGGCCACGTACGCGTCCTCGCACGGTGCCGCCGGATCAGCCGCTCGTGCCGCCCCGCTCCTCGCGGATCGCCCGGACCACGCGCGCGGCCGTCTCCCGTACCGCGTCCGTCTCCGTCAGGAAGTGCCACCAGTCCGGGTGCCGGCTGCCCTCCAGCCCGGCCTCGGCGCGCTCCAGCCGCGCCACCGCCTCGTCCAGCGGACGCGCGTGCCGCGGGTCCGGCGTACTGCGGCCCGCCATCGCCAGCCGCTGCGCGTCCCGGATCGCGAACCGTGTCCGCTCGACCTCCTTGCGCCGGTCGAAGGAGACCTCGTCCAGCCGCCGCAGCCGGTCCCCGGCGGCCGTCACCGCCTCGTCGGTCGTATTCAGCAGGGCCCGTACGGTCGCCAGCAGGCTCGTCGCGTCCGCCCACCGCTGCTCGTCCCGCGCGCCCTGCGCCTCCCGCAGCTTGGCCTCCGCCTGCCGCACCGCGTCCGCCGCCTGGTCCGGTACCTGCTGCAGGTCCTGCCAGCAGGCCACGCTGTACCGCCGGCGCAGCTCGCTCAGCACCGGCTCCACGCCGCCGGCCCGCGTCGTGATCGCCTGCGCCCGCGTCCGCAGCGACACCAGCCGCTTGTCGATCTCCGCGGCCGTCTCCGGGAGCCGCTCCGCCTCCGTACGGATCGCCTCCGCGCGGCGCAGCACGTCGTCGGCCCGGTGGATCGTCTCCGGCACGCCGTGCTGCCCGGCTCCCTGGTTCAGCTTCGTCAGCTCCGGCGACAGCGCCGCCAGCCGCGCCGCCAGCTCGTCGGCTCTCAGCCCGCGCGCTCTGGCCGCGTCCAGCGCCTGCGTCGCGGCCAGCAGCGCCTGCCGCGCCCGCTCCACCGCCGGCGCCAGCCGCGCGAGCTGCGTCTCCGCTGTCCGCAGCAGCGGCCCGAGCCCCTCGGCGAACCGCTCCAGCTCCTTGCCGACCGCCGTCAGCTCGTCCTTCGCCCGGGTCAGGTCGGCCCGTGCCCGTGAGGCGGCGCCACTCTCCAGATCATCACGGTCCAGATCATGCGCGTCCACGGCGGCGATGTACGTCCGGCTGACCTCGTCGATCCGCTGCCCCAGACTCGCGTACCCCTCCGCGGCCCGCCGCGCCCCGGCGGAATCGTCCACCGCCGTGATCGTCTCGATCGAGATCCGCAGGTCCCGCTGCGCGGTGTCCAGCTCGTAGAACGCGGCCGCCGCGGCGTCCTTCGCCGCCTGCGCCTCGGCCCGCTGGCTCTCCCCGCGCCCGAACCAGCGTCGTGTACCGCCCCCGGCGAACGCCATCATCCCCCCACCGGCCACCGCCACGGCCAGCACCGGCACCGGCAGCAGCACCAGCGCCGCCATGTCCCGCACCGCCGCGGCCGCCCGGACACTCCGGCCGCCCCGGAAGCCCCCACCGGCCTGACGACGTGCTCGCTGCTCGTACGGCCGCGTGTATGTCGCCGTCACAACCCTCTCCCGATCGCGTCGCCCCAGGCCCGAAGCCATTCTCCCACCCTGTACGGACGAACACACCGGCCGGTCGGTTCACCATCCGGACGCTTCCCTCACCGGTTTGCGAACCATCCCTGCGGGCAAGGTAGTCTGTCGGTTCATCCGGGCGCATAGCTCAGCGGTAGAGCGCTGCTCTTACAAAGCAGATGTCACAGGTTCAAATCCTGTTGTGCCCACCAGTGCGAAGACCCCCCGTCGAGCCGACGGGGGGTCTTCGGCGTTCTCGGGGTGGCCGGGGTGTGGTGGGGGAAGTGACTGTGTTCGGTGGCGGGCATTAGGCTGGGGGCGTGTTCGGTACCGTGCAGAGGACGGAGGACAGGGCCGCTTTCGACGTGGTGTGTCTGGCCGCTTCGCTGGGGGGCGTGAGCGCCTATCGGGAAGTCCTGGCGGCGTTGCCCGAGAGTTTTCCCGCGGCGGTGGTGCTGGTGCAGCACCGGCCCGTGCGGGAGTACGACGGGCTCCTGAAGGTGCTGGCGTACCGCTCCGCGCTGCCGGTGCGGATGCTGGACGAGGGGGACCGGCTGGAGGGCGGCGTCGTCCATGTGGTGCCGGCAGGATGTGCGGCCTCCTTCACCTCCGAGGGCAAGGTGTCGCTGGACATCATCAACGGCAACGAGGCGGGGGACGCGGTGTTCGCCGCGGCCGCCGCCGCGTTCGGCCCCCGGGTGCTGGCGGCGGTGCTGACCGGCCGGATGGAGGACGGGGCGCTCGGGGCACGGCACGTACGGGGCGCCGGCGGGCGGGTGCTCGCGCAGGATTTCAGTACCGCGGAAGCCTTCGGCATGCCCCGCGCCGCGATCGCCACCGGCTGCGTAGACTTCGTACTGCCCTTGCCGGTGCTCGCACACGCGCTGGTCAGCCTGGTGATGGTGCCGGGCGCGGCGGGCCTGATGCGGGTGTCGTTGCCCCCGTGGGCGACGGCCATTCCGCCGGCAGCCGTCGGCTGATCACTGAGGAAGAGGCGAGCAGGTCATGACGGGCAGCGCAGCCGGTTACGGCGACTTGCGGACCAACCGGCTCCTGGTCGCTCTGCCGGAGGCGGAGCAGGAGCGGCTGCTCCCCCAGCTCAAGCCGGTCGAACTGGCACTCTCCGACGTGCTGTACCGGCCCGGCGAGCGGATCGACGCCCTGTGGTTCCCCACGCGCGGCGTCTGCTCGATCATCGCCGAGCTGGACGGGGACCCGGACGTGGAGGTCGCCACCGTCGGCGACGAAGGCGTGGTGGGGCTGCCGGTCTTCCTGGGTATCGGCATCCCGACCGAGCGGGCGATCGTCCAGGTCGCCGGGCAGGCGCTGCGGATGGACGCGGACCTCTTCCGGCACGAGCTGGCGGTGGTGGACGGCGCGCTCCAGCGCATCATGCAGCACTACACCCAGACGATGTTCACCCAGCTCGCGCGGAACGCCGCCTGCAACCGCAGCCACCGCACCCGCGAGCGGTGCGCCCGCTGGCTGCTGATGACGGCCGACCGGATGCACAGCGACCGGTTCGAGCTGACGCAGAAGTTCCTCGCGCAGATGCTCGCGGTACGCCGGTCCTCGGTGAGCGAGGTCGCCGGCGAACTGGCCGACGAGGGGTGCATCAGCTACCGCCGCGGCACCATCACCGTGCTGGACCGGGAGCGGCTGGAAGCCCGCTCGTGCGGTTGTTACCGGGCCCTCCGCGAGGTCATCGACACCGCGTTCCCGCCTGCCGGGACCCCGCCGGAGCACCGCAGGGCGCCCTGGGGAGGGGGCTGAGCGGCGGCCCGCCGCGCCGGCGCCGTACGCCCTTGTGCGGGAGGGCTGGCGGGGGCGGCGCGCGGCGCTACGCTCCGGGCACGGGGGAGTCGACCGGCTGGGTACCAGGGGGTATCTGATGGCATCCCGTGAGGTGAGCGGTGCGGCGGTGACGGGTCTGCGGGCCGGGTTCGCGGGGGAAGTGACCGTGCCGGGGGATCCGGCGTACGACGCGCAGCGCAGTGTGTTCAACGCGATGATCGACCGCCGTCCCGCGGTCATCGCCGGGTGCGCGAACGCCGGGGACGTCGCCGCGGCGGTGCGGTTCGCGCGGGAGCACGGGCTGGAGATCGCGGTACGCGGCGGCGGGCACGGCGTGGCGGGCCGGGCGGTGAACGACGGCGGGCTCGTCGTCGACCTGCGGCGGATCAACGCCGCGTCGGTCGACGCGGGGAGCCGCACGGTACGCGTCGGCGGCGGCGCGACGATGGGGGACCTCGACCGGGCGGCCGGCGCGCACGGCCTGGCGACGACCGGCGGGCGGGTCTCGACCACGGGCGTGGGCGGCTACACGCTGGGCGGCGGCTCCGGCTGGCTGGAGCGCAAGTACGGGCTGACCTGCGACAACCTGGAGGAGGTCGAGCTGGTCACGGCGGCCGGGGAGGCCGTGCGGGCGAGCGCGACAGAGCATCCCGAACTGTTCTGGGCGCTGCACGGAGGCGGCGGCAACTTCGGCGTCGCGACCTCCTTCACGCTCCGGCTGTACGAGCTGCCGGAGTTCAGCTTCGCGCTGCTGGTGTGGCGGCCGGAGGCCGGCCCCGAGGTCCTGCGCGCGTACCGCGACTTCATGGCGGCGGCGCCGGACGAGGTCGGCGGCGGGCTGCTGTATCTCACCGGGCCCGCCGAGGAGTTCGTGCCCGCGCACCTGGTGGGACGGCTGACCTGTGCGTGCCTCTTCACCTACGCGGGGCCGCTGGCGGCGGCGCGGGAGGTGATCGCGCCGATGCTGCGCCTCGGGCACGAGGGCGAGCTGCTCGCGGACATGCCGTACGCGGAGTTCCAGTGCCTGCTCGACGACCCGCCCGGCTACCGGAACTACTGGTCGGCCGAGTACCTGGCCGAGCTGCCCGACCCCGCCGTCGAGACCTTCTGCACGCGCGCCGGTGACATGGTCGTGCCGTCGCCGTCCCAGCATCTGCTGCTGCCGCAGGGCGGCGCGGTCGCGCGGGGCGCGGCGGACCACCCGGTGCCCTGGCGGACCGCGCCGTGGGCGGTGCATCCGCTGGGTCTGTGGGAGGACCCCGCCGATGACGAGCGGGCCCGGAGCTGGGCGCGCGGCCTGCGGGACGGCATGCGGCCGTGGTCGAGCGGGGCGGTGTACCTGAACTTCATCGGGGACGAGGGCGGCGAACGGGTCGTCGCCGGGGTCGGCGCCGACAACCTCCGGCGGCTCGCCGCGGTGAAGGCGGCTTACGACCCGGACAACGTCTTCCGGCTCAATCACAACATCGCCCCGGCGCCGGCCGCCGCCTAGCCGTGCCGCCCTCCCGTACGGACTGTCCCTTCTGCCGGTTATGCAGGCGTGGTGACTTACCGCGCCGGACGTGGGCGGGGAGGGACGGGTGTGATCTGCCGATGGCGCGGGGGGCGGATGAGGTCGGCACGGCGGCACGTGGCCGGAATTGGCGGGTTCCGCGTCGATCGTGAGTTCTATGGTGAGGCCCAGTGGCCCCGGACCCCGGTCATGGGCTGTTCAGCGCGTTGACCGTGGACAGCAGCCCCGCAGAGAAGTCCGCTTCCGAAGGAGAGCAGGGTCCGGCCATGGAGCAGAGTACGGCCGTCTCCCGTATGTCCCCGGCCGCCGGCCGAGTTCCCGCGTTCCGCTGGGCACTCAGCGCGCGACGACGCCCCGGTGGTGACAAGGAGGCCACCGTCCTCGCCTGTGCGGTGCTGGACGCGCTCGGTGCCGTGGGGGAGGGGCCCGCGTCCGTGGCCTCGGACCTCGCCAGGGCGACGGCCTATGTGATGTCCCACGGCAGCGCCGACGCGTACCGCCTCACGATCGAGGTCGACGGCGGGCAGTGCGTGGTACGGATCGACGACCGGGACGAGGGCGACCGGGACGAGGGCGACCGGCGCCGGGCCGTGGACGGGCCGCCCGCCTCGGACGGGCCGGCGGCGCGGGAGCCGGCCGACGAGGCCACCGGGCAGGTCGCCGCCGACCTGTACGGCGGGCGGCTGCGGGTGCAGCACCGTACGGACGGCACCCTCGCGGTGTCCTTCCGCCGCCCGTTCCCGCTGGTCGCGGCGCTGGCGGCGGCCGGGGAGCAGACGGGCGCCGCGGACGTCGTCCAGCTGCCCGTCGTGGCCTGCGGCATGGCGGCGGAGGCCGTTGCGACGGACCTGGTCGCGGAGGGCTGAGCCGCCCGCGGCGGGCGGCGCGCACACCTGGCAGGGCGTACGGCCGGTGGGGCGCGGTGGATGAGGCCCCCGCAGGGTGAAACACGGTGGCCGCGGCCTCGAAAGGGTTGACCGGCCGCCCTTGCCCCCTATGCTTTCCCCGTCGGGGATGTCATGCATAAATGCAGAGTTCCAGTGTTTCCCGTGGCTTTTCGATGTCATTCGGCCGCCGCGGGAACTTGGCCTGCCGTCAAGCGATGTGGCGAAAATTCACCCGACAGAGGCGTTCTGTCCTGGCTGATCGATTCTGCGTCACAAAGCCCGGTTACGGTGCCTGTGCATCCCAGACCCTGGTGCGCATCGGCCCATCGCCGTGTTCGATACGGCCTTAAGCACAACTGGGGGTGACGTGGGGGGAAGCGACGCCGACGTGCAGGTAACCGTTCGCCAGGGTGGCGACACGGTGGTCCTGGCACTTCATGGCGAACTCGACCTGGCCATGGCACTACGCATCGAAGCCGACGTCCTGCTGGCGCTCAACGCACTGTTCGCGCTGCGCCGGTCGGTGATATTTCCCGCTCCCCGGTCCCGTACGGTACCGAGCGAGCCGAAGGGCATGCCGAGACTTCTTCCGAAGGTGCACGCGCTGCCCGAAGTACGTCCCGAAGCCTGCCCCGAAGTCCTGCCCGAGGCGCCGGCCGACGTGATCCCGTTGCCGGACGCCTTTCCTGTGACGCTTTCCGGAATCCCGAACCTGTCGCCGCCGAGTGTGCTGCCCGACGGGTTCCCGGACACCGGAAGCGGCGGCGCGGCGCGCGAGAAGACGATGATGATCGACCTGCGGCACGTCACGTTCATGGACTGCAGCGGTCTCGACCTGCTGTGCCGGGTACGGGACCAGCTGGCGGAGCGCGGCGGCCGGCTGGTGCTCATGAACCTCCGGCCCATCGTCATCCGGCTGCTCAAACTGGCCGCGCTGCGCGAGCCGTTCGAGCTGGACGGTCAGGTGGACGGCGACTCTCCCGGCGTCTGACGCGGTCCCCCGTGGCGCGTACGCGCCACGGGGGGTGGGAGGGGCGGTCAGGGCCCCGCCGGGACCGGCGGGGGCACGGCCGAGCAGGGCGCGGGCGCCGCTGGTCAGTACGCGGCGCCCCGCAGGAATCCGGCCAGTTCGCGGTCGAACTCCTCGGCGTTCTCCAGGTTCACCATGTGCCCGGCGGCGGGGATGCGGGCGCGCCGGGCGCCCGGCACCGCGAGGGCCACCGCGTGCGCGTTGGCCGAGATGTCGGTGCTGTCGAGGTCGCCGTCCATGACGAGGGTCGGTACCCGGATCTCCGTCAGCCGGTGTGCCGCGCCGACCTCGAACGCCGCGCCGCGGCCCATCCCGTCGGCGTGCGCGGTCACCGTGGCCTTCGCCGTCGCCCGGATGCGTTCCCGCAAGGCCGGGTCGACCTGGGCCGGTTCGCGGTGCGGCCCGTCCACCCACATCCGCAGGAAGTGCTCGATGAAGCGCGTCACGCCGCCCGGCGCGCTCACCGCGGCCACCTGCTCCCGGATGTGCTGGAGCAGGAACGGGTCGGAGAACGTCCGGCCGCTGATGCCGGGCGCGGCCAGGACAAGTGCGGCCACGGTGCCCGGGTAGGCCAGTGCGCTGTCCAGTGCGACGCGCGCGCCGTGCGAGTGGCCGATCAACGTCGCGCGGCCGACGCCGAGATGGGCGAGCAGCGCCCGGAGGTCCTCGTGATGGGCGTACTCCCCCTCGACCGGGGAGGAGCGGCCGTGGCCCCGGGCGTCGTACCGGATCACCCGGTGGCCGGCGCGCGCGAGCCACTCGAACTGCTCGTCCCACATGGTCAGGTCGAGCATGCCCTCGTGCAGCAGCACCAGCGCCGGGCCCGAGCCCGCCGCCTCGTAGTACAGCTCGCCGCCCGCGACGGGCGCGGTGCCGGTCTCGACGGCCGGTCCCGTTCCGCTGCCCGGCGCACCGGATCCGACGTCCGCGGGAACCCTCATATCGCTGCTCATGGTGCCATGATCACACTTTTACCCCGAGAGGGGGAAGGGTGGGGTGGATCGGACGGAGTCGGTCACTTCGGTCGACCGTCCGCCGGTGGCGCCACCGCGGCAGCCACGCCGGGCTCGGTACGGTCAGCGCCTGCATCGCGATGGTGACCTGCGGGACGTACGGGCCGACGAACTCGTGCGCCGTCCTTGGCGGCCCAGGTGCCGCGCCACCCGAAGTGCCGGGCCGGCGAGGTGGAACGGCAGTGATCCGGCCGACTCGATCTGGATGCCGCGTGCGCTCTGCGCCGTGAGGAACGAGAAGGCGTGCGGCATGGCGAGCGCGAAGCCGGCGGTGAGCACGGCCGCGACGACGGCCGCCACTGTCCAGCTCGTACGCGCACGGCGCCCCCGTTCCGTACCGAGGAGCGGCAGCGCGAACACGATCGCGTCGCACAGGGCGGCGCCGATGACGGCCGATGACGAAGGCGTGCCCGCGGTCGAGGCGCGGCGCGAGCGCGAGTGAGAGCAGGGGGAGGGGCGCGCCCGGCGGGTACTGCCGGCTGACGTCGTGCGAGGGGAAGGCGCCGGAGGACAGGACCGCGACCATGAGCGGTAGACCCGGTCCACGGACGGGGCGAGGCCGCCGTCGCCGTGGAACGGGCCGGGCTTCAGCGCGGCGGGCACGAGCCACGGGCGGGTGAGCGCGCAGGCGCAGATCACGGTGGCCGGCGGGGCCCGGCCTTTCCGCACGGAGCTGTCTCCTTTCCTCGGCAGAGCGGAGACGGGTTCGAGAGCAGACAGGGGAGAGAGCGGGCACGGGCTCGTATAAATTGCGTGTATACGTGGAGTGTAGAGTGCCGTCCATGTCCGCAGATCTCGCCTCTATACCGACTCGTGCGGTCCGTGCCCCTGCGCGAACGGACCGCACGACGGCCCGGCCCGTTCCTCGGCGTACGGCGCCCCCGGGCGAACGGACCGCACTCCGCTCCGCGCTGGTCCCCGTCCTCCCCGCGCTGCTCGCGCCGGCGCTCGGCTGCTGGGGACTGACCCGTCAGCACAGCCTGTGGCGGGACGAGGCGGCGACCTGGCAGGCGGCCCGGCGCTCGGTGCCGGAGATCTGGGCGATGCTGGGGCAGGTCGATGTCGTGCACGGCCTGTACTACCTGTGCATGCACGCCGTCTTCGCGCTCGGCGGGCCGGGGCTGGTGGCGCTGCGGCTGCCGTCGGTCCTGGCGATGGCGGTGGCCGCCGCGGCGACGGCGGCCACCGGGCGGCGGCTGGCGGGGCCGTGGGCCGGACTGGCCGCCGGCCTCGTCCTCGTGCTGATCCCCAACATCCAGCACTACGCGCAGGAGGGCCGGGCCTATGCGCTGGTGACCGCGTCGGTCGCCGTCGCCACCTGGCTCCTGGTCCGGGGCGCGGGCCCGCACCGGGAGCGGCCGGAGCCGGGCGCGCGCCTCCGGCGCCTGGGTTGCTGGGCGGGGTACACCGCCGCCGTGCTGTGCGCCGCCCTGCTGAACTGGTTCTCGCTGCTGGTGCTGCCCGCGCACGCGGTGACGGTGCTGCTGGCCCGCCGCCGTGGACAGCGCGGGATCCTCGTCCCCTGGCTGGTCTCCGCCGCGGTCGCGGTGGCCGGGGCGCTGCCCCTGGTGCTCGCCAGCCGTGCGCAGGCCGAGCAGGTGTCATGGATCAAGCCGGTCGCCTGGACCACCCTGCTCGGCGTCGCGGCGCTGGTCGTGATCGGCTTCGGCTGCGCGCGGGTGCCTTACGGACGCGGCCACCGAGCCGGGCCCGGGCAGCGGCCGCCCGCGCTCTCCCTCGGGTCCGTCGCGCTGCCGCTGCTCGTCGTCCCGCAGGCCGGGCTGCTGCTCGCCTCCCTCGTGCGGCCGCTCTACATCGACCGCTACGTCCTCTTCACCAACATCGGCTTCGCGCTGCCGGCCGGCCTGGCTCTCGCGGTGGCCGTACGGGCCGTCGCCGCGCGCCGGCACCGCCTTCGTACGGGTGTGCTGCTGACCGGCGTGACCGCCGCCGGGTTCGTGGCGCTGCTGCCCGTGGAGACGGGGCTGCGGACGGCGGCGAGCCGGGTGGACGACGTGCTCCGGCCGGCCGAGCTGGTGGCCACGCAGGCGCGCCCCGGGGACGGGGTGCTCTTCCTCCCGGCGGCCCGGCGCGACACGGCGCTGGTGAGCCCGGCCGCTTTCCGGGGGCTCGACGATCTCGCGCTGCGCGAGGGGCCGGTGGCCGGCGGCACGCTCAAGGGCACCGAGCACACGCCCGCCAGGATCCGGGCCGGGATGCGCGCCCACCGCCGGATCGTGCTGGTCACGGACGCGGCCTCGGCCGCCGCCCGGCCGGTACCGGCGCGCGAGGCCATGAAGAAGCGGGTGCTGGCGGCGGAGTTCGCACGCGTCACCTCGACCGAGACCCGCGGCCGCCGCGTCGACGTCTACGTACGCAAGGACTCCTGAGCCGTACGGAGATGAGCCGTACGCACCTGACTCGTAGAGGGCCCGGGGAGGCCCCGGGCCGTCGTCAGCTGCCGGCGGGCACCAGTCGCCACAGCGACGTCACCTCCGCCGCGCGGGCGGCGTGCAGCGGGTCGGTGGCGTCGCGGGCCTTCGGGTGCCGGGGAGCGATGTCCAGCCGGTCGCGGACGGTCAGGCCGGCCGCCTCGAAGAGGACGAGGAGATCGGCGCGGGTGCGCAGCCCGAGGCGCTCGGCGAGGTCGGACAGGATCAGCCAGCCCTCGCCGCCCGGCGTCAGATGGTCCGTGAGGCCCGCGAGGAAGCCGCGCAGCATCCGGCTGTTCGGGTCGTAGACGGCGTACTCCACCGCGGAGGTGGGCTTGGCCGGCAGCCACGGCGGGTTGCAGACGACCAGCGGGGCGCGCCCGGCGGGGAAGAGGTCGGCGGCGACGGCCTCGACCCGGTCGGCGACGCCCAGCCGCTCGGCGTTCCGGCGTGCGCAGGCCAGCGCGCGCGGGTCCTGGTCGGTGCCGAGGACGCGCTGTACTCCGCGCCGGGCCAGCACCGCGGCCAGTACGCCGCTGCCGGTACCGATGTCGAAGGCCAGCCCGGTCGGGTCGGCGGGCAGCGGGGCCCGGGCCACCAGGTCGACGTACTCGCCGCGCTGGGGCGAGAAGACGCCGTAGTCGGGGTGGATCCGGTCGCCCCCGAGGGCCGGGATCTCGACGCCCTTGCGGTGCCATTCGTACGCGCCGACGAGCCCGAGCAGTTCGCGCAGCGAGACGACAGAGCGGGTGCCGCCCGCCGCGCCGCTCGCCGCGGGCGCGGGGCCGTACGCCTGGGCGCAGGCCGCGCGGACGTCGGGGGCGCGGTGCAGCGGGACGCCGTACTCGGCGTCGAGGGGCACCAGCAGCATGCCGAGGATGCGGGCGCGCTGGCTCTGCGCGGCGCGGTGCAGGTGGAAGGCGCGTGCCGGGTCGTCGGCGGGCGCGGGCTTGCGGGGGCGGCGGTCGATCCGCCGGGCCAGCGCGGTCAGCAGCTGGCGGGCGTTGTGGAAGTCGCCGCGCCACAGCAGCGCGGTGCCCTCGCAGGCCAGCTTGTACGCGGCGTCGGCCTTCATACGGTCGTCGGCGATCGTCACGCGCCGCGGCGGCAGCGCGCCGTTCTCCGAACGCCACTGGGCGGAGCGCGGCTCCCCGGCCTCTTCCCAGGTGAGGACGGGGGCCGACGGAGCGTCGGGCGGGACGGTGGAGACGGCGGCGGTGGTGGTGCGCGGAGCGGGCGGCCGGTGAGCGTTCATGACGTCCTGGATCAGGCGGCACGGCCGGCGGAGGCGCGTCCCGGAGGAGGGCATCGCCCAGGAGCCGGGCCATGCGGGGAAGTTCGATTTTACCGGCTTCGGGGCACCCGCTCAGTTGCTGATCATGCCGTCGCCGTTCCGGGCGCCTGCCCGGAATACTCGCCCAAATCGCCTGTAATGCGTACTGGCCGGACCGCTCGCCCGAGTGGTACCGATCGCAGTGGCCGCGACGGCCGCGGAAATCGGCGGACCGCGGGCGCCGTGCGGCCCGTCGGCGGATCGTAGGGAGGCACAGATGGACAGGATGCCGGTCATCGTCGGGGTGGACGGGTCCCCGGACAGTGAGCGGGCGCTGCACTGGGCGGCCGAGGCGGCCCGGCTCCGGTCGGCGCCCCTCCAGGTCGTGCACGTGTGGCCGTACGTCACCTCGGCGCGCGCCGCCGACGCCGAAGCGGGCACCGGCGACCCCGTGCTGGAGGAGCTGCGGGCGCAGCTGGCCGCGGGGCCCGAGCTGCCGGAGGTCGAGTTCCGCAGCCTGAGCGGGCTCACGGACGTGATCCTGCCCGGGCTCGGCGACCAGGCGGAGCTGCTGGTGCTCGGCTCGCGCGGGCGGGGCGGCTTCGCGAGCCTGCTGCTCGGCTCCAACAGCATGGCGTGCGCCGCGCACTCCTCTTCCCCCGTGGTGGTCGTCCCGCGCCCGGACCGGAGCGGCGGGCCGTCGGAGGAGGGGGACGAGGCACGGCCCGGAGGGGCGCACGGGCGCGTGGTCCTGGGGGTCGACCCGACGTCGGAAGAGGCGGGGGAGAGCAGCGCGATCGACTTCGCCTTCCAGGAGGCGGCCCGGCGCGGAGCCGTCCTCCAGGTGGTCGCCGCGTACATGTGGCCGATGGCCGTACCGGTCGCCTTCGACTACATCGCCGCCTACGACACGACGCAGCAGGAGTACGAGGACGCCCTGGTCAAGCAGGTGTCGCAGGTGCTCGCGCGGTACCGGGAGCGGTATCCGGACGTCGCGGTGGAGGCCGAGCTGCGGCCCGCGGACGCGGCGGGGCAGCTGGTCGAGGAGTCCGCGCGGAGCGACCTGGTGGTGGTCGGGCGGCACCGCCGGAAGCTGCCGATCGGCCGCCGGCTGGGCTCGGTGGCGCACGCGGTGCTGCTGCACGCCCTGTGCCCCATCGCGGTGGTGCCGGAGGCGGCGCGCGAGGAGGCGGAGGCGGCGGAGTGACGGCCCTTCGGGTGGTTACCCGGAGTGCGCCGCGCCGCGCTCCGGCCGGCGCATCACGTACAGCGCGGCGGAGCCGGCGGCGAAGAGGGCGAAGACCGAGACGGCCGTGCTGAACCAGGTCGCGCCGAGCAGGTGGCCCCCGAAGTAGCCCAGGGACACGCTGTACGCGGCCCAGGCGACCCCGGCCAGCATCGACCAGGGCAGGAACTCGCGGACGGTGCGGTGCGCGACGCCCGCGCCGAGGCTGACCACGGAGCGCCCGGCGGGTGCGAACCGGGCGAGGACGACCACGATCCCGCCGCCCCGGGTGAGCGCGGTGCCGAGACGTTCCTGCGCCGCGGCCAGGCGGCGGGAGCGGGCGATGGCGCGGTCGAAGCGGTCGCCGCCGCGCCAGGCCAGCCGGTACGCGGCCAGGTCGCCGAGCACGGAGGCGGTCGCGGCGCACAGCGCGAGCGCGAACAGATCGGCCACGGCCGAGCCCCCGCTCATCGGCGGGACGCCGACGGTGGCGGTGCGGGTGCCGGCGGCGGTCGCCGCTGCGATGAGCAGCACTCCGCTGGGGAGGAACGGCACGAAGACGTCGAGCAGAACACACAGCCCGACGATCAGATGAATCCACGGGGGATCGGCCAGCGCCCCCAGACTTTCCAGCACCTCGTCACTCCAAGTCGTCCCCGGCCGCGACGTCGCATGGCAGCGGCAGGGGCGGCTTGTCGCTCGTACAGCCATACAGCGTACGCCTGACATGTCCCGAGATCCGGCCGCAGAGCCTCAGGTGTTGTCCGAATCACGCGTTTCCTGCCAGGCAGTTCGCCTGCTGGGCTACACGGTGGGCCGCCCGGGGGCCCGCGTGCGGCCCACCGCCCGGCGGCCGGCACGGCTCGCGCGACGGCCGGCCGGCGGAGACGGTGAGGTCATGGCGCGCGCCGCGCGCTTCGGTTACGGGGAGTGACGAGGAGACGAGTATGGCGGCAGGAATCCTGACGGGAGCGGCGACGGCGCTGCTCATGGCGGTGCCCGTCGTGGCGGCGCCCGCGTACGGCGGCACGCCCGGCGGCGGAGACCTCGTGGTGGGGAAGGAGGGCCGGTTCGCCCCCGTGTCGAAGTTCGATCCGTCGGACGCGGTCACGTACGACACGAAGAAGGTGCCGGTGAAGGCGCGGATCGTGGTCGCGCAGTGGAAGAGCGATCACGGGATGACCATCCGGCTGAAGGTGAAGGGGCTGCAGCCCCACCGCACCTACGGCTCGCACGTGCACACCAAGCCGTGCGGCCAGAAGCCGGACGATTCCGGGCCGCACTACCAGAACCGGAAGGACCCGCGTCAGCCGTCCACCGACCCGAAGTACGCCAACCCGGAGAACGAGGTCTGGCTGGACTTCACCACGGATTCCGACGGCGACGCCTCGGTGTCGTCGAAGCACTCGTGGTGGTTCCGGCAGGGCGAGGCGCGGTCCGTGGTGATCCACGACCACAAGACCCACACCGGGCACGGTCACGCGGGCATGGCGGGCGACCGGCTGGGCTGCCTCACGGTGCCGTTCAAGCACGCCGCGAAGTAGCAAGGCCGGGAACGACCTGAGGGCCGCCGGGACGGGCGGCCCTCAGGGCTGAGCGGAGAGCGGGCGGAGTCCGCGCGGCGGGTCAGGCCGCGCTGGGCTCCCGGGCGGGTGGCGCCGGGGTGCCGGCGTCCTCGCCGCGGTCGCCGGAGCCGAAGAGGACCCGGTCCAGGGCCCACGCGCCGGGGCCGGTGAAGGCCAGCAGGAGGAAGGCCCAGGAGAACATCGCGGAGGGCTCCCCGCCGTTCTGGATCGGCCACAGCGCCTCGCCCTGGTGGACCGAGAAGTACGCGTACGCCATGGAGCCGGAGCTGATCAGGGCGGCGGTGCGGGTGCCCAGGCCGAGCAGGACGAGCAGGCCGCCGACGAGCTGGATGACGGCCGCGTACCAGCCGGGCCAGGTGCCGGTGGGGACGGTGCCGCCGCCGGCCGCGCCGCCGAGCACGCCGAAGAGCGACGCGGCGCCGTGGCAGGCGAAGAGGAGGCCGGTGACGACGCGGAAGAGTGCTGTGACGTGTGGTCGGCTGCGTTCGGTGAACGCCGAGAGGGAAGCGGGCATGACAAGACTCCTGCGGTCGGGGACGGAACCGAGAGGCCTGAAGGTTAGGTCTGCCTTATTCATACTTGCAAGTTCAAGTGTTTTTCTGGCCGCTTGGTCTGAACCAATGACGCGTCCGTCACCATGGTCCAGACCAATGCGGCCGTCAAGGGGGTACGCAGCCCCCGGTTCTCCTTCGTGCCGCTCCCGGTTTCCCCGGGGATCACGTCAGCGAGCGCTCCAGCACCCGCTCCAGACGCGCCATCCGGCCCGGCGTCCGACGCCGCCGCCCGGCACGCCGACCGTCCGCGCGGGCCTGGTCCAGGCTCAGCCGGGCGTCCCGGCCGCGCAGGGTCAGCGTCATCAGCTGATTGCCGAACCACGGCCCGCCGGTGCGCCGCCAGGACACCGGCGGCCGGCCGGCCGCCACGTGCCGGGCGAGGGCGCGGCCCAGCCACCGGCCCACCCGGCTCCAGCCGAAGCGGAAGCCCGCCCGCATGGCCGCCGGAATGCTGTTGTGCACCGGCGAGCAGGTCAGCTGGAGGACCCGGCCCGCCGGCTCCTCGCCCGCCGGCCAGTGCGGCTCGGCGATGTACGCGTGGTGCACGTCCCCGGAGAGCACGCACACCGTCGCGGGCGCCTCCGGGCCCGAAGCCGCCTCCGAGAGCAGCTCGGCCAGCGCCGCGAACGACTCGGGGAACGCGGACCAGTGCTCCAGGTCGGCCCGCTGCCGCAGCGCCTCGCCCCGCCGTGCCCAGCGCGGGCCGCGGGCCCCGCGGCACAGCGCCGCGTTCCACACCTCCGCGTCGTGCACCAGATGGGGCAGCAGCCAGGGAAGTGAGCTGCCGATCAGCAGGTGGTCGTAGCTGCCGGGTGCGTCCAGCACCTCCTGCCGCACCCACTTCGCCTCCGCCGCGTCGAGCATCGCGCGGCGGCCCTCGTCCAGGACGCGGGTGGCGCGGGTGTCGATCATGACCAGGCGTACCCGCCCGAAGTCGCGCCGGTAGCTCCAGCGTGCGCAGGTGGGGTCGGCGTCCGCGGCGGCGGCGAAGGCGCGTACCGGTTCGGTGCCGTCGGCCGCGGTCCGCACCCGTGCGTACAGCTCGTCGCGCGCCAGGTCGGCGGGGGAGAGGTTCCCCAGGTGCTGGTGGACCCAGTACGACATCAGGCCGCCGAGGATCCGGTCGCGCCACCACGAGGTCGCGCGCATCCGGGCCTGCCAGGCGGCCGAGGTGTTCCAGTCGTCGATCACGTCGTGGTCGTCGAAGATCATGCAGCTGGGGACCGTGGAGAGCAGCCAGCGCACCTCCGGGTCCAGCCAGGACTCGTCGTAGAGGTGGGTGTACTCCTCGTAGTCCGCGACCTGCGTCCACGGCGGCTCCGAGGTGTCCCGGCGGCGGGCCAGCAGGGCGGCGGTCGCCTCGGAGGTCTGGTCGGCGTAGACCTGGTCGCCGAGCAGCAGCAGGACGTCGGGGCGGGGGCGGTCCGGATCGCGGGCGAGGGTGGCGGCGAGGGTGTCCAGCGCGTCCGGCCCCACCGGGTCGTGGCTGTCGCCCGGAATGCCCGGCACGGCCGCCAGGTGACTCCTGCTCCCGGAGGGCGGGGCCGCCCAGCGGCAGGAGCCGAAGGCCACCGAGAGCGGGCCCCGCCCCTCGGGCGGCAGCGTGCGGATGACGGAGGGCGGGTACGGGCTGTCCGGCAGCGGCCAGACCTGCTCACCGTCCAGCAGCACCCGGTAGGGCGTCTCGCCGCCCGGCGTCAGGCCCTCGACGGGGACCAGCGCGTAGTGGTGCCCGGCGACCTGCCAGGTCCGGTCGGTGCCGGTGACGCCGCTGTCGCAGGCCACGGTCACCTCGCACGGTGCTTCGGTCTCCATCCACACCGTCGCGCTGTCCTCGTCCACGTAGCGCAGCAGCGGTCCGAGCCGCAGTCCGGTCATCGCGGTCCTCCCTCGCGCGGGCCGGTGCCCGCACCTCGGTACGGGCAGCCGCCCGCGCCTCGGATCCGAGGATAGGAGGAGCGCACGGGCTCCCCGGAGGGACCCGAACCGCGGCCGGGAAGCGGGGGCGGGCGGCTCCGCGGGCATGGGGTGGAGAGCGGAACCGCCCGGGCGGGTGGGGCGCCGGGTCAGCAGCCGTCCAGGATCTTCTTCAGCGCTGCCTTCTCGGCGGAGTCGGCGGTCATGCCGTACTCGTGCTTGACCCACACCCACATCCGCGCGTACTCGCAGTGGAAGGAGGTCTTCGGCGGCAGCCACTCGGCCGGGTCCTGGTCGCCCTTGGACTGGTTCACGTTGTCGGTGACCGCGAGCAGCTGGGCGTGCGTGAGGTCGTTGGCGAGCTGCTCGCGGCGGTCCGTGGTCCAGTCTGCGGCGCCGGACTTCCATGCCTCGGAGAGCGGCACCATGTGGTCGATGTCCACGTCGGAGGTCTGCGTCCAGGTCTCGCCGTCGTACGGGGAGGTCCAGGAGCCGCTGGTCGCGGCGCAGCTGCCGTCGGTCTCGACGTCCTTGCCGTCGCGCTTGAGGACGACCTCGCGGGTGTTGCAGCTGTCGCCCTGGTCGCTCCAGTGCGGGAACTTGTCGCGGCTGTAGCCGTCCTGCGATCCCTCGGCCTGCTCCTTGATCTCGCCGAGATAGGTGCGGGCGGTGGCGGCGCTGGGCGGTGAGGGCGGCGCGGCCTGGGCGGACTGGCCGCTGAACAGCAGTGTGCAGACGAGTGCGGCGGCCGAGCCGGCGGCGAGCGACACGCGACGCGCGTAGACCTTGGACATCGGAACTCCCGTTGGTGTGGGGGGTGAGGAAGTCGTGATCGGTCGGGCCGGCCGGTCGGGCTGACCGGCCGGGCCACACGATGGCGCGCGGGGGTTGCCGCCGTGTGGGCTCCAGGTAACAGAGTGACGACATGCCCACGTCAGATCAAGAGGTGACGCGCCGCCAGAACTCCTCGAACGCGCGTCCGTTGAGCTTTCTCCCGGCCCTGCCGCCCTAAGGTGATCGTGTGCTGTTGCCGGTGAACGTCACCCTCGCGGTCGTGCTCGCGGTGCTGCTCGCCGCCGCCGTGACGGTCGCCGCGCTGTGCCGGCTGGACCACGCCCGGGGCATCGCCGTCGCCGGGCTTCGCGCCGCCGCCCAGCTCGCCGCCGTCTCCTTCCTCATCGGCTGGGTGATCCGCGCCGTCCCCCTGCTGGTCTGCTTCCTGCTGCTGATGTTCCTGGTGGCGGTGCGCACGGCGGGCCGCCGGATCACCCCCAACCGCACCTGGTGGTGGGCCGCCGCGCCGATCGCCGCCGGGGTGCTGCCGGTGGTGGCCGCGCTGCTGCTGACCGGCCTGGTGCCGCCGCGCGGGGTCACCCTCATCCCCGTGGCCGGCATCCTCATGGGCGGCGCGCTCACCGCCACCGTGCTCGGCGGGCGGCGCGCGCTGGACGAGCTGGAGTCGCGGCACGGGGAGCTGGAGGCGGGGCTCGCGCTGGGGCTGCCGGACCGGGAGGCGCGGCTGGAGGTGGCCCGGCCGGTGGTCTCCGAGGCGCTGCTGCCGGGGCTGGACCAGACCCGGACGGTGGGGCTCGTCACACTGCCGGGGGCGTTCGTCGGCATGCTGCTGGGCGGCGCGTCACCCGTTCAGGCGGGTGCGGTGCAGCTTTTCGTCCTGGTGGCCCTGCTCGCCGTGCAGGCGGTCGCGGTGGCGGTGGTACTGGAGCTGGTCGCGTGCGGACGGCTGCACCGCGTACCCTTGATCCCAGCAGAAGGGGAGTAGCTCTTCGCCGGACCGTCGACATAATGCCCGCCCTCGTGGCGAGCCGGCGCCCGGAGCATACGGATTGCGTCCGTATGCCAGCGAGACCTTCGGCCGCAGTGTCCGACGCTGCCGTGCCGAAGCGACCCCTTTTCCCGGGCCCCTTTCGGTGCGGCCCTATCGAACGAGGTATTCCACCCCGTGTTCAGCTTCTCCGTCGCAGCCGTCGTCTTCGGCGTCGTCTTCCTCGCCGAGCTGCCCGACAAGACCGCACTGGCCGGGCTGATGCTCGGCACGCGCTACCGAGCGTCCTACGTCTTCGCGGGCGTCGCCGCGGCCTTCGTCGTGCACGTCGCGCTCGCCATCGCCGCGGGCAGCGTGCTCACGCTGCTGCCGCACCGCCTGGTCCAGGCGATCGTCGGCGTGCTCTTCCTCGCCGGCGCCGCCGTCCTGCTGTTCAAGAAGGACGACGACGAGGAAGAGGTGAAGAAGCCCGCCGACCAGAGCTTCTGGAAGGTCTCCGGGGCGGGCTTCATGATGATCCTGGTCGCGGAGTTCGGCGACCTGACCCAGATCATGACCGCGAACCTCGCCGCCCGTTACGGCGACCCGGTCTCCGTCGGCATCGGCGCCGTGCTCGCCCTGTGGGCGGTGGCCGCGCTGGGCATCCTGGGCGGCCGCACCCTGATGCGGTTCGTGCCGCTGAAGCTCATCACGAAGGTCGCGGCCTGCGTGATGATCGTGCTCGCCGGGTTCAGCCTGTACGAGGCGATCGCGGGCTGAGTGCCAGGACAGCGGCGAGGGGGGGGCGCCCCCCCCCGGGGGGGGGGCCCCCCCGGGGGGGGGGGGGGGGGGGGGGGGGGGGGGGGGGGGGGGGGGGGCAAGGCCCCCCTTGCGCCTCAGGACGGTGAGGTGATTTTCGCCTCGGCCGTTGCCGGCGG
>NZ_JBITXI010000017.1:135236-169930 GCF_044544605.1 Streptomyces sp. NPDC053560 | reverse complement strand
ATCCCTGTCGGAGGGGGTTTCGCGCCTTCCGGCGTGATCACTACTTTAGCGGTTTTCCGGGCCGGCTCATAATCGAGCCGATCGGTTGAATTTCGACATGCCGAAATTGTTCCCGAAGGAAGGCCGTGCAGTAATGGGTTGCCGCCGGTGCGGCGTGAGTGGCTGCCGCAAAACCGTTACGGCTGTGTGGCAACTCGGAGAACACTACGGACCGGGGTAGGCCGTGTCAACCGGGGTCCGGCCCGTCCGGAGCGGCCGTGACAGGGGTGTTCAGTCGAGGTCGGTGAGGCGGCCGTCCGCGTCCGGCTGGGCGTCCTCGACGCGGCGCAGCAGCCGGGTGAGCACGTCGCCCAGGAGCCCCCGCTCGCGGGAATCGAGGTCCTGGAGGAGGTCCTCCTCGAATACCGAGGCAAGGCGCATGGCCTCCAGCCACTTCCCCCGGCCCTCGTCGGTCAGCTCGACGATCACCCGTACGCGGTTGTTCTCGTCGCGCTCCCGGTTGACGAGTCCCTCGTTCGCCATGCGGTCGATGCGGTGCGTCATCGCGGCCGGCGTCAGGCCGAGCCGCTTGGCGAGCTCGCCCGGGCCCAGGCGGTACGGGGCGCCGGAGACGACGAGGGCCTTCAGCACCTCCCACTCGGCATTGCTGATCCCCAGCGTGGCGGTCTGCCGGCCGTAGGCGACGTTCATCCGGCGGTTGAGGCGCTGCAGCGCGGAGACGACCTTCTCCACCTGCGGGTCGAGGTCCTGGAACTCGCGCTGGTAGGCCGCGATCTGTTCCTCGAGGCTCGGCTCGGCCGGGCTCTGGACCGCTTCTGAGGGCTCTGACATGCGGCGCAGTATGGCACGGAAGTCATTGGCGTTGAAGTCCTTGGTCATGTACTCTTTAGCTTCGAACTTTAGAGTTGAAGTCTTCAGCTTGTGACTGTCCGGGACGGACCGAACACGTTGCGGCTCTCCTCTTCCTCTGAAGTCCGCCAGTGCTGGGGGGGCACCTGAGCCTGTCCGGGGGACCGAATCCCGCGTGCGCCTTACCCCGCCCTGCACACATCCGTATTCGACGACCTTCTCGACCTAGGTAGGTGAGTGTGACCACCGCAATGGGCGCCGCGCTGCGCCGGATCCAGCTGGGCAACGCACTGAGCGCGTTCGGCAACGGCTTTACGGTCCCGTATCTGTACGTCTACGTGGCGAAGGTGCGTGATCTTGGTGCGAGTACGGCGGGCGTCGTGCTCGCCATGCTCGCCGTCGCCGCGCTCGTCGTGCTGCCCTTCACCGGTCGTGCCATCGACCGGCGGGGTCCGCTGCCGGTCGCCGTGGTGGGCACGTTCGCCGCCGCTCTCGGCGCGCTCGGCCTCGGGCTGTCCGACAACGAGCCGATGGTGATCGCCTCGACCGTGGCGCTCGGCGCGGGCATCGCGGTCATCCAGCCGGCGCTGGCGACGATGATCGTGTGGTGCTCGACGACCGTGACCCGGTCGCGCGCCTTCGCCACCCAGTTCTTCCTCAACAACCTGGGCCTGGGCATCGGCGGTCTGATCGGCGGCATGCTCGTCGACGAGAGCGACCCGGCGAGCTTTGTGCGGCTCTTCGCGATCGAGGCCGTGATGTTCCTCGTGCTCGGTGCCGCCGTGGCGACCGTACGGCTGCCCAAGGCGCCCAAGGTCGAGGGCGAGGTCCCGGTCGAGGCGCGCGCCGAGGGCTCCTGGCGGGCGCTGCTCGCCGACCGCCGGATGATGTGGCTCTGCCTGCTCGGGTTCGTGCTGTTCTTCGCCTGCTACGGGCAGTTCGAGTCGGGCCTCGCCGCGTACGCCACCGAGGTCACCCGCATCGCGCCGTCGACGCTGGGCATCGCGCTGGCGGCCAACACCGCGGCCATCGTGATGGCGCAGTTCGTCGTCCTGAAGCTGGTCGAGCGGCGCCGCCGCAGCCGGGTCATCGCGGTGGTCGGGCTCATCTGGACCGTGGCGTGGGTCGCCGCGGGGCTGTCCGGCCTGGTGCACGGCGCGCAGGCGGTGGCCACGGGGCTGCTGATCTCCACGTACATGCTGTTCGGTGTGGGCGAGTCGCTGCTGTCGCCGACGGTGTCGCCGCTGGTGGCGGACCTGGCGCCGAGCCGGCTGATCGGTCAGTACAACTCGGTCTTCGCCCTGGTGAAGCAGCTGGCGCTGGCGGTCGGGCCGGCCGTGGGCGCGCTGCTGGTCGGCCACGGCGCGTCGGCCGCGTACATCGTGATGCTGATCCTGTGCGCGCTCGGGATCTCGGCGCTGGCTCTGCGCCTGGGCCGGCTGCTCACCCCCGCGCAGGACAACCCGCGTGCCACGGCCACGCCGGTCGAGGTGCCGGTCAGGGACGAGGTGGCCTGCGTCGCGTAGGGCGCCGCCCGTCCGGAAGGGGCCGGGTCCGTACTTTTCTGTACGGGCCCGGCCCCTTCTGTATGCGTCGTGTCCCACGCCGCTGCGTCCTGTCATGCGCGCTGTCGTCGGGCCGGCGCGCTACTCGCTACTCACTCGGCAGGGCGAACTCGCACCACACCGCTTTACCGCCCCCAGGGGTACGCCGCGAGCCCCAGTTCGAGGCGATGGTGGCGATGATCGAGATGCCGCGGCCCGCCTCGTCCACCGGCTCGGCGCGGCGGCGGCGCGGCAGGTGGTCGTCGCCGTCGGTGACCTCGACGATCAGCCGGCGGTCCGTACGCCGCAGCCGGAGCCGCATGGGCGGCGTGCCGTGCTGGAGGGAGTTGGCGACCAGCTCGCTCGCCGCCAGTACGCCGAGGTCGTGCAGCTCCGGTGAGAAGCGCCAGGAGGCGAGCACGCCGGAGGCGAAGGCACGGGCGCGCGGCGCCGCCTCCGTGCCGCCGTGCAGCTCCAGCGCGGCGTTGTGGAAGAGCTCGGCCTCGGGGCCCGTGCGGTCCGGGTGCTGGAGGACGAGGACGGCGACGTCGTCGTCGTGGTCGTTGGTGATGCCCAGCGAGCGCAGCAGGCGGTCGCAGATGATGTCCGGGGCGCCGGTCGCGCCGGCGACGGCGTTCTCCAGGGCGGCGACGCCCTCGTCGATGTCCTTGTCGCGGCGTTCGACCAGACCGTCCGTATAGAGGACGGCCGTGGAGCCGGGGCTCAGCGGGAGGCTGCCGGAGGAGTGCAGCCAGCCGCCCGTACCGAGGGGCGGGCCGGTCGGCTCCCCGGCGCGGTGGACCGTGCCGTCCCGGTCGCGTACGAGGATCGGCAGGTGCCCGGCCGAGGCGTAGACCAGGCGTCCTTCGTTGGGGTCGTGCACCGCGTACACGCAGGTGGCGATCTGGCTGGCGTCGATCTCCGCGGCGAGGCCGTCCAGGAGCTGGAGGACCTCGTGCGGCGGGAGGTCGAGCCGGGCGTAGGCGCGGACGGCCGTACGGAGCTGGCCCATGACGGCGGCGGCACGCACCCCGCGGCCCATGACGTCGCCGATGACCAGCGCGGTGCGGCCGGCGCCGAGGGTGATCACGTCGTACCAGTCGCCGCCGACCGCGGCGTCGGTGCCGCCGGGGTGGTAGATCGCGGCGACCCGGAGGTCGTCGGGCTGCTCCAGTTCCTGCGGGAGCAGGGAGCGCTGGAGGGTGACGGCGGCCTCGCGCTGGCGGCGCTCCGCGGCGCGCAGCCGCTCGGCGGCCTCGACCTGGTCGGTGACGTCGGCGGCGAAGACGAGGACGCCCTTGTGCGGCGCGACGCAGGCGATCTCCGGGTCCGGGGCCGGGGTGCTGGCGGCGGCGACCTCGATGGGGGTGCAGGTGAACGTGTAGTAGCCGTCGCGGCTGAGGTCGGAGCCGGCGCCGCCGGGGACCTTGCGGGCCTTGACCGTACGGGGCTTGCGGCTGCGCAGTACCTGGTCCATCAGCGGCAGCAGGCCCAGCTCGTCGAGCTCGGGGAGGGCTTCGCGGGCGGTGAGGCCGGCCGGGCGGTCGCCGAAGACCTTGGCGTACGCGCCGTTGACGTACGCGATGCGGTGCTCGGGGCCGTAGACGACGGCCACGAGGGCGGGGATGGTGCCGAGGATCTCGTGGGCGGAGAGCGCGTCGACGGTGGGCGGCTGCGTACCGGACGCGGCGGGGGCGTGCCCTTCGGGGCGCCCGGCGCGGGCGGCGGGGACCGAGCCGCCGGCGGCCTCCGGCGGGGTGCCCGCCGTGTCCGCGGTGTCCGTCGCGGTGCTCCTGGCGGGGGTCGCCGGGTCGGCCTCGGTCCGGTCCGCGGCATCGGCGGGCGGGGTGGCGGCGCCGGAGGGCCCGGTGGGCTGCCCGGTCGAGGGAGGGGTTCTCCGGGACGGCTTGGGTGACGACGCGTCCGGCGCCGCACCGCGGTCTGCCCGCGCGGCACGGCGTTGCGTACCGGGGAAGCGGGCGCTCCAGCGAGTGAAGTTCACGGAGGTGTACCTCTTAGATCGCGACGCGGCGCCGAGCCGGTCCGGCGGCCGGGAAGTGCCTCCCGGCCGTTGGCCGGCGGAAGGTCGGGCGGAGGCGCGCCGAGCGCCCTCTGGCGTGATGCAGCAAACGTCCCAATTCCTCGCGCTTGTCACTCTTTGCAAAAACGAGCCCACCCATGGTCACACGTCCAGTGTGACCGACCGGACTGACATCCGTCAGACGCCGGAGTGGCGGGTGGAGTTCCTGGCCTGGTGGAGCACCGCCCGTTCGACTGAACGCAACGGTGAACGTATGACCGACGACGGCATATGGTCCAGGGGTATGCGGCGGTCGGCACCACATGCGCGGTGCCGCACACCGTACGGAGGGCGTCGCGCCGCGGCGGGCGCCCGGCCCCGGAGGGACGTCAACCCCGCGCCCCGCGCGACGTCAACTCCCCTCGTTCTGCCGCCCCGTGCCCGCAGCGAGTTCGAACTCCGCCCTGGGGTTCTCCAGCGACCCGAGTGAGACGATCTCGCGTTTGAAGAACGCGGCGAGCGACCATTCGGCGAGCACACGGGCCTTGCGGTTCAAGGTCGGGACGCGGCTGAGGTGGTAGGCGCGGTGCATGAACCACGCCGGATAGCCCTTCAGCTTCCGCCCGTACACGTGGGCCACGCCCTTGTGCAGCCCCAGGGAGGCGACCGAGCCGACGTACTTGTGGGCGTAGTCCTCGACGGGCTCGTCACGTATGGCCGCCGCGATGTTCTCCGCGAGCTGCTTGGCCTGGCGCACGGCGTGCTGGGCGTTGGGCGCGCACTCCGTACCGGGCGTGTCGGCGGTGACGTCCGGTACGGCGGCGGCGTCGCCGGCTCCCCAGGCGTGCTCGACGCCCTCCACACGGAGCGCGGCGGTGCACTTCAGACGGCCGCGTTCGGTGAGCGGCAGGCCGGTCGCGGCCAGGATGGGATGCGGCTTGACGCCCGCCGTCCACACGAGGGTGCGGGTCGGGAAGCGCGCACCGTCGTCCAGCACGGCGACGCGGTTCTCGCACGACTCCAGGCGCGTGTTCAGCCGCACATCGATGTTGCGGCCGCGCAGCTCCCGTACGGCGTACTCGCCCATCTCCGCGCCCACCTCGGGCAGGATGCGGCCGGTCGCCTCGACCAGCAGCCACTTCATGTCCTCGGGCCGGACGTTGTGGTAGTACCGCACCGCGTACCGGGCCATGTCCTCCAGCTCGGCGAGCGCCTCCACGCCCGCGTAGCCGCCGCCCACGAAGACGAACGTGAGCGCGGCGTCCCGGACGGCGGGGTCGCGAGTGGAGGAAGCGATGTCGAGTTGCTCCAGTACGTGGTTGCGCAGCCCGATGGCTTCCTCGACGGTCTTGAAGCCGATACCGAAATCGGCCAATCCGGGGACGGGAAGCGTGCGCGAGATCGAGCCGGGCGCGAGCACCAGCTCGTCGTACTGCATCTCGACCCCGCCGGTGCCCTCCTCCTCCGTGGCCAGCGTCTTCATCGTGGCCGTGCGCTTGGCGTGGTCGATGCCCGTCACCTCACCGATGACGACATGACACCGGTCCAGGACGCGGCGCAGGGGGACGACGACGTGCCGCGGCGAGATGGAGCCGGCCGCCGCTTCGGGCAGGAACGGCTGGTAGGTCATGTACGGGTCGGGATCGACCACCACGATCTCGACCGTGCCGCCCTGCAGTTCCTTGCGCAGGTTCCGCTGCAGGCGGAGGGCGGTGTACATGCCGACGTAGCCGCCGCCGACTACGAGAATGCGCGCCGGGTGCTTCACAGAGGATCTCCTCGCGACGTCGCCCATGGCCCGTGGGGTGCGTCCGGGGGCGTCGGTCCGGCCCCGGCGGAGCCACGATCACATAGCCGTGTACCCGCTCCGGGACACAGCATTTCTCCATGACGCACCCCCGCCGTCTCTTTGTCCACAGGGAAGGCGAAATACGGACGGTGGGCCGGGGCCCCCGTTGGAACCCCCGCTTCCGCCGGTGTGGAATGAGGTCCGCAGGTCAGGCGGGGGTACGAGATGGCGGGAGTGTACGGAAACGGGGCGGATCGGGCCCGTACTCCGTTCGAGGGGCGGACTGTACGGAACTGCCCCCTTCATTCTTGACCTGCGCTCAACTATGTTCGTACTTCGTCGGGGTGGAGCCGGAAGCTGGCAGCCCCGGCAGTCAGGGCGGGGAGTCTCCGGGGGGAGACGTCATTACCGGGGGATCATCTATGCACATGCAGAGTTCTCATTGGCCGGCGGCGGTGGCGTCCGCCGGCGACCGGACCGGCGGCGTGAGCGAGGCAGGCGTGCCCGGCCGGACCACACCGCTCCGGGTGGACGCACAGCGCAACTTGGAACATGTTCTGCGAGCTGCCCGCGAAGTCTTCGGCGAGCTGGGATACGGCGCGCCCATGGAGGATGTGGCGCGCCGGGCCCGGGTCGGGGTGGGCACGGTCTACCGCCGCTTCCCGAGCAAGGACGTGCTGGTCCGCCGCATAGCGGAGGAGGAGACCGCACGGCTGACCGACCAGGCGCGCACCGCGCTGGGGCAGGAGGACGACCCGTGGTCGGCCCTCTCGCGCTTCCTGCGCACGTCCGTGGCGTCCGGCGCCGGACGGCTGCTGCCGCCGAGCATCCTGCGGGTCGGCAGCGGCGTGGATGGGGCCGAGGGGCTCGCGGAGGCGCGGGTGCCGCAGCAGCGGACCGCGCCGGAGCCCCCGGTGGCGCCCGGTGAGCTGCGCATCGTCGCCCAGCGCACGTCGCCGGACGACGGGCCGGCGCAGCCGCACTCCAACGGGCAGGGGCCGGAGATGTCCGCGGCCGACAGCGGGGGCGCACAGGCCCTCCTGGACGTCGTCGGGCAGCTCGTGGAGCGGGCGCGCGAAGCCGGGGAGCTGCGCGCGGACGTGACGGTCTCCGACGTGCTGCTGGTGATCGCGACGGGCGCGCCTTCGCTCCCGGACGCGGCACAGCAGCAGGCCGCCTCGGCGCGGCTCCTGGAGATCCTGCTGGAGGGCCTGCGCTCGCGGCCGGTGGCCTGAGCGGACGGTTCGTACGGCGTGGCCGGGGCTTTTGTCCCGGCCGCTGTCGTGTCACGGGCCGTCGTGGCCACCCTCGAAACAGGGAATGCCGCCCCTCGAAACGGGGATCATGCGTACCTCGAAACCGGGATCATGCCCCGTGCGGGTGACTCCTAGAGCTGCTGCGCGGCAAGTCGCCCCGGACGAGTGATTGCGTCACACCGCCGTAAGGCTTCAGCCATCCTTGTGGCAGTCTTTCGCGATGGTCAGACTGGTGGCGTAGTTCCGGGGGCCTCGGCAATGACATTTGAGGGGCGCGACGAGCGCGACGACCGCGGCGTCGGCGCGGGCGACGTCGCCGGCTCCGGCCATGGCGCCGGCCCGCAGGCGAGCCGGCCGGAGACCGTACCGCAGCAGCGCGTACCGGGCGCCGACGCGTCCGGCGCGGCCGATCAGGCACCGCCCGGCACCGAGCCCGAGGCGCCGCCGTCCGACACCGAGCTGGTCTCCCGTATGCGGGCCGGTGACGACAGCGCCTACGAGGAGCTGTACCGCCGGCACGCCGAGGCCGTACGCCGCTACGCCCGCACCTGCTGCCGGGACGCGCACACCGCCGAGGACCTGACGGGCGAGGTGTTCGCGCGCACGCTGCAGGCGGTGCGCCGGGGCGCCGGCCCGAAGACCGCGGTCCGCGCGTACCTGCTCACCACCGTGCGCCGCGCGGCCGCCGACTGGGTCAGGACCGCCAAGCGCGAGCACCTGGTCGAGGATTTCGCGGTCTTCGCTTCCTCGGCGGCCGGCTCCTCGATGGACGACGACACGCTCGACCTCGGTGCGGACGTGCGCGCGATGCACGAGGCGGAGCGTTCCATGGCCGTACGGGCGTTCCGCAGTCTGCCGGAGCGCTATCAGACGGTGCTGTGGCACACGACCGTCGAGAAGGAGTCGCCGAGCGAGGTCGCGCCGCTCCTGGGGCTGTCCGCCAATGCCACCGCCGTACTGGCGCACCGGGCCCGTGAGGGCCTCAAGCAGGCGTACCTCCAGGCGCACGTGAGCGCGTCGCTGACGTCCGGCGGCGACTGCGCGCGGTACGCGGACCGGCTGGGCGCGTACGCCCGTGGGGGCCTGCGGGTGCGGGCCGAGCGCGGACTCCGCAAGCACCTGGAGGAATGCGCGCGCTGCCGGCTCGCGGCGCACGAGGTCGCGGACGTCAATCAGCGGATCGGTGCGGTGCTGCCGGTCGCGGTCATCGGCTGGTTCGCCGCCGGGTACGCGGTCAAGGCGGCGGCCGGGGTCGTCGGAGCCGCCGGAGCGGGCGCTGCGGCCGGTACCGGCGCGGCGGCGGCCGCCGGTGGCTCGGGGCACTCCGCGGGCGCGGGAGCGGCCGCCGAGGGGCTCGGGACGCCCGCGAAGGTCGGCATCGGGGCCGGGCTCACGGTCGCGGCCGCGGGGGTGGCCATGGCGCTGGCAGGTCTCCAGGACCCGCCGAAGACGCACGCCGAGCCGCCCCCGCCGGCCCCGTCGAGACCGGCGCCCCAGAAGCCGGAGCCGAAGCCCACCCCGAAACCCGAGCCGCCCGCTCCGGAGCCCGCGCCGCCGAAGCCCGCGCCTCCGAAGCCCGCGCCGCCGAAACCGAAGCCGACGCCCACGCCCACGCCTGAGGCGCCGAAGCCGGCCCCGAAGCCCGAGCCGACGCCGCCTCCGAAGCCGAAGCCCACGCCGCCCCCGAAGCCGGCGCCGAAGCCCCCGCCTCCGCCCCCGGCGGCGCCGTACCCGGTCAACACCCTGGACTGGGACTTCACGGGAGACGACAGCAAGCCGGAGGTGCGCACCACGGAGAGCAGCTTCCTGTGGAAGCGCCAGAGCGGCGTCAGCATCGGCGGCACGCACTACGCGCACGGAGTGACGACCCACGCGCCTTCTTCGGTGACGATCGACCTCAACCGCGAGTGCACGGCGTTCGACGCCTACGCAGGGGTGGACGACCTGGGCCTCGGGCGCGGCGCTGTGCGCTTCTCGGTGTACGCGGACGGGGTGCGGCAGTGGAGCTCGGGGGTGGTGCACGGCGGTGACGCGGCCGTACCGGTGCACGTACCGCTGAGCGGCCGTACGACCCTCCGGCTGGTCGCCGAGCCGCAGAGGCCCGCCGACACCCTGGCGTTCAGCGACTGGGCACAGTCACAGATCAGCTGCCGGTGATCGCCCGCTGACCGTGCACCGACCGGCCGCCGGGGCTGACGTGCGGATGCCCCGGCGGTCCTGCGGGGCGCCCGCCGACGGCTCGCAGAGGCGCCGGTGCGGCCCCGTACGGCCCGCGCGGCTCAGAGCGCCAGCCGCTCGACGCCGCTCGCCACGGCGCGCTGTCTGGGGGCCGCTGCGCCGGTCCAGCAGGTGCCCCGCCGGGCGAGCAGGCGGCGCAGCCACAGCTCCGTGGAGACCAGCTCCGCCAGGCCGTCCAGCGGCAGCGGTACGCCGTCGGCCGCGGCCCGCAGCGCCTTGCGCACGACGCGGGCCTCCACGAGCCCGGCGTCGGCGAGCAGGGGTGCGTCGAAGAGCCGGATGAGGTCGTCCAGGGCGGCGCGCAGCCCGGCCCGGACGGCCGCCGCGTGCGTCACGTGCGAGGTGGCGCCCCACCCCGGGGGCAGGTCGCGGATGCCCGCCCCGGAGAGCACCGCGCGCAGCACCGAGGCGCGTGCCCCCGGTTGCACCCGGAGCGTGTCGGGGAGGGCGCGGCAGGCCAGTACCACCTGGTTGTCCAGAAAGGGCGCGTGCAGGCGCTGGTTGCGTACCTCGGCGGCCTGCTCGAAGACCCGGTGGTCGGCGGCGTGCCGGGTGAGCGCGGCGCGCGCCCTGCGCTCGCCGGGGCGCCCGACGGCCGGTGAGCGGAGCGCCGCGTCGCTCAGCCGAACCGATACTTCAGCGAGCGCCTCGCCCGTGAGCCAGCGCGCGGCAGGGCCGGGCCGGCACCACGTGAGGGCCGCCAGCGAGGCGTCCACGGCGCTGCCCGCCACCGGCTCGTCGGCGAACTCCCGTCCCAGCAGCCGCCCGGCGGCCTCGGAGACCCCCGCCCCGTAGGGCGTACGGGCGAGCCGGCGCGCGGCCCGGTAGACGGTGAACGGTATGAACACCGAGTGCGCCGCAGCGCCGTCGGCCTTCGCCAGCGCCGTGACGGGCCGCAGCAGATGCCGTCGGCGCCGGTCCAGCAACAGGTCCGCCAGGCGCGCCGGATGGGCGTCCAGTACCTGCCGCGCGCCGTGCCCCACGAAGTGGTCGGCGCTCCCGGAGAGCAGCCGTTTGCGGTGCCGTTCGGCGGCGACCATCGAGGGCCCCGGTTCATCGGTGAGCGGGCCCGCCCCGAGGTCCGCGTACGGCAGCGCCTCCTCGCCCGCCGCGACCACCACGTGGTGCAGCCGCGGGTTGTCCGCGAGGGTGCGGGCACGTTCCAGCTCGGCCTCGTGGTACGCCCTGCCGCCGTTGGTGGCCAGGTCGTTGAAGGTCACCGCCAGCAGCCGCTCGCCGTGCCCGTTGAGCCGGCCCGGCTGCCCCGGCAGGCCGGCCGCGAGCAGCGCGAGCGTGCCCGAGGCGCTGCCGCCGGAGAGGTCGGCGCCGACGCCGGGCGCCGGTGCGCCGCGCGCGGCCCGCCGGTCGGCGGGGCCCATGCCGGGCACCGGGCCGGGGTCCAGGCCGCCGGGAGAGCCCCGGCCGCCCCGGGGGTCGGGCGCGTGCCGCGGGGCCGCCAGACGCGCGCGTACGGCCTCCACCAGCGCCTCCCGGACGCCGTCCACGGCCTGTTCGGGAGCGAGTTGGGGTGCGGAGACGGCGAGCGAGTGGGTCTGCTCGTACGAGGTGATCTCGCTGGATCCGCCGCGCAGCACCAGGGAGTGGCCGGGCGGGACGCGCCGCACCCCCGCGTACGGCGTCCCGTGGCCGAGCGCCTCGGGCGCGTCCGGGCAGGCCAGCAGCGCCGCGAGGTGCCCGACGTCGAGGCTCGCCCCGACCAGGTCGGCGAGCGGCAGGGCGGCGGTCGCGTAGGCCGTACCGCCGGCCCACCGGGTGTGGAAGACCGGGCGGGCGCCGGCCAGGTCGCCGGTGACGGTCAGCCGCCGGCCGACCTGCGCGACGGCGGTGTAACTGCCGGGCCAGGCCGTGAGATGGCGCAGCGCACCGCCGCGCGCGGCCAACAGGCCCACCCGCAACTGGTCGTCGGTCGCGCCGCAGACCCCGAAGACCGCGATTCTGGTCTCGGGGTCGGCCTGCACGACGCGCACCTCATCGGGGCGCCAGTCACCCACCGCCCACAGGGGATCGGGGTCGCCCCACAGGAGTTGGGCGCCCACGGGGAGCACCGCTCGGCTGTCATCGGTGAGGTCCGGGCCCGTGGCGGTACTGCTCCACCCCACCAACCAGCGCATCGCGGCCTCCCCGCCGTCTCCCCGTCGCTCCGCACACCGGTCACGGGGGCGCTCGGCCGCCCCGTACGGCGCATGGCACAGCTGTTGTGCGGACCACTCTGCCACGACAGGAGCGGCTCGGAGGCGGCATGGGGGTGGCGTGTATCCGCGCCGTCCCGGCGCCCCGAAAGCCCTTGCGACGCCCGCGGCGAGAAACCGTCGGGTGGCGGTATTCAGCCAAAGTCCGTTCCGTACCGATACGTTGCGGAGGGGAGCGCTCTCGGCGCAGTTCCGGCGCATTCAGGGGCGGCCGGCCGGAGGCGTGCTCCGTACCGCGGACCGGACGGTCCGCCCGGCGGTCCTGTTTCCCTCCGTTGCGTAAGTGATCGCGACAGTCCGGGAGGTGGGACTCACCCCCCGGACCGGACCGCCACCCGCGGGGAATGAGGTGGCGGTGTCCCCCAGCCCACTGGATCCAGTGCAGCGGGCCGACCCACGCAGGTTCCATGGAAACGTGCCCGCCACGGACCGGCCAGCGCGCACGGACGGGCGCACGGCAACACGTACCCGGAGCACATGCCCACGTCCGTCCTCCCCTCCGGACATGAATCTCGCCATCCGGGACACCGGCCCTTAACGGTCGGGATTCAGCGAACTACTCTGGGTGGACGCATGCCCCGGGGAGTACGGGGTGGCCGTCGCTTGGTCGAGGGGTGCGCATGTCCAGGGATACTCGCGGGCCGAACGAAAAACTCGGCACCGTTCTCGCCCTCGCGGGGATCAGTAACGCCGGGCTCGCCCGTCGGGTCAACGACCTCGGTGCACAGCGCGGGCTGACGCTTCGCTACGACAAGACGTCCGTCGCCCGATGGGTGTCGAAAGGCATGGTCCCGCAGGGTGCGGCGCCACATCTGATTGCGGCTGCGATCGGCAGCAAGCTCGGCCGCCCGGTGCCGCTGCACGAGATCGGGCTGGCCGACGCCGACCCCGCGCCCGAAGTGGGCCTGGCCTTTCCCCGGGACGTGAACGCCGCCGTACGGTCCGCGACGGAGCTGTACCGGCTGGATCTGGCCGGACGGCGCGCGGGCGGCGGCGGCATCTGGCAGAGCCTGGCCGGTTCCTTCGCCGTCAGCGCATACGCCACACCCGCCTCCCGCTGGCTCATATCCCCCGCCGACAGCTCAGTGGCGCGCGGCGTCCCCGAAGCGGATACCGGGCGCGGCGGCCCGCACGACACGGAGGCGGACACCGGACCCGGTGGCGGCCCCTCGGGACCGGCCGTCGCGGCCGTCGGCACCCCGGGCGTCGTGGGGGTCTCCGCACGGGACAGAGCCGCCGGCAAGGACGACTCCAAGGACCCGGCACCCGGCGGTGACCCGCTGCCCCAGCACGTCGGCCACAGCGACGTCTCCAAGCTGCGCGAGGCGGCCGAGGACGCCCGCCGCTGGGACTCCAAGTACGGCGGCGGCGACTGGCGTTCCTCGATGGTGCCCGAGTGCCTCCGGGTGGACGCGGCGCCATTACTCCTCGCCTCGTACAGCGACGAGGTGGGACGCGCACTCTTCGGAGCCACCGCCGAACTGACCCGGCTGGCCGGCTGGATGGCGTTCGACACGGGCCAGCAGGAGGCGGCGCAGCGGTACTACATCCAGGCGCTGCGCCTGGCACGCGCCGCCGCCGACGTGCCCCTGGGCGGCTACGTCCTGGCATCCATGTCGCTCCAGGCGACCTACCGCGGCTTCGCCGACGAGGGCGTCGACCTCGCGCAGGCCGCGCTGGAACGCAACCGTGGCCTGGCCACAGCCCGCACGATGAGCTTCTTCCGGCTGGTCGAGGCGCGGGCCCAGGCGAAGGCCGGCGAGGGCCGCGCCTGCGAGGTCGCGCTGAAGGCGTCCGAGGGCTGGCTCGAACGGTCGCGCGAGGGCGACCCGGACCCGTCCTGGCTGGACTTCTACTCGTACGAGCGCTTCGCCGCCGATGCCGCCGAGTGCTACCGCGACCTGAGACTTCCGCGCCAGGTACGGCGCTTCACGGAACAGGCCCTGTCCCGCCCCACCGAGGAATTCGTGCGCTCGCACGGCCTGCGGCTGGTGGTGTCGGCGGTGGCCGAGCTGGAATCGGGCAATCTCGACGCGGCCTGCGCGGCGGGCACCCGCGCGGTCGAGGTGGCCGGGCGGATCTCCTCGGCCCGCACGACGGAGTACGTCCGCGACCTGCTGCACCGGCTGGAGCCGTACGGCGACGAGCCGCGCGTCGTGGAGCTGCGCGAACGGGCCCGGCCGCTGCTGGTGGCGCCGGTGTAGGACCCAGGGGCCGGTCCCTGGGGCGTGCGTCGGCCGGTACGCGGTGGGCGCCGGCTTCGGGGTGCGCGGCGGGTACGCGGTGGGCGCCGGCTTCGGGGTGCGCGGCGGGGCCAGGGCGCGCTCGGTCCAGGGTTGCGCTTGGACTCGGAGCGTGCGCTCGGGTTCAGGGCGTGCGCGGCCCCGTTAGGTGCCGTACGTGCCGGTCCTACGCCGTGGGCGGGCCCCTGTCCGCCCCCGACCGGTTCGTGATCCGCTCTTTCGGTGGCTTTTGCGGACCGTTCCGCGGCTGCTCCCGGCGCGCCGGCGCTGGTCACCACGCTGTCCGCCGTACGGGTGACGAAGCCCGGTGCCGATCGGATGTCAGTGCCCCCCGTCATGATGGGTATGTCGGTCGTGACGTGACGTTGCTCGTGATGGGGAGGTGCTGCCGCGATGGCGTTCGAGCAGGCGGAGGGGCGGCCCTCGGGGGAGGCGCCCGAGGGGTCCGCGGAAGCCGCGCGGCGTGCGGAGGCAGGCGCGAAGGAGCCCGCCGGCGCGGGACGGGCCGCCGCGCGCCCCTCAGGCGCCCCCTCCGCTCCCCGGACCACTCCGGAATCCGCGAGCGCGCTGACCGGTCCGACCAACCGGACCACCCAGGCGGCCCGGCCCCGGAGCGCCGGTCCGGCTCACCGCTCCGACTGCGACGTCGTGATCATCGGCGCCGGCATCGTCGGCCTCTCGACGGCGTACGCGATCACCCGCGCCGCGCCCGGCACCCGCGTCGTCGTCCTGGAGAAGGAGCCCGGCCCCGCCCGCCACCAGACGGGCCGCAACAGCGGCGTGATCCACAGTGGCATCTACTACCCGCCCGGCTCCCTCAAGGCGCGCTTCGCGCTGGAGGGCTCAGCCGAGATGACCAAGTTCTGCGCCGAGCACGACATCCCGCACGAGATCACCGGCAAGCTGATCGTCGCCACCGACCGCGCCGAGCTGCCCCGCCTGCACTCCCTCATCCAGCGCGGCCGGGAGCACGGCCTGCCCGTCCGCGAGCTCGGCCCCGCGCAGATCCTGGAGTACGAGCCCGAGGTGCGCGGCCTCGCCGCCATTCACGTGGGCACGACCGGCATCGCGGACTTCGGCGCCGTCGCCGCCCGCCTGGGCAGCCTCGCGACGGAGGCCGGCGCGCGCATCGAGTACGGCGCCGACGTACGGACGATCGGCCGCCGCGCCGGCCGCGTCGCGGTCCGTACGGCCGGCGGCCGGGTCGTCCGCGCCCGGGCGCTGGTGAACTGCGCGGGGCTGCAGTGCGACCGCGTCGCCCGGCTGGCCGGCGACGCCCCCGGGATGCGCATCGTCCCGTTCCGCGGCGAGTACTACTCCCTCTCGCCCGCGCGCGACTCCCTCGTACGCGGCCTGGTCTACCCCGTCCCCGACCCGGCCTTCCCCTTCCTCGGCGTCCATCTGACCCGCGGCATCCACGGTGACGTGCACGTCGGGCCGAACGCCGTCCCGGCCCTGGCGCGCGAAGGGTACGACTGGCGCACGGTCCGGCCCGGCGAGCTGGCGGGCACGCTGGCGTACCCGGGCGCCTGGCAGATAGCCCGCCGCCACTGGCGGTACGGCACGGGCGAGCTGCACCGCTCCCTCTCCAAGCGCGCCTTCACGGACGCGGTCCGCCGCCTGCTCCCGGCCGTCACGGCCGACGACCTCACCCCGGCCCCGGCCGGCGTCCGCGCCCAGGCCGTCCTCCCCGACGGCACCCTCGTCGACGACTTCCTCATCACCGAGGGCCCGCACACGGTCCACGTCCTCAACGCCCCGTCCCCCGCGGCCACGGCCTCCCTTCCCATCGGCCGAGAGATAGCGGAACGGGCTTTGCGGCTGCTGGGGTGAGGTGGGGTTGGGGGGACGGTGGGGGCCGCGGTCCAGGGGCGCGGCTGCCCCACTGGCGGCCCCACCGGAGGCATCCGACCCGCACCGGCGCCCGACGGCCCCACCAAGGGCACCCGGCCCAAGCCCAGCCCGGCCCGCCCCTGCGACCGGCTGCCCCCGCTCCCCCGCCCGTAGAATCGACCCACTGTGTCCGAGAACCCCGCCACCCCCGCCGAGCCCGCCCCCTCCGTACCCGGAAGGGCTGCGGGTACCGCGCCCGAGCAGCACATGGAGCAGCACGTGGGCGACGCCCCCGTCTCCCCGGAGACGGCCACGGAGCCAGCCGCGGAGACGGCCGCGGAGACGGCAACCTGGGCTGCAGCCCAGACTCCGCCCACGCAGACGCCCCACAGCTCCGCCCCCCGGCCCGGCGGGCGCGAGCCGATGTTCCCGCACGGCACAGGACCGGCCGCCGACCCGGCGGGCTCGCATCACGAGCGGCGCATCCGCTCGTTCCAGCCGCGCCGCAGCCGCGTCTCCCCCAGCCAGGCGGACGCGATCCGCCGCCGGTGGCCCCAGTGGGGTCTCGACATCGACGGCCTCTCCCGGATCGACCTCGGCGAGCTGTTCGACGGCCTTCCCGTCGTCCTCGAAATCGGCTTCGGCATGGGCGAGGCGACGGCCCAGATGGCCGCCGCCGACCCGGACACCGGCATCCTCGCCTGCGACGTCCACACCCCCGGCCAGGGCAACCTCCTCGCTCTCGCCGAGCGCAACGGCCTCTCCAACATCCGGGTGGCCAACGGTGACGCGATCATCCTGCTCCGCGAGATGCTCGCCCCCGCCTCCTTGGCCGGTCTGCGCGTGTACTTCCCGGACCCGTGGCCCAAAAAGCGCCACCACAAGCGCCGCCTGATCCAGCCGGAGTTCCTCTCCCTGGTCACGACACGGCTCGCGCCCGGCGCGATCGTGCACTGCGCGACCGACTGGGAGCCGTACGCCGAGCAGATGCTGGAGGTGCTGAGCGCCGAGCCGACGCTGGAGAACTGCCACGACGGCTACGCGCCCCGCCCGGACTTCCGCCCCCTCACCAAGTTCGAGGGCCAGGGCCTGGACAAGGGACACGTCGTCCACGACCTCCTCTTCCGCCGCCGCGCGGACTGACGCGGCCGCCCTCCCCCGGGCGGGCATCTGGCCCGTAACCACCCCTTCCACCCCCACCAATCGGCCCCGGTGGCCGACTACGCGCGCCGCCGCCACCTGGTGGTTACTGTCGAAGAGTGCACCCGTCGCAGCCGTCACCGGACCGCCCCTCGGGTCCCTCGTACGGACCACCGAGCGGGCCTCCGGCCATGCCTCCGGCTCCCGACGGCAGACCGACCTCCCACGGGCCGATATCCCGCGGGCCGGCGTCCCGCAGGGCGCTGTTCCGCGCCCTGTCCCTCATCACCCTCATAGCCCTGCTGACCCTGTCCGGCATCGCCATCCTGACCATGGTCCGCCGGCAGACCGGCACGGAAGGGTTCCTGGTCGGTTTCGCGCTCGCCGTCTTCCCCGTCCCGGTACTGGTCACGGTGTTCCGCTGGCTCGACCGCGTGGAGCCGGAGCCATGGCGCAACCTCGCCTTCGCCTTCGCCTGGGGCGCCTGCGCCGCGACCCTCGTCGCGATCGTCGCCAACGGCTTCGCGACCCAGTGGCTCAGTACGAACATCGCGAGCGTCTCCCCCACCGACGCGGAGACCTGGAGCAGTACGGTGGTGGCGCCCGTCGTCGAGGAGTCGGCGAAGGCCGCCGCCATCCTGCTCCTCTTCGTCTTCCGCCGCCGGCACGTCGACGGCATCACGGACGGCATCGTCATCGCCGGCCTCACGGCCACCGGCTTCGCCTTCACCGAGAACGTCCTCTACCTCGGCAACGCCGTCGGCCGCGACCTCTCCCTCGGCTCCCTCAGCCTGCACTCGCTGGCCGGGCTCGCCGACTCCCTCACTGCGGGCACCTTCTTCGTACGCGTCATCATGTCGCCGTTCGCGCACCCGCTCTTCACGGTCCTCACCGGCCTGGCCTTCGGCATAGCCGCGACCCGCTTCCCCCACCACCGCCCGCTGCGCCTGGCGCTGCCCGTCCTGGGGCTGACGACGGCGATCCTGCTCCACTCCATATGGAACAGCGCGTCCTCCCTCGGCAGCTTCGGGTTCCTGGCCGTCTACGGGCTCTTCATGGTCCCGGTCTTCGCGGCCGTCTCCTGCCTCGCCGTCTGGTCGCGCCGCGAGGAACTGCGCTCCCTGCGCACCTACCTCCCCCCGTACGCGGCCGCCGGCTGGCTCACCCCGACCGACCCGCTCACCCTCTCCTCGCTCAGGACGCGCGCCCTCGCCCGTACGATCGCCCGCCGCACCCACGGCCCCGCCGCCGCCCGCGCCGTCACCGAGTACGCGGCCCTGGCCACGTCCCTCGCCTTCCTCCGCCGCCGCGCCCACCGCACCGGCCCCACCCCCGACTTCCACACCCGCGAACGCGCCCTACTCCACCACCTCTGGCAAACCAAACCCCTGGCCCACCCCGCCCTGACCCACGCGCATCGCACCCGGAACCAGGCTCAGGCTTCGGCCCCTTCGCACTCGCCCGCCCCGTACGACGGCTAGAACGGCGTAGTCCCCGATGCCCCCCGCCTCGCCCCACCGGCTGTCCGGCACAATGGGCCCCGTGCCTGTGACGCCCTCCTCCCCCGGTGTCTCGGCGCGCATGAGTCGCCAGGCCAGCAAGGACACCTCCGTGGAGATGGCCGTCCGCCGGCTGCTCCACGCCGCCGGGATGCGCTACCGGCTGCAGCGGCGCGTGCCCGACATGCCACGTCGAACGATCGACATCGCCTTCCCCGGCCTCAAGGTCGCGGTCTTTCTCGACGGGTGCTTCTGGCACGGCTGCCCTCAGCACGCGACCCACCCGAAGGCGAACGCCGAATGGTGGCGGCAGAAACTCGACCGCAACATGGCACGCGACCTGGAGACGACCGAACACCTCACCGCCGCCGGCTGGACGGTCCTCCGCTTCTGGGAACACGAGACCCCAACCGACGTGGCAGCGAGCATCGCTGTCGCACTCTCCGAGGTCCGGGGCGGCAAGGCCCGCTGAGCGGCGGATGCTCCGCGGCGGAGCGTCACCGTCGCAGCCCTCCCTCACCGGAGGCGAAGCCCGAGCGTAAGGTCATGGGCAGAGATGTCCATGATGCGGAGGTTGTCGTGATGGCTCGGGTTCCGGCGAGTGTGGTGGCGGCTGCTGGGCTGGTGGGGGGCTACGGGGTGGCTCGGTGGACGAAGAAGCGGCCGTTGGGTGGGGTGGCGTTGGCGGCGGCCGGGGCTGTAGCGGCGCGGGAGTGGCAGCGCAAGGGCGGGAACGGTACGGCGGCCGCGCTCAGCGGGCTGTACGTCGCGGCGTTCGCCGGGTCGCATCCGCTGGCGAAGAAGGTGGGCGCCTGGCCCTCGGTGTTCGCGGTGGCCGGGGCCGTGGCGGCGACTTCGTGGGCGGTCGTCGACCGGAAGTGAGCCGGTGGGGCAGAGCCACTGGGGTCGTGAACCGGTGGGGTGGTGAGCCGGTGGGGTGGTGAGCCGGTGGGGTTGTGGGCCTCTGGGGCTGTGAACCGGTGGGACTGTGAGCCGGTGGGGTCGGGCGTGGCTGGGGGCGGTGGCGCGGGGGTACCACCGCCCTCAGCGCGTACGAAGCTCGCCGACGGACGTTACTCCGAGGCGTTCGTCAGTTGGGCGATGTCCTCGTCGGTGAGGCGGAGGCCGCCGAGGGCCATGAGGGCCGGGAGTTGGGCTACCGTGCGGGCGCTGGCGATGGGGGCCGTGATCGTGGGCTGGGCGGCGAGCCAGGCGAGGGCGACGGTGGCCTGGTCGGCCTCGTGACGTTCGGCGACCTGGTCGAGGGCGGCCAGGACGCGGCGGCCGCGCTCGGTGGCCAGGTGCTCGGCGGCCTTGCCGGAGCGGGCGCTGTCCACGTTCGTGCCCGGGCGGTACTTGCCGGTCAGGAAGCCGGAGGCGAGGCCGTAGTACGGCATGGCGCCCAGGCCGTACCGGGCGGCGACATCGCGCAGCGGGCCCTCGTACGTGTCGCGGGACACGAGGTTGTAGTGCGGCTGGACGGCGACGTACTTGGCCAGGCCTTCGCGGGTGGAGAAGTCGAGGGACTCCTGCAGGCGCTCCGGGGAGATGTTGGAGGCACCGATCTCGCGGATCTTGCCGGCCTTCACCAGCTCGTCCAGGGCGGAGATGATCTCGGAGACCTCGACCGACTCGTCGTCGTAGTGGGTGTAGTAGAGGTCGATGTAGTCGGTACGGAGACGGGCCAGGGAGTCGTCGACGGCCGCCTTGATGTTGGCGGCGGACAGGCCCTTGCGCTCGGGGAGGGCGCCGACCTTGGTCGCGATGACGAGGTCGGAACGGTTGCCGCGGACGGTGTGCCAGTCGCCGATGATCTTCTCGGACTCGCCGCCCTTGTTGCCGGGCACGAAGAAGGAGTACGCGTCGGCCGTGTCGATGAAGTTGCCGCCGGCCGCGGTGAACGCGTCCAGTACGGCGAAGGAGGCCGACTCGTCGGCGGTCCAGCCGAAGACGTTGCCGCCGAGGGACAGCGGCGATACGGAGAGCGAGCCGAGCCGCTTGGCGGAGGGCACCGGGCCGGGAACGGAAGCAGGAGTGGAAGTGGCCATGTTTTCGTTCAGCGGGGCGAGTGGGGGAGTTATTCCGTTGCCCGTCGACCGGTATTCCGTTGCCCGCCGGCCGGAATTCCGTTGACGGCGGCCGGTACTCCGCCGACCGCTCGGGCGGGCTAGCGCTCGCTCAAGGGGGACGGGGCCTCCTGGACGGTCCAGCCGTTGCCGTCGGGGTCCTTGAAGAGCATGAAGGCGTTCCAGGTCTCGCCGCGGCCCGCGGCCCAGCCGTCGGCACCGAGGTGCTGGACCGGACCGACATCGACACCCCGCTGGACCAGTTCGGCATGGGCCGCCTCGATGTCCACCACGCACAGCTGGAGGCCCTGGAGCGAGCCCGGCGCCATATCGGTCTGGCCGGGGGCCGGTGGCATGCCCTGGATGAGGGCGATCGAGCAGCGGGAGCCGGGCGGGGTGAGCTGGATGATCCGTACGCCCTCGGCGATCTGCGCGTCGGTGTCGACCTTGAAGCCGCACCGGTCCGCGTAGAACTCCTTCGCCCGGTCCAGGTCGGTGACGGGGACGGTGATGACTTCGAGGGTCCACTCCACGAGGGTCCGCCCTTCGGTCGGCACGCCGTCGTACCCCGGCGGGACTTCCCACGCCGGGGCGGGTCCTCCCATTCTGCGCGGGCGGCGTGGATTTCGCTCCCGTACGGGCATCCAGGCGTACGGCTCTACGGGACTACGGCCTACGGGCATCCAGGCCTACGGGCGTACGGCCGTACCGAAACCGGCGGCCCCGATGTGTGGGGCATCGGGGCCGCCGGAGAGTGCGGGTCCGCGTACGGAGGGCCGGGGACGGTCCGTGGGCACGCGGAGACCCGGCCGTCGGCCACCGCCTCTCCCCTCCTGCTGTGTGCGCCCTGCGAGGCGGGGCGCACGAGGCGGCGGCGACGGCGGACAAGTGCCCGGAACGGGCGAACGGAAGCCCGCCGGGCGAAGAATGGACCGTTCGTTTTCGGGGCCGTCGGTCATCCGTCGTTGGCCGTCGGTCATCCGTCGTTGGCCGTCGGTCGTCCGTCGTCGGTCATCCGTCGTTGGCCGTCGGTCGTCCGTCGTCGGTCGTCCGGCCAGACCGGATCAGTAACGGATCAGGCCGGGCCGGACCGAATCGGACCAGGTCAGATCTTCAGGCCGTGGTCGCGGAGCCACGGCAGCGGGTCGATCGGGGAGTCGGCGCCCGGCCGGACCTCCAGGTGGAGGTGCGGGCCCGTGACGTTGCCCGTGGCGCCGACCCGGCCGATGACGTCGCCGGCGTTCACCTTGCCGGAGGTCTTCACCATCGAGGAGAGGTGGCAGTACCAGAGCTCGGTGCCGTCGTCGAGGGTGACGACGATGCGGTAGCCGTACGAACCCGCCCAGCCGGCCTGCGTGATCGTGCCGCCGTGCACCGCCTTGGCCGGGGTGCCGGTCGGCGCGGCGAAGTCGAGGCCGGTGTGGTCGGCGGCCCAGCGGTCGCCGCCCTGCCCGAAGGTGGCGGTGATGGTGAACGAGGAGACCGGGAGGGTGTAGCTCTTCGCCAGCTCGGCGAGCTTGGCGGCGCGGGCCGCTTCGGCCTTCTTGCGCTCCGCCTCCTCGGCCTTGGCCTCGGCTGCCGCGTCGGCCTTCTTCTTCGCGGCCTCGGCCTGCTGCCGGCGCTCGGCGGCCTCCGCCTCGGCCTGTTCGACGGCGGCCTTCTCGGCGGCCTCGCGGGCCTCCTGGTCGGCGGAGTTCTGTGCCTGCTCGGCCTGTTCCATGATGCGGGTGCGGAGGGCGTCGCCGCCCTGGGAGTGCTCGCCCCCGGCGGCGCCGGCCGCCTGCGTGAACGGGCCGCCCTGTGCGTTCGCGGCGTCGGCCGTGTCGGCGGAGCCGTTCGAGCCCAGCTTCTCGGACACGCGCTCGGCCATGCCGCCCAGGTCGGGCATGGATATGGAGACCTGGGGCTTGCCCTGCGCGGTGGCGATGCCGCCCGCGCCGACCGCCGCCATGACGCCGACGCCCAGGACCGTGCTGCTGCGGGCGAGGCCGCCGCGCTGCTTGGCCACGCGGTGCCGGCCGCGTACGGGGCGTACGGACTCCTCCGTGGGGTTCCATTCCTCCCACGCCCCGTCGTGCACGCCGTCACCTGCGCCGTACTGCGCGCCGGCATGGGCGCCGTCATACGCGCCGCCGTGCGCACCGAAGGCCACGGCACCCGTACTGGTCATCGGACCCGTACCGGTCATCGGACCCGTACCGGTCATCGGACCTGTAGCGGTCATCTGGCCCGTACCGCTCACCGCGGGGAAGGTCGCCGTATCCGAGACCGCGGGGAAAGTGGCCGTGTCCGAGGCCGCGGGGAAGGCCGCGGTGTCGGCGAACGCCGGTTCCGTGTGGGCCCCGGGGGCCTCGTGGCCGTCCGGATACGGGTGCGGGTACGAGTACGGATGCGGAGACGAATCCTGGTGCGCGTACGGGTCGTGCACCGCGCCCTCGTGCGTCGCGAACGGCTCGTACGCGGTCCGGCGGGACGGTTCGGGGGCAGGCTTGTTGGACGCCACGGGGGCGCACTCCTTTCCTTCCTTCTCGCCTACCGGGTTAGCTGACGGGTTCGGAGCAGGAAGGTCTCCTACGGGCGGCTCCGGGGGAGTCGCCCGATTCACCCCAAGGTGGTGGTTCCCCGGTTCCCTTGGCGGGTGGTGCGGTAATGAAGTGCGCTGTTGGGATTCGGCGTCGGCGCGCGTTGCCGTCTCTTGCGACGGCTGTAACGACCGCGCTCCGTTATCGGACAGTAATGGAAGGGACGGCTGGATTCCAAGCGTTCCCCGGAATCCGTACGACCGCTGACCAGGACTTATGCATGCAGTCACGGCTAAATTGGGGCGAGTTGGCCATGGATCGGAAACCCGAACCGGACTGATCGTTTGCCAGTTGTTATGCGGAGGGGTGCGTATCGGCTACGGACGGTGAGAGCAGTAGCGTCTGATCATGGTCGTCAACAGCGCGCAGGCAGTGGCGGATCGGTACGCGGACTTCGCGTGGCAGCAGGCGCGGGGGGAGTCCGACGCCCACGAGGAGTTGACCGCCCGCATCAGCCAGGACCCGGACTTCTGCGACTTCCTGGCCGTCTCGTTGCCGCACGGCAACCAGCAGCAGCCCAACCTCCTGCTCGCCGCCGTCCGTTACCTCGACGGCCCGCACGCCGAACAGGGCCCGCGCGGCGACTTCGCGTACCGGAGCTGGCGCGAGTGGACGATCCGGCACTGGGACGACGTACGCGACGTCATGATGCGGCGGCTCGCCCGGACCGACGAGCCCGCGCGCTGCGCCACGCTGCTGCCCGTCCTCGCCCGTCTCCCCCAGCCGCTCGCGCTCCTGGAGGTCGGCGCGGCGGCCGGGCTGTGCCTGCATCCGGACCGGTACCGCTACCGCTACGACGGCGGGCCGGAGTTCGGGGATCCGGACAGCCCGGTGGTCCTTCCCTGCCGCACGTCCCCGGGCACGCCGGTACCGGCCGCGCCACCGCGGGTCGTCTGGCGGGCCGGCCTCGGCCTCGACCCGCTCGACCTGTCCGACCCGGACGACATCCGCTGGCTCCGCGCCCTGGCCTGGCCGGGCCCGCGGGACAACACGGCCCTCGGGACGAGTGCCGGTACGGGCACGGGGGACGCCTGGTCCGGCGGTACGGAGAACAGCGGCGATACGGGGAACGGCGGCCGTACGGGGAACGGTGGCGTGGACGTCGCCGACCGGGCCGGCCGGCAGCTCGCCGCCGTCGAGGCAGTGCGGAACGCGCCGCCGACGCCCCTCGTACGCGGCGACCTCCTGCACGAGCTGCCCGCGCTGGCCGCGCAGGCGCCGCCCGAGGCGACGCTGGTCGTCTTCCACACGGCGGCGCTGACCCACCTGCCCCTGGAGCGCCGCGAGGAGTTCGTCCGGGTCGTACGGTCACTGCTCGTGGACCGGCCCGGCCACTGGGTCTCCCAGGAGCACCACAGCGTGCTGCCGTGGCTGCCCGGCCCGCGCCCCGCCGACGCGCGCCTCCTCACGCTCGCCGTCGACGGCCGGCCCGTCGCCCTCACGGAGCAGCACGGGCGGAGCGTGCAGTGGCTCGCGGAGCCGGAGCCGGAGCCGGTGTAACCGGTCCACCGTCTAGGGCCCACCCCTCCGTAGGCCGTGGGGCTCACCCCTCCGGTCGGCGGAGGGCCAGCAGGGCCATGTCATCCTCCGTCTCGCCCCCGGTGTGCCGTGCCACGTCGTCCACGAGGGCGTCCAGCAGCGCGTCGGGGCCGGGGAACACCCGGCCGGAGAGCCGGACGGCCGGCTCGTAGAACACGCCCCTGGAGTCCCGCGCCTCGGTCACCCCGTCGGTGAACAGCAGGATCATCGCGCCGGGCGGGAACCGGGACTCGTCCGCGCGGTCCGGCCAGCCCGCGACCTCGCTCAGCCCGAGAGGCAGCGCCGGGGTCCGCGGCGCCAGCTCGCTCAGCGTGCCGTCCACGCACAGCAGCAGGGGCGCCGGGTGGCCGCGGTTCAGCACCCGCAGCATCCCGCGCTCCTCGGACGGGACCTCGGCGAGAACGGCCGTGGTGAACCCCTCGAACTGGTCCAGCCCCTCGCGTCTGCTGCCCTCGCGCTGCAGCGCCCGCTCCAGCCGCCCGGCCACCGCCTCCAGCGTGGCCTCCTGCTCCGCGGCCTCCCGGAAGGCCCCGATGACGATCACGGCGGCCTCCACGGCCTCCAGCCCCTTGCCCCGTACGTCGCCGACGATCAGCCGTACGCCGTGCGGGGTGTCCTGCACGGCGTACAGGTCGCCCCCGATGCGGGCGTCCGCCTGCGCCGCTTCGTAGCGCGCCGACACGTCGAGTCCGCTGATGCGGTCCGGCGGCTGCGGCAGCACGGCGCGCTGGGCCGCCTCCGCCACGTCCCGCACGGAGGCCAGCCGGGCGTCGCTGATCCGTACGACGCGGTTGATGCCGAGCGCGAGGACCGACACGACCAGGACGGTCACCGCCTCGGTGTACGACTCGTAGCCGCCCATCCGGCCGTGGAAGGCGACCACGCCGATCTCCGCCAGGACGGAGAGGACCGCGGTGAGGGCGGTGTACCGCAGCGAGTACAGCGGCGCCGCCACCAGGGGGGCCGCCGAGAAGAAGGGCGCAGCGGTGTACCGCGACGGCGTCAGCAGGTCGAAGACCAGGCCGCCGATCAGGAAGATGGCGGGCAGCCAGCACACCAGCCGGCGGCCGAACCTCGGCAGCCCGTCCCGACGGGCCTGCCGCTCCCGCTCTCCCGGCATGCCCGTTCCGCCTCGCCCCATCCGCACCGGCCTCTTTCCCGCGCCGCTTCCCGTGTGCCGCTTCGCGCTCCCGTCACCACCGCCGTCCCAGGGTGACCGCCCTGGAACCGTACGGCGACCCGGCGGGGGCCGGACGGGCGACCCCTCGGAGACGGCGGGGGCACCGCAGGCCGGTACGGCCCGTCAGCCTCTGAGCCGTACCGCAGCCTCTGAGCCGTACCGCAGCCTCTGAGCCGTACCGCGACGGACTCAGCCCCGGAGCCGTACCGCGACGGAGTACAGCCGGGTCGCCTGGGCGCTGCGGGCGTTGTCGTCCGCGACCATGTAGAGCACCCGGTGGCCCGCGTACCGCCCGGACAGCTCGGGGCCCAGCGCCATCCCCTCGACGTTCTGCAGGACCGGGTTGGGCTGCGGCTCCTCGGTGCTGATGCCGCCCCACGGACAGCGGGAGAGGTCGAACAACAGCTGCTTGGGCGCGATGAGGTCGTTGTCGTGCTTGGTGACCGAGGCCTGGCCGGTGACGTCGTCGGCCGTGGTGAGGTCGACCTCGTAGACGCGTATGCCATTGCCGAGGCCGCTGATGTAGCCGCGCTCCAGGGCGAGCAGATGCGTCTCGTCCACGGCGACCAGCTCGGACAGGAAGAGCCCCTCCTCGGTCTGGTACGCGTACTGGCTCTCGGGGGTGTACGCCTTGCCCGCGGCGCCCTCGTAGCGCTCGATGCGGATCTGGTGGCGGCCGTGCACGTCGTCGTCGCCCAGCAGCGGGCCCTCCATGCCCGCGAAGAGGTGCTTGCCGTCCGGGGTGACCGCGAGCGACTCCAGGCTGCGGGTGTTGTCGGCGGCGCCCTTCGGCGGCGGCTTGAAAGCATCGGGCACCGGGAGGTCGGGGCCCTTCTGCTTGCCGTCGGCGAGGCTGAAACGGCGGATCGCGGGGCCCAGCTCGGAGCTGGCCAGCACCGTCCCGCCGCCCTTCTCGACCACCAGCCCCTCGCCGTCGAACTCCGGGAATTTCGAGCGGTCCGAGCGGTAGAGACCCTGCACTCCGGTGACCTCGGGGCGCAGCTTCTCGGGGCTGCCGAGCGCGATGCTGAAGACCTGGGCGGGCTCCCCGTCCCGCAGCGCGAGGACCTGCGGCCCCGCCGCCCCGGAGACTCGGCCCTCTCCTGCGGCGTCCTTGCCGTCGCCGCTCTTCCCCTCGGCTCCCTCCCCCTCGGCGTCCTTCCCGTCGCCTTGCGCGCCGCCGGTCAGCGCCAGCGCCGACAGGCCGGCCACCTCGTCGCCCAGGTACTCGTTGTGCGGCTGCTCGCTGAGGCGGTCGGAGACGTCCAGCAGGGTGGCCCGGCCCTCCTTGCCGCAGCTTCCCGGGATCGGCGGGGCGGCGTCGGCGGCGGGCCGCCGCTCCGGGCCCCACCGCAGCGTCCCGGCCGTCCCGGCCGCCGCCCCGACGAGGAGCAGGGCGAGCCCGGCGGCACCGAGAACGAGCGGGCCGGGGCCGCGGCGGGCCGGGGCGGCCGCCGCGACCGGGTCGGCCGGCTGTCTGTTCCGTACGAAGGGCAGATCGCCCACGCCGCCGTTGTCCAGCCGCTGCGGGCGGGGCAGGCGCTTGGCCGCGAGGGTCTGCCGGAGGGTGCCGTGGATCTGGTTGAGGGTCAGGTGCGGCTCACCGGCACGGGCCGGGTCGCCGCGCTCCAGGAGGCGGATCAGCTCACCGGTGAAGGCGGTGTACGCGGCGTCGCCCTTCGCCTCCGCCTTGAGGTTCTCCGTGGTCGAGGTGAGGACGTACGAGCCCTCGATGGCGACCAGGTCCTCGCCAGGGACCGTGGTGCCGTCGGCGGCCATCACGCCGTTCGCCGCGCGACCGCTGTAACAGCAGTCCAGCACCACGATCCGGCGGCGCACCGAGCCCTTGGCGTCCTCCATGAGGTCGCGCAGCACGCGGTACCCCAGGGCGGTCTCGCGGCGGCCGCGCCGGGAGGCGGGGGTCGCCAGGTACAGGTCGTTGTCGCGGGCGTCCAGCAGGCCGTGGCCCGCGTAGTACACGAGCAGGGTGTCGGTGGCCTCGTCGACCGCGCGGACGATCGGGTCCGTCATCCGGCCCTGCGAATCGGGGTTGGACACGACGTGCACCCGCTTGTGCGGCACGCCCCACACGTCCGGATCGGTGAGCAGCTCACGCAGCTTGATGAGGTTGTGGCGGACTGCCGGAAGGTCCTCCAGGTGCTCGTACGATCCGACGCCGATGAGCACGCAGGCGGACTTCGCGGGGTCCAGCGGCCGGCCTGCCGCGGGCGCGACCGGCTGCTGCCCGGCCCCCGACGCCTCCGGCTCCCCCGCGGCCGGCGCGGTCATGCCGCGTCCTCCCGCCCCAGCCGGGCCAGCGCCCGCCGAACGGTCTCCTCGTCACGCAGCTCGGCGCCCGTGAGCGTGACCTTGGTGCCGTCCCGCTCGAAGGTGACCGAGGAGCGCGGGCGGTGCGCCTCCCACCAGGCCGCGACCGCCAGCGCGAGGCTGCCCCAGCCGGCGCCGTGCTCGACCAGCAGCTGTATGACCTCGAAGGCACCGCCCATCTCCCCCGGCGCCGGATCCTCTCCCACGTCCCGCACGGTGACGCCGGCGGCCCGCAGCTCCGGCCCGCCGTCCCGCAGCCACCGGTGGAGCGAACGGAATTCCTGGGTGCTCTCTGTTCCGTGCAGTGTCAGCCGTACGTGCGTCATGCACTCCCCCTGGAAGCGGCAAGAGCCTCACCGGACACTCCTTCAACTCCCGGGGAGGGCACGGGTGTTCCCGGCGAGGCAAAGACGCACGGCCGATCGGTGTGCGCAGCGCGAACGCGCGCCGCGCGCACCCCTCACGCGCCCCCGGGATCCTGGAGTTCCCGCAGCTCCCGCAGCGCGCGCTCGCCCGGTTCGGCCAGGGCGAGGCGCCCGGCGGCGGCAGCGGCCCAGCCGGGGTCGGCGGCGCGGGCCGCGACGATCATCAGCGCCAGTTGCAGGCCGAGATCGAAGCCGAGCCGCTCGTGCTCCGCGAGCCGCCGGACACCGCGGTCCACCGCGTCCCGCAGCGCGGGCAGGCACGCGGGCAGCAGGTCCCGGCGGAGCAGGGCGCTGATGCGCCGGTCGAACTGCACGCGGTCGGCGATGGCCAGCAGCGCCCGCGCGGCCCGCACGCGCGCCTCCGGCGTGGCACGCTCCTCGACCATGTCGGCGCTGTCCCCCACCGCCTCGGCCAGCAGCGCGAAGGTGTCGTCCTGGGTGTGCAGCCGGTCGTACGACGCGCCGCGCCAGTCCACCGCCGCCGGGTCCGACGCGGCCTCGGCGACGGCCGCGTAGCCCAGAGCGTCGCCCCACCTGGTCAGCGCGAGGCAGGCGAGGAAGTGCTCGTACGGCCCCTCGTCCGGGTCCCGCAGGATCGCGGCCAGGGCCTCGGTACGGTCCGCGTAGCCGCCGTCCAGTCCGTCGCTGATGACGTCGTCCGGGTCGGCGCGGTCCCCGTCGAAGTCGGTGAAGAGAAGCCGCACGATCTTCTCGTCGGGCTCCCCGGAACGCGTGCTCTCGGCCATTCGGTGCTCTGCTCCCGTACTGCTCTCGGATCCTGCGGACGTGCGCGTGCCGGGCGGCCGGACGCGGGCGTGGCGGTCGTCGCCGCACACCCGCATCGTGGAGTCACGCTCGTGGGGTCACGCCCGCGTCGTGGGGTAGGGCCCCTTGACGTACTCCTTGGGCACGATTCCGCTGATCAGCCATTCTCCATCACGGCGCGTGTTGAGAAGGGCCATCACCCGCCGCTGCACCTTGCTGGCCTTGCTCTTGCTGAGGCCCTGCTCCTTCACGAACTGCGTCACCGCGTCGGTGTCGGACGGCTTCAGCGTCGTGGGAACGTCGATCTCCTTGCCGGCGACCTTGTTGATCTCCCCGGAGATGTCCCGCTGGATCCGCTCGGGGCGCCAGATCTCCACGCCCGGCACCCGGCCCGCGTCGATGTCCTGCTGAAGACGCCGGTAGTCGATGCTGACCTCCTGGGCGCCGTACACCTTGCCGGTGCCGTCCTTCGGCGCGAACGAGGTGAACTGGCTCGCCTCCTTGGCGTCCTTGTTCGCGCCGCCCAGGACGTGTTCCAGGGGCGTGATGGTGCCGTCGGGCTTGGCCGGGACGATGCCGACGTCCGGGTCGAACCGGGACTTCCGCAGGCCGAACGTGTTGTGCGTGGCCCCGAAGTCGTCGTCCTGCCGGATCACCTCCGGCTCGTCGCCCCCGGGCTGCTTGGGCGGAACCTCCCCCGGAGGCGTGCCGCCCTCCGCCCCGGACGCACCGTCACCGGCATCCGAAGCCCCGTCGCCTCCATGACCCGGCGCGTCACCCTCGTGAGGGCCAGGCGCGCCACCCTCGTGCGGCGACACCCCGTCGCCCCCACGGCCCGGCGCATCACCCCCATGCGGCGAGCCCGCATCGCCTCCGTGCAGCGCCCCCGCGCCACCCTCGTGCGGCGACACCCCCTCGCCCCCACGGCCCGGCGCATCGCCCCCGTGTGCAGGCGCGTCGCCCCCGAGCGGAGGCGCTCCACCCTCGTGCGGCCCGGGCTGGCCCGGAAGGGAGTCTCCCTGCCGTGTCGCGTCGCCGACGAGGCCGTCGGCCGGCGCCGGGGCATCGCCACCGGCACGGCCAGGTACGCCATCGCCCGCACGGCCGGGGGTTCCACCGTCCACATGGCCGGGTGCCCCACGACCCGCATGACCGGGGCCGGGTGCCCCACCACCCACATGACCAGGTGCCCCACCGCCCCCGCGGGCCCCCGCGCCGACCAGGGCCGGCTCCTGGGCGTGGGCCGCGGCCCCCGGGACGTCCGCCGTCGCCGTCGTGGCCGAATGGGCGTCCGGTACGCCCTCCCTGGGCGCGTGGCCGGCGCTGTCGACGACGTTGCCGTGCGCGTCCAGCAGATGCCCGTTGCCGTCGAAGTACCGGACGGGCTCACCCGGTGCCGTGGGCAGCCGGGTGGCGTCCTCCGGGAGCCGCGCCGCGTCCGTCGCCAGATCCGGTACCTCGACCCTGCCGATGCCGCGCAGGTTCCGGACGGCGTCGCCGATCCGGGACAGCCCGGCCCCGACCGCCTTGCCCACGTAGGTCATGGGGTCGATGAGCCGGCCGGCCCTGCCCGCCACGGAGAGGGCCCTGGCCACCGCGCCCGCCCTGCCCGCTCCGGCCGCCGCGGCGCCCGCGCCACCGGTGAAGACCGTGGTGAGGACGTTGAAGGTGACCGCGCCGGCCGCCCGCCCCGGATTCTCGCCCCACTGGTCCCAGGCCACCAGCGCCTTGCCGGTCTCGATCATCGCCGTACGCGAGTCCCGGAACCAGGACGGCATCTGGTCGTCCGGCATCGACCAGAAGGCCACGTTCACGCCGGGCACGACGCTGATCGCCAGGCCGGTGATCAGCTGCCCCAGGCCCTTCCAGGCCCGCCCCGCGGCCTCCCAGCCGTTGAAGCCGAGCAGCGTGCCCAGGCCCTTGATCGTGCCCCAGATCCCGTCGACGATCAGGCCGTCCCAGAAGAAGGACTTCAGCCAGTACCCGATCTCCCACCAGTGGTGCTTCTCCTCCACCGGTTCGCCCCAGGGGAGTTCCTTGGACTTCTTCATGTCGTCGGCGGCGAAGCCGTACTGGTTCTCCTTGCCGGAGCCGTCCCCGGCCACCATCTGCGTGCCGCCCCACAACGCGGTGATCTTGTTGTGGCAGGTGCGCTCCGCGGCCCAGAACGCGGCGACGGTGGCGGTGATGTCGTCGAGGATCCGGTTGTGCTCGGCGATCAGGTCCCCGTCGTAGTCGCCGTCCTCGTCGTCCTTGTGGTCCCGGATGAAGTTCTGCGCCTGGGACTTCAGCTCGGCCAGCTTCGGTACGAGCGGGCGGATCTCGTCGGCGTACGAGGACAGCGCCGAGGCGACCGTCTCCAGGTCGCCGGCGAAGGCGTCCGCGCGGTCCTTGACCGGTTTGGTGGTGGCGAACAGCTGCTCCGCCTCCGGCGCCTTGTAGTACGCCGACAGGCCCTGGAAGTGGGAGTGCACGTCCGACCCGGTGCCGCGGAGGTGCCCGGCGTCGGACTTCAGCGCCGCGTGGTCCTTGTCCAGCTGCACCAGGTCGCCGGTGAACTGCGGGATCTGATCGGGCTTCAGCTCGATCTTCATACCGACCGCGCCCCTGTCGTGCCCGGCTCGCTCCGGCCGTTCTGCGGCCGCGGGTCCCGCCCCGTCATCCGTGCACTCTCCGCATCCCGACGCCGGGGACCGTCGGTATCGACGGCAGCCCGACGGCATGGTCGTTCGCATGATCGTTCGCCGGACCATGATCGCAACCGGGGACCGGCCCTGCCAAACGCCGACCGGCAGCTGAAGCAGCAGGTGAACCGACATATGCACCGACAGGTGACACGGCAGGTGAACCGACAGGTGCCGCGGCCGGGCACCGCGGCCCCGGCAACAGAAGCGCCCCGACCGGGGAGCCCGGCCGGGGCGCAGGGGTGCGGATCGGCGTCCACGGGGGGGGCGCCGGGCGGTGGGCCATCAGCGGCTCGAACCCTGAACCAAGGGATTAAAAGTCCTGGTCAGAACGTGACGCGACGAGATCGTCGAACAGTCCTCAGCTTCTGCTGGAACACCTGGTTCACTCCGCGCTAGAAAAATCGTCAGCACCGGAGGACCCACGGTATGGGGTGAAGCCAGGGCATCAGGAAGCGAGCAGCTTCCCCGGCAGGGTGATCTTCTTGGCCGTCTTCGAGGCCGAGCTGGCGAACGCGGCCCCCTCGTCGGAGAAAACCAACCAGCCCTGCTCCGTACGCTGAAGGCCCTGGGCGTCGGTCAGTCCGGGGAGCGCGACGCGGTGGGTCTCCTCGCCCGACTTCGCATCGAGGGTGACGAGGCTTTCCTTGTCGTCGTGGAACACCGCGGCGACGATGGTGTCGCCGTCCACGGCCAGCTGGTCGACGCGCCCGCCTTCGATGGTGACGATCGTGTTGCCGTCCTTCCGCTCCGCGCTGACCTTGTCGGAGCCGCCGGAGGTCTTCCCCGGCGTCCCGCCGGGCCCGGCCAGCACCGGGCGGCCGTCGTCGCAGGCGAGCTGCTGAGCCTCGAACCCTTCCGGCGCCGCCGCGCCGTCATGGACCTTGCCGTCCAGGAGGTCGACAGTTGCCCGGCTTCCCGCCCTTACGCGGGACGGCGATCACCCACTGGCCGTCGGCGAGGCGGACGATCTGTGGGGCGAGGGTGTCGTTGTCAGCGGCCTGCGAAGGTACGACCACGCCGGCACGGTGCCTCCGGCTTCGGCGGACTCCGGCTCACGTCGAGCTGGAAGCCGCCGAGCGGCCCAAGGCCCTGCTCTGGACCGCCGAGCGGATTGCCCAGTGGCGCGAGACGGGCGTCAGGCCCTCTCCTGTCATGGTCCGGACGCCAGAGCAGATCGGACAGTTCCTCGACTTCGTATCCAAGAACCGCCTCTACGCCATGTGGCACCTGATAGCTTTCCGCGGCCTCCGGCGGGGCGAAGCCTGCGGACAGCCGTGGTCGGAGACGAACCTGAACGCCGGCTCGCTGGCCGTGACCGCGCAGCTCGTTCAAGACGGCTGGGAGGTGGCGGAGTCGGTGCCCAAGACGTCCAGCGGCTTCCGTGTCGTCCCCTTGGACGACCAGACGGTCCGCGCTCCCAAGGCCCACCGCGCCCAGCAGGCGAAGGAGCGCATGGCGTGGGGGAAGGCGTGGGTCGACACCGGCCGCATCTTCACCAGTGAGGACGGCTCCTGGCTCCACCCAGGCAAGGTCACCGACCTGTTCGAGCGGCTTGTCACTGGGTCAGGTCTTCCGCCGGTCCGTCACCACGACCTTCGGCACGGCGCGGCCACGCTGATGCTCGCTCCGGAGCGGACATGAAGGTGGTTCAGGAGATGCTGGGTCACTCGTCGATAACGATCACTATGGACATCTACGCGAGCGTCCTTCCTGAGCTGGCCAAGGGGGCCGCGGAAGCCGCAGCGAAGCTCGTTCCTCGCAGCTCGGCCGTGTAGTGCGCTCACGCATCGCTCACGCAATCGGCTGACCTACAGGAAGCGCCCCGGCCAGAGAAAGTAGCCGAGGCGCGTCCTTGCTGGTCAGCGCCCTGTCGAGGGGCCTGACTGGTGGGCCATCAGGGGCTCGAACCCTGAACCAATGGATTAAAAGTCCACTGCTCTGCCAATTGAGCTAATGGCCCGCACCGAGCAGCATAGCCCGCGCTCGTCCCACACCTGGAAGGCATTAGGGCTCGGCGGGGTCGAAGTGGCCCGATGCGGGCCTGCTGCGGGCGGTGTGAACGTGCCGGTGGGCCCGTCCCGGGGAGGACGGGCCCACCGTTACCGCGATCTCGTACGGGCTGCTCAGCGCGGCTCCGACGGCTCAATCGCGTACGGACTCCTCAGCGCTGTGCGCCGCGTCCGGTTCAGCCGTTGCGCGTCCGGTTCAGCCGTTGCGCTTCCAGCGCGGCTTGTCCGCACGGCGGTCGAAGGACCGGCCGCCGGCGTTTCCGCCGCGGTGGTCGTCCCGGCGGTTGTGCGGACGGCGGTCGTCGCGGTCGCGGCCGAAGCGGTCGTCGCGGCGGTCGCGGTTGAACGGGCGGTCGCCGCCACGGTGGTCCCGGCGCTCGAAGGAGCGGCCACCGCGGTCGTCACGGCGGTCGCGGTTGAAGCCACCTCGGTCGCCACCCCGGTCACCACGGTCGTTGCGGTCGTTCCGGTCGAACGAACGGCCACCACGGG
>NZ_JBITXI010000017.1:99080-135137 GCF_044544605.1 Streptomyces sp. NPDC053560 | reverse complement strand
TCGTCACGGCGGAAGCCGCCACGGTCGTTGCGGTCATCGCGACGGAAGCCGCCACGGTCGTCACGGCGGTCGCGGTTGAAGCCGCCACGGTCGCCACCCCGGTCACCACGGTCGTTGCGGTCGTTGCGGTCGTTCCGGTCGAACGAACGGCCACCACGGTCGTCACGGCGGAAGCCGCCACGGTCGTTGCGGTCATCGCGACGGAAGCCGCCACGGTCGTCACGGCGGTCGCGGTTGAAGCCGCCACGGTCGCCGCCCCGGTCACCACGGTCGTTGCGGTCGTTCCGGTCGAACGAACGGCCACCACGGTCGTCACGGCGGTCCCGGCGCTCGTAGTTGCCCCGCTCGTCGCGGTACGTGGAGCGACGCTGCGTGTCGTCGTCCTCGGCGGCGCGCGCGGTCTGGGCCGGCAGCGACACCTCGGGCTGCGCGGCGGTCTCCGCCTCCACAGCGGCCTCCGCCTCGGCCTTGGCCTGTACCGCGGCCTCCGGGTCCTCGCCCCGCTCGCGCGCGGCCTTGGCGGTCAGCCGGTCCGCGTCCTCGCGCAGCTCGGCGGCGCGGCGCTGCAGCCGCTCCAGCTCGCGGGTCAGGTCGGCGACCTCGCGCTCGGCCTGCTTGGCGGAGTTCGCGGCCGACTCGGCCTGCACCTCGGTGAGCGAGCGGGCGCCGGTGATCCGGGCCACGTCCTCGTCGAACTGGCCGGCGCCGCCCACGATGTGACGCGAGGCGTCCACGCCCGCGTCCTCCATGAGGCGGAAGATCTGCCGGCGCTGGTGCGGCAGGGCCAGCGACACGACCGTGCCGGACTGGCCCGCGCGGGCCGTACGGCCGGAGCGGTGCAGGTAGTCCTTGTGGTCACCGGCCGGGTCCACGTTCAGGACCAGGTCGATGCCGTCGACGTGGATGCCGCGCGCGGCGACGTCGGTGGCGACCAGGACGTTGACGTAACCGTCCTTGAAGTCGGCCAGGGTCCGGGTACGCGCGCCCTGGGTCATGCCGCCGTGCAGCGCGTCGGCGCGCACACCCGAGTCGCACAGCTGCTCGGCGACGCGGTCGGCGCCCAGCTGCGTACGGACGAAGATGATCGTGCGGCCCTTGCGGGCGGCGATGGCGGCGGTGACCGGCGCCTTGTCCTTCGGCTTCACGACCAGCACGTGGTGGGTCATGGTCGTGACCGCGCCCTGGGCCGCGTCGACCTCGTGGGTCGCCGGGTCGGTCAGGTAGCGCTTGACCAGCGTGCCGATCTCGTTCTCCATCGTCGCGGAGAAGAGCATCCGCTGGCCGCCGGTCGGCACCAGGTCCAGCAGCTCGGTGACCTCGGGCAGGAAGCCCAGGTCGGCCATCTGGTCGGCCTCGTCCAGGACGGCGACCTCGACCTTGTCCAGGGAGCAGGCGCCGCGGTTGATGATGTCGCGCAGCCGGCCCGGGGTGGCGACGAGGATGTCGACGCCGCGCTCCAGGGCGTAGATCTGGTTGCCCATCGAGGTGCCGCCGCAGACGACCTTCAGCTTGAGGCCGAGGACGTCGCCGTACGGCTGCAGCGCGTCGCTCACCTGCATGGCGAGTTCACGGGTCGGGGTGAGGATGACGCCGCGCGGGCGCTTCTTCTCGGTGTGGCCGCCGGCCAGCCGGGTCAGCAGCGGCAGGCCGAAGGAGAGCGTCTTGCCGGAGCCGGTGCGGCCGCGGCCGAGGATGTCGCGACCGGAGATGGCGTCCGGGATGGTCGCCGCCTGGATCGGGAACGGGGTGGTGACACCGTTCTGCGCCAGCTTGCGGACGATCTTCTCGTCCAGGCCGAGGTCGGCGAACGTGATCTGCGGCTCTTCGGGGGCCTGCGGCTCCTCGGTGACGGCCTCGGGGGCCGTGACCTGCTCGTCGTGGCCGACGACCTGCTCGACGTCGACGGGGGCCTGCTCGTCGTGCGCGAGCATGGCGGACTGATCAGTGGAAACGGACATGCGAAATGCGAAACCTTCCGGAGTCTCGGCACGCGCCCAAACTCCGTGTTGTTTCACAAAAGACCGCCTCAATGCGGTCAGCCACGGTAAGGAGAGAACGCGCCTCGCGGCGCGCTTCGTCCTCTTCGGTGAAGGGGATCCGCTGGGCGCCGGGCAAATGGGATCAAACGATCTACCACCATACGCACCCGATACCCCTGAAGGCAAATGCGGTGCCGACAGGACCCTCCCGGCGCCGGCGGTCGTCCGGTTATCGCCGGTCGAAGGCCGATCCTCGCCCCCCGAAGGCGGCCGCTCGGCGCCCTCTCCGGGGCGGCCCGGCGCCCTACTGGGAGCCGCCGCTCCCGGGCTCCGAGGCGGAGGCCGGGGAGCCCGACTGCGGGCCGGTCTGTTCGGGGCTGCTCGGCGGCGGGTCCTGGCTCGGGGTGGGCGTCGGGTCCGGCGCCGGGGCCGTGCGGGAGGGGGTGGGCGTGGGCTTCGGGTAGCCGGAGGGGCGCGGCGGGGCCAGGCGGGGCGGGCTGTCCTCCGTGGGGCTCTCCGACCCCGGCCGGCCGCCGCCCGGGGTGCCGCTGCCCGCCGGCTCTCCGGGCGAGCTCTTCCCGTCGGCCGACGGCTCCGCGTCGTCCGAGGGCGTGGCGCGGTCCCGGTCCTCCATGGGCGCCCCGGAACGGCCCATGCGGCGCGGCCCGGCGCCGGGCGCCTCGGCCGAGCCGCCGTCCGGCTGGGCGTCGCTGCCGTGGTGCCCGGCGGCCGGGCCGGAGGACTTGGGCTTCGGCGCGTCGTCGCTGACGCTCATGCAGCCGGTGAGCGACATGGCGAAGGCGGAGGCCGCCGCGGCCACGGCGGCCGTCCGGGCCAGGGAGCGGGCCGTACGCGGCGCCGTACGGGGCGAGGCGGACCCGTCGGCCGAGGCGGGCGACGAGGCGGAGGAGACGGAGGACAGGGGCGGGACGGACGGCACGGCGGCCGGGGCTGCGGGCTGGGACGGGCGACTGGCGGGGAGCGGGCGACGCACGGACGGGACCTCCGGATCCGGAGCGGACACGCGGGACTGATGCCCTGCCCAACTCCCGCCGCCCACCGGAGGACACGCCCGGGACACACCCCGGCCCGCCGGATCCCGCACGCCCCGGAGCACGGCGTGTCGCCCTACCGGGGCGCGGTGCGGGCAGCCGTCCGGTGGCGCGGGTGGCGCCGCCCGCTCAGCCGTACCCGAGGGCGTGCAGCCGCTCGTCGTCGATGCCGAAGTGGTGGGCGATCTCGTGCACGACCGTGACCTCGGTCTCGGCCACCACGTCCTCCCGGGTGTCGCACATCCGCAGCGTCGGGCCCCGGTAGATCGTGATCCGGTCCGGCAGCACGCCCGCGTACCACTCGCCCCGCTCGGTCAGCGGCGTCCCCTCGTAGAGCCCGAGCAGGTCGGGGTCGTCCGCCGGCGGCTCGTCCTCGACGAACACGGCGACGTTGTCCATCAAGCGGGTCAGCTCCGGCGGGATCCGGTCCAGCGCCTCGCCGACCAGTTCCTCGAACTCCTCGCGCGTCATCTCCAGCACGCGCCCATTGTGGGTCACGGGCCCGCTCGGGGCCCCGCCCTCACGCCGGACACGTCCCTCGCGTTCCCGCACGCACCCCCGTACCTCGCCCCCGCACGCGCTCCGGCACATGGCCACCGCGTACGCCCACGAATTCCGCCTCCCCACCCACGTATGCCGCAACCCCCGGCATAACGGGCCGCACAGACGGGCATACGGGCACAATGGCCCGCACCGCGCCGTCCGGGGGGCCGTCCCCGGGCTCCTCCGTGCTCCGGCTGCTCCGCACCGCGTACGAGCGCGTCCGGAGCGCCCCCGCCGCCGTCCTGCGGCACTACCGCGCCCACCACCAGGCCCCCACCTTCGCCCTGACGCACACTCCGCACCCGTACGCCCGCGCCCTCGGGCTGATCGTCGTGACCCTGCTCGGCGCCTGGCTCGGCCTGCTGATCGTCGGCAGCGTCCGGACCCCCGTCGGGCCCGTGGACACGACCATGGCCCTGCGCCCGTCCGTCAGCGGCGGCACGAAGATCAACGTGCCCCCGCTGGGCGCGCTGGACCTCCAGAGCCACCACGCCCCGATACGGCTCGACGTCGACGTGGACCAGCTGGACCCGGCACGCGCCCAGGAGCTGGTCGACCACCCGGAGCGGTTCTCCGGGCTTCAGGCCGAGGTCACCCGGGACGTCGAGCGCGGCACCGCCGACCTCGCCCTGAGGTCCTGCGTCGCGGTGGTCTCCGGGGCGACGGCGCTGGGCCTCGCGGTGTACCGCAGGCCGCGCCGCGCACTGGCCGCCGGCGGCCTCGCTCTCGTGCTGCTCGCCGCCTCGGGGGGCGTCGCGTACGCCACCTGGAACCCCAAGTCCGTCCTGGAGCCGCGCTTCTCGGGGCTGCTGTCCTCCGCGCCCTCCGTGGTGGGCAACGCCCGCTCCATCGTGAGCGAGTTCGACGTCTACCAGAAGGAGCTGGCCCGGCTGGTCACGAACGTCACCAAGCTCTACGACGCGACCTCGACCCTGCCCGCGTACCAGCCGGACCCCTCCACGGTCCGCGTCCTGCACGTCTCCGACATCCATCTGAACCCGGCCGCCTGGCAGATCATCAGGTCTCTGGTCGAGCAGTACGACATCGACGTGATCATCGACACCGGCGACACCATGGACCACGGCTCGGCCGCCGAGAACAAGTTCCTCGACCCGATCGGCAGGCTCGGCGCCCCCTACGTCTGGGTGCGCGGCAACCACGACTCGATGAAGACGCAGAAGTACCTCGCGCAGAACAAGAAGCTGAAGAACGTGAAGGTCGTGGACGAGGGCACCTCCGTGCGCGCCGGAGGGCTGCGCATCGTGGGCATCGGCGACCCGCAGTTCACCCCGGACCGCTCGGTGGCCGCCTCGGGGGACCGCGTGGAGCGCACTTCGGGGCGGCGCCTGGCCGACACCCTGCGCACGCTCACCCGGGCCCGTACCCCCGCCGACATCGCGCTGGCCCACAACCCGGTGGCCGCGACCGAAACCGACGGGCTGGTCCCGCTGACGCTCTCCGGCCATGTCCACCACCGCGACACGCGCGTCCTCCCGAAGGGCACCCGGCTGATGATCGAGGGCTCCACGGGAGGCGGCGGACTGCGCGCTGTCGAAGGCGCGACACCCGAACAGGTGCAGGCCTCGGTGCTCTACATGGATCGCGACTCGCGGCGTCTCCAGGCCTGGGACGAGATCACCCTGGGCGGACTGGGCCTCTCGAAAGCCCAGGTCAGCCGCCATCTCCCGGCCGACAACCGGCCCGGCGCCACCCCGTCGCCCACGCCTTCGAGGACCTCACCGAGCCCCTCTTCGTAAACCGTTTTGGCGAACCGTCCCCGCATCCCATATGCTTCTCACGTCCCCGACGGCGCCGACAAAGCGCCCAGGTGGGCCATCAGCCCTCATCGTCTAGTGGCCCAGGACGCCGCCCTTTCAAGGCGGTAGCACGGGTTCGAATCCCGTTGGGGGCACGCAACACCCTGTGCGAGACTAGTGCTCGCACAAAGCTTGGTCCTGTGGAGCAGTTTGGAGTGCTCGCCACCCTGTCAAGGTGGAGGCCGCGGGTTCAAATCCCGTCAGGACCGCTGCAGTCTTTCTGAGACTGCGTGGCTGGGTAGCTCAGTTGGTACGAGCGTCCGCCTGAAAAGCGGAAGGTCGCCGGTTCGACCCCGGCCCCAGCCACTCCGTGAAAACCCCGGGAAGTTCGCTTCCCGGGGTTTTTCGTTGTGTCCGGCTCCGGGTGCGGGGCGCGCCCCGGTCAGGTCGCCGCGTGGGCCGGGGCCGTGGGGCGGCCGCCCGGGTGGCGGTGGCGCCAGAGCCAGAAGACCGTGCAGGACAGCAGGGACCAGCCGGCCAGCACCAGGTACGGGAAGACGTGCTGGTGGCCTGGGAAGTAGACGGCCGTGTGCTGGGCGTTCACCGAGGCGCCCGGCGGCAGCCACTGGCCGATGTGGCCGAGCACGGACGGGAGCAGCGGCCAGGAGACGGCGCCGCCGGACGAGGGGTTGCCGAGCAGCACCATCAGGCCCCAGGTCGGCACCATCGCCCAGCGGCCGATCAAGGTGTTGAACATCGTGAAGACCATGCCGGACGTGAACATGGTGAACGCGAGGATCAGCCAGGAGTGCACGAAGGGCAGGGTCAGCGCGCCCAGCAGCCAGTCGACCACCGCGGCGATGGAGAACCCGCCGAGCAGGGCGTAGGCGAGGGTGAACGCGATCCGCTCGGCCGGGTTGAGCGCGCGGGCGTGCACGCTCAGCTGGATCGCGCCGACGAAGCCGATGATCACCGCGGCCAGGGAGACGTAGAAGAGCGCCAGGCCGCGCGGGTCGCCGGGCTGCACCGGCTTGATGTCCTTGAGGGTGACCGGGACACCCGCCTTCTTGGCGACCTGCGGCGCGGCCTGCTGGAGCAGCTGGCTCACCGAGGCGCCCGAGGCGCTGGCGAGGTCCATGCGTACGCCCGAGCCGTCCACCCTGATGACCGTGAACGCCTTCTGCTCGTCGACCGCCTCGCGGGCCTGTGCGTACGTCCGGTACTCGTGCAGCTCCAGCGACGCGTTCAGGGCCTTCTCCATGCCCTGGACGAACGCCTTGCCGCGGGCGTCGTCCGGGGCGCCCACGAGCGCCGTGGGGATGCGGTGCGGCGTCGGGTTGGCCATGGAGAGGGTGTACGAGCCGGCGAAGAGTCCGGCGGCGGCCGCCAGGATGAAGATCAGGACGGTCGCGGGCAGGAACGGCGACCTCTTGAAGGCCGCCCACTTCTCGCCCGCGGTCCGGGGCCGGGCATGCGCCCCGTGCGCCCCGTGCGCTTCGTGGCCGCCGGTCGCTCCGCCGGCGGCGGATGCCTCACGGTCGGCGGACGCGGCAGGGTCTGCGGACGCACGGTCGGCGGATGCCGCGCGATCGGCGGCTGCGGCACGGTCGGCGGGCTCGGCGTCGTGATCATCGGACATACGAACACGCTAAAGCACCCATCACGGACATTCCCTACGGGCTGCGCCGGCGCCCGCCGAACGCCCGGATCCGGCCGCGATCGCCCCTCCTCGGGGCCGCCCGGCCGCAATTCGTTCGCCAGGCGTTTCGGCGAGGTGAGATCCTGGATCGCGTATGTCCAGTCAGCCTGCCTCCGCCGCGCCCAGGGGTGTCACGCCCGAGGGTGCTCCCGCCCTGCCCGCACTCCTGGCGCAGCTGCCCGAGCTGATGCTGCGTGACCAGCAGCGACTCGGCCGCCGCCTCGACGGCGCGCGCCGGATCCGCAAGCCCGAGGCGCGGGCCGCGGTGCTGGCCGAGATCGCCCAGGGCATCGACGAAGCGCAGCTCCGCGTCGAGCAGCGCCGGGCCGCCGTTCCGGAGATCACGTACCCGGAGCAGCTGCCGGTCAGCCAGAAGAAGGACGACATCCTGGAGGCGATACGCGACCACCAGGTCGTGATCGTCGCGGGTGAGACCGGCTCCGGCAAGACGACGCAGATCCCGAAGATCTGCCTGGAGCTGGGCCGCGGGGTGCAGGGCCTGATCGGCCACACCCAGCCGCGCCGGATCGCCGCCCGTACGGTCGCGGAGCGGGTCGCCGAGGAGCTGAAGAGCCCGCTGGGCGAGGCGGTCGGCTGGAAGGTCCGCTTCACCGACCAGGTAGGCGGCGACACGCTGGTCAAGCTGATGACGGACGGCATCCTGCTCGCCGAGATCCAGACGGACCGCGAGCTGCGCCAGTACGACACGATCATCATCGACGAGGCGCACGAGCGCAGCCTCAACATCGACTTCCTGCTCGGCTACCTGGCGCAGCTGCTGCCGAAGCGCCCGGACCTGAAGGTCGTCATCACCTCCGCGACGATCGACCCGGAACGGTTCTCCCGGCACTTCGGGGACGCGCCGATCATCGAGGTCAGCGGCCGCACGTACCCGGTGGAGGTGCGGTACCGCCCGTTGCTGGAGGAAGGCGCGGAGGACGCGGACCGGGACCAGGTCAGCGCCATCTGCGAGGCCGTGGACGAGCTGCAGGCCGAGGGGCCGGGCGACATCCTGGTCTTCCTCTCCGGCGAGCGGGAGATCCGGGACACCGCGGACGCGCTGACGAAACGCCTGAACCGGGGCGGCGCACTGGCGCGCGAGACCGAGGTACTGCCGTTGTACGCGCGCCTCTCGCACGCCGAGCAGCACCGCGTCTTCCAGCGCCACTCCACTCGCCGCATCGTGCTGGCGACCAACGTCGCCGAGACCTCCCTGACCGTGCCGGGCATCCGGTACGTCATCGACACGGGCATGGCCCGCATCTCGCGCTACAGCTACCGCACGAAGGTGCAGCGGCTGCCGATCGAGCCGATCTCGCAGGCCAGCGCCAACCAGCGCAAGGGCCGCTGCGGCCGGCTCAGCGACGGCATCTGCGTCCGGCTGTATTCGGAGGAGGACTTCGAGTCCCGGCCGGAGTTCACCGACGCCGAGATCCTGCGGACGAACCTGGCGTCGGTCATCCTGCAGATGACGGCGGCCGGCCTCGGCGACATCGAGAAGTTTCCTTTCATCGATCCGCCGGACCGCCGCAACATCAAGGACGGCGTGCAGCTCCTCGAAGAGCTCGGCGCGGTCGACCCGAAGCAGAAGGATCCGAAGAAGCGGCTCACGCAGATGGGCCGCAAGCTCTCGCAGCTGCCGGTGGACCCGCGGCTCGCGCGAATGGTCCTGGAGGCCGACCGCAACGGCTGCGTACGCGAAGTCATGGTCATCGCCGCGGGGCTGTCCATCCAGGACCCGCGCGAGCGGCCCGCCGACAAACAGCAGCAGGCCGACCAGCAGCACGCCCGCTTCAAGGACGAGACCAGCGACTTCCTGGCGTACCTGAACCTCTGGCGGTACGTCAGGGAGCAGCAGAAGGCGCTGTCCTCGTCCGCCTTCCGCCGCATGTGCCGCAACGAGTTCCTGAACTACCTGCGGATACGCGAGTGGCAGGACATCTACACGCAGCTGCGTACGGTCGCCAAGACGATGGGCATCCACCTCGCCGAGGAGGACGCGGCCCCCGAGCGCATCCACACGTCGCTGCTCGCCGGTTTGCTCTCGCATATCGGGCTGAAGGACACGGACGCGAAGAACGAGTACCTGGGCGCCCGCAGCGCCAAGTTCGCGGTCTTTCCCGGCTCGGCGCTCTTCAAGAAACCGCCGCGCTGGATCATGTCGGCGGAGCTGGTCGAGACGTCCCGTCTGTGGGCGCGGGTGAACGCGAAGATCGAGCCCGAGTGGGTCGAGCCGCTCGCCCAGCACCTGGTGAAGCGGACGTACAGCGAACCGCACTGGGAACAGAAGATGGCCGCGGTGATGGCGTACGAGCGCGTGACGCTCTACGGCGTACCGATCGTGGCCCAGCGCAAGGTCAACTACGGCCGGATCGACCCGGAGATCTCGCGCGACCTGTTCATCCGGAACGCCCTGGTCGAGGGCGACTGGCGGACCCACCACCAGTTCTTCCACGACAACCGCAAGCTGCTGGGCGAGGTCGAGGAGCTGGAGCACCGCGCCCGGCGCCGCGACATCCTCGTGGACGACGAGACGCTCTTCGACTTCTACGACCAGCGCATCCCCGAACACGTCGTGTCCGGTGCGCACTTCGACTCCTGGTGGAAGAAGAAGCGCACGGAGGAGCCCGAACTCCTCAACTTCGAGCACTCGATGCTCATCAACGAAACCGCCGAGGCCGTCACCAAGGACGACTACCCGGACTCCTGGCGGCAGGGAAAGCTGAAGTTCAAGGTCACGTACCAGTTCGAGCCGGGCGCCGACGCGGACGGCGTGACCGTGCACATCCCGCTCCAGGTGCTCAACCAGGTCTCCGCCGAGGGCTTCGACTGGCAGATCCCCGGCCTGCGCGAACAGCTGGTCACCGAGCTGATCCGGTCTCTGCCCAAGCCGATCCGGCGCAACTACGTCCCCGCGCCCAACTTCGCCGCCCGCTTCCTGGACGGGGCGGTGCCCCTACAGGGCGCGCTGACGACGTCGCTGGCGGCGGGGCTGCGCCGGATGGTCGGCGTGCCCTTCGAGGCGTCCGACTTCGACCTGTCCAAGGTGCCGGACCACTTGAAGATCACCTTCCGTGTGGTCGACGAGCGGCGGCGCAAGCTGGCCGAGGCCAAGGACCTCGAAGCGCTGCGGCTGAAGCTCAAACCCAAGACCCGGGAAGCCATCTCCAAAGCCTTCGAGCAGGCGGCCCAGAAGCAGTCGGCGCAGAAGAAGGGCGGGCAGCCCGGCAAGGGTGCGGCGGACGACGGCCCTACGGGCCCGGAGCAGCGCACCGGCCTGACCGCCTGGACCATCGGCACGCTGCCGCACACCTTCGAGACGCGGCGCGCCGGCCAGCCGCTCAAGGCGTACCCGGCGCTGGTGGACGAGGGCTCCTCGGTCGCCGTACGGCTCTTCGACACCGAGGCGGAGCAGCGGAGCGCGATGTGGGCCGGCACCCGCCGCCTCATCCTGCTCAACATCCAGTCCAACCCGGCCAAGTTCGCGCAAAGCAAGCTCAGCAACCAGCAGAAGCTGGCGCTCTCCAGCAATCCGCATGGCTCGATCCAGTCGCTCTTCGACGACTGCGTGACCGCCGCGGCCGACCGGCTGATCGCCGCGCACGGCGGTCCGGCCTGGGACGAGGAGGGCTTCCGGAAGCTCTTCGACGCGGTGCGGGCCGACCTGGTCGACGCCACGATGAAGACCGTGCAGCAGGTGCGCGAGGTGCTGGCGGCCTGGCAGGCGTGCGAGCGGCGGCTGAAGGACACCTCCTCCCCCGTACTGCTGGCCTCGGTCACGGACGTCAGGGAGCAGCTGAACGCACTCATCAAGCCGGGCTTCGTCACCGAGCACGGCGCCAAGCGGCTGCCCGACCTCATGCGGTATCTCGTCGCCGCCGACCGCCGGCTCCAGCAGATGCCCACCAACGCCGAGCGGGACCGCTCCCGGATGGCGAAGGTGAAGGAGATGCAGGACGAATTCGGCTGGCTGCTGGAGCAGTTCCCGGCGGGCCGGCCGGTGCCGCAGCAGGCACTGGAGATCCGCTGGATGATCGAGGAACTGCGGGTGAGCTACTTCGCGCACGCGCTGGGCACGGCGTACCCGGTCTCCGACAAGCGCATCGTGAAGGCGGTGGACGCGGCAGCCCCGTAGGGCTCCGCGCCCCCGCGCGCTGTGCGCCGGGTCACGTCCGGGCGCCCACCGGGGCCTTCCCCGGCAGCGAGTTCGACCGCACCCCCTGACCTGCTGTAGAGTCTTGCTTCGCAGGCACCCGAGAGGGCGCCGGCGACAAGGTCCTGTGGAGCAGTTTGGAGTGCTCGCCACCCTGTCAAGGTGGAGGCCGCGGGTTCAAATCCCGTCAGGACCGCAAGCGAAGGGCCCGCATCCGATCAGGATGCGGGCCCTTCTGTCGTACGCGGCGACCGGACATGTTCGGATCCCGCGCCCCTCCCCCGGTGGACGAGGCCTCGTGTCCCTTCCCCCCCCGGACCCTTGACCACGGCACTTGCCGCCGGTACTCACGAAGGAGAGCCGGGGGAGGTGCGGCGATGGCGGCAGCGGGGAAACACGCGACCGGCGCGCTGCTCCGCGCGCACCTGTCCGCCGCCGCGCGCTTCCGGCACGCCACCCTGCGCTGTCCGGTCTGCCGCCGGCTGCTGCGGCTGGCCCTGGACCGCGTTCCGGACCCTCCACAGACCAAGATCGTCTCTGTGGCGCCACCTGCGGCCTCCCCCGCTCCCGCGCTCTCTTCATCGCCCAGGATCGCCGCCGCGGCCCGTACGCGGCGCGTGACGCCCTCCTCGCGGCCGTCGGCGCTCCGGGTGGCCCCCCGCGTCGCCATCTCCGCGCGCGTGCTGCGGAGCAGGGACGAAAGTCCGCTCCCCCGATGACCAATGGCGCCTCCGTCAGCACCCGTGCGGTGAGAGGCTGTTGGCGTGGAAGAGGTCGCTGTGCACTACCCCAGCGGGTGCCACAGGGACAACCAGTGACTCCTGTGACGGGTGTCACCGTACGAATTTTGGGATCAGCGGAACTTACGCCCCGCCTACAGGTGGTCAATTTAATATGTGCAATTGCACCGCCCACCCGGCAGCCCCACGGCTGTACCGGCGAGTACCGGGACCGCTACCTGAGAGTCCCCCGTGGGCGGTGACCAAGAGCTACCGCCGGGACCGCGGATCCGGCGCGAGGTGCAGGTCCGGCCGGCGCGCGGGGGCGGACGGGAGAGCGCACGAGCGCACAAAAAAAAGATCGCGCTGGACCCGGCGGAGTCCAGCGCGATCGATGACGTACCCATGTGCTGCGGGCGTGGGGCCTGTTGGGGCAGGCGCCGCGTCATAAGGAGCTATGTGGTGCTCTATGGGCATCGAACGGGTTGGGGGACCCGAAAATGCCCGGTTATGCGGTTTTTCAGGCCTCGCTGCGCTGCTGCGGGATACCCGCGAGCAGTGCGCGGACCTCAGCCTCGCGGTAGCGCCGATGTCCACCGAGCGTACGGATGGACGTGAGCTTGCCTGCCTTGGCCCAGCGGGTCACCGTCTTCGGGTCGACACGGAACATCGTGGCAACCTCGGCAGGGGTAAGCAGCGGCTCGGCGTCAGGGGTGCGAGCGGTCATGAGCGGCCTCCTCGGGAGAACCGAACCATCACGGTTCTTTCCTCTAAATTCTGCACCTTGACCCGCGTTGCCCGAAATGGCGGACGCGGGCCGAGTCGGTTATAGGACGAACGGCTTGTCCTCGGCACTACAACTACACCATCTGTCCAGCCGCGTCGGCCAAACCGATGGAATTGCCCTCTCAGGTGTTCAACCTCGGCGGAAGCCGATGGACCGTGCCATAGCGGACAGTCACGCCCCTGTGACGATCAGTCACAACGTGATCAGGCGTCACCAGTCCCACCAAGGAGTGCAATACCGATCTATCCGCCCTTAGTTGGACGGAAGGAGCCCCGGTCAGGCTCCTTGTCCTATTTTGGCACGAGGGTGGTAGTTGGTGGCAAGGCCCGAAGTCAGTGCTTTAGGTCACTGTTTTACGGTTTGGTCCGGATCGGGACCTACGTCCCGTACATCCGAACCAGGACACCGTAAACCGACAGCACCGCACAGAAACCCCACAACCACCGCTCAGGGACCGCCTGCCGCCCGCTGCCCTCAGGCATACGCCGGCGCGCCCGCCGGAGGCGCACAACGGGGGCGCGCGTCATCACTACGCGTGCCTCCGAAAATGATCACCCAACGTCCGGCGGTCAGCTGGCGTACTGCCGCTCCCGGACCTCACGCCACCGGTCCGACAGCTTTTCGTACGCCGCGCCGGCGCGCTCCCCGTCGCCCTCGCGCAGTGCCGCGAGTCCCTCCGCCACTTCCGCGGCGGAACGGTCCTCGGCCAGCCGGCCTTCGGGGACGGCGTGCACCAGTCCTCCGTAGTCCAGCTCGACGAGGGCGCGCGGGTGGAATTCCTCCAGCCAGCGCCCCACATCTACCAGGCCGTCGATCAGTGGCCCCTCTTCGAGGGCGTCACGGAGCGTGCGCAGTCCGCGTGCGACCCGGCGCCTGGCCTCGACCATCGGCGTGCGGTAACGCAGCACGAGCCCTTGGTCACTCTTCGTGTACTCCCGCTCGGCGTCGGTGAAGAGCACGAACCAGCGCACCGGCACGTGCCAGGTCGCCGTACGGATCCAGGGGCGGGCGTCGGGGTTGCGTTCCAGCCACCGCTCATAGTCGGCGGCGGCCTGCCGGCGGACCACCGGGGGCAGGGCGGCGTCCAGCACCGGCCCGGGAAGCCGCTCGGGCAGCTCCTCCAGCGCCTGCCAGCCCCGCAGCCGCGTCCGCCAGGGGCACACGCACGTCACGCCGTCCACATCGGCGATGAAGGCGTCGCCGCTCTCGTGCACGGGCACCGCCACCGGCGGGGTCGGCAGCAGATCGGCGAGCGAGCGCCGCAGCTCGTCCTGAGCGGTGGGCACGGACTCCCGCTTGGCGTACCGCGCCCAGTGGGAGCGCTCCGGCTCGGGGAACGCTGCCAGCGGTTCGTAGACCCGTAGATACGCCGCGTACGGGACCATCACCGATGACGCCTGGGCCACGCCCGCTCCATTCTTCCGTGGGTCCGCCGGAGGGGGACCGCGAGGGAAATCCGCCACAGGGGAGTGTGCCAAGCAGGGGCGCGAAGCCGGGAGTTGCCTCCCCGCGAGCGGCCCGGCATGCGCAAATCGTCCCATGCCCGTACCCCACTAAGGGGTGATCCTCCGCACTGTGCCGATCAACGGCTGCCGAAGGTCATACGCTTCCCACGACCGGCCCTCCCCCCGCTTCCCCTGCCACAAGCGGGGGGAACGACCCGAGGGCGTCCACCGCGACTATGGGAGTCACCACAGTGACCGACGTACGTCCCGTCTCCGCACACTCCGTGCCGGGGATCTCCCCTTCCCACGCCGACAGTGGAGTGCTGCACACGCTGTTCCGGTCCGATCAGGGCGGCCACGAGCAGGTCGTGCTCTGCCAGGACCGCGCCAGCGGCCTGAAGGCCGTGATCGCGATCCACAACACCGCGCTCGGCCCGGCCCTGGGCGGCACCCGCTTCCACGCGTACTCCTCCGAGGAGGAAGCCGTCCTGGACGCGCTGAACCTCTCCCGCGGCATGTCGTACAAGAACGCGCTCGCGGGCCTGAACCATGGCGGCGGCAAGGCCGTGATCATCGGCGATCCCGAAGCGATCAAGACCGAAGAACTGCTGCTCGCCTACGGCCGTTTCGTGTCCTCTCTCGGCGGCCGCTACGTCACGGCCTGCGACGTCGGTACGTACGTCGCCGACATGGACGTCGTCGCCCGGACCAACCGCTGGACCACCGGCCGCTCGCCGGAGAACGGCGGCGCCGGCGACTCCTCCGTCCTCACCGCCTACGGCGTCTTCCAGGGCATGCGCGCGGCCGCGCAGCACCAGTGGGGCGACCCGAGCCTGCGCGGGAAGAGGGTGGGCATCGCCGGCGTCGGCAAGGTCGGCCGACACTTGGTCGAACATCTGCTCGAAGACGGGGCAGATGTGGTCATCACGGACGTACGGTCCGAATCCGTGGATCGAATTCTGGCCAATCATCCGCAGGTCCGCGCGGCCGTCGACACCGAGGCGCTCATCCGCACCGAAGGCCTCGACGTGTACGCGCCGTGCGCACTGGGCGGCGCCCTCAATGACCACTCCGTACCGGTTCTGACCGCGAAGGTGGTCTGCGGCGCGGCCAACAACCAGCTCGCCCATCCGGGCGTGGAGAAGGACCTCGCCGATCGCGGAATCCTTTATGCACCCGACTACGTGGTCAACGCGGGCGGTGTCATCCAGGTGGCGGACGAGCTGCACGGGTTCGATTTCGACCGCTGCAAAATGAAGGCCGGGAAGATCTTCGACACGACACTTTCAATATTCGCGCGTGCGAAGGCGGACGGCATTCCGCCGGCCGCGGCGGCCGACCGGCTGGCCGAACTGAGGATGGCGGAGGCGCGCTCGGCGTGATCCACGCCACCCCGTAGGCGCCCCGGCGCCGACCGTGGAATTCCTACAGCGACACGCTCGGTGGGTGGTGAAGGAGACATCCCTCACCACCCACCGGCGGGTCGCCGGACATGACACGTTAAAATCGCAGCTGACCAGCGGGTACGGGGCGTCCCGCGAGTCATGCCGGGCGGCCGGTGGTGCGGGCGACGTACCGTATGGCCGCGGAAGCAGGTACCGTTAAAGCCCTACGGGCCGGACTCTCCGTCGAGAGTCCGCTCTGAATCATGAACGCGTGTCAAGACTCTGGGGCCGTCGAGCCCCGTCGTTGAGGGGGTCGAGCCATGGGGCGCGGCCGGGCCAAGGCCAAGCAGACGAAGGTCGCCCGCCAGCTGAAGTACAACAGCGGTGGGACTGATCTCTCACGCCTGGCCGAAGAGCTGGGTGCATCGCCGCAACAGCCGGCACAGCAGCCGCCGAACGGTGAGCCGTTCGAGGATGACGAGGACGACGACCCGTACGCACGGTACGCCGACCTGTACAACAACGATGACGATGAGGACGACGAGGGAAACTCGTCCGACCAGCGTCGTCGCGCCTGACGCCGCCGCGCGCTCAAGGCAGCCACAGCAGTATCGCGGACCCGGTCCGGCGCTTTGCCCGGACCGGGTTCTGTGCTGCCCTGCGGGAGGGTGCGGGCGTCAGCTCGCGTAGTCACCGGTCAGGGCCACGGCCTCGGCGTGGTCGCCGCGCTCGACGATCTCTCCGCTGACCCAGGCCTCCAGGCCCCGGTCCGCGAGGGTGGCGAGCGCCACGTCCACCGACTCCTGGGGGACGACGGCCATCATGCCGACGCCCATGTTCAGGGTCTTCTCCAGCTCCAGGCGCTCGACCGAGCCGGCCTTGCCGACCAGGTCGAAGACCGCGCCGGGGGTCCAGGTGGAGCGGTCGATCGTGGCGTGCAGCCCGTCCGGGACGACCCGCGCGAGGTTGTTCGCGAGGCCGCCGCCGGTGATGTGCGAGAACGCGTGCACCTCGGTGGTGCGGGTGAGCGCCAGGCAGTCCAGCGAGTAGATCCTGGTGGGCTCCAGCAGCTCCTCGCCGAGGGTGCGGCCGAACTCCGGCACCTCCCGGTCCAGCGCCATGCCCGCCCGGTCGAAGAGCACGTGGCGAACGAGCGAGTACCCGTTCGAGTGAAGACCGGAGGACTCCATGGCGATCACCACGTCACCCTTACGGATGCGATCCGCCCCCAGGACGCGGTCGGCCTCGACCACGCCCGTGCCGGCGCCGGCGACGTCGAAGTCGTCCTCGCCGAGCAGGCCCGGGTGCTCCGCGGTCTCGCCGCCGACCAGCGCGCAGCCGGCCAGCACACAGCCCTCGGCGATGCCCTTCACGATGGCCGCCACCCGCTCGGGGTACACCTTGCCGACGCAGATGTAGTCGGTCATGAACAGCGGCTCGGCACCGCAGACGACCAGGTCGTCCACGACCATGCCGACCAGGTCGTGGCCGATCGTGTCGTACACGCCCAGCTTGCGGGCGATGTCGACCTTGGTGCCCACGCCGTCCGTCGCGGAGGCGAGCAGCGGGCGCTCGTACCGCTTGAGGGCGGAGGCGTCGAAGAGGCCGGCGAAGCCGCCGAGCCCGCCCACGACCTCGGGGCGGGTGGCCTTCTTGACCCACTTCTTCATGAGGTCGACGGCGCGGTCGCCCGCTTCGATGTCGACGCCCGCGCTCGCGTAGCTGGCGCCGGCAGGAGATTCAGCAGACATGGCTGAGAGCTTTCGTGTCGTCTTGCAGGGGTTCTACGGGCGACGCAGCGCGTCGGCGCCGCCGACCCCGGCGGTGAGCGTCTGGACGCCGTCCACGTCGGACGTCGTCCGGCCCTCGGTCTCCGCCTCCAGCAGGTGCTTGCCCAGCAGCTCCGGGTCCGGCAGGTCCATCGGGTACTCGCCGTCGAAGCAGGCGCGGCACAGGTTCGGCTTGGCGATCGTGGTCGCCTCGACCATGGCGTCGATGGAGATGTACGAGAGCGAATCGGCGCCCAGGGACTTGCCGATCTCCTCGACCGAGAGACCGTTGGCGATCAGCTCGGCCCGGGTGGCGAAGTCGATGCCGAAGAAGCACGGCCACTTGATCGGCGGGGAGGAGATCCGCACGTGGACCTCGGCCGCGCCGGCCTCGCGGAGCATCCGGACGAGGGCGCGCTGGGTGTTGCCGCGGACGATCGAGTCGTCGACGACCACCAGGCGCTTGCCGCGGATGACTTCCTTGAGCGGGTTGAGCTTCAGGCGGATGCCCAGCTGGCGGATGGTCTGCGACGGCTGGATGAAGGTCCGGCCGACGTAGGAGTTCTTGACCAGTCCGGTGCCGAAGGGGATGCCGCTGGCCTCGGCGTAGCCGACGGCGGCCGGCGTGCCGGACTCGGGCGTCGCTATCACCAGATCCGCGTCGACGGGCGCCTCGGCGGCCAGCTTGCGGCCCATCTCCACGCGGGAGAGGTAGACGTTCCGCCCGGCGATGTCGGTGTCGGGGCGGGCCAGGTAGACGTACTCGAAGACGCAGCCCTTGGGGCGGGCGTCGGCGAAGCGGGTGCTCCGCAGGCCGTCCTCGTCGATGGCGACCATCTCACCGGGCTCGATCTCCCGGATGAAGCTGGCGCCGCAGATGTCGAGGGCGGCGGTCTCGGAGGCGACCACCCAGCCGCGCTCCAGGCGGCCGAGGACCAGCGGGCGGATGCCCTGCGGGTCACGGGCCGCGTACAGGGTGTGCTCGTCCATGAAGCACAGCGAGAAGGCGCCCATGACCTTGGGCAGGACGCGCGGCGCTGCCTCCTCGACGGTCAGCGGCTTGCCGTCCTCGTCGACCTGCCCGGCCAGCAGGGCCGTCACCAGGTCGGTGTCGTTGGTGGCCGCGACCTGGGTCGCGCGGCCGCCCTCACGGGGCAGGTCGGCGACCAGTTCGGCCAGCTCGGCGGTGTTCACCAGGTTGCCGTTGTGCCCCAGCGCGATCGAGCCGTGCGCGGTGGCACGGAAGGTCGGCTGGGCGTTCTCCCACACGGACGCACCGGTGGTGGAGTAGCGGGCATGGCCCACGGCGATGTGGCCCTGGAGAGAGCCGAGGGAGGTCTCGTCGAAGACCTGCGAGACGAGACCCATGTCCTTGAAGACCAGGATCTGTGAGCCGTTGCTCACTGCGATGCCCGCAGACTCCTGCCCGCGGTGCTGCAGCGCGTACAGCCCGAAATAAGTGAGTTTGGCGACCTCTTCTCCCGGGGCCCAGACACCAAAGACGCCGCAGGCGTCCTGGGGACCCTTCTCACCAGGGAGCAGGTCGTGGTTGAGTCGTCCGTCACCACGCACATCAAGAAGTCTAGGGCAGGTACGGGATTCATCCGAACCGGGGATGGTCGCCGAGCTTGGACATGTGCTTGACGTGAACACCTGATCACCGCAAGGATCCAGGACCGTGCAGACCCCGCAACTCTTGGTGCAGCGCCGCCATGTCGACCTCGGTCGCGTCGCGAGCGCCATCTGTCGTTGCCTCTGAGCGCGCCTCTCGCGCCTCCTCTCCGCCGCGCGCCCTTCTGTACATCCCGTACACCGCCGCGCCGCCGCCCTCCCGCCGCCAGCGGACCCGCACGCCTGCCGTCGCACCGACTCTGACCAGGCAGGACGGCTCTCCGTAAGGCGTCGGCGGCGACGTTCCGAGCGGTCCACGCCCTCTTGATCACCGCCTTACATGGGGTGAGAAGCGTCACTTCCCGGCCATCACGCACACGGACGGGGCGATTGGGCTGCATTTATCGGGATTTCTCAGCCGAGGGCGCGGCGCGCACGGTCGCCACTTTCCTCAAGCAAAGGACCCGTTCGTGACGTCGCCCGACGCCCAGCAGCCCGACATGTCCGATACCGCCCGCCGCCCGCTCTCCCGCCGGACCTTCGGCGGCCTCGCCGGAGCCGGTGCCGCCGCCGCGCTCGGCGGGCTCGGCACCGTCGCCGCCGGTACGGCCGCGGCCGCGGAGCCCGCCGCCCCCGCCGCCTACGAGGAGCGGCCGTTCCGCGCCGCACCCGGCCGGTCAGCGCGCCGCCCCAACATCCTTTTCATCCTCGGCGACGACTTGGGCTGGGCCGACCTCTCCTCTTACGGCTCGCCGGACATCCGCACCCCCCACCTGGACCGGCTGGCCCGCCAAGGCGTCCGCTTCACCCAGGCCTACTCGGGCTCGGCGACCTGCTCCCCCACCCGCTTCTCGCTCTACACCGGGCGGTATCCAGGCCGGACGAAGGGCGGCCTCGCCGAGCCCATCGCCGACCGCAGCGTCGGGCTGGACCCGCACCACCCCACCCTCGCCTCGCTGCTCCGCGACGCGGGTTACGCCACCGCCCTGATCGGCAAGTGGCACTGCGGCTACCTGCCGGACTACAGCCCCACCCGGTCCGGCTGGGACACCTTCTTCGGCAACCTCGGCGGCGCGCTGGAGTACTACTCCAAGCTGGGACCGGCCGGGGAGTACGACCTGTACGAGGGCGACGCCCAGTACAAGGACCTGCGGTACTACACCCGCATCCTCACCGAGCGGGCGGTCGACCACGTGACCGCACGCGCCGGGGAGCAGGCGCCCTGGCTGCTCAACCTGAACTTCACCACCCCGCACTGGCCGTGGATCGCGGACGGCGACGAGGCCGAGAGCGCGAAGATCACCGCCCGGATCCGGGCCGGGGAGAAGGGCGCGCTCAACCACCGCGACGGCGGCTCGCTGGCCAAGTACAAGGAGATGGTCGAGGACCTGGACCGCTCCATGGGCCAGGTCCTGGACACGCTCCGGCGCACCGGGCAGGAGCGCGACACGCTGGTCTTCTTCGCCAGCGACAACGGCGGCGAACGCTGGTCCCACCAATGGCCGCTGTCCGGGAACAAGGCGTCGCTCCAGGAGGGCGGCATCCGCGTCCCCACCCTCGTCCGCTGGCCCGCGCGGCTGGACGCCGGCCAGGTCAGCCACGAGCCGGTGTACACGCCGGACTGGACCGCGACCCTGCTGGAGATCGCCGGTGCACGTGCCGACCGCCGGTACCCGCTGGACGGCACCAGCCTGGCCGGCCACCTGCTGCGCGGCGAGCGGCTCCCCGAGCGCGACCTGTTCTGGCGGGTACGCGGCGAACGGGCGCTGCGCCGCGGCGACTGGAAGTACTACCGCGGCAAGGGCGGCACCGACCAGCTGTTCGACCTGACGGCCGACCCGCGCGAGCAGGCCGACCGGGCGGGCGCGGAGCAGGCGCTGCTGCGGGAGCTGCGCACGGCCTGGGAGCGCGTCGACGCCACGCTGCTGCTGTACCCGGCCGCCTGACGGCCGGCGCCCCGGCCCGTACCCGTCACCGTCAGGACAGCACCGGCAGGTACGGGCCGAGGTCCGCGCGCTCGCCGCTCGCGCTGACCGTGGCGTTCTCCAGCTCCACCGCCCACTCCGCACGGCCGGTGGCCAGCCGCACCCAGGTCAGCGGGGCGGTCTCCACGACGTTCGGCGGGGTGCCGCGGGTGTGCCGGGGGCCCTCGACGCACTGCACGACGGCGTACGGCGGGATCCGCACCTCCACCGAACCGCCCGGCGCCTTCGTGGCCAGCGAGTCGGCGAGCAGCCGCACCGTGGCGGCCAGCGCCTGCCGGTCGACCGGCAGCTCCTTGCCGAGCGCGTCGGCCAGGTCGTCGGTGTGCACGACCAGCTCCAGGCAGCGGGTCACCAGCAGGTCGACCAGCCGCATCGCCCCGGGCCGCCGAACCGCCACCAGCCGGTCGTCGGCGGCCCCGGGCACCAGCGCCGCATACCGCTCGGCCGCCCGGTCCAGCAGCGCGACCGGGTCCTGCTCGGCCGCCAGGGTCCGCACGTACTCGTCGACCGAGGCGGCGTACACGGCGGGCGCGAACGGCCACTCGACGAGCTGCACTTCCTGCTGCTGCGCGGCGGGGCGTTCGAGTCCGGCGGGGACGTGGTCGACCGCCATGGCGAAGTGGGCGACCAGCTCCCGCACGGTCCAGTCACCCAGCCGGGTCGGGCGGGCGAGGTCCTCGGGGGACAACTCCCGCACGGCGTCCCGTACGTGACCGAGCTGCGCGGTCACCGCGGCACGGATCTTGGCGGAGTCGTAACTGCGCGGGCGCTTCTTCGCGGGAGACATGAGCGTGAGCCTAATCGCCACGTGCCGCGGCCCCACCGGGAATTCCCGGTGGGGCCGCGGTACTGCCGGTCGGGCGCGGACGATCAGGCGAAGATGCCCGGGATCGTGTCCTCGTGCGCCGTGCGCAGCTCGCTCAGCGCGATGCTGAACTGGCCCTGCACATCGAGGGAGTCGCCGTCGACGACACCGATCCGGGTCGCCGGGAGACCGCGCGCACCGCACATGTCGGTGAAGCGGAGCTCCTCGCTGCGCGGTACCGAGACGACCGCGCGGCCCGCGGACTCGGAGAACAGCGTGACGAAGGGGTCCTGGCCGTCGGGGATGACGACCCGGGCGCCCTTGCCGCCCTTGAGGCAGGACTCCACCAGAGCCTGGACCAGACCGCCGTCGGACAGGTCGTGCGCCGCGTCGATCATGCCGTCGCGGGACGCCGAGATCAGGATCTCGGCGAGCAGCCGCTCCCGCTCCAGGTCCACCCGCGGCGGCAGACCGCCCAGGTGGTCGTGGATCACCTGCGCCCAGGCCGAGCCGCTCAGCTCGTCGCGGGTGTCGCCGAGCACGTAGAGGAGCTGGCCCTCTTCCGCGAAGGCGACCGGCGTACGGCGGGCCACGTCGTCGATCACGCCGAGGACGGCGACGACCGGCGTCGGGTGGATGGCGGCCTCGCCCGTCTGGTTGTAGAGCGAGACGTTGCCGCCGGTGACCGGCGTGCCCAGCTGCTGGCAGCCGTCCGCGAGACCGCGGATGGCCTCGGCGAACTGCCACATGACGGCCGGGTCCTCCGGCGAGCCGAAGTTCAGGCAGTCCGAGACGGCGAGCGGCTTGGCGCCGGTCGCGGCCACGTTCCGGTACGACTCCGCGAGCGCCAGCTGCGCACCGTGGTACGGGTCCAGCTTCGCGAAGCGGCCGTTGCCGTCGGTGGCGATGGCCACGCCCAGGCCCGACTCCTCGTCGATGCGGATCATCCCGGAGTCCTCCGGGCTGGCCAGCACCGTGTTGCCCTGCACGAAGTGGTCGTACTGGGAGGTGATCCAGGACTTGGACGCCTGGTTCGGGTGCGCCACCAGCTTCAGGACCTGCTCGCGCAGCTCGTCACCGCGGGCCGGCCGGGCCAGCTTCGCGGCGTCGTCACCCTGGAGGGCGTCCTGCCACTCGGGGCGGGCGTACGGGCGCTCGTAGACCGGGCCCTCGTGGGCGACGGTCCGCGGGTCGACGTCGACGATCTTCTCGCCGTGCCAGAAGATCTCCAGCCGGTCGCCGTCGGTGACCTCACCGATGACGGTGGCGGTCACGTCCCACTTCCCGCAGATCTCCAGGAAACGGTCGACCTTCTCCGGCTCCACGACCGCGCACATGCGCTCCTGCGACTCGCTCATGAGGATCTCCTCGGGCGAGAGCGTGGAGTCGCGCAGCGGTACGTCGTCGAGCTCGACGCGCATGCCACCGGAGCCGTTCGAGGCCAGCTCGGACGTGGCACAGGACAGGCCGGCAGCGCCGAGGTCCTGGATGCCGACGACCAGCTTCTCGGCGAACGCCTCCAGGGTGCACTCGATGAGCAGCTTCTCCTGGAAGGGGTCGCCCACCTGGACGGCAGGACGCTTCGACGGCTTGGAGTCGTCGAAGGTCTCGGAGGCCAGGATCGAGGCGCCGCCGATGCCGTCGCCGCCGGTGCGGGCGCCGTAGAGGATGACCTTGTTGCCGGACCCGGAGGCCTTGGCGAGGTGGATGTCCTCGTGCTTCATCACGCCGATGGCACCGGCGTTGACCAGCGGGTTGCCCTGGTAGCAAGCGTCGAAGACGACCTCGCCGCCGATGTTGGGCAGGCCCAGGCAGTTGCCGTAGCCGCCGATGCCGGAGACCACGCCGGGAAGCACGCGCTTGGTGTCGGGGTGGTCGGCGGCGCCGAAGCGCAGCGGGTCGACCACGGCGACCGGGCGGGCGCCCATCGCGATGATGTCGCGGACGATGCCGCCGACGCCGGTCGCGGCGCCCTGGTACGGCTCGACGTACGACGGGTGGTTGTGCGACTCGACCTTGAAGGTGACCGCGTAGCCGTTGCCGACGTCGACGACGCCGGCGTTCTCGCCGATGCCGACGAGCAGTGCGTCGGTCTCCGGGGCCTTCTCACCGAACTGGCGGAGGTGGACCTTGCTGCTCTTGTACGAGCAGTGCTCGGACCACATGACCGAGTACATGGCGAGCTCGGCGCCGGTGGGACGGCGGCCGAGGATCTCGCGGACGCGCTCGTACTCCTCCTGCTTCAGGCCCAGTTCGGCCCACGGCTGGTCGGTGTCCGGGGTCTCGGCCGCGTGCTTGACCGTGTCCAGCGTCATGCGTTGACCAACTTCTTCAGGATCGAGGTGAAGAATCCGAGGCCGTCGGTACCGCCGGCACCGATCAGCGGCTCGACGGCGTGCTCCGGGTGCGGCATGAGGCCGACGACATTGCCGGCCGCATTGGTGATGCCGGCGATGTCCCGCAGCGAGCCATTGGGGTTTCCGTAGCCGTCAGCGGCTTCGCCACTGGCGAGATACCGGAAGGCGACGCGGCCTTCCGCCTCCAGCTCGTCAAGGGTCCGCTCATCGGCGACATAACGGCCGTCGATGTTCTTCAGCGGGATGCTGATCTCCTGGCCGGCGGTGTAGTCCGCCGTCCACGCCGTGTCGGCGTTCTCCACCCGCAGCTTCTGGTCGCGGCAGATGAAGTGGAGGTGGTTGTTGCGCAGCATCGCGCCGGGGAGGAGGTGGGACTCCGTCAGGACCTGGAATCCGTTGCAGATGCCCAGGACCGGCAGGCCGCCCCTGGCCTGCTCGATGACGGTCTCCATGACCGGCGAGAAACGGGAGATGGCCCCGGCCCGCAGGTAGTCGCCGTAGGAGAAGCCGCCGGGCAGGACCACGGCGTCGACCTGCTTGAGGTCCTTGTCCTTGTGCCACAGCGGCACGGCCTCGGCGCCGGCGAGCCGGACGGCGCGCTGGGTGTCGCGGTCGTCCAGCGTGCCGGGGAAGGTGATGACTCCGACGCGAGCAGTCATGAGCCGGCCCCGGCGGGCTCGTCGACCCGTACGACGAAGTCTTCGATGACGGTGTTGGCGAGGAAGGTCTCTGCCATCTCGCGGATGCGGGCGAGGGCGGCGTCGTCGACCGGGCCCTCCACCTCAAGTTCGAAACGCTTGCCCTGACGTACGTCGGAGATGCCCTCGAAACCCAGACGCGGCAGTGCACGCTGCACCGCCTGTCCCTGCGGGTCGAGGATCTCCGGCTTGAGCATGACGTCGACTACGACGCGTGCCACTGGCACTCCCGGTTGTGTGGTGCGTAAGGCGGTTCCTTCACAGTACCTTGCCGAAAATTCTACGCGGGTAGAATCGTAGCCGACCGATCACGTTCCGGTATCGGCGGTTGTGAACAGCCGGGAAAAATCCTCGAAAAGATCGGCAGTCCGGATTGCGCGGTGACACGCTGAGGAAATTAACTGGGCTTCCCAATGCATTGCTCATCGCTGTACAAATGAAAAAGCATTGATCCCTGACATCCGGATCTGCCGCATCTCCCCATGTCAGCACCGAGATGCTGCACGAAAGGACCGATATCCGTGGCGCAGCGCGTAGTGGTCACGCTCTCCGATGACATCGACGGCGGAGAAGCCGCAGAGACGGTCACCTTCGGATTGGACGGTAAGACGTACGAGATCGACGTCAATCCCGCCAATGCGGAGAAACTCCGCGAGGTGCTCGCACCGTACGTCGAGGCCGGCCGCAAGCGGGCGAAGTCCGGCAAGGCCTACCGCCACACCTCGGTGGCGGCCGATCCCGCTGCGGTACGGGCGTGGGCCCGCTCGCACCACATGGAAGTGCCACCGCGGGGCCGGATCCCCAAGAAGGTCTACGAGGCGTTCGAGGCCGCCAACAGCTGACGGTCCGTGGTCGCCCGCGTCCCTGCCGGGGGCGCGGGCGGCGGGCCCTTCCGGGCCGCGGGCGCTCGTCCGGCGCCGGCTCCGGAGACCGCGTGGGCAGCGGACTTGCGCTGCACCCCCGTTGATCAGCTAAAGTCTGGAGCACGCCGAGGGGCGAGGCCGGAAGGCCGGGCCCCGAGGAGTCACGCGGGTGTAGCTCAGTAGTAGAGCGCCCTCTTTCCAAGAGGGAGGCGCAGTGTGCAATCCCTGTCACCCGCTCTGACAGTCTCGACCATCCCTCTGGATCAGGTAGAGTAGCTGTCGCGCCGCTCGGTGAAAGCCGGGTGGATGCATGCGGACGTAGCTCAGTTGGTAGAGCGCAACCTTGCCAAGGTTGAGGTCGCGAGTTCGAGCCTCGTCGTCCGCTCAGGAAAGAAGACCCCGGTCCTCGTGACCGGGGTCTTCTGCTTTTTCCCCATACGTCCGCCCTGTTGACGGGGAAGCCGACGGGAAGCGACGGGGAAAACGATCTGTGGTCGTGGCCACAATCCTCCCCGCCCGCCACCGGAGGGGCACAAGCACCCCGCGCGGTTGGCTATAGTGGTGCACGCACCGAGCGCTTCGGCGCCGGAGATGCGGACGTAGCTCAGTTGGTAGAGCGCAACCTTGCCAAGGTTGAGGTCGCGAGTTCGAGCCTCGTCGTCCGCTCCATACGAAAGGGCCCCGGTCATCGACCGGGGCCCTTTCCGTTTCCCTGGACGCTCAGGACCACTTGAGCCCGGTGAGCCGCTCGTACGCCTCGACGTACTTCGCGCGGGTCTGCGCCACGATCTCCGCCGGCAGCGGGGGCGGCGGCTGCTCGCTCTTCCGGTCCCAGCCGGAGTCCGGCGAGGTCAGCCAGTCCCGGACGAACTGCTTGTCGAAGGACGGCTGGGCGCGGCCCGGCTGCCACTGGTCGGCCGGCCAGAACCGCGAGGAGTCCGGCGTCAGCACCTCGTCGGCAAGCGTCAGCGTCCGCGTGCCGTCCGCGCCCACCGCGTACCCGAACTCGAACTTGGTGTCCGCCAGGATGATGCCGCGCTCACGCGCGATGTCCCGGGCCCGGCCGTACACCGCGAGGGTGGCCTGGCGCAGCTGCGCCGCGGTGTCCGCGCCGACCTGCCGGGCGACCTCCTCGTAGGAGACGTTCTCGTCGTGCTCGCCGACGGCGGCCTTGGTGGCCGGGGTGAAGATCGGGCCGGGCAGCTCGGAACCGTCCTGCAGGCCCTCGGGGAGCGCGAGTCCGCAGACCGTACGCGACTCCTCGTACTCCTTGAGGCCGGAGCCGGTGAGGTAGCCGCGGGCCACGCACTCGACCGGGACCATCTCCAGGGACTTGCAGACCAGGGTGCGGCCCGCCCAGTCGGCGGGGGCGCCGGCCGGGATCTCCGTGGAGAGCACATGGTTCGGCGCCAGATCGGCGAGCTGGTCGAACCACCACAGCGAGAGCTGCGTGAGGACCCGGCCCTTGTCGGGGATCTCGGTGGGCAGCACCCAGTCGTACGCGGAAGTGCGGTCGCTGGCGACCATGATCAGGTCGCCGTCGGCGTTCTCGTAGAGGTCGCGCACCTTGCCGGTGTGGAGATGAACCAGGCCCGGCACCTCCACGGGTTCGGGCTTTTCAACGAATCCGGACACGCTGCCTCCGCGTAGGTTGATCCAGGAGTCCTTCCGATTCTCGCGCATGCGGGGGCCCGGCAGCGCTTCAGGGTGGGCCGACGCGGCGCACGCCCGGCCCCGCACGCCTTCCGGCGCCGGTACGGGCAGCACCCGTCGGCGCGCGCGACCCCGGCCCGCGCCTCCGCGCGCGGGCCGGAGGCCGCTCAATCGCGTTTGCAGATGCGGTCGAGGAGATTGGCGGTGGCCCGCTGGATCCGCTCGTCGATGTGGCCGGGCCGGTCCAGCGCCGGCGACCAGGCGAAGGTGCCGGAGGCAAAGACCAGTGCCCCGCTGGGCGCCCGGTACAGCGACGTCTCCTGGTGGCGGCGGACGCCCTCGCCATCGCGGTACGGGGAGTGCGCCAGCAGCACCCGGCTGGTGCTCTCGGGCAGGTTCGTGCGCGGGAAGTACCGATCCGCCTCGCCGGCGACCAGCCCCGCCAGCTCGTCCCCTTCGTGCGCGCCGGTGGCCTCCCACAGCCAGTGGTCACCGTTGCGGACCACCAGCGGCGCCGGCTCGGGCACCCGGCCCGCGTACTGGATGCCCATCAGCTCCTGCTCGGGCCGGCCCACCTCGCGCCAGAGCGCGGGGCGCCCGGGGCCCTGGCGCTTGCGGCAGGTCAGCAGGGAGTCCGGGCCCGAGGGCGACGGGGACAGCTCGACCTGCCAGTACATGGTGTTGGCGGAGAGGAAGACCAGGGACGTGCCGCTGTCCCGGGCGCGCTCGGCCGCCTGCCGCATGGGGACCGACCAGTACTCGTCGTGGCCGGGGAAGACCAGGCCGCGGTAGCGCGACGGATCGACACGGCCGGCGTGCAGATCGCGGGCGTCGGCGTAGGCGAGGTCGTAGCCGTACCGTTCCGCCCAGCGGATGAAGTCGTACGCGTGCCCGACGTGCAGGGGCAGGCCGGCGCCCGCGAAGGGGCGGTCGAAGGAGACCGTGACGGCCGCGTCCTTCTCACCGAGCAGCGCGCCCTCCTCGTCCCACGCGTGGTACAGGCTGGCGCCCGTCCGGCCGTCCTCGGGGTAGAGGTTGTACGCCTGCCATGTGACGTCCGGGAGCAGCAGGAGCAGATCGGCGGGGCGGTCGTCGCGGACGGTGAAGGGGAGGTGGCTGCGGTAGCCGTCCTCGGTGGTCAGCACCGCGACGTACGCGCCGACGTTCCAGTACTCCGGGATCTGCAGCCGCCAGGAGAGCCACCAGTGGTGGCAGGAGACCGTGCGGTCGGCGGTGAGCGGGGCGGGCTGGACGATGCCGGAGAGCCGGGGACTCGTGGTGATCTTGGCGGCGCCGGCCGCCGCGTAATGGCCGATCCGGTAGACGTCGATGCTGAACGGCTGGGGCGGGTCGACGGTGATCCGGAAGTCGATGGCCGCACCGGGGGCGACCGCGCCGGTCGTGGCGAAGCCCTTGATCTGGCGGTGCACGTCGTCGGCCGTGCGGGGGCCCGCGCAGGAGCGGGGCGGCGGCACGGGCGCTCCCTCATGGGTGAGCACCGGATCGACGTACCACGGGACCACCCGGCCGGAGTCGAAGTAGTTCTCGCTCCCTCGCAGCCAGGGAAGTGGCCCCTGCCCGAACGGGTCCGTCACTGCATGCGCGAGCGCACCGGACTCCCATCGCCGGATCTGCTGTGTGCCCACGCTCCCACTCCCCTCCCACGCCCACCGTCGGTCCGCCTGTGCTGTCGCCCGTACGCGGTCGCCCGTACGGACTGTGTGTACGAGCCCGGGTCACGGGCTTGTGAGTACACGTTTCGTTCGTAAGAGGCAGGGCGAGTACCCCCAGCACATCACATTACGCACTTGGACCGTCACCCTTCGTCGTGAATTTACTCGCGGAAACGACTGAAAGATGAACCGGAGGCGCATACCTTCCGTCGTTCCGGGCCAGGGGGACTGGTTGGACATTCGATACGACGGGGGCGACCGGTACTGCGCGGGTGACCGATAACCGGTAGGACGGGGTGTCCCCGGTACGGCGCGGGTGACCGATAACCGGTAGGACGGGGTGTCCCCGGTACGACGGTGACGGTGGGGTGGGCCGGAGGCCGTGGGAGGCGCGGGGTGGCCGTCGGCGGTCCGCGGTCAGACGAGGCGTACCGGCTTGTCCGGGCGGACGCCCAGTTCGCCGAGCCAGTCGCGCAGCGGCTCGTCGTCGCCGTCGTCCACCAGGCTGCGGACCGTACGGCCGACGTCGGCCCGGCGGGCGCCGTCGACCAGCAGCGCGGGCCCGTCCAGCCAGTCCAGGCCCGGAGCGGCGCCGGCGGTGTCCACGGCGGCGCAGCACACCATCGCCATGACGTGATCGGCGAGCAGCTCGCGGCCCGTACGAGGCGCTTGCAGGGGGAACAGCGGAACGCCGCCGTCGACCAGCCCGTCTCCCCAGGACACTCCGGGACCCGCGAACTCCGCGGTCTCCTGGGCCGATCCTGAGGCGGGCGTGGCTGCCCTGCGGTCGGCGGTGGCCCGCTCCTCCCGCTCCAGCTCGGTCACCAGGCGTGCGGCGACGAGGTCGCTCGCCGCGTCGTCCCGGGCCAGCCGCTCGATGACCCGGGTCAGCGTGGGCCCGGCCACGGCGGGCTCGCCGCCGTTCACGGCACCGGCCACCCGCACCCCGCCGCCGGGCCGTTCGCCGGTCTCCGCGGGCACCTCACCGAGGCTCCTGCCCGCTGCGGCATCGGCCGCCCCGCCGGGCTCCCCCGCGGGCCCCTTGGTGCCCACCGGCTCCTTCGCCCGCACGGGCTGAGCCACGGCTCCGGTCGCCCGTACGGCTTCTGCGGTCCGTACAGCTTCGGTTGCCCGTGCGGCTTCGGCTGCCCGTACGGCCTCCGTCGCCGGTACCGCTTCCGGCGCCCGTGCGGGCTGTGGCGCGGCGCCCTCGGCCGGGGCGGCGGGCGGGAGGGCGGGCAGGTCGTCCAGGACGCGGTGCAGGCGGGCGGCCTCCAGCCGCCACTTGCGGTCGACGACCTCCTCCGGATAGCGGTCCCAGGCGATCGGCGCCCAGTCGGGGCCGGTCTCGGCCGGGCCGCCGTGGAAGAGCCGGGCGGCCAGCAGGGACGCGGCGCGGTCGATGGCGCCGGGCTCCTCCAGCAGGTCACAGGCCGGGCGCTCGCCGAGCCGGGAGGTGAAGCCCTCGGCGAGGCGGTCGCGACGGGAGAGCTCGGTGAGCGCGGAGACCACGCCGGCGTCCAGCCGGGCGGGCCAGCGGCCCATCCGCCAGGCCGGCAGCGCGACCCGGGTCAGCAGCCGGTCCCAGCCCGCGTACGCCAGGCCCACCTGCTCCTGCGCGACGATCCGCAGGCCGTAGTCCACGCCCTGGGCGCGCTCGGACGCCGCGGCCGCGACGCCCCGCTCCATCTGGGTGGCGTGCTCACCGCAGGCGCGCAGCAGCAGGCGCGACACCCGGCCCACGAAGCGCAGGGGTACGCCGCTGAGCGTGCCCCGGGCGCGGGCGGCGACCGCCACGGCGGCGTCCAGGCCGCGCACGAAGCGGCGCGCGGCCGCTATGTCGGGATGCACCGAGGGGCCCGTACCCGCGACGACGGGGGCCAGGAGGGCGCGCAGCTCGCCGACCCGCATCCACCACAGAAAGGGCGAGCCGATGACCAGGACCGGCGCCGGTGCCTGCCGGGCCGCCCCCGATCCTGCGCCCGTGCGGGAGGCGGCCGGGGCGGGGCCTGCTGCCGAGCCGCCGGACGGAGCGTGCGCACGGTGCGTGCGGTCCTCCAGCCAGCTGTCGCAGTCGGGGGTGAGCGCTATCGCGGAGGGCGCCGGGACCTCCAGACGGTCCGCGAGGTCGCGCACCAGGCGGTACAGATCGGGCGCCGACTCCTCGGCGACCGGGACCGTCGGGCTGAGCGCGGGCCGGGCCCGGGCGACCACCGCGGCGACCAGCGCCGCCAGCAGCAGCGCCACCACCGCGAACCCCGCCACGATCCAGCGGGCGAGGGCCCAGCCGCCGGATTCCCACGAACCGAGCCCACCGGTCGCGGCCCCGGCGAAGAGCACCACGGCCAGCGCGGCCGGCAGCACGGCCAAGCCCAGCGCCGCGCCGCGGATCCGCAGCACCGCGAGCGCTCGGGCGCGCGCTGCCTGTTCGCCTGCCTCCGGACCTGCCACGAGCCTGTACACCCCCTGCTGTCCTGCTTGAACGGGACGGAGAGAACACGGGACGGAAGAGACCGGCAACTGTCGGCGGCCGCTGGCGGCCGTCGGCGCGTTGCTCGTTCTCCACCACTCTGGCACCGGCCACTGACATCGCAATGCCGGTGAGCCACTTGCCGGACGTCTCGGGGGCGGCCGGGCCGAGGAGCGGAACGGTCACCACAGGACGCTTGCGCGGAACCCTAGTTGGGGCGCCGCCGCACGTCAGCCGTTAACCGGTTTGGTCACTCGATGGAATGGCTTTGGGTAAAGCAAGGAACCGGCCGTCGGACGGCCGGTTCCTCACAGGGGGCGGGACCGGGCCGGCCACCAGGGCCGGACGGGTCCCGCTGCGTCTCCTCAGCCGGCCTGCTCCGCGGCCTTGGCCGCGATGTCCGTCCGGTGGTGGGACCCGTCGAGCGAGATCCGGCCGACGGCGGCGTACGCGCGGTCACGGGCGGTGGCCAGATCGGCCCCGGTGGCGGTGACGGACAGTACCCGGCCACCGGCGCTGAGGACCCGGCCGTCCGCGTCGTACCGGGTGCCCGCGTGCAGCACGTACGCCTCGGGGGCGTCCTGCTCGGCGACCGCGTCCAGACCGGTGATCGGGTCACCCGTACGCGGGGTGCCCGGGTAGTTGTGCGAGGCGACGACGACCGTGACGGCCGCGCCGTCGCTCCAGCGCAGCGGCGGGAGGGCGGCGAGGTTGCCAGTGGCGGAGGCCATCAGCAGGCCGGCCAGCGGGGTCTTCAGGCGGGCGAGCACGACCTGGGTCTCCGGGTCCCCGAAGCGCGCGTTGAACTCGATCACGCGGACACCGCGCGAGGTGATCGCCAGACCCGCGTACAGCAGGCCGGAGAACGGGGTCCCGCGGCGCCGCAGCTCGTCCACGGTCGGCTGCAGGACGGACTGCACGACCTCGTCGACCAGCTTCGGGTCCGCCCACGGCAGCGGGCTGTACGCGCCCATGCCGCCGGTGTTCGGGCCCTCGTCGCCGTCCAGGGCGCGCTTGAAGTCCTGAGCGGGCTGGAGCGGTACGACGGTCTCGCCGTCGGTGACGGCGAAGAGGGAGACCTCGGGGCCGTCGAGGAACTCCTCGATCACCACGCGGTCGCAGGCCAGCGCGTGCGTCCGGGCCGCTTCCACATCGTCCGTCACCACGACGCCCTTACCGGCGGCGAGGCCGTCGTCCTTGACCACGTACGGCGCACCGAACGCGTCCAGGGCCTCGTCGATCTCGGCGGGGGTGGTGCACACGTAGCTGCGGGCCGTCGGCACGCCGGCGGCGGCCATCACGTCCTTGGCGAAGGCCTTGGAGCCCTCCAGCTGCGCGGCGTCGGCGGAGGGGCCGAAGACGGGGATGCCGCGGTCGCGCACGGCGTCGGCGACACCGGCCACGAGCGGTGCCTCCGGGCCGACGATGACCAGTTCCGCCTGCAGGCTCAGGGCCAGCTCGGCAACGGCCGCGCCGTCGAGGGCGTCCACCGGGTGGAGCTCGGCCACCTCGGCGATGCCGGCGTTGCCGGGGGCGCAGTGCAGCGCCGTGACGTCGGGGTCGAGGGACAGGGAGCGGCACAGGGCGTGTTCGCGGGCGCCGCCGCCGATGACGAGGACCTTCACAGGAGCAGCCTAGTCGTCCCGGGTGACGGCACACGGCCGCGCCCCTGAGCGCGACGCCCTCCGGCCCCCCGCCGTACGGAAGAACGGCTGCGAGATCGGTCGAAGTCGCAGCCTCTTCGGCCACCCGAACGAACACAACTGGGCACGGCTGGTCCAACATGCGCATACGTACGGCCGAACAGGGATAAACAGGTACAGCCCGGCGAACGGGTACAGCTGATCGAGGGACGCGCGCATGTCCCCACCCTGGGTACCTAGGCGGGGGGCGCGGGGTGTAGCAACTCCTTCGAGTGAGGCCGGGAACAGGCCTATACCTGATCCCGCGCCACTTCCGGGCGGAAATAGCTCGATCCTGGCGGCAACGCCAGCCGTTCGGCGGTAGGAAGGGTGTCGCGCGCCACGGCCGTCTCCATCGCCACGCGCGCACCGCACGTATCTTCAACAGGGAGTCCACGGGTGAGCCAGCCGGAGATGCAGCCCGAGAGGCCTCCCGAGGGGCCCCCTCGGGAGGAAGGCGAGGACGCGCAAGGACGGGATCGCGGTGATCTCGCCGGCCGTGCCTTCCCACTCGGCGACTGGGGTGAACCGGCCGAGCGCCTGGACGAGCTCTACCAATGGGCCGAGACCGGCGCGCTGCACGTCATCGACTGGTACCTCGCGGACCGCGTCGCCAAGCGGCGCACCGCACGGATCCTGCGCGCCGGCGCCGCAGCCGGCGTCTCGGCGGGCGCGCTGCTGCCGCTGCTCGGCCTCACCGGCGCGCTGGACGACGGCACGCAGTACGGCTACATCGCGCTGCTGCTCGCCGCCGTCTGCGCGGGCTGCGACCGTTTCTTCGGTGTCACGGCGGGCTGGATGCGGGACGTGGCCGCCGCCCAGGCCGTACAGCGCCGACTGGAGGCACTGCAGTTCGACTGGGCGTCCGAGAGTGTACGAGAGGTCCTCGGCCCCACCGAGGGCACCGCCTCCGAGGCCGCCGAACGCTGCCTCTCCGTACTGCGGCGCTTCAACGAGGACATCGCGGAACTCGTCCGCTCCGAGACGAACGACTGGATGATGGCGTTCCGCACCGGACAGGTGCCGACCGGCAACCAGACGGCACCCGCCCCGTGGGGACCGCAACGCCAGGAGACCGCCCCGGACCGTACGGGCCGCATCGTCCTCCCCCCGGGCACCCGCCCGAACATGCCACGCCAGCGACCGCCGGAGCCGCCCCGGTGACTGCCCGGGGCTCCGTGCCCCGGCCCGTATGCTCGGTGCCGGTCAGCTGCCCGGCACCGGTCAGCTGAAGACGATCGCCTGGAGACGGTCGGCTGAAGAAAGTCGACTGAAGACAGCCGCCTGAAAGCGATCAGCTGAAGACGATCATCGAGCCCTGGCCCAGACTGCGGGTCGCCGCCGCATGCAGCCCGAGCCACACATGACGCTCCCGGGCGAACGGACCGTCGTCGGCGACCGCCCCCTCCACCCGCTCCTCCAGCTTCGTCGGCCGCTCCGGCGGCGTCGGCGCGGCCGGCGGATTGGCCGGGTCGATACCGATGGCCGGCGCGACCACCTCCAGCTCCCTCAGCAACCCGTGCGAAGAACCCAACGGACCGCCCCCGGCGAGAAGTTCCTCATTCGCCAGCGGATGCGGGAAGTCCACCGGTACGTACGCACCCGCGTGGTCGTAATGCCACACCAGATGCGACTCCTGGGCCGTGCTCTCGAACATCTCCAGCAACTGCTCGTAGTCGCCGCCCAGTTCGTCCACGGGCGACACGGCGAGACCACAGATCTGAAGCAGGTACGCACGGCGAAGGAAGTGCAGCGCGTCATAGTCGAACCCGGCGACCGGCGCGACGTCCCCGGAAAGGCCCGGCATGTAGTTGAAGACCGGTACGGGCGGAAGACCCGCCTCGTCCAGCGCTTTGTCGTAGGCGGCGAGCTCTTCGGAGAAGGGATTGTCGGGGCTGTGGCACAGCACGTCGACGAGGGGGACGAGCCACAGGTCACACGCCACAAGTTCTCGCTTCCGTTCGGGTCCGGCAGACGAAGCCGATGGTCGGGACAGCGTAGTGCTAGGCGAGGTTCTCGACGAGGGCGAGGGCGTGGGCGTTGTACTCGCGGACCAGGCGCTGCGCCGCGCTCACATCACGGTGCACGACCGCGTCCGCCAACTCCTGATGACCCTGCCACAGATGACCGCGCAGGTCCGCTTCTGCGCGCAGCATCGGCACCGCGAACACCCACCCCTGTACCCGCATCCGGTCCAGGAAATCGGCAATACAGGGATTTCCCACGAGATTGCCGAACTCACGCCAGAAGCGCAGGTCGTAGCCGATCAGTACGTCCAGGTCCCCGCACCGCGCCGACCGTTCCGCCTCCTCCGCACGGCGCCGGAGGGAGACCAGCGCATCGGACGTCACTCCGTGCATCAGCTCCTCCGCACGCGTACGGAAGACCCCCTCCACGACCAGCGTGCGGGCCTCGACCATGGCCCGGTAATCGGCCGCCGTGAACGTGTGCACGCAGAAACCACGGTGCTGCTCCACGTCCAGCAGCCCCTGCGCGGCGAGGTCGAGCAGCGCCTCGCGCACCGGTGTCGCCGACACGCCGTACTGCTCGGCGATCTCCTTGACGGTGAACTGGTGGCCCGCGGGCAGCCGTCCGGCCAGCACCTCGTCACGCAGCGCATCCGCGATCTGCTGGCGGAGCGTGCTGCGCTGGATGACTCCGCTGACCGGCCCGGCGGGCATCGTGTCCGTCTCCTTCCGCGACCGCGCGGCAGAAGCGCAGCCCTCGCTCTCACGATAGGCGAGCGGCGTGCGAGACGGGTGGGACGGTGGTGGTGAAAAGGGGTGGGGCGGTAGTGACGGTTGGGGGGCGGTGGTGACGAGAAGGGGGGGGAGGGCTGGGGCGGCGAAACGGCGCGGGGCCGGGGCCCCCCCCCAAAAAGGGGGGGGGCCCGCCCCCGGCGGGGCCCGGCCGGCGGGGGGCGGACCGCGGGGCACAACACCCGGTTGGCGACAGCGGGGCGGGCCGAGCAT